>JAFUGE010000005.1 GCA_017469545.1 Clostridia bacterium
GAGGTAAAAGAAGTCTTCTTCTTTAATTCTTCGTACGAAGTTGACGAAGAAAATCCAAATTCAACCAATTATGCCAATATAGTGATTGAAGATCTTTATGTATTTAAAAATGCATACTTGATCTCTGTGGAAAAAAATGTTTATCATACGCCTTCGAGATACTTCAATTTCTACAACAGCGATTTAGAATTAATCGATTCTTTTAGAAGTGACTCCGCAAATATTTTTGCTATCAACGACGATAAAATCTACTTTTCTGTCTCACTTAACCCTAATGTGCCAAACGAGGAAAGCTATTCCGTTGATAATTGGTACAGAGAAGATATTGAATTAAGCGAGGAGGATGGTGAGCTTTTGCAAACTATTCTAAACACAACAGAAAGAAATGCAAAATATGCTCCAGTAAGTCAGTAATCATAAAAATCCCAGCCGCAAACGCGACTGGGATTCTATTTTATTCAATTGGAATAAATTTCTTTGTCTCGACCTTCTCTTGCTTCTCCTTCGGGAAATCTAAGCATCCAAGGGGGACGGAGGAATTTGGATAGATTTTTCTTCCGTAATAATTTGTCAAAAACTCTTGACAAGCGTCTCTTTTCGAACTATAATAATTATCGTTGACGACGCACCACTAGCTCAGTTGGTAGAGCATCTGACTCTTAATCAGGTTGTCCGGGGTTCGAGCCCCCGGTGGTGCACCAAAAGCATACAGCTGTAAGGATTTGATAATTTCCTTGCAGTTTTTTTTGCCTTTTACAACTTTTTTACCTCTTTCATTTGCAATCATTAGCATTTCCTTTCTTCCCCCTCAATATGCATTTTTATTCCGCCCGCCGTATATAAATAGATAGACAGCTTAAAAACTGGCAATACTAACTCTATATCACTTATCGGAGGAATGAAAAATGAAGAAAAATTTTTCGCTTGCCTTTGCAATTATCACATTTGTCTTTGTCTTTCTTGCACTATATAATGTATATCTATTCGGCGACGATTATTACTATATCACTTATTCGAAAGGACCGATGCAGGAATTCTGGGCCCACCACGTCGAACACTATACCCAAATCAATGGAAGAGCAATCGTGCATTTTCTAGTATCTATTTTTCTATCTCAAAATCTCATATGGTGGAAACTATTTAACGCCTTGATGCTAGCGTCAATTGTGTACTTCGGCTCAAAAATAGCCTCCGAAAACACGCTATATAGTGGGCTTGCATTTTTTCTGGGTGTTTGTTTGATTGGAATTAGCGTATCAAGGCAAAGCATTTACTGGCTAACTGGCTCTTTTAACTATGTGTACCCCGTTTTTCTCTTATTCGTCTTTTGGTATTTTCTGCTAAAATATCGTGAAAATCCAAAACACACTTGGCTTATGTGTATATTATCATTCCTTGCTGCCGCAACCGTTGAGCAAGGCGGTATGATGGCCTTTGGGCTATGCTTTTTGCTTGTCATAAGAGATTTCATTGTGAATAAAAAAGTAGATAAAAAGCAAATCGCAATTTGGGTGTTTGCTTTATTTGGTGTCGCAACCGTTATCCTGTCGCCGGCCACCTTTGTAAGATTTAACCTAGAAAACCAAGAAGAATTGTCTTTCTTTGCAAAATCCATACACTTAATCAAATACCTGCTAAACTCCTATTTCTTTACCAAGTGGATGTTGCCGCTCAACATCGCATTTATCTTACTTGGCCTTATGAAGTGTAAGAACCGCATCCTAAAAGTAATTATCTTTTTCAGCATTCCCGTCCTACTATACAGCGTTTATTTTATCACAGCCAGCTCCGTCTTTGATTTAGTAAAAGTGCTAGTAATCGCCTATTTGCTACTTTCCTATGCCATTATTTCTGCAACAGTCATACTAAGAGATTTGAAAACAAATACAATCACCTTTACCATAGCAGAAATTCTACTCGTTGGTTCTCAAATAATGCTCGCCGTATCCAGCGTTTATGGCGACAGAAATTTATTGTTTGGCATTTTTATGCTAATACTGATGGTTGCCTATCTAACCCAAGATATTCATTTAGCAGAATGGAATGCGAAAACTTGCATATCCGCCGCCACAACGCTACTCTTAGCATTTGTATCTTTACGCAACCAGCTCACCATTATCAATGGATACCACGAATCACACAAAATAGAAGCACAAAACATTGAAAAAATAGAAAGCAACACCTCTAGAGAATTAGTCTTAGACACGCCCGACATCAACTACACCTGGTCAATGCCCTACGTCAGCGACTATCATAAGTACTATTACAAAATGTACTACAATCTAAAAAATGTTGATGTGACGTGGAAATAATTCTCCGTGGCAGCAAAATACTTTTTGTCAACGCATCTTGAAAATGCCTCATTTTTTCGATATAATAATAATCGAAATATTTTTAACACATAATAATGGTGTTTAAAGGAGAATTTTTATGTTAGAGTTTAAGAATGTAACGAAGCAGTTTGAGACAGTTACTGCTGTGAAGAATGTGTCTTTTACTGTGAATGATGGGGAGGTTCTTGGAATTGTGGGGCGAAACGGTTCTGGGAAGTCTACTATTTTTAGAATGATTTTAGATTTGATTGAGCCTACAGAGGGCGAAATTACATTCAATCATAACGAAATTACAACGAGTGTTTTGGATAGGTTTGGGTATTTGCCAGAGGAAGGCAGCCTTTTAAACCAGTATACCGTGCTGGATATTTGCGAGTATTACGCTTCTTTAAAGCTAATGCCCAAAAGCGAAATTTTGAAAAGTCTTAAGGAGTGGCTTGCCATTTTTCATATGGAAGATTTGCTGACTATGAAAGTGAAAAAGCTTTCCAAAGGGAATCGTCAAAAAATTCAGTTTATTATTTCGGTTTTGCACAATCCTGATTTTATCATTTTGGACGAACCGTTTTCAGGACTGGATCCTGTGAGTGTGGAAGAATTGGAGAAAGCAATATTAACGCTAAAATCGCAAGGAAAAACCATCATTTTTTCTTCGCACATTATGAATCACGTTGAAAACTTGTGTGACAAAATCCTGTTGATTAATCGCGGAGAAGCCTTGCTACAAGGCGATTTGCAAGAGGTTATTCGCAATTACAAAATCAATGGCGAGCCCGTCCATTCTCTCAATGATATCTTTATTGATAAGGTGGGTGAAGCGCTATGAATAATAGAAAAGTAAAAGAGATTATCAAATTTTCATTTTATAAAGATTTGCAAAACAAGTGGTTTATTATTTTTAATGTTATTACGTTAGTTAGTATCCTAATCTTAATGAATTTTACTAAAATCTCTTCGTTATTGCACTTTGGAAATGAAGACGATATTTTTGAGATTGTTGTTTTAGATAATAGCAATTTAATCTATGGCAATGTTTCTTCAAAGCTATTGGAAAATGAGGGGTTTAGCGTTTCAAGGATTACAGAAAACACCTACACGGCAGACAATATTCCAGACGATTTTGTCATTATTGAAGCTACTCCGGACGAAGAAGAAATGATTCAATTTTCTGTCATTTCGAAAGAGGGAATTCAAGGTTCCAAATACGAAAAGCTACTAGAGGCTATGAGTTATGCCAGAAATATGATGTTTGCGGATAGGTATGGCATTAGCGAAGAAGAGCTAGCTGTTTTTCAAAGCGATTTAAAAATTGATAGAGTCATGCTTTCAGTTGATGCAGAAGATTCGAATTCGAAAGAGTATGTGAAACTTCTATCCTCTGCTTTAACTTACTTAATTGCGACGTTGATATTCTCAAAATTGTCAAATGAAATCGCGCAAGAAAAGCAGTCTAAATCAAGTGAATATATTTTAACAACCGTTTCTGCAAAAGAATATTTATTTGCAAAAATTTTTAGTAACGTTGCCATTGTCGTGATTCAGGGAATTTTGCTAATGATGTATTACTACATCGCGATGCTATTATCAAGCGTTTTCACGATTGCCACAACAGATATTTCGCTTTCCGCTTCTGTACTTAGCAGTGCTCTTAGTATGGATATGGTTATTTATATTTTGACTGTGATTTTATATAACATTTTAAATATTATTTTGCTTTGCATTATCCAAGCAACTTTAGCAGCCAAAACAGCCTCTACTTCCGAGGCAGGAAACACAATGTCCTTAGTATTGTTTATTATGGTAATCGCATATGTCGTTTCCTCTACTGTCATAGACCCTTACACAAAAGTAAATTCGCTACTTGCTATTGCTTCTTGTTTGCCACTGCTTTCTGCATTTTTTATTCCTGCACTAATGGTAATTGGTCAATGCAGCATATGGCAAATTGCTCTTTCACTTATTTTATTAATTGTCTCTATTCCGTTTGCTTTTCATTTCTGTGCTAAGTTTTTTAAAAACGGAATTTTAGACTACACAAGATTGAAGAAGAAGCGCTCAGCCAGCGAAGATAAAGAAAAGAAGTTAGAAAAATATTTGGTAAAGAGAAAAATGAAAGAACTTGGTTTTGTGGTTGGCCTATCGATTTTAATTTATGTTGGCGTACAAACCATATTCTCTCTAATAGGAAGCTTTACGCTTGGTACACTTTTCGAAAATATTTATACGGAAACAGAAATTTCATTAATTATGCAAGTGTTACTACAGGCGCTTTCTCTAGGCCTTGCTAGCATCTTTGTGTTAGCATATTGTAACAAACATAGCTTAACAGTTAGTCGACGAACTATGACGGTATCAAAATCAGAAAAAGTAAAAATTGTTTTGATTGCCTTGTTTTTAGTATTTGCTCTGCAAATCGTATTAAGCATATTACTATATCCAAGCTTAGGATTAGATTACGACATCACCGATATGTTCGAAGTAACTAGCGAATCAAGCCTTTTGTCAAAATTAATGTTAGTATTTACCTTAGCTGTTACGCCAGCCCTATTTGAAGAACTATTCTTCAGAAAAGCAATGATTAATTTTACCTCACAGTACGGCAGGAAATTTGCATTAGTATTCTCCGCATTACTATTTGGAATTATCCATATGAACTTATCGCAAGGATTATTTGCATTTATTATGGGATTAATTTTAGGCGGAATTTATTTATACACCGGCGATATAAAACTAACAATGCTAATTCACTTTTTAAACAATGGCTTTGCAGCGCTAGCAATGATATTGCCTGAAATTTGGATGGTTATTGTATCTATTATCTTGTTTGCTGTTTTAATTGCGGGATTTGTATTTTTCATACAAGCATTTGTAGAGAAAACTTCTAGAGCAAAAATATTATCCCTATGCAAGACAAAAGTATCTCTTAAGTCTCTAGAAAGATACAAGTATGTATTTGCCGACTACACCTTTGACATCTCTGCCATCCTTGTCGTTTTAATGAGTATCCTCACAGAACATTTATTAAGGTAAAAATTGGGGGCAAAGTATTGGGTTTTATCCCATTACTTTGCCCCCAAAAGTATGAAGTCAATTATTATATTAATTTAATATCTTTTATCTGTCAAGAAAAAGGCGTTGACAAAAATCGACATTCTATTTTCCTCCGAATAGTTTTTTAAACCAGTTTCCAATGATTTTAAATACGTTTACAATCTTCTCCCAAATCGTACTCTTTTCCTCTTCTGGCTCTAAATCGCCGTCACTGACAAAGCTTGCCCCTTTGATGTCCTTTGATTTTAATAGTATTTGCACTGTTTCTGGCGCCTCGTTTTCACTAGAAGTAAATGAGACGATTTCCGCATCCGAGTTAATCTCAAAGATATTGGTCTCGTCTGAAATTTCGTCCAGACGATTTTTCGTGACGTTATATACCGTATTTTTCGACTGCTTGATGCTATTAGACTGATTGGCGATGTTTTGCGTTTTGTTTAATAACTCTGTCATTCCGTCTGCCATATCGGTTGCCGCACTGTATAGTTCATTATCTAATATTTTCGTCATAGATTGTACGTGACTTAAAATATTTGTCGCGTGCGTATTGATTTCTTGTAGTTCGTTTGCTGCCTCGTTTAAGTGCGTTACTGCGTCTGCTACATTTTCTTTTTTCTCCAAATACTTCTCTAAATTTTCATTCGTGATTTTTAAAATTTCATTGATGGTGTCCACAGAGTTTTGCATTGCCTCGATGTCTTCTGGCAAATTTTTAGCATCTTTTGACAAGGAATTGATGTTTTCTTCTAATGTGTTTAAGTCTTTTTCTACTTTGCTCATACCAGACACTAAATTTTTGACGCCTGAAAGACCGCTTGATACACTGCCCTCTATGGATTCCATTTCAGACTGGATAGTCTGCAAATTCGTTTGAAGTGTTTTAGCAATCTTGGCATATTCTGCCGCCTGTGCTAAATCTTCTGCTTGCTGCGCTTTGGCACCATACTCTGCCGCAAGTGCTGCAATCGCTTTTAGGCTTACTTCTATGTCAGATGTGTCTACGTTCTGGCCACTTGCTTGCGCTTTCAATACGGTTTCAGCAGATTTGATTAGGTCGCTCGTATCTCCTACTAATTTCTTAATGTCTTTCAAGTCGTCTGGCAAGTCTTCTGCAGCGTCTTCTAATCTCTCTAATGCTTCTGATACGTCTTCCAAATCCCCTATTAGCTTTGGCATTTTTTCTTGCAAATCACTGACCATTTGATTCACATCGTCTACCGACGTTTGCAAATTTTCAATATCGTTAATAGCATTGGTCGTAATACGACTTAGCTCATTCAAATCTTTTGATAAATCTTCAATATTTTGATTTCTACTTGCCGCTAATTCCTGAAGTTTATTACTTGCCGTCTTAATATTTTTTGCTCCACTAATTAGCTTTGCATTGGCACTGTTCATACTAGCCGTATTGTTTAGAAGAATATCCATGCTAGCATTTAGGCTATCGATAGCGTCTTCCAAATCTTTTTTATCCTCTGAGATTTCTGAAAGCTTATCAAATATTTCGCCTTGCAAAGGCACCATTGCAAACGTAATGCCATCCATACTAAAATTATTGCTGCCAATTTCTATTTCAAATGTTTTACTTTGTCCTGGCAAAGCAATGAGCATCAAGGTTTTGGTGTTACCCGTCAAAACTTCAATAGCATCTTTCGAATAAACACTAATGTATTCTGTCATATCATATGAAGACGTAATTTCTAGCATATATCGATTTCTAAAATATTCGTTAGCATTTTCATTTTCTGAAACATCAATCGTTATCTTCACAAGACCTTTCTCGCCCACTAAATCACTTGCGTTTTTATCTTCACCATTTAATTTGTAGGAGATGTCTACATTCCAAGGAATGTTTTGCGAAGCCTCATTGGATAGCTTTCCCATATAGGAAAAATCACTTGTTCCCTCTGCAATATTCCACTTGATAGCATTCTCTATCTTCTCCGACGTGTCGTGGTTTGTTAAGTTAGTCACCTCACTGTAGCTAGCATAATCTACAATTTCGCCGGCAGATAATCCAGAAAATTTGTTATATACATTAATCAATTCTACACTTCCATATTCGTCTAAATTAACGTATACAATCTCACTTTTCTTTGCTAACTTCGCGCTTGCCAATGTAGAAGTGCTTATCCATAACATTGTGGAGGCAAGAATGATTGAAATACATTTTTTCATTTTGATTTCCTTCTTTCTTTTATGTTGTGCCTGTTTGCGGGCAGCGTCATACGCTGCCCCTACAGTTTATTTTCTCTTTCTTTTCTTCTTTAGAATTTCGATTCTTTGTTTGATTCTCGCTATCAAATGTTTTTTGAAAATCATTTTATCAAAAAGGACTAATAGTTGTGGTAGTAAAAATACAACTAAGATCACACTAATCAATGCGCCTCTTCCAATTAATTCTCCAATTTCTGAAATGGCAGAGATAGAAGAGAAAAATTTGATAATGTATCCTGCGCTAATCAAGATTCCTCCTGATGTTAAAATAGCAGGAATAGATTTCATTAGTGTTTCTTTGGCCGACTCTTTTGCCTCTTTCGTTTTTCTTGCTTCCAAATAATTGTTTGTTACAAGGATGGCATAGTCAATTGTTGCACCAAGCTCGATAGAGCTTACAATCAAATATCCCATAAAAATTAATGATGTATCTTGATAATACGGCATCGCCATATTAATAAATATACCGAGTTCAATGACGATTACCAATAAAATAGAAACCGTAAAACTTCTAAACGTAAATAACAAGATTACGGCGATTGCCAATATTGAAACCATATTGACTCTGTTGTAGTCTGATTCAATGACGTTTTTCATATCGATGGTAACGGGAATCGTTCCTGTTAGTTTATAATTTTCGTCATAATATTTTTCCGCAATCTCTACAATTTCGTTATACGTCTCTGTCGCCAAATCACTCTCACTACTCGTTTTGCTATAAATAATAATTCTTGTATAATTATCACTTTCAAATTTTCGATAAAGCTCTTGATCGATAAACGAATATGGAATACCCTCTGGAACATTAGCTACTAGTGCCTGCACTTTTGATACGGCATTCATATTCTCTATTTCGCCTACCATCTCTTTTTGCTTGACATAGTCTCCCTTTGGTATTAGCAAAACCATTGGATTACTTCTGCCAAACTTTTCTACAATGGCCTTTTCGTCTAGGTTTGCTTTTGTGCCCTCGCCGCTTCCAAACGCGCTAACCCCATACAAAAACTGATTTTGCTTTTGCGCCACAAAGGATGGCACCGCAATTAAAAGGACGATAACAATAATCAAATATTTGAATCTTCCAATATTCGCACTAAACTTTTCAAACGTCGGAAGAAATGCTTTGTGCCTTGTTTTTTCAATCAATTTATCAAATCGTAAAATCAAATACGGCATTAAGAAAATAACGCACAATAAGCTAAACACAATTCCTTTAGAAAATACAAAACCAATATCCTTGCCAATTCCAAAGTCCATAAATGCAAGCGCAATAAATCCCACAATCGTCGTAAGCGAGCTAGACAATATCGAAGTAATAGAATTCTTAAGTGCATTTTTCATTGCCACGGCTACATCGTCCGTCTTCTTTTTCTCGCTTTCAAATTGATGTAGCATAAAAACAGAATAGTCCATCGAAACGGCAAATTGTAGCGCCGCCGAAATACTAAACGTTAAAAATGATACGGAATCAAAAATGACATTCGTGCCAAAATTATAGACAATCGAAGTTGCAATTACTGTAATAAACAAAAGTGGCGATGTCCAAGAGTCTGTTGTTAATAGCAATATGACAATCGCAAGTGGCACTAGAAATAGCATAATCGTAACCATTTCGCTGCTAAGACTATCCTGCGCCGACTTCGTGTCTAGCCCAGAGCCCATCATATTTGAATCCTCTGGAATAATACTCCAAATTTCTTCAATGGCCTTATTCGTTTTTAAAGAATAGTCGTCTTCTTCAAACATAACTTCAAAAAGCGCACTGCCATCTTTATAATACTTTGCCAAATCCTCTTCGTCGATAAAGCTTTCCGGCTGGTAAACATCGTAGTCGTCGTCAAGCCAAACTACCATATCCACGCCATCCACGGCCTCAATTTGGTTCTTATATTCCTTTGCCTGAGGAAGCGTCACGTCATTTACCATTACCCTGGCAATGGACTGCATTCCAAACTCCTCTTCCACCACATCTAGTGCATCCTTAGATGGAAATGTATTCGGAATATATTTTGATAAATCATAATTAATTTTTACTCTCGGGATTAGTAGGAGCGATATCACAAAGAATACCAAGAAGAAAATCCCTATCTTTCTCCTATGTGTCACAACAAAATGAGCTAACTTTTCCATAAATCACACTTTCTATTTCTTAAAAATAAATCAAAATTCACTATTTAATATTATAGTACCGTATGTAAAATTTGTCAATAATAAATTGCAATTCATTTTTAATTTTCGCCATTTATTTCAATTGCTTTTTCGTATCAATCCGCTATAATGGAGTTAAGGGGGGAAATGATATGTCAAACGAAAAAATATTTACAAAAGGAGTCCTTATCTTTTTGGCCATATTTGCCTGCATCGCGCTAGGCATAACTGCTGCACTAGTCGTTTTAAAAAAGTCAACCACCACGCCGGAAAAGCCTTCTAATCCTAGCAAATTAGAAATTGACTATCGACTAGGAGTAACTGACTCAACGGAAAAATATCCATTAAACAACCTGGAAACTACCGAAATAATGCACAATGAGGGTGGCAGAGTCTATCTTTCTCAATATGCTAACCCTTACAAGCTAAGCGTTTCGTACTACACCATTGATGGACTAAAAAATAAAGAAGTTGAGAATAAAATTAATGAAAGAATTAAGGAAGAAGCTTTCAAATTAGTGCCAACAGAAGAAGCTGACACGAAATCTGTTAGCTGCTATGTATCAGGGAATTTTTCCAATATTCTATCGCTAAACTTCTCTTCTAGCTACAATACCAAAAAGGGTGATAATGACTATGATTATCATTCTGGAAAAAGCTCCGCTATTACTTTTGATTTAAACACTGGAGATACTATCGCATTAAAAGATTGCTTTGTGGATAATGTGAATATCAATGTCATTCTTAATAATGCAGCATATAAATCGCTTGCTTGGGACGAAAAATATATGTGGGGCACTTGGAATGAGGAAACCGACGAATACGAAGAACCTGTCGATAGAAGAGATTTGGAAGATAGAGTCTTTGCCTTTATGCATACTGTAAGCAAAGGCAACTATACCTTTTATGTGAATGACTATGGAATCAATGTACAGACGGATGGCGCATGGGCAAGTATTGACTTCGACGATTGCTATGATAAAATTGCTATCTTTAAAAGATATTTAACCAAAGACAGCATCTTTACAGACAAATACAACTTGGCCTCGGAAGTCTATTATGGCATTCCTTATATGAGCAAAAATATCGACGAACCAGCGCAAAACTTAATCACCGTAAACGAGCTATACTACGAGGATTGGGAAGACGAGCAAATCATTGACGAACTTGTCAAAAGCAGATTAGAGGCAGACAAAAAATACGCAAGTAAAAATCCTGATACAGAAATATTGGAAATATTAACAAACGGCTACTACAGCTGGGACTTTTACGACAAGATATGGGAAGAATACTATAGGCAGAACAACTATAGCCTAGATGGCCGCGGTATTGCCATTTTAAGAGTAGAAATTCCAAAAAACTACTATGATAGCAACGATATCCGTGCAAGATTTTTTGAAGTATTAAGAAGTGGATTCAATTCTATGGCGGGCGAAGTCTTATATGCATCAATCGATTTCTTCCAAACATTAAAAGAAGAAAATAGCTCTATTATGTTTGTTTCAAGTACAAAAGGAAATATTTATGGATTCGACCGAGACGAGGAGACTTGGGAAAGATACAACACACGTTTAATCGCGCAAGACTACGATATGCTAGAAAGCAGCAGTAAACTTTTAAGCGCAGAGGATTTGGCAGGCTTAGATACAGACGAATTAAACAAAGCTTATAACGAAATCTTTGCAAGACACGGCCACGACTTCGACTCCAAAGACTTAAAAGAATACTTCTGGGGATTTTTGTGGTATGCCCCAGAACCAGGCAAAAAGGTAACATTAGAGGAATTAAGCGACATAGAAAGAAAAAATATAGAAACAATTAGGGCACGAATTAATGAATTGAAACAATAATTAAAGTACCTCATTTTGTCGCATCATACAAAGAGAGACTTGAAAAAAACAAGTCTCTCTTTCCATTATTCGTTATTGCTGCCGAAAAGGTTTTTAAGGATATCGTCAATATCAACTTTCGTATCCTCGCCGGCTTCACCGTCAATGCCTTCCGCTTTCGCAAGTTCCTCCTCCTTTACAGTCGCATAGCATCATAGTTCATTTACTAAAAAGGATAGGAAAACCTATCACTAATCAGTCATAGGAAATAAAAATATCTTCTCCGAATGGAATTATATCACAAATGTTTTGAAATGCAAACATAATGTTTTGAGAGCTCTTGGTATTGCTTATTTGTGAAATAATGGAACAAGAGGTGATAATCTTGTTTGAAATATCAAAATACAAAGATAGCAATGTAAAATTATCAATACGATTATCAGAAAGCATAGACAATACGCTTAGGAGAATAGCGGAAGTAGAAAATATGAGCTTTAACAACGTACTTGTTAGTTGCATAAAGTATGCTTTGGATAATTCTGATTTATCAAAATATGATAAAAAATAAGGTAGAACTACTTGAAATAGCTCTACCTTACTGCATTAAATTTTATTAACAAGTCTTTGGAGTGAAAAACCATATGACATTTCACCATTATAATATTCACCAATGTTTCCCGCTAGACTGCTTAAATCTGTATTACTCATTAATAATTGATTGTAAATTGGTGTTAATTTCCATACACAAATTTCTAAATTGTTTTTCCATTTAATGCTTTTCAAAATGTAAGTTAATTGTTTGAAATTAATTTTTTTAATTTTTTTATCATGAATATTCAATTCACTATATCCGTAATATATTAAAATAGAGGTTATTCCTATTTGAAACTGCCCTAAGGTAAGGTTTTTAATTTCAATTTTAAAAAAAATATTTAAAATAATATTAAAAAACAGAAAAATATATTCTAAAGATCTAAACAATTTATTTCTATAGTAATTTTCAATAATATAAATTCCTTTTATTATTTTTACAAATTTATCATCTATACTTATATTTTCTATATCTGACAGTTTCTTTTTTGATATGTGCATTGAAGGACTCTTCATTTATTACATTCCTATTTCATAATTAAAATTCTAATAATTTATTGATATATCCAGTTACATCATCTAATTGTTCTGAAATATTGTATTTAAGATTTTTAAGCTCAGTCTGGAACTCATATTTATCTGTAAGATTTAAAATTTTTGCATCTTCAGAAGACTGAATAGCTATAAAATATTTTTCATCATTATCATTAAGATATGTGAAGAAAAATAAATGTCCCCCTTGGAATCTAGTAATAAAAGAATCTGACAATTCTAAACCATTTTTTGTTTCTTTTTCAGGTTTATAATATGTGCTATCAAAAGCACCATACTTATTGACAAACTCCTTTAACATAATATACTGTTTTGCATATATATCTATAGTTGGCTTTATTCTATGCCATTCTACCTTTTTATCCATTGTTAAATGAATAACTTTTTCAATTATTTGCTTCAAAAGTTTTCTCGTTAACAGTTAAACCATTAATGGCAAATAGATTTTTGAGTATTTTAAAGCTTAATTTAGGATTACTTGCTTCTTCTTCTATTATTAAATCAGGTTCACCAGTTTTATTTATCATTTCAGCAAGTAATTTAGGCGTTACTTTTTTATCTTCGTCATAAGACCTAATATAGTATTTTTCAAATGTAGAATATGGTGCGTTTTTCCCTTTGGTAACTACTTTTATAACTTTTAAATTTTCATAATACTCAACAGAAATGGTGGGTATAACTTGCGGTTTGATTCCTTCACTTATTTTACGAGATACATCTCTAACGGTACTATCAGTTATGTCTTTTTGCCCAATTACGTCACCATTATTCTTTACGCCGAAATATAGTATACCTTCTCCATGTTTATTCAGCATTGCGACTAAAGAAACAACTCCTTCATTTAATTCACTTGTACTTTTTTAAACTCTATAGTTTCACTTTCACTACCAATGTTTATCATATACATCATTCCTTTACAATATGAGTATAGCAGTTTATATTATATTTAGCAATTTAATCTTACTTTATTCTTACTTAAACTTCTTTGCTTAATTTTGCAGACACCGTCTGCAAAATTTTAAAAATCTTAAAAATTGCAACATAATGCTGCATTTTTTGAAATTTGCAACGCTCCGTTGCAAATTTGATTTACTTATTTTTAGCCCTACTTTTATTCACGTTTCCCTGATTTCTGCATTGTGGACCACAATATTCAAATTTAACATTAGTAGAAAAAAAGAATGATTGGTTTTAATCCCATATTATTAAGTTCTTTTATATAAACGTTATCTACCAAAAATTCATTTGATAAGTTAAAAGAATCATACTTTCCGATTTTGGCGTAATATAGTGCCTATTTCGAAATAACGTCTCCACTTGCAACATCATTTCTTCCAATTCCTTGCAAAAGTAAGCCAACATTGTCTCCAACGTTTGCTACATCCAATAGTTTTCTAAACATCTCCACACCAAGCACTCTCGTCTTTTTCTGCTTTCCTGTACTATTATTCTTGATATAGACCTCATCGCCTACTCGAATCTGCCCTACTCCGACTCTTCCAGTAACAATCGTGCCTCTGCCAGTTATGGTAAAAACATCTTCAACCACTAGCTCAAAATCCTTGTTATCACCATCTGTACTATATGTTTGAGAAAAAGTCTCCTCCTTTTTAGGCTTTTTTCCGTACTCTTTAATCACTTCTCCTGAATTTTTATTACCACTCAAAAAATCAAATAATCCCATTCAAAACGTCCTCTCTTTATTAGATTATACCATAAATGTACTTGAATATCAAAGAAAAACATATAGAACCCGTTTTCGAATCCTCCCATCCCCTGCGAAAATATAGCATCGAGAAAAGTTGTTAGTGAGCAAATTGCCGTAAAAAGCCCGCGTTTACAAGGGCTTAGGCAATGCGAACGATACTTTTCTCGAAACAAGGAGGAGCAGCGGTATGGCGTACCGACTTTTTTGAACAAAAAAAGTCGCAAGCCATAATAGCTTGCGACGACGTGGCTGGGCTGGGAGGATTCGAACCGCCGAGATGCCAGAGTCAAAGTCTGGTGCCTTACCGCTTGGCTACAGCCCAATGTATATAGATGGGGTGAAAGATGGGACTCGAACCCACGACCTCCAGGGCCACAACCTGGCGCTCTAACCAACTGAGCTACATCCACCATTTGCACTCCATCAAATGCCTTATTATTGTACAATATTTTTTGTTTATTGTCAATCATTTTACGCAATTTTTGTGCGGGTTGCATTACGCAACCCGCAAATGGTATCATTTAACAAATTCTCGTTCCTTCTGGCACCATATCGTCTACGAAAATCACTTTGCATCCGCAAGCATTGTTTGTGCCCGCAATTAGCATTCCCTCTGAATTTACTCCCGTAATACGCGTAGGCTCTAAGTTTGCCACTACGATAATCTTCTTTCCTACTAGGTCTTCTGGTTTGTAGTATTTCTTAATCGAAGAAACAATCACTCTTTCTTTCAAGCCGTCAAATAACGTAATCTTATAACAACTATGAGACTTCCTAATCTCTTGACATTTCAATACTTTGCAAACTCTCAAGTCTAGCAAGTCAAATTGCTCTTTCGTAATTTGCGGACGTACTTCCTCGACTGGATCTGGGTCGCCATAAACAATTTCTTCTTCCCCTGCGTGTAGTGCCTTTTCGGCCTCTTCTGCTTTTCTTCTTTCTATCTCCACTTCTTCTTCTGTTTGAGAATATGAGAAATCTAGAAGTCCCACGTAAGACGCGCTATCTACGGCACTTAAGAACAAGTATAGCCTTGGCCCTTTCTCTTTATCCATGATTAATTTATAAACATTTTTAAAGAAATTGCCCTGAATGCCTTTCAATTCCTTATCCGTTACTTCTGCTTTTAGGCTTCTTTTTGGAATGTCGTAAAGCTCTGTGTTTAACTCTTCCATTGTGTATCCGCCGGCCTTAATGTAATCGTGTAGCATCTTAATTTGCTCTTTTTCTTCTTCCGACAATGTATTGTACACATCAAAATTACGCGTATCGCGAAGCCTGTTTACCTGCTCTGGCGCACAATTTTCAAGCCAATATTTTGCTCTATCAAGACGCGACTTGAAGTCTTCGTACTTGTAGTTTAATCCGATTTTTTCAAACATTGTCTCTAGCATTGGCACGTTAAAGTTCACGATAGAACCAAGCTGTACTAGAAGTGACATCGAAACCGTGCTTAATTTCTTTTCTGGCTCAATCAAAGCATACTCGTAAATCTCTCTGTTATGCTCGTCTAGTTTGCCCTCCAAATAGTCGTTGTATCCTTTATCAAATTCAAAGTATTGCCTCAAAATCACATCGTCGAAGCAAAAATCAAAGGTACGCGTTGGCTCAACCTTCGAATATAGCCATAAAACAACGTCTGGCTCGTATAATTTTAGGATAGCTCCCGGAGTAAGGTTAAGTCCCGAAGAACCTGACATTTTTCCCGTTAAGCCTTTAATTCCAATAAACTCATAACCCTGGAAGAATGGCGCGTCATAATCAAATATCTTTTTCGAGATAATTTTACTTGTCTCATAGCTTCCGCCAGGCGCTGCGTGGTCTTTTCCGCCAGGCTCAAAATCAACGCCCTCATAAAGCCATCTCATTGGCCAGTCTATTTTCCATGCAAGCTTACAGTCGTGGTCTTTCTCAAAATCGAACTCGCCTTTATGACCGCACTTACATTCATATGTTGCATGAATGCAGTCTTCACTTAATGAAGTAATCGTCGTGGTATCGCGATGGCACTCTGGGCAATATATGCTGACTGGATAATAGTTTTCTCTATCTTCCTCAGAAAGCTCTTGCGTCTTGAAAGAAGCCAAAATATCAAAGATTTCATATCTCTTTTTTAATGACTCGATAA
This sequence comes from Clostridia bacterium, assembly GCA_017469545.1. Lineage (GTDB taxonomy): Bacteria > Bacillota > Clostridia > TANB77 > UBA1234 > RGIG4465. Next base: position 16,558 of record JAFUGE010000005.1, read on the forward strand.
TGTACTTCGTGTACTTTCCGTCTCGATACATTTGCGCTTGATGGCGATAGTCCATATCAAGCTTGAATGGCTCCACTGCCTCTTCGAATTCTTTCTCGAAATATTCCGCATATGTTTTTGCTTCTCCACCAAAAGGATTTGGTACGTCTACATATGGCGCCCCAATATACTTTTCGTAGGCCCCCTCTGGATCAACAGCTTGTACATTGACAGGCACTTTTCTCATTCTATCATATTCGTCCCATGAGAATAGTAGCTTTGCTTTCTTCCCTTTCTTACGAAGTGCTTTTACTACCATTAGCGAAGTAGCAATATCTCTAAAATTTCCAATATGAATGCTTCCTGATGGCGAAATACCCGCAGCGCATACATATTCTTCTTTATCTGGTCTTCTTGCGATAATTTGATCTGCAATTTTTTCTGCCCAAAACATATTTTTACTCACTCCTTCATGTATCATGTTTTATTTAAAACTATATCACTTTTTATCTCACATTTCCACACTTTTTTGATATTTAAAAATATCGGGCGGCGTGATACGCCGCCCCTACAATTATTGTGCATATGGACTTTCTGGGCTGTCCCATCCTGTAGGAAGCGATGGTGTTGTTGGATTTTCCGGCGTCGGCTCCTGCGTAGGTTCTACTACTGCTGGGGTTTCCACTTTCTTTGTTCCTACTTTTACAATTTTGCTTGTTTGCTTATAGCTATCTTTTGACACTAACGTGTTTGAAATTTCATTGCCATTTGCATCTTTTAATATCTTGTAAGTCTCTGAAACATAGCCATTTAAAGGAGATTGCACTACTTGCGTCTTGCCCTCTTCTAACGTAGGGTCGTTCTCTGTTACCGTTGTATATGGAATTGTCTTTAAAATGACTGATTTAATTTCTACTTTTGGGTCGTCTGCTTCTTTGATGCCATAAATTGTCGCCGTACAAATTCCATTTTTAACAATTGTTTCAATCTTGATTGGCGTTTTTCTGTTATTTTTAAATTTAAAATCAATCGAGCCATATACGACCGTTGCATCTCTTCCCGGCTCAACATAGCCAGTATGCATCATATGCGCTGCTCTTTGCGTTACTTCTAAGTTTGAAAGTAATACAGAATTGTATAGCGTGCTTGAAACTTGGCAAATTCCTCCACCCAAGCCGTCTACTACTTTTCCGCCCTCAAATACATGGGCCTCTTTAAATCCGTTTTTGACTGTTCTTTCTCCCACAACCTTATTGTATGAAAATTCTTCGTCTGGATATAGGATGGTTCCATTAATGTTTCTTGCTGCCACTTCCAAGTTATTGGCTCTATTTGTATAGTATCTATCATACTTTGTTTGATAGGTAGCCAATACATCTTTGAATAACACGTTATTTAAGTCCGCTGATTTTACAGTAGGTTCAACTGAAATCATAGCAATTTCCATCGTTTCGCCGTCTGCTAACTCTGCATATTTTTGCACTGCCGCCTCTTTATCGAAATAAGAACCATAAACCTCTTGTGTATACTCAAATCCGTCCTCTGTGCTGTACGAAGCATCAACCTTTTCCACATAAGTCTCTTCATATAGCTTGTCAAAATCAATTCTTTCTGGCATAGCTACTTCAACTGGAATCTCAATTGTTGTATTTTCGCCATTCAAGTTAGCATATATTAGGTTTTCTAGCTCTGTTTCTTTGATTCTTTTCCCTTCTTGGCCTTTTTCTATCACAATCTTGTTACCATCAATCGTATATGTATCATTCTTTACTGTTGCCCCAACATCTTCGCGGATAGCACTTACCACTTCTTGGAACTTCGACTCGTCAATCGTAGAGCCAATATTAACATCATATTTTTTATTGAAGTGACTAAATAGGACAGTATAGTTATCGGCAATTAAGTTGCCCGTTCTTCCATATTGATAAGCATTGTCTATCAATCCATTTGGATATGAAACACCCAAATCCTCGCCCGTTATCGTTTTAGCATAATCGCCTAAGCTTAGCTCAATTTGGCCATTCTTAATGCTATTTAACTGCTCATTTAGTTTATCAGTCGCCTCTTCTTTCGTTAATCCGCCAACATCAAGCCCGTTAACAGACACTCCTTTTAAAATTTTATTACTTGTTTTATTTGCAATTCCAAAACTTACTGAAACAATAATTAGTAATGCTAGTAAAATGCAAAAAACAAGCGCTAATCCCTTAGCTCTTTGCTCATTTTTTCTTGAATATAAAATTTGATTCATACCAATTTCACCTTTCTCTTAACATCACATAATTATTTTACCACATGTTTCTACAAAATACAACAAAAAAATAGGAATAAATGCCCAAATTCTCATTCTTTAATATCTATTCGGATTCTTCTAATTAAAGAACACTTCCTCCACACTTCTATCAAGGGCTGTCGCGATTTTATTTAGGACATTCATTGACGGATTATTCCTCGATCCATTCTCCAAATGGCACAAATACCCGACTGAAATATTCGTAAGAGCTGATAATTGCTTTAACGTAAGTTTTTTCTCTTTTCTATACATTTTCATTCTATTCATTTTCCTTTGTACCTCCTCTTACTTGCCTTACGGACAAATTTTATCACTAATTAGCCTTTGGGTCAATGGATTTTTGGCAAAAAAACAATTTTACTGCTAGACAAAATCAAAATCTTTGTATATAATAGATTCAGAAAAAGAAACTGTAGGAGGGAATGATTTAATATGGTTGGAAAAATAATACGTCAAGAAAGAATAAAACAAAAGGTAAAATCAAAAGATTTAGCGGCTGCAGCAGGTGTTGACACAGGACATCTTTCTCACATTGAGAAAGGAATTCGTAATCCTAGCAAAACAATTCTAGCAAAAATTTGTGAGGAATTAAATTTATCATATCAGTTTATGCTAAACATTTCTCAAAATGCGGTTGACGAAGATTCAGAAGCATACGATGTTACAAGCAATGTGCCATACGATAAAGTTTTGTATGCTGAAAACTTTAAATTGATGGATTGTCCAAAAGGAGTATCTGGCGCTTCTTTCATTACAAAAATGAAAGATGAGTCTATGGCGCCAGACATCAAGAAAGGCGCAGTTTTGTACGTGCACTACACTTCTGTGATTAATCCTGGAGACATTTGTCTAGTGATGTACAATGGCGAAGCTCTTGTAAGAAAAGTCAATATGGACGAGAAACACTTTACTTTATCTGCTGTTAGCAAAGAAGTAAAAGACATTGTCGTTTCTGTTGACGACCAAAACTTCAATATTGTTGGAACCATTATTCTTTCATAAAAAATTGAAAAAAATATTGATTATTTAAAACATTAATAATATAATTGTTGTAACAAAAGATAAAATTTAAGGAGTGAATGGTATGACAACGCAAAGTACTTTATTTTTCGAGACAGATAATTTGATAGAAGGAAAGACAGTGAAGCTTACATACAACGGTACTTTAGCACAAAATGGTGCAAATGAAATTTATGTACATTTTGGATTTGGATTGCTTTGGAACAACTTACAAGAAATAAAATTAGATAAAGTGGACGATCATTTCGAAACAGAAATTACGCTAACTTCTTGTGAAGATATTAATTTCTGTTTTAGAGACGAAAATAATAATTGGGATAATAATGATACGAAGAATTATTCAGCCCCAATTACGAAAGAAGAAGTAACAGTTGTAAAGCTTGAAAATACTGCTATTGAAGTTCCAAGACTAAAGAAATCATATTTGATTGCAAAGAAAATTAAAATTGCTTTTTATAAAACAATTTCTTTCCTATCAAAGGCATTCACTGGCGAATGGAAAAAGAAAAAAGTAGAAAATAATTAATGGATAGCGGACTTAAAGAGGTCCGCTGTTTTTAAAATGTGTCGCGGGCAGCTTTACATAGCTGCCCTGCAATGATATTTGGGAGGGTATGAAGTATGAAAAACGTATTAATTACAGGTGGCTCAAGAGGCATCGGCAGAAAAATGGTATACAAGTTTGCAGAGGCTGGTTACAATGTCATTTTAAATTATAATCAATCAGAAGTTTCGGCAGTAGAAATACAAAGGGAATTCAAAAATGTAAAAGCGTTTCGCGCAGATGTTTCTAATCGTGAAGAAGTGCAAGAAATGTTTGAGTTTGCTAGGAAGAAGTTTAAGGATGGCATTGATATTTTAATTAATAATGCAGGCGTTTCTTGTACAGGATTGTTGCAAGACGTTACAATGGAAGAATGGAATAATTTAATGGCAGTTAATTTGAATGGCGTATTTTACTGTACACAAGAAGTTTTGCCCGATATGATTGCCAAGCATTCTGGAAAGATTATCAATATTTCTTCAATTTGGGGAATGGTTGGCGCTGCTAATGAAGTGGCTTACTCTACTTCTAAGGCCGCGATTATTGGTATGACAAAGGCTCTTGCTAAAGAAGTTGGCCCAAGCCACATCAATGTCAATTGCATTGCGCCAGGCATTGTTATGACGGATATGGTAAGCGAATACACACTAGAAGAATTTGATGCGATTAGAGAGCAAATTCCTCTTGGCAAAATTGGTTCCACAGAGGATGTCGCAAATTTGGCACTTTATTTAGCTAGCGACGCTGGCAACTATATCACAGGGCAAGTCATTTCTCCAAATGGTGGATGGGTTATATAAAACATAAACGGGCAGCGTATTACGCTGCCCCTACATTTTACAACCATTCTCCATTTTTCTTAATATAAATTCTCTTGTAAATTTGAATGAATCCAATATACACTAGCATTAATACTGCAATCCAAAGCAAATATTGATATGGCAATCTGCTCAAATCAAATGCAGTCGCAATATTCGTAAAGGAAATTAGAATGGCAATTAGCACAATCGAAAACGTCGAAATCAGTAATTGCTTTGAAGATTTACTCTCCACAAATGGTATTTTATCCGTCCTAATCATATGAATAATCAGCGTTTGCGAAAGAATGCCGAAAACAAACCAGCCGCTCTGGAATAGTATCGCTTTCTCCAAAATATTATATTGAAATACAAACCACAATACAGCAAAGCATAAAATATCTAGCACAGTACTAATTATTCCAAACGCAAACATAAACTTCTTAATCCCTTTGGTATTCCACGTCTTCGGCTTTTTGATATATTCACTATCCACATTATCAAATGGCATTCCAATTTGCGCCAAATCGTTTAACAAGTTTTGTATCAAAATGTGCACTGGTAGCATTGGCAAGAACGGCAAGAATAGACTGGCAATAATCACCGATAGCATATTACCAAAGTTGCCGCTAGCCGCCATTTTAATATACTTTAACAGATTGGTAAAAGTCTTTCTACCCGTAATAACGCCCTCTTCTAAAACATTCAAATCTTTTTCAAGCAAAATAATATCCGCCGTCTCTTTTGCAATGTCAACCGCTGTATCGACTGAAATTCCTACGTCTGCCTGCTTTAGTGGTGGACTATCATTGATACCATCTCCCATATAGCCTACGGTATTGCCATTTTCTTGGTACAACCTTACAATTCTTTGTTTCTGCAGTGGCGACAATTTCGAATATAGACGACATGTCTTTACTTGTTCTTTTAACTCTTCGTCACTAAGCTCTTCTATTTGCTTGCCCGTTAATCGATTCTCTACAGCAATTCCTAATTTGTTGCAAACATTAACAGCAACTCCCTCACTATCTCCTGTCAAAACCACTGTCTCTACTCCGTGAGACTCTAGCGCCGCGATGGCCTGCTTGGCGCTTTCCTTTGGCGGATCCAAAAATGCCACAAATCCGATTAACACCATATTACTTTCGTCTTGCACACCGAATGTTTCCACGTCGTGAATTTCATTCTTCTGCGCCACAGCAACAACTCTCAAGCCCTCATTGTTGTTTCTCTCATAAACTTCATACGCTTTTTTTCTTAATTCGTCCGTAAATTCTACTGCCGTTCCGTCCAAATCAATAAAGGAGCAAATCGACATAATCTCGTCAACCGCGCCTTTCGTAATCAATTGGCGCTTCCCATTTTCGTCTCGTAAAACGACACTCATTCTTCTTCTAGTAAAGTCAAATGGAATTTCGTCTTCTCTTACGTACTTTTCTTTCAAAATATTGAGATTTTCTTTTTCCGCTCTCGCAATGATAGCTACATCAATCAAATTTTTAAGCCCCGTTTGGAAATAGCTATTTAAAAACGCGTGCCTCAAAATTCTCAAGCTTTCATTGCCTAGTACATCCATATATCTTTCTAACACAATTTCGTCTTCCGTTAGTGTACCCGTCTTATCTGTACATAAAATATTCATTTGCCCAAACGTTTGAATCGCGCTAAGTCTCTTCACGATCGTCTTCTTTTTAGACATCTCCACAGCGCCTTTGGCAAGCGTCGAAGTCGTAATCACTGGAAGCATTTCCGGCGTTAGTCCAACGGCAATCGTAATCGCAAAAATAAGCGACGACCAAAAATCATTTTTCGTTAAAACATTGCTAATCAATATAATTGGCACCATTACTAGCATAAATCTAATCAGTAGCATACTAATATCGTCAATACCTTTTTCAAAGCTGTTCTTCTCGTTCACACTATACATTGACTTCGCCATACTGCCAAAATACGTATCGTTTCCCGTTGTTAGCACTACGGCCGTGGCACTGCCGCTGACTACGTTCGTGCCCATAAACCCAATGTTAGAAAGTTCTGTAATATCCTCGTCACTCTTGCAATAACTAAATTTCTCTACCGGATTGGACTCGCCTGTAAGAGATGCCTGGTCTATGAATAAGTCTTTCGTCTCAAAAAATCTCACGTCCCCCGGGATCATATCTCCTGACGATAACTTCACAATATCACCAGGCACAATCTCTTCCACATCTACGGTCGATTGCACTTCGTCTCGGATGACCTCCATCTTGTTGTTAATCATTTTCTTTAGCTTCTTCGCCGCATTGTCGGACTTCATTTGCTCTCTTAAAGAAATAATCGCAGAAATGAAAACCGTGCTAATAATCAAAATAAAAGTGGCATAGTCTTTTTCACTAGCAAGCACGACGTCCGTCACAAAAGTAATCGCAGCCACAATCAGCAAAACAATATTAAACGGATTGACAATCGCTTCTTTTAATTGATGCAATAGCGTATTTTCATTCTCTATCTCGACGGTATTCCTACCGTACTCTTCCAGCCTGTCGTCAACATCTACAATACTCACTCCGGCATACGAAGTGTTTAAGTTCTCAAACAAATCTTCTAGTGGCAATTTGCTATTTTCTCTCAAACTCATTTCAACATTTTTTTGTTTCTCTTTCAAAGTTTCTTTTTTCACGTTATCCGCCCCCTCGTCTTGCAAACCTATTTCGCCCTTATCATAACACAAAAGCAAGCAATTATCAAACAATTACTTGCTTTAAAAAGTTATTTCACATTATTGTTCGTCAAATATACTGATAAGTTTCCTTCATTGTCAAGCGTCGCTAAAAATATGTGATTGATTTTCGTAATCCCTTGTTTTTTCAGCATTTTATCCAACCACTTTCTATCATATCCAAGCTCCTTCAAATTATATTCCATCACTTTTCCATCTAATACGAGCTCTGTTGTAATATCTTCGTCCTTTGGCTTGATGCTCATATCACTAGGGTTTAAAGGCCTTTTATCCGCATACGGCAAAAAACTAATCTTTCCATTCTCCTCCAATAGCGCAGTTTTCACATCACTCAGCTGAAAAAATCCATTCGTTCTACACTGCACTAAAAACTCATTCAAATCAATCTTTGCCTTTTTAAAATTCTCTTTAAACAACGTGCCATTATCATATAAAATCAATGTTTTACCAGACAAAAACGGCCTTAACTTCACAAATCGATTATTCAAAAATGACATTCCCAAGGTCACAAAAGCATACACAATCATTGCCACCAAAGGCTGCACAAAATTATCTTCCAGCGAAGTCGCCATTTCTGCCGCAATAGAGCCTATCGTAATGCTAATGATATAGTCAAAAATGCTTAATTGCGACATTTCTCTTTGCCCCATAATTTTAGTCAAAATAAATAAAACCGTCATAGAGCCCAGCGATAAAGCGATAATCCTTAAGATTTCCATCCTCTTCTCCCAAAACTTTTTTATTTATTTTTACCATTTATCGTAAAGATATACAAAAATGGCGCCTATCACAGCGCCACTTCAAATCCATTTTTCTTAAAACTGAAATAGGTTCAATCCAATTTCCTCGTCAAAATATCTATCCACTCTTCCGTCAATGATATTAATAACCATTTCGCAAGTCGCACTCACTACGGCTCTATTCAAATGTCCGCCAAAAACCTCTCCTTTGTCATTGCCAGCGCTCATATGAATATGCGTATAAAATGCGTCATTCATTGTATTAATCGTTCCCGTCAAAGAAACAATTTCAAAATTGCCACTAAATTCATTCGCATAATACTTCTTCTCTTCCGTCTTAAAAACACCAACCGTAAAATCATTCGTGGCCCCCAAAGCATTGACATTGGCAAGTTTAATGTCCTCCTTTAGCGCAATTTCCTTAATGCTTTCTAAAATCTCCTCTCCCTTATCAATCCTCGCAACAATCGTATTTCCAGATCTTCTATACTCCATTTTAAAAACCTCCTTCATTTTCTGCCACTATCCTATCACAAAAACGTTCTCTCGACAATCAAAAATATGTTTTCTTATCCGTAATGATTTTCTGCATTTTCACATCGGTATCGCTTGCTGGGATTACAGCATTTTCAAGCATTTGCTCGTCAAAACATATTGCAATCGTTTTGAAACTTGTGCCCCATAAAAATCGGTCATAAAATCCCTTGCCAAAGCCTAGCCTATTTTTCTCCGTATCAAAACAAACCCCTGGCACAATGGCCAAATCAATTTCACTTTTACTTACTAAGTTTTTCACATTTTCTGCTGGTTCTTCCACCCCAAACTCACTTTTGACTAACGCCTCGTTTACATCGCTTATCCTATAAAACTGAAGCTCATTTTCCACCACCCTCGGCAATAGAACCACTTTGCCATTAGCAAGGGAATATTTGATTAAATCTGTCGTATCCACTTCAGAAGGAAGACTCTTATACAAGGCTACCACCTTGGCTTCTTCGAACGACTCGTCACAAATCACTTTTTCAAAAATTAGCTTGGACTTTTCATTCTTCTTAGCAATATGATTTCTCATAGCAATATACTTGCTTCTCAATTCTTGCTTTGTCATATTTATCATTTTCTTCATAATTCATAATCCTTCTAAATCCAATTTTCTATTTTATTTCTTGATGATTTCACTTGCGAACCTGTAATGGCGATTCCTGACGTTACATTTGCACCAATACATATATCTTTTAATTGATTAGGTATGCTAGATAAGCCAGAGCCCTCGTGTGTTACAAATGGTCTAATAATTTTTCCTGTATAATCTAATCCTTTTAAAGCTGTAAATAATTCCTCTGGCATCCCACCCCAATAGACAGGAGAACCCACATAAATTACTTCATAAAGAGATAGATCCGGAACGCTTTCTTTAATGGGTGCTATTCCGTGTTCTCGTTCTTACCTTTGCTTCTTCTATACAAGTCCTATAATCCTCTGAATATTTTTCTAAAGGCTCTACTTTAAAAATATCAGCTCCAGTTATCTCTTGAATAAATTCAGCAATCACTTCAGTATTGCCTTTATCAATATATTTCATTGCTCCGCCAAAGTAGTTTTCGTCTGCTCTTGAAAAGTAAATGATGATACTTTTCTTGTTTTTGTAGTTCTCCTTATTTCCTCCAAATAACCCCATTTTCAATTACCTCCTAAATTGTAATTTAGACACAGGGACGTCCATTAAAAGTTCAACCTGGACAAACAATGGACGTCCCCAAGTTCATTTGCATTTTCCACACCATTTACACCCATTACAGCTGAATCTTCTTTTACATGTTCTACACTTTGCCTGAATTTTAATTTCCCCTTCTACTTGTGGAATTTGTAGTTTTGACTTTAGTGCCATAACCTTCTGATATGCTTTCGGTATGTTATATGTTTTATTATCTTTTATAAAAACATTTCCTGTGCCACAAAAATTAAAATTGATATTATTTTTAAGACACTCTTTATACAGTCTTTCAACCCATTCAAAGTGCAATGGTCTATTTCCGTCATAGTTTTCGCCGTCTACTAACACCATTTCAAAACATCCTGATGCTAAGTATTTATCTAATGTTATTTCAGAAATCATTGGAGCACACATTATCCCTTTGTGCTTAAACGGCAAATCTATCAAAATAGGCAATCTTTCGTCTGCTCTTTTTTGATTTTCTGTTGTAAATACCATAATTACATTTTCCCATCCATCTCCCCAATCATTTGGTAAATTATTTGCTACTCTTTCTGCTCTTTTTGTTTGAAGCCAAAAAGTAACATCTGATCGAGTTCTAATCATGTTCCATACTTCTTCTCGCCACTCGTCTGCTTCTTTCAAGAAAAAATCTGATGTCATACAAACCATTACTGTCGAACCGCTTGGAATCACATACTCTCCATCTCTATGTTTCTTTAATGGTAAATTAAAATTTGTTTTTACTTTATATATTTCACTTCCATCTTTTTCTCTTTGAGCATCCAAGTAATACATATAACAATGCTCACAGCCCTCACTATACTTGCTGCATCCGTGCCAAGGATTCCAAATAATATCCAACATGATATCTACCTCACAAATCACATTCATTGAAAACAATAAATTTATTATATCAATATTTCAATATGTGAGCAATGGGCAGTTTCTTTAAATGCTTTTTCTTTTTGGACATAGGGACGTCCCAAAGTCCAATTTAATTATTGACAAATTAGCAATATATGATATAATACTATTATTAACTGTTTGTTAGATAAAATAGCTTAGGAGGAATCATATGAAAAAAGATAGTATTTATACCATTTTTACAGATGCAAGCTTTGATGCCACAACTAATTTTAGTACATATTCTATTGTAGTAATGAAAGACAGTATAACTGAAAAAATCATTTCTAAAAAAAGTAGAATTAAAATGACTAATCCTACTGAATGCGAAATCTTTGCAATCTATCAAGCTATTAACCTGATTTTGAGTAATTACATAGATAAAAATAAAATTCAAAAATTTAGAATCAATACTGACTGTACTGCCGCAAGGAATTTTTATTTAGAAAGCAGTACACCCCAAACAACTTTTCTTAATTATTCCGAGCTATATTTTTCAATGAAAAATGTTTATAAAACAATTTGCAGCAAATTAGCTAAAAGCTGCTCTAGTTTTAAAATTAAATGGATTCCAAGAGAAAGTAATGCCATTGCCCATAATCACTCTTATTCTGCATTTCGAAAACTAAAAGCCTTTCATGAAAGAAACGATTTGTTAGTGATAGATCAAAAAACTTTTTTCAATATACTTATGAAATTTGATAAGGCTCATATTCGTATTATGATGTTTTTATATAATACCTCTAATGAACAAAAAATAATCCATATGACACAAAAACAAATGGCAACATCCTTGAATATGTCACTTCCATCACTCAACAAATGTATCAAGAATTTCATAGCTTTCAATATTCTTCAAAAAGTACAAAATGGGAAATACGCGATTTTAATGTAACGTCAATTTTGAAAAAATATGTGTTAAGCACTTTTCAAAGGGTGCTGCCCCAACTATTGAGAAAGAACCACTAAATGAGCTTTTGATGGACAACCAAAAGTTTAAAAAGAATTATCATTTGTGAGGTGACTAACTATGCATTATTGTTTGAATTGTAATTCTATATTAAAAAACAAAAGTAAAAAATATTGTTCTAACAAATGTCAGAAAGAATATGAATATAAGGATTATATTAGAATGTGGAAAGCTGGCAAAGTTTCTGGTATGCGTGGAAAATATCAATTATCAATGCACATTAGAAAATATATTTTTGAAAAGTATAATAGCCAATGTTCAATCTGCGGATGGAGTAAAATCAACCCATATACAAAAATGCTTCCCTTAGAGATAGAACATAAAGATGGAGATTTTGAAAATAATTCTGAGGATAATTTAATTCTCTTATGCCCTAATTGTCATTCGCTGACTTCAACTTATAAAGGAGCTAATGTAAATCACGGAAGAAAAGCAAGGAAAAAGTATAGCATTTGATAACGAAAAAAGCTGTAAGGTTAACTTACAGCTTTTTGGAGCCAGTGATCTGAATCGAACAGACGACCTACTGATTCGTACCACTACAACTTTCGTTGCCACTCAAAGTGTTTGCAGTCTGGACTTGCTCTTTGCCATAGCTTACGCCTTAGGCACACCGTATAAAGTCTCTACACTCGGTATTTCTACCTAGCTCGGGATTGGCATGTGCTTAAACGCATTTAGCTTTCCCCGAATTAGCGGTGTCCACCTTATCTATTTCTAAATAAGGGTGCAATTTTGTTTACAAGTCAGTTGCTCTACCAACTGAGCTACACTGGCATATTAAAATAATGGTGACCCGTAGGAGAGTCGAACTCCTCACTCCGCCGTGAAAGGGCGATGTCTTAACCGATTGACCAACGGGCCTAAAGTGGTGAGCTATCCGCGATTCGAACGCGGGACAACTTGATTAAAAGTCAAGTGCTCTGCCAACTGAGCTAATAGCCCACGTAGTTGCGTTTCACAACTGCTTTTATATGTTACAACATTTTAAGCCATATGTCAACAAATTTTTGAAAAAATTAATAAATTTTTAGATACCTTGCCTTCTCGTATGAATACGTGCGAAGTGGTCTATCTTTGGAGTCTACTGTGTGCGCACAAATCAATATTTCGTCTCCCTGTATTTCCGTCACGATAAGGCAATGGCCATATATTCCGCTTCCAAAGCTAAGTTGGATAACGTCGCCAATTTCCAATTCTTCTCTTGCAATTTCGCGTCCTCGTGGGCCCTCGTACTGATTGGCAATCAAAAATTCGTACAAGTATTTTACCCCCGTCCAAGACGGCGATTTTCGATTGGCGTTTTCGTAATACCAGCCATACTCCCTGTAATTCATTTGTGGGATTCCGGCATACAGGCATTGTGAGACAAAGTTGGTGCAGTCCCCGCCTAAATAATCATAGTTGTAATAGGCAGGATTTCTGGAAAGTGCCCACTTTCTGGCATATGAAACTGCCGCTTCTCTGTTATATCGCATAAAATATCACCCATCCTATTTTATGCAATACAGAAGCATATGTTATTATAGGGTCGCATACTATGCGCCCCACGGGCGGCATATTACGCTGCCCCTGCAATTTATTTATTTAATTGTTCCAAAACTTCGTCCACATCGATTCCGTGTACTGCGCAAGCCTCTTCTAAGCTTTCGCCTGCTGAAGCTGGGCATCCAATGCAGTGCATTCCTGCTTCTGTTAAGATTTCGATTGCTTCTGGTTTTGCCTCTAATATTTCAAAAATTAGCATATCTTTTGTTATCACTATGTTTCACCTCGCTTTTGTCGAATTTTGTCACTCGATTTTTTGAAAAATTTTTAAAAAATACTAGACAAATCAAAAATCGATGTTATAATCACATCAAAAGGTGGTGATAAAATGAAATTGTCACGATACTACCTTTTCTTAATTTTGGTTTTGCCTATGATATCTATTATTTTGAATTCTGTATTAACAATTCCCACATTAACGAAAATATTCTTTTACTCATTACTTGCTCATACAGTAATTGCTTTATATACGATATATTCGCTTTATGAAATAAGCGTGCTTCACGAAAAGCAAGGCTCGAAGCTAACCCTAAGTAAAGGTAAAATTACATCCGATTGGAGATGATAACCATCAAAATTCCAAAAGTATTATACTACAAGATTCCATTTATTGCAATAACTGTTGTTGTAGTCTTACTCTTCCAGCTAATTACATTTTCAAAACTATATCGACTACAAGAAATCTCATTTCAGTTCTTGGATAAGCCAATGACAGTAGAGGCCTGGCTATGGTCCTACATAAAAAGCTTTTATCTATTAACAGTTATTATTTCTTGGATTTTTATTTCTTATACTTTCCATAAAAATTTCCCCATTCCACAAGACAAAAAAATCGAGAAACAAAGCGAAGAGGGCATTCATTTAAACATTGGTACGAATATGTCTACGAATCTTCCCGTCATCATTCCCGAAAAAGGGCTTTACCAGAACATCTTTATTACTGGCACGATTGGGACAGGCAAAACCTCGTCGGCGATGTATCCCTTTGTCAATCAGCTATTAAAGCAAAACTTAGGAATGCTAATTCTCGATGTCAAAGGTAATTTTTATTCGAAAGTATTAGAACTAAATCAAATTTATCATAGGAATGTCATTGTATTAGAGCTAAACGGCAAATACACTTACAATCCTTTAGATAAACCAAATCTTAAGCCATCTATTTTGGCTAATCGCCTTAGAACCATACTTACATTATTCTCTAACCAACAAGTGACAGACACTTATTGGCTAGACAAAGTCGAAAGCTTTCTGACGGAGTGTATCAAGCTCTGCAGGCTTTACAATGATAATTATGTGACATTCATTGAACTGCATAAGTTAATTAATTCTCCCTCCTATCTTCAAGAAAAGTTTTCCATTGTAAAGCAAAATTTCTTATCAAATCTGTATAACACCCAACAGATTCACGATTTGAATTCTTGCTTGGACTTTTTTCAAAATGAATATAAGACGCTCGACCCCAAAGTGCTGTCTATTATTCAATCTGAAGTTACCCGAATCACTCAATTATTCGTGAACGACTATGAAATAAGTACTGCCTTTTGTCCCCCAAAAGATCAAATCAGTTTTAAAGGATTTGAGGGATTAGGAAACGATATTGTGGTTCTCAATATGAATGTAGCTCAGTACAGAAATCTGGCGAAAGTTATCGCTACATATCTGAAGCTGGATTTCCAATCTGAGGTTTTAATGCGATTAGCCGATTCTCATAAAATTTATCCTGTGGCATTTTTGTGTGACGAATATCACGAATATGCTACGGAAAATGACGCGAATTTCTTTTCTCAAAGTCGTGAGGCCCAATGTATTAATATTGTCTCAACGCAAAGTTATACATCGCTTCTGAATGCTGTGAAAAACGAGGCCGCCGCGAAAGTCATTATCCAAAGTCTTGTAAACAAGATTTGGTTTCGCGCCGACGATATTTATACAATTGAAGAGGCTCAGAAACAGCTTGGGAAAGAAGATAAAGTGAAAATTTCTCGTAGCCTTTCCGAAAATGCCAAGGAAACAAAATACAATTATATTTTAAAAACGTTTAAGTCGGACAACTCTAGTTTGTCTGAAAGTATTAGTACACAAATTCAGCACGATTTTATCTACGATTTCAACACATTTTCCAGGGAGTTAAAAACTTTTGAGGCCATCTGTTTTATTTCTACTGGTTCTGAGATTTTATCTCCGCAAATCGTTAGATTAAATCCGATTCACGCAAATACACCCATTATGAAAGGAAGATTTATATGATTAAAAAAATAGTTATTTTTTCGTTTGTTTTTATGATGTTACTTTCCAGTGTGGCCTTTTGTGCCAGTGACCCAAAATTAGTGACAACCATCAATAACGGCCTTACCAAGATCAAAGGATGGATTGTAAAGATTTCCACTCCTGCTGCTGCCGTTGCCATTGGTACAGGCGTTTTAATGAAGAAGTTTAGCTTTGGCGACGAAGAGAGAATTGTCACAGGAAAAAAATTAATTAAAAGTACGCTCTTTTCTTATGCCTTTATTCTTAGCGTCGACTTAATTTTAACGGCTATTTCTACACTAGCAAAAGGGTAGGTGTTTTTAGATGGAAGAAGAAATCGCTATCCAAGAGATAGATATCGGAAGTGTCATTATCGACACCATCAATAACTTATGCCAAAGCCTTTTCTCGTCCATTAATAAAGATATTTTTCCACTACTTGACAAAGTGGTGTTTATTAAAAAGGATATTGCGACGAGTCATTTAGAGCGCATTCTTGGCACAGACCCTAAAACAGGGCTATTGGTGCTGGCAAACGCTTTGCTGGCAGCCTTTGTTATCTACTATAGTGTTAGGCTATTTATGAGTAGCTATTCTGGCGAGGGAGTAGAGTCGCCACATAAATTCTTCTTAAGGCTATTTCTTGTTGCGATTTTTATGAATTTTTCTCTGACTATTTGCACGTATATCATTGGCGCAACTTCTGACATCACAACGTTTATCTGCTCCTTAGGGAAAAATATATTTGGAAAAGGTGTGGAAGTTTCTTTTTCAAGTTTAATGGATACTTTCGCTTTTCAAGCGGGCGATAAAGTCAATGTTTTTTCCCTTAATGGAATTTTATCTGGAATGCTCTCTATCTCCTCCTTTACCCTGATTGTCAGCTTTGCGCTAAGGTATATTGTGATTAAAGTGCTCATTTTACTATCCCCTTTTGCTATTTTATGCTTAATTAATCAGCCGACGACGGGCCTTTTTAAAAGTTGGTTCAAATGCTTTTTGTCGCTCCTTCTTTTGCAGATATTTATTTCTTTGGTTTTGCTACTATCTTACGCTATTATCAAAGAGACAAATGTCAGTCCATTTAGGGAATTGCTGCTAGTTGGCACGATTATGGCACTACTGAAATCAAACGAATATGTCAGAGAATTGATGGGAGGCCTGAATATCACGTCCAACTTTAGCACAGGAATGGCCGGCCTAAAATCTATGTTTACGAGGTAATCTATGAAAAAATACATTTTCCCAACGAATTACAAATACGCTAATAAATTTCTCGGCATCATTGAATACCGAGTACTATTGCCTCTTTCGATTTATGCTGGCATTATCTTTTTAGTGCTATATTTATGCAAAGTCAGTTTTTTCTGGGGCACCGGAATTTTTATCGTGCTCGTCCTGCCACCCGTGATTCTGCTAGGAGTTGGCGTCGGCGGCGAGAGCGTAGTGCCATTTTTAATGAGCATTTATAAGTTCAAGAAAAACGCAAAGGTCTATTTATATAATCGAAGAAAATAATGCCGTAGGGGCAGCGTATCACGCTGCCCGCCACAAAAGAATTTCAAAATTGAAAATTTATAAAAAATCCATTGCAAAATCCTCCAAAAAAATATATGATTTATGGTACAGAAAACAATCTATCAAAAATGGCAAATGGAGGGCTAAAAATGACTTTTGAACAAAATTTATCAATGCTTTTTTCCGATTTAAACATTCCAGAAGTATTCATTAGTGAATATATGTGTAACGCCAATGGCGATTATGTAAAAATATATTTATACTGCCTATTTTTGTGCAAATATGGCAGTGAAGTCTCTCCACTTGACTTATCCAAGAGGCTTTGTCTTCCACTTAAAACCGTGGAACAAGGCTTAAAATACTGGGAAGAAAACCATGTTCTTGTAAAGCAGCAATCTACTTACACTTTGGCAGACTTAAAGAAAGTAGAAGTAGAAAAGCTTTACAAGCCAAAGCTTACGTCTTCTGTTGAAGATGCGATCGAAGCAAATACCAAAAATGTAATGCGCAACCAAATTATCAATACCATCAACAATACCTTTTTCCAGGGCGTTATGTCTCCTGCTTGGTATACCGATATTGATAATCTGTTTACGAAATATCAGTTTGACGAGCACGTGATGTACTCTCTTTTCAAATATTGCTTCGACCGTCAAGCACTTCACAAAAAGTATTTGTATGCTGTTGCAGAGGGCTGGGCTTCCAATAATATCAAAACGGCGGACGACTTAGACAAGTATTATACAGAATATGAAAAAGTATCTCAAATCAAGAAAACAATTGGCAAAAAATTGGGCTTAAGTAGAAAGCTTTCTCAATACGAAGACTCGTATGTCGACAAATGGGTAATCGAATATGGCTATCCGATGGAGGCTATTGAGCTTGCACTAAAGAAGACGACTTCGAAAACAAATCCAAGCTTTGATTACATTGACAAAATTATTACCAATTGGCACGAAAGAAATCTATCTACTGTGGACGATATCAGTGCTTTCTTGAAGGAGCAAAAACAAAAGCAAAAAGAAATCAAAGTAATGGAAACCGGAAAACCAAGTATTCCAAAATATTCTGACACGCAAACGAATCAGTACAACGATTTGACTAAGTTCTACGCGAATGTATAGAAAGGTGTTTTTAATATGTTTTCAGACGTATACAAAACCATAGAACGCAAATATGAAGACAAAAGAAATCTTGCTTTTAGAAACTACGCCATCGCCAAAGAAAAGGCTTACGCCAAAAATCCTAGGCTTGCAGAAATCGACAAGGAAATCACGATGCTAGGCATCAAAAGTTCCAAGGCTGCACTAACGACTAATAGCGCTGCGCTAGCTACTCTAAAAGAAGAATTAGAAATTAATATTAATTTGTTAAAGCAGGAAAAAGAGGCCATTTTAAGCGCTATGAATACTACGTTAGAAGTTGCGTATCAATGCGAAAAATGCAAAGACACAGGCTATATCCTTACGGAGACAGGCAGTGAAATGTGTAGCTGCTTAAAGCAAGAGCTTTTAAACGAATCTTATAACAAATCCAATTTGTTTAGGCTTAAAAATGATACTTTCGAGAAATTTAACCTAACTCTTTTTTCCGACGAGGCAAATCTTGAAAAATATGGTGTTAGTATTTCTCCTAGACAAAATATGGAAAAAATCTATCAATTGTCAATGGAGTTTATCCAAAACTTTGAAAGTCCAGAACAGAAAAATCTGCTATTTACTGGCACTCCAGGCATTGGAAAAACATTTCTATCTAGTTGTATTGCAAATGCTGTTTTAGAAAAAGGCTATACTGTGCTATACCAAACCTCTCCGCTGCTATTCGACTTGATTTTTGAAAATAAGTACGGTAATAATAAATCCGTTGGCTCTAAAGAGTTTTACGACAGTATTTTAAGTGCCAATTTGCTAGTCATTGACGATCTTGGTACTGAAAACTTAACAGCAGCAAGATTTTCCGAGTTGTTTAATTTATTAAACGCCAGATTGTTAAAACCTGATGTCAAAACAATTATTTCAACGAATTTATCTCTTGAAGATTTGGCTAAGACGTATGACGACCGAATTTTGTCACGTCTCATTGGCAATTATAACATCTGCCGCTTCTTCGGCGAAGACATACGATTAAAAAAGTAAAAATGCTGGCGTCTTATGGGCGCCAGTTTTTTATCTTTCTTATATGTTTTCCACAAATTTCATTATTCTTTCCGCCTCTTTCTCACTAATTCTCCCCGCCATCTTAGCAAGTCCAATAAAAGCAAAAATATTCTCATACGTCGTAAATTTACTGATATTGTTTTTCTTCTCATAAATGTAATTTTCTATTTCTTCCTGTATATAAGCTGGTATCTCCATCATACTCCCTCATTTTAACCATACAATTTTAGCATTTTTATCATAACATATTCTACACTATTTGTGGAAGTATAATTCGAAAATTTATCGATAAAATTCTTGTAGGAGGGATATGTATGATTCATTCCAAATATGATAAGAGATATAAAGAAATTGGCAGAAAAATTGCAAAATATAGAAGTGAACAAGGATATATTCAGGAGACTTTTGCAAACGCACTAGGCGTAAGCTATAGCTATATTGCGCAAATTGAAGCACCTAATCAAGCAAAACGTATGTCCCTAGAATTATTATTTGAAATCGCCGAATTGCTCAATATTGATGTTAAAGATTTGCTTTAAAAATTGTCTGATAGTAAAATTATGATATCCTTTTCCATATCAAAAAAGAAGTTTCAAAAACGAAACTTCTTTTTTGATTTTTACTCGGTAATCGCCTCGTAATTTTGAATCAGCCTTTGGATGGCCATCTTCAGCATATCCACAGCTAAAGAATCTTTAAGACTGGGATTATCCCATCTTACCTCACAGGATAATGCAGAAGAGTAGCCCTCTTTCTTGCGGTCAAATATTTTGAAGCCTTTGAACTCCAATTCTTTGATCTGAACGGGTTCCAGTTTTACCCGGGCGGAAGTGTATCCGCTCATAGCGGCATATGCCAATGTCCCGTAAATGCTGTCCTTTGCTCCTACCGCTTTCTCCATGTGAAATCCTCCCTTTTTAATAAGCAATCAGCTTATAGTCGTCCGTCTCAAAACTTTCTGCATTCTTTTCTAGTCTCACTTTGAAAAAAGGAATACTTTCTGCTTCCACATCTTTCTTTAACATATCAAAAATCGGGAAGCTGTTTCCAACATCAGCGATTACTGCCTTGTTAGCAGTATAATGATAGCCCTTTTCGCTTACCTCCAAATCCCCAATATGGAAATCCAGAAACATCACTTTGTACTTTTTGCTCATTTGCTCCTCCTTATTCGTCGTAATACAACAAATACCTTAAAACATATTCAAACAGGTAATATTATATCACTGAATTCAATTTATGTCAACTCCATTGTTTAAAAATCCATCTCTTCCCCGTCTCCCGGCATATACAAATCTAATCCCAAACACTGCTCAATTTCTTTTTTTCGCCTCTCAAAAGCATAAACCGCCGTATCTCTAAACACACTCGGAATACTTGCGCCAATATGTTCCTCCACATTCTTAATGGCCTGCACTACATCTAACTTTTTCGTTAATTGAATCGCATATTCCTCTACATCCTCGTCCATTCCAATGACTTCCTCAAAAAGATTTTGATAGTGGCAAGGCACTTTTTCCATTCCTTCATATTTTGGTGCTATTTTAGGCGCCTGCGCGTCTACAAACCCATAAAAAAGCCTAGAGTCCTGCAAATACTCCCTCAAATCTGCTTCTCTTGTTTCAAGCATCAAAGAAAACTCGTTATCGTATAACGGTGCAAGCACAATCTCTTTCTTGCCATCCTTCATTCTTTCGATAAAACTAATATTCTCTGTATGCCTATCTGTCCCTATCGTTATCACATCAAAAACCATTAATTTCATAACCGAACGAAGTAAAACATACTTGTCTGCTTTCGACATATCCGTGTGATTTCTCAAATAATCCGCAAGATTTTCAAAAACAAAATCCAATCCTGTTATTTCTGGTGCACTATCATTTTCGATTTCTTCGTCGCCAATATACTCTCTTAAAGAATGTAATTGCTCTCCTTCGCGATTTACCTTTTCTGAAATCACACCACAAAAGCCCTTATATTTGATTAAATCTACCTTTGCTACCTCAAATCCAGCCTGTTTTGCAAGTTCCGAAGTAATCATTTCCGCATAACAAGTGCCCACCAAATTCGTATTCTCTTCCACCGTCTTTAATAACACGGTACTATCTCCAAGGTGTAACCAAATTTTCTCCCTACTTTCGGTGCCCCTTACTTCTCTTCTCGGCGAAAACTGCTCCATCCCCTCTTCCTTTGCAATTCTATCAAAATCAATAAATCCATCCGCATCTCTAAAACGCTCCAAATCCTCTAAATTCATTGTTTTCTCCTTTATATGTATACGTATGCGGGCAGCGTATTACGCTGCCCCTACATAGTTTATTCTGAAATTTCGTTTTCGTCTTCTGGAGACACCTTTGCAATGCTTACTACTTTTCCGCCGTCTCCAGAGCGCATTAACGTTACACCTTGCGTTGACCTTCCAAGAACGCTTATCTCCTCGACATCTAGTCTAATCACGATGCCCGTATCTGTAATTAACATTACATCGTCGTCTTCCTTTACTACTTTGATTCCCACAAGCTTTCCTGTCTTTTGCGTCGTCTTATAAGTAATCACGCCTCTTCCTGCTCTTGCTTGCACTCTATATTCCTCAAGCTCCGTTCTCTTACCAAAACCATTTTCTGTAATAGCTAACAAGTAAGCCTTCTTATCGTAAATTGGTTCCATTCCAACAACATAATCGCCGTCGTCTAATTTGATACCAATCACTCCTTGAGAAACTCTGCCAACAGCTCTTACGTCTTTTTCATTAAAGGTAATTGCAATGCCCTCGTACGTTACCATCACGATATCTCTTTCGCCGTCTGTAAGTCTCACGTCAATTAGCTCGTCTTCGTCTCTTAACGCGATAGCTTGTAAGCCAGACTTTCTGCCATTGCTGTATTCCATCAAATTCGTCTTCTTGATAATACCCTCTTTTGTCGCCATTAATAAGTATTGGCCCTCGGCAAAATTATCAATTGGAATCACGGCCGTAACTCTTTCTTCTCCGTCTAATTGTAATAAGTTTACAATCGCTGTTCCCTTTGCATTTCTGCCCGCTTCTGGCACTTCATAGCCCTTTAGTCGATATACTTTGCCTTTGTTCGTGAAGAACATCAATGTACTGTGCGTCGAAGAAGTAAAGATTTGCTCTACGAAGTCTTGCTCCCTCGTCTGCATTCCTGTAACGCCTCTACCGCCCCTCTTTTGTGCACGATACGTGTCCACTGGCATTCTCTTAATATAGCCGTAGTGAGTCAAAGTAATAATCGTATTTTCCTCTTTGATTAAATCCTCTGTCTCAATTTCGTCTTCGCCGGCAATGATTTGCGTTCTTCTCTCGTCGCCGTATTTCTCCTTCATTTCTATTAATTCGTTTTTCACGATGTCACAAACAAGTTTCTCGCTCGCCAAAATAGCCCTATACTCCTCAATTTGCTTCATTAAGTTAGCATACTCTTCTTCAATCTTCTCTCTTTGCAAGCCTGATAGCGTTCTTAATCTCATTTCCAAAATTGCATTCGCTTGGATTTCTGTAAGATTAAACCTCTTCATTAATCTTTCTGCTGCGTCGTCATAAGCTGCTCTAATGATAGCAATGACTTCGTCGATGTAATCAAGCGCTATTTTTAAGCCCTCTAAGATGTGTGCTCTTGCCAAAGCCTTGTCCAAATCAAACTGCGTTCTTCTTACAATAACCGTCTTTCTGTGGTCGATGTAATGCTCTAGCATTTGACGTAATGTTAATATCTTTGGCTCGCCATTCACTAGGGCTAGCATAATCGCGCCAAACGTATCTTGCATTTGCGTATTCTTAAGCAATTGGTTTAAAACCACTTTCGCATTGGCATCTCTCTTTAGTTCAATCACGATTCTCATACCATCACGGTCTGACTCGTCTCTGATATCCGAAATGCCCTCAATTCTCTTATCTTTTACTAAATCCGCAATATTTTCAATCAATCTTGCTTTATTGACTTGGTAAGGAAGTTCTGTGACAATAATACGATATCTGCCATTTCCGTGCTCCTCAATCTCTGTTTTCGCACGGACAATAATTCTGCCCCTACCCGTCTTGTAGGCGCTCTTAATGCCCTCTCTTCCTACAATAATGCCTCCTGTAGGGAAGTCCGGGCCTTTTACTGTCGCAATTAATTCGTCGTCCGTTACATTATCTTCGTCAATCAATTTTACAATGGCATTGACTACTTCTGTCAAGTTGTGTGGTGGCACATTCGTCGCCATACCAACGGCAATACCGCTTGAACCATTAATTAATAAACTAGGAATTTTAGCCGGCAAAACCGTAGGCTCTTGCAACTTTTCGTCGTAGTTCGGCATAAAATCTACCGTATTTTTATCAATATCTGCCATCATTTCCACTGCAATTTTAGGCATCTTTGCCTCTGTGTACCTCATAGCCGCAGCGCCATCACCATCGACACTACCAAAGTTACCGTGGCCATTAACAAGCGGATATCTAAGGGAGAAATCCTGCGCCATTCTAACCAAAGCATCATAAACAGACGCGTCGCCGTGTGGATGGTATTTACCTAAAACGTCACCAACAATATACGCAGACTTTCTGAAAGTTTTATCTGGCGTCAAGCCTAACTGATCCATTGAGTACAAAATTCTTCTATGTACTGGTTTTAAGCCATCTCTTACATCTGGAAGTGCTCTTTGCACAATAACGCTCATTGCGTAATCAATGTAAGATTTCTTCATCTCCTTTTCTATGTCAACTGGAATTACTATCTTTGCATTTTCTTCCATTTTTTCTTCTCCAATCATTCGTATTTCGTGCTTTTTCACACACATAAATTATACTAAAACGCCCTTGCAAATGCAAGAAAAAAAAGGAAAAAAATCGCTTGAAAAACAGGCATATCATTTTATTTGGATACCATTTTTTGATAAAACCGGAAAACATTTTGTTGACAAATTATGTATACTATGCTATAATTTACTTGTTGGTGATAAATAAAAACAAGTGATAATAATAAAGGGGTGAATATACATTGAATAAAAGTAATTCTATGGAAGCAAATCAAGCTTTAGAAATTAGAAAAGTAGCAATAGCAAAGAAATACACCAAAAGTATCGCTATTACGATTATCTGTTTTTCAGTGTTATCATTCGCCTTTACTGCTGGATATATGGGCACGTTCCTACTATTCAAGTAGTATTAATATCTCTTGGCGAGCACGTCTCGCCCTAAAATCCTCTTTCCGGCCTCCAAAGGCCGTTTTTTTATTTTTCTTATGCCATTTTTTCACAGACTTCTTGTTCGACGGGAGTTAGTTCAATCACGCCTTTGTTTTTCATTAGCTCATACTGGTTGACGGTGCTTCTTGCTCTATTAATCGTGTTTTCAATGAGCATTACTTTATCCAAATCTGTTTTAATCGATTTAATTTGTTTTGCCATTTCTTTTTCGTCGTTTTTGCTGCGTGCTTCGTCAAATTTATCGCATTTTTTGTCGAGTCTATCTATCGTGTTCTTTTGTTTTACCATAACATCTTTTAACGCACTGTCTAAGCTATCTCCTAGTAATAAATCTTTACTTGATTTGATTAATTTTCTGGCGTCTGCCGGAATAACTTTGATAAAATCAATGCCAATATCAATCGCAGCAGAAAGCCCTTTTTTCAAATCACCTGCCCTAAGTGCCTCCAAGATTTGCTTGGCGCTGTTAAATGTTGAATTGTTTAATCCAATGGCTTTCGCGCCTATTCTTAATGCCGCTTCCACGGCCTGAGCTCCCGCGGTTTTTAGTTCTCCTTTCCTTGCCTCTGATTTGATTAGGCTTTTGTACTCGTCCGCAATGTCTACTTGTTCAATTCCTTTGTCAACAGCATTGGAAAATGCGTTTGACACCTCCGTGACAATATTTTGGTTCTCCTTTGTCATTTCTAATTCTAGACCCTTGTCTAGTTCCAATGTTAATGCTTGTTCCATAAATTTTCCTCCTTTAATTTATTTTTCGGGCAGCGTCATACGCTGCCCCTACAATCAATAATCCATTTTTTCACGTGATGCAATTGTAGGGGGCGCGTAGCACGCGATCCGCAAAATTTCCCATTTTTGTTCAATAATCCATTTTTTCACGTGGTACGATTGTAGGGGGCGCGTAGCACGCGACCCGCAAAAAATTCCCATTTTATTCAATAATCTAATTTTTTCACGTGGTGTGAGAGCAACAATAAAAGCCACATACTGATAAAATTCCAATACAAAATCACTGTGCCAACGAAGCTGTTTTTCATAATCCTATAATTTTCATAGCTACTATTGATAAACGTAAAATACACAAACAAGTCCAGTGCAATCAAAATAAGTAGCACCAGTCTTGCGCCTCGCGTCTCCTGCATTCTTGCCGCTTTTTCTTTTTGCATTTCGTCAATCGTCTCGTAATTTTTGCGAATTAGCTCACTAAAATTACCGCCATACAAATAGCAATACTGTATATGATTTAACAAATCCAAAAAGCTTTTGATATGAATTTTTTCTTTCAAATGCTCCATCGCAATTTCAAACTTAATACCACGATTAATCTCTAGCAAAAACTTATCAATGTAGGATTGCAGTGGCTCAATCACTTTCACTTCCTGAAATGCATAAATAATATCATTATTAATCCTGGTATAATTCTTTAGCTGTAGCAAAAAGTTCAGCAGCACTTTTTCAATCTTCTGCTCCTTGTAACTAGCAATACTGGAAAGAATCACTATCGGCAAAATGAGCGCTGGCAAGGAGATAATGAATGATAAAAGCGGAATCTCAAAGATGTTTTTGATTATCATATATACGCCCACAAAGCTAAGCACGCACGAAAGTAGTATCGTAATGGGATTAATGAGTATGTTCCTGCTTAGCGAAGCCCTATCAATCAAGATATTGATTTTATGGAAAACATTTAGTTTTGTATTCAGTTTTACTTTCTTGTTTTTCTCGTAATAACGAAGTAGCTCTGCGTAATACTCGTCATTTTTTACCATAATGTAGTTGTTGATTTTAGAGAAAAATTTTTTGTCCACGATACGCTTGGCAAGTTCATACGATAACAATCCAACAGCTAAAAACAAAATTACATTCACGCAAAACACCTCTCTATCTCTTCTCGATGAATCTCAATTTTTCTCTTGACGGTTCCGATAGGCTCATTGATTTTTCTGAATTTTCCAATCGATTTTCCGTTTTCGATTTTCTCTACATCAAATGCAAAAAGAGGATTGTACTCGATTTTCTCTGTCTCTTTGTTGTATATCACTTCCGCAATCTCTTGCACTTTAAAATTGCTCATATAAATGACTAAATCTAGTGAACTAGATAATAGCTTCGTCAAATACTCGTTGCTATACATCTGCGCTTTGGTATCTCTTTTCATAAGGGTGACGAGTCTATCTACTGTGCTCTCGCTGCTATCTGCGTGTACAGTGGCATACCCTCTATGTCCTGTCGAAACAGCATCAAAGAAAACCATTGCCTCAGCGCCTTTTAATTCGCCAATGACAATCACATCATTCGACATGACAAGGGAATGGGCCGTTAGCATTGCAAGCGTGATATTCTTATTCTCTGCCCTGTTGCTCAAAATTTCTCTTTGAATCAAATTCGGATGGGTGCTATATAGCTCCGCCGTCTCCTCGTTGGCGGTAATGGATAAATCCTCTGGAATTTTATTAATGAGGGTCCTCATAAGCGTTGTCTTCCCGCTTCCGCCTTTGCCACTAATCACGATATTGCATCCTGCAATCATTGCCTGTACTAGAAATTGGTAGATATCTACGTTAATCATTTCGGCCGAACTCATTAATAGTTCCTCGATGCTTTGTATCCCGTTTGGCCTATGGATACGAATGACTAAATTGGGATTGTTCACGTTTACCGGCTCAATGCCCGCTTCAATTCTTAAGTTGTTTTTCCTATCACTCACAATCACAATCGGCACTTCATTAGAAATTTTGCCCCTATTTTTTAGCACACAATAGCGCACAAAATTCAAATAATCATTCTCGTCCTCAAAGCTCTCATTCGTTCTTTGCCACCTGCCATTTTTCTTAATAAAAATGCAGTTATACTTGGTCACTCTTATATCACTCACCGCAATATCGTCGATATATTTTTGCAAAATGTGATACCCAAAAAGTCTGTTAATGATGGCATTGATTGTCGGCTCTGTATTCATATTCGAGTACTCTTTGTACACTTTTTCGCGCACGATATTTTCTACCATTTCTTTATTCATATCAATATCACTTAAGTATTCCGAGTAGTTACGAATTAAGTATCCAATGATGTCGCTAATGACTTTATCTTTATTAACTTCTTGCTTGTCTTGCTTTTCTTCTGCCTTTGTTTTTAATGGATTAATTAGCATTTGGCACCTCCTTTAACACAGCATTTTCTTTGCCTACCTTATTCTTAATTAGGCCCCTAATCATTTCGATTTTTTCGGCAAAAGATTGCTTTGGAATGAAGTGAATATTGGCAAGAATTCTTTCATACTCCGCGTCGTCATTGTTTTTGATCACGCCCGCCAACTTCATATTTTCCAATATTTTTTCTATTAGCTCCACTTCGATTCCGTTTGCTTCGCTCTTTCTCACAACCAGCTGAATTTTTTCTTTCCACACGCGCCAAACGTTTAAGAAAACATTCAGCAACTGCGTGGATTTCTTGAGACAAATGTAGGAATTTTCTGTCACAAATAATACACGGTTTGCCTCTTGCAATGCCCATTTCGTCGAATCCAAGAAAATATTACTGCTCGTATCGAAAATGATAAAATCATATTTTTCTTTGGCGGCGCTTAAAATTTTCTGATAATACTCTTCTTTTAAAACATTCTGGCAGTAGTGAAGTGAGACATTGCCGGTTAATACATCCACCCCTTTTTCAGATACCACAAGCTCGTCTAGCACATTGGTATCAAAACGATTTTTCGCAATCAAGTCTACCGCATAATTTAGTCCACATTTTTTATCCTCGTCCATTAACAAATCCACATTTTGTGGAACTTTGTTAATATGCATGATTTCGTCGATGTTTCCATTTAACGTATCCAAATCTATGAGCAAAATTTTCGCATCACTTTTTTGTGATAATTTCTTTGCTAAATTCACGGCAAACGTAGACTTGCCAGAGCCATTCGTGCCAGAAATAGCAATCACTTCCTGCTTTTGCACTTTCGTGATGTACGACACTTTTATCTCAGACTCTGCTTTATCATAGCTATTGTCCACCGTCTCACGCACTAATTGCCTGGCAATCGGTTCCTCTCTGTCAATCGCATCAATTACATCCGAAATCTCCACATCGCAATCATACAAAATATCATACACACCCATATTCGCAAGCAATCGTTGCGTCTCGGTATCCATTTCGTCCGTAATCACAATGATTCTCGCCACACTATTTTTCCTTTTTATTCTTCCAATGAAATCGCAAAAATCGTCCTGCCCTTGTAGTAAACCACTCACCACAATCGCATCCACGCTTTCCTCTTCCAATACATCTACTACAGCATCTTGGTAAAACAAATCCTCCTCTATCACATCGTATTTTTCATATCTTCTTAATTCGTTGTTTAGCGCTGGATTCCCCAAAGCTGTTAAAACCCTCTTCATTTATATCTTCCCCCTCATTTCCAAATCTTTTCGATCTGTCGTTATAATGTCGTGCTCCTTTTTCGAAGCCTCCACTTTTACCATTAAATGGCTCTTATCTGCGTGTAGCAAACACGTCCCTCTCTCCATGTTTTTGAGTCTGTAGCATTCTTCTTCCGATAGCGACGCAATTTCTTTCATGCTATTGATGGCATTTTGTTCTATTTGAAACATACACTTAATGCTGGAATTATTCATAATGCCTTTGCCAAATTTTCCATCTTGCAAACTTAGAAAATCATTCACGTCTTGCGTAATGGCCGTTGCAGCCCCACCATATTTTCTAATCGTTTTAAATATTTTAAAAACAAAATTTGCCGTCTCCTCGTTATTGGCAATCAGCCTCCACGCCTCGTCGAAATACAAAATCTTTTTCTGCGCCCTCTCTTCTTTAATCTTATCCCAGAAAAAGTCTGTCACCACAAACATCACTGGCGCCAAGGCATTTTCTTCGATGTCATAAATATCCGCAATCACCAGCTTGTTCGACAAATCCACATTCGTATGTTGGTTTAAAAATTTCAAGCTTCCACTTAACATTGGCTTTAGTAATGCGGCCAAGCGTTTCGCCTTTTTATCTTTTTTCAAAATCGCATACAAATCAGAAATAGTTGGCATTTCACTACTATCCCTAAATTTTCTCTTTTCTAAAAAACTGCCATTGTCACTCCCGACAAACAAAGAGTTGTCGTCGAACGTAATCCCCTTTTCGGCGTAGCACTCCACAATTTTTTCTTCTAATAATGCTTCCTCTTCTACAGACATATCGCCAAGCAGCATTTGAAAGAAAATCTTTAGCTTGCCCAGCTTGTTTCTCAAATAGCCCATACTGGCCGTGTCGTCGTTACTCGATTTTCGAATATCCATGATATTAATACTATTTTCGCCGCCAAATTGAATGAGTGTTCCGCCTAGCTTCTCGCAAAGGCCTACATACTCACGGTCTGGGTCAATAATATATTGGTTAATATTCAAATATCGATTTCTCGCAATCATGAGTTTCACAAAATATGATTTGCCAGAGCCGCTCGTCCCTAAAATGCACATATTCGCATTGCGATACTTTTCCGTCTCAAAACGGTCCACCATTACAAGCGAATGATTGGAATCATTAATGCCAATGACTACACCATTTTCGTCACACAGCTCATTCGAAATAAACGGATACGTACTCACCAAGCCACTTGTCAAAACATTTCTTGCCGTCACTTCTTTTAAGTCCTTATGATTTTGCATTAGCGGCATCGCCGACAAAAACGCCTGCTCCTCGCGAAAGGCCGCTCTTCTTGAAGTCAGGCCAATTCCCGCCAACACTCCTTCTAGCTTTTGTAAATCAAACTCTAACTCTTCTTTGGAATTCGCATACACGACAATGTATGTATAGAGATAATAAAATTCCTCGCCACCAAGCTGCAACTGCTTTCTAATATACTTCGCGTCTTGATAACTACTCCCCATCACATCAATATCTGTCTGATTTTCATTTGTCACTCGCATATTCGCGCCCGTATTTCCAATGTTGTACGTTAACTCTTTAATGACCTCATAACTGTTCTTCTTCTCGTAAAACATGGAAATCTGCAAATCTAAATCAAGCGACACGCATGTCTTTAGAAAAGCATCGTGCATTTCTTTGCTGTAATCTACTACTAGCAGCGCACTTGCAAAATAATCGTCTATCGCAATATACTTTGGATTAGTCATATCAAGATAAGATGGGCAAATAGAATCCAAAACGGTATTTTTCCCACCACTGATAATAGAAATATCCTCCTGTCTTTTGCTAGAAATAAAGCTCATATCTTTATCCTTTCTAGCCCCCTAAGTCTCCTATTGAAACAATTCTTCATAATGAAAATAATTTTATCTGTCGTACATTCCTGTACAAAGTTACCACAGGCCGCAAGCCCCTCTCGCACTTTCGAAACATTCTCTTCTATATGATTGTCACCCTTAATAACAAGATAGAATTTACGTGAAACATTTCTCTTCGAAGAAGTAACTTCTTGCACAAAACGAATATAATCTTCTGCCATTTCCTTTAAGCAATCTTCCTCTTCTCTAAGCCTCTTCACCCTTAAGAAGTGCTTAGAAACATCTGTAATTTGAGACTGCATAACAATTTGCATATCAAAATTACAAGACTTCAAAAAGCGCTTATAGCTCTCTAAAATCGCCTCTCGCTCAAACTCGGATTTTAGTTCAAAATTAATCGGCTCCACTTCCAAAATTTTTAAAAAAGTCCCATCTTTCATAAATACTTTGTTCTGCCCAATATCTTGAAACGGCATCCAGTCTTGCACAGAAAAGGCCTCTTGTTTTTTCATATTAATTATTTTTATCACCACCTTTTTCGCCATTACGAATTGTATTAACATCTTGCGGGCAGCGTGGTACGCTGCCCCTACAATGTCGCCCCGACGGGCAGACAGATGTTACACAACAAAAAAGGACGCAAACTTCCCGTAGAGAAGTTAACGCCCCCTTGTTAACTATGACTATCATAATACGTTTTTATGAAAAAGTCAATATTATTTTTTAAATCTTATTTATTAATGTACTCTAATGCTGGTAGTGTTTTATCATAAGTGATATACACGCCGTCTGTCGTTGTTGTATAATTACCTCCTGCCTTTCCAGAAGCACCCAAGTAGTCGCTGAATCTGACATTATTTAGTAAGCCTTCTGTAAAAGTTGCGTCCGCTGTAATCTTCGCCGTCCAATTGATACCATCACTTGATGTTGCTCTGGCCTGCTTTGTTCCAGTAGTCGTAATGATTTCTACTAATGGACCTTGTGAAAGCTCCTTGTCCGATACTATCGTTACCGTGATTTCTGCTCCTGTATTGACATATAGCTCGTCAATTGCGCCAGTAGTCTTATTTCTCATAGTTCTCGTAATTAGCTCTGGTGCAATATCGTCAACTTCAAAGTAAATACTGCTCTTTACAACCTCTGTTGTTACATTGCCAACCGCATCTCTAACACCTTGATTTACCCATAAATAATATCTGCCTTTTACTCCTGAAGGTGTATCCACTTCCACAGTAACATTCTGGCCAGAAGTTGTCGTTTGAGTTGATCTCCAAATAGTAGGAGTTACGCCCTCCAACGCCCAAGCATATTGTATGATTGTACCATTTGCAATTCCAGCCTTTTCGTCCCTTACTCTTATCGTCGCGGTATGTGATGTCTTTGCTTGTGTTGTATTGGTGCCCTCAATCGTAACGGTTGGTGGAGTCTTATCGATATTCGTAACGTTGATTGTTGTCACTGTATTGCTACTGTTTGGTGTAGGTGTTCTCTTATCCACAATCTTGGCTAGTATGACGGTGTTCTCCTCCCCTGTTACTTCAATAGGAGTACTGTAGTCTTGCCAATCTGTTGATACGCCATCAATCTTATAAACAATTTTCAACTCATTAATTGCTACCTGTGGCAAACTTAATGTTGGCAATTTCAAAGTTACATTAACGCTTCCACTTGTTACTCTTTCTACATCAAGCGAATAGTCTATTAGGCTTTCTGGAACTTGATATGTTCTCGCAGTGATTCTTCCATCCGTGTAGTTGTTATTCTTGTCTATCGCTCTTACGATAATGGTATAGTCTCGATTATGTACCAAATTTTCATACTTGTATGTAGCCACCGTAGAATTTGTACCTACAGTCACTTCATTCCAATTCGTTCCGCCATCTATTGAAAATGCATATTTTGCGATACCAACACCGCCGGCATTATCCTCTGTTTCTGCCTCTATTTCTAATTGGTGTGTCGTCCTCGTGATTACCACAATGTCCCCATCGTCAAATGCTAGTGGAGGCGTGTAATCCATCATTTTTCCGCAGACATCACACATGCTGTCGTGATTATTATCTACGTGATTTTCTTTTAAAATTTCGTCGCCACAAATATCACAATTCTTCCAGTGTGTTCCTCTGTCGCTATGCCATCCATCGTCCTCGTGAATTTCGTCATAATCGCACAAAATACAGTAAGCTCTGTGATGTGTCTCGTCGATGTTTTCATTCTTAATCGTATGTTCTGTTGGCGCTGACTCCCAACCACAAATATAACAAATTTCATGATGGTATCCATTGCCAACCGTGGTTGCATCTCTAGGAATAGAAACATAATTCTTTGTGTGGCTTTCTTCTTCTTTCTTTGTGCCGCATCCTCTCTTACATTCAATCCAGTGTTTTACAGCATCGTATGTGTATCCAGCGCCTTCAAAGTCGTGTCCTAATGCTGGAGCAAATTCTTTGCCACATCTTCTACAATAACTTGCCTGTGTACAAGTTGCCTCAACAATATCGTGTCCCAAAGGATCACCCAATGTCTCTCCACAAATCCTACAAGTAGCAGGTTCTTCACAAGTTGCAACAATCCAGATATGTTCATGTGTAGAAGGAACTTCCAAATCATATGTATTTTTAATATCAACCAAATAAGCACTTCCCGTGATGTACTCTACTAGCGCAACCGGAGAATATTCTTCGCCAGCATTCATGTCGTCAAAACTAGAAATTAAATATTTGTCATATTTATCAACATCTTGCAATCCCAATCCCTTAGCACTTTCCGCATCTAGGACGAACCAAAGTGGTGTCAAGCCATCTAGTTCGGTAGCTATCTTTGTTTTTTCGTCCTCAAAGTTCTCAGGTAAATTTCTAAAATTAGAACTGTTGATATCCGATTCATTAAAAATAGCACTACCTGTATAATAGCTTTGCGCATCCACATTATAATCATTCTGTCTTCGATAAGCCGCTTCGGAAATACTCGCTACCAAAGCTTCCTTCTCCGCTTCTCTACTTTGCGTGATATATCGATACCCTGCTGTTACAGCAATCGCAGAAAGGATTATGATTGAAACAATTACCACTACCAAGGATATCATTGAAATACCTTTGTTATTTTTCTTATCCATACTCGTTCTCCTCACTATTAACTACGTTTTTCTATGCTAATGGAGTAAGCCTCTGCATAATCTAATGGGATTTCTGCATTCAGCTTAGAGACTCCTTTAGGTGAAACTATTCCAATGTATCCATTTGCACTCACAATAAGATTTCCAGCTTGATCAAGCAATGTCATTTTTAATGCTATGTCTTCTTTCTGCTCTTCCGTCTCATTGGTTACATCCGCTTTGATAAAAGTCTTCCCATTATAGTAACTAATTTGAATATTATCAATCTTTAGTCCTTCAATGGTAAAAGAAGCTTCTTTCATTTTTTTACTAATATTAGTCTTCGTCCCATCTTCTTCTACCTTTACAGTAGGTTCACTTTGACTTATTACGTGTTCTTTATCTCCTGGATTGTCCACATCTACTGTCTCATTCTTGCTAAGGAAAGCAACTGTAGCAACTATCACAGCTAAAATTAGTATCACTACAATAGCTATAATCATTGCACTCTTCTTGTTATCCATCCTCATTCCTCCTATGTTATAGTTACCTACTTTTATTTTACTATATAATAGGTAGTATTGTAAATAAGTATCGAATTTTGTAACAAAAATTTAATATTTCATAAAAAATGGCAAAAGAATGTTGACACTAAAAAAGACGCCTATAAAAAGGCGCCACAATCAATTTATTTAATTCCATAAAATTTCATTGCATTTTGATAGGTTGCTTCTGCAATTTCTTCTAATGTTGTTTCTCTTAAATCAGCAATTTTTCGCGCCGTATTGATAATCAGTGACGGGTCGTTTCTTGTGCCTCGAAATGGTTCTGGCGCTAAGTACGGGCTATCTGTCTCAATGAGAAGCTTATCTTGCGGCACCATTTTTGCCACCTCCAAAAGCCCTCTAGCATTCTTAAACGTAACCGTCCCCGCAAGCGAAATATAGCCGCCAAGCTTTAGCACTTCTTTTGCAATCTCGCTGCTCGAAGAAAAACAGTGCATGACAAAGCCTTTTTCAATCGGATTTTCTTTTAAAATTTTTAGCATATCCATATCTGCGTCCCTGCTATGGATGGAAACCGGCAAGCCAAGCTCATTTGCAATTTTGATCTGCTCGATAAAATATTTCGCTTGAGGCTCTTTTCTCGTCGTCTCATAATGATAATCAAGCCCAATCTCGCCAATCGCAACCACTTTCTCGTCTTTGGCTAGTTTACTTACAAACGATAAATCAATTTCCCCATTACACTCGTCTGGATGGGCACCAACCGTCGCATATAGTCCGTCATATTGCTTAGCAATCGCCAAGGCCTCCTCTGACGTATGCTCACTATAGCCAATCACAACCGTCTTTTCCACTCCACTATCAAAGCACCTCTGAATCACTGCATCCCTATCTTCTTGAAACGCCACATCATTAAAATGCGCGTGCGAATCAAATAATCGCATCTTTCATCCTCCTTATAAACATTTTATCCAAGGGGGACGGAGGAAAATGGATAAAAAATTATCCATTTTCCTCCGTCCCCCTTGGATATCCCCCTACAGATAAATTTTAATTTACGTTTGCGCCCTCTGGGACCGTATCGTCCACCACAAGCGCTCTTACTACATCGCCCTCACCGGCGGCTAGCACCATTCCTTGAGACTCAATGCCTTTTAATTTCGCTTTCTTCAAGTTTGCAACAACGACCACTTTCTTACCAACTAACTCTTCCGGCTGATAATATTTCTGTAAGCCTGCCACAATCTGTCTTTCCTCTGTGCCAAGGCTGACTTTCAATTTCAACAATTTATCAGAGCCGTCAACCTTTTCTGCCTCTAGCACTTTGGCAACCTTAAGGCTGATTTTCTCTAAATAATCAATTGTGATTTCCTCTTTCTGATTCTCTACAACCTCTTCCTTTGGCTCTTCCGGAACAAATTCCACTCTTTCAAACAAATTAGCGCCCTTCTTAACCTTTGTTTCAGGCTCTAATAAGCCAAATACTTTGGCATCTTCCCACTCTGTATGTGTTGCAATGCCTAATTGCTCCCACATTTTCTCAGGGGTTCTTGTTAAGAACGGTCTTATCAAAACAGAAACAATTCTTAATGTCTCTGCCAAATAATACATTACGCTCTTAAGCTCTTCTACGCGAGACTCGTCCTTTGCCAAGATCCAAGGAGTTGTTTCGTCAATATACTTATTTGCCCTTGAAACAATATTCCAAATGCTCTCCAAAGCTTTACTAATCTCTAATTTATCCATATAGCGTTCCACATCCGCTACAGAATTTTTAATTGTTTCTTTCAAAGACTTCTCATATTCTCCCTCATAAGATGCCTCTGGAACAACTCCACCAAAATACTTCTCAATCATGGCAACCGTTCTGCTAAGTAGATTTCCCAAATTATTCGCCAAGTCAGCATTCAAACGATTGACTAATAGCTCTTCTGTGAAATTTCCATCACTTCCAAAAGCAACTTCACGAAGCAAGAAATAACGTACAGCATCCAACGAATACTTCTCAATATACTCTTGTGGTGGCACATAATTTCCAAAAGACTTTCCAATCTTTTGACCACCATTAATCACTAGCCATCCGTGGCCAAACACTTGCTTTGGAAGTGGCAAGTCTAGTGCCATTAGCATAATTGGCCAAATAATTGTATGGAATCTAACAATTTCTTTTCCTACCAAATGCAAATCTGCAGGCCAGTATTTTTGATATTTAGAATCGTCGTCAGACAAATAGCCAAGCGCTGTAATATAGTTTGTTAAAGCATCTAGCCATACATACACCACATGTTTTGGGTCAAAGTCAACAGGAATTCCCCAATCAAATGTTGTTCTAGAAACGCACAAATCCTCCAAGCCAGGCTTAATGAAATTATTAATCATTTCATTTTTTCTTGACTCTGGCTGAATAAAATCAGGATGCTCTTCCAAAAATTTTATCAATCTATCTTGGTATTTCGATAACTTAAAGAAGTAGCTCTCCTCTTTAACAACCTTAACCTCTCTACCACAATCAGGACATTTTCCATCCACAAGCTGGGTATCTGTCCAGAAAGATTCACACGGAGTACAATATTTTCCTTCATACTCGCCCTTATAAATGTCGCCCTGCTCATATAACTTTCTGAATATCTTTTGAACAACTTTCGTATGTCTCTCTTCCGTTGTTCTGATAAAATCGTCATTCGAAATATCTAAATCTTTCCATAATTGCTTAATTCCCACAACAATATCGTCAACATATTTTTGTGGTGTAACGCCTGCGGCTTCTGCTTTATCTTGAATTTTTTGGCCATGCTCGTCCGTTCCTGTTAAAAACATCACATCATAGCCTTTTAGCCTTTTATATCTTGCAATTGCATCCGCAGCAACTGTACAATAACAATGCCCAATATGCAAATTACCGCTAGGATAATAAATCGGTGTCGTAATATAATATTTCTCTTTCATTTCCATCCCCACTTTCTTAGCTCACATAATATATGTATTTTACCACAACTTCCTCACAAAATCCACTATTTTTGTAACGTTTTTTGTATTGGGTGCATATTATTAATTAGATTTTATGGAGGTGGTTTGATGGATAGCCAAATGATGCTTCAAATGCTTAGTGGTATGCTCGACAAAATGAGCGATAAGGAATTGGAAAGTACGCTTCAGCAAGTGAAAACCTTAGTCAGTCCGCAAGATTACGCAAAAATTAATGAGTTAATCGCCGAAAAGCGTCAAAAGAGATAAACTTAAATTGAAGTTAAAAAATAGGGGCAGCATTACTTTCACGCTGCCCACATAAAGGGAGGGGATTTCTAATATGGATGCTGATCTTATGAAAATGCTTACCGATAAGTTGGGAGGGGATCCGTCTAAAATCAATTCCATTTTCACGATGATGCAAGCCTCAAATGCAGCATCCAACCATGCTGCCGATAACTCTTCCACTACTTCAGAAACTTCCGATACCGCTGCAAATCCAGATATGCCCGATATCGAAACCATTATGAAGATTAAAAAAGTGATGGACAGTATGAAAGCTAGTTCCAATGACCCTAGTGTGAATCTTCTTTCCTCGCTAAAGCCGTATTTGCGCGACGAAAAGAAGTCTAAGGTCGACCAATATATTAAAATGTTAAGTATGGGGAAAGCCATCTCCAGCCTTAACGACTTGGGTGGTGACCCGAAGTGAATGATACCCTAAATCCTGCCAGTCACGCGCTTCACGAGCTATTCGAGGAGGACAATATTTTACTGATTATGATTATCCTCTTTCTTTATACCCAAGGCGTAGAAGATATGATGCTCTACCTCGTCCTTGTGATGTTAATCATAAACTAGAGGCAATCTTTGCACTTTTATATTCCGGGAAGATTTCCTCTTTTTTGTGTAATCCGCCTGTATTAAAGACGTAATCGTGCTTTTCCAAAATATTGTAAAGCATCGTATTCGTATCAAACACTTCATAGCAATTAATAATCGTACAATCCTGATACAAATTGACTAGATTTTTCTCTAAATACTGGTTAATTTCTTCTATAAATTCATACGTGCCTTGCACAATGATCGTAGCAGGCGTGCACTCCTCTCTTATCTCCATAACGAGATTTTCATTAAGCCACGTAATGTCGTTTAGTCCGTTTTCATTTTCAAATTTGATATTGATTTTATCGACTAATTCTCTTAATCCTTTTTCTAATTTATCTTGAGATATAAATATAATTTTATTTTTCTTCTTTAGTTCATCTTTCAAATAAGGCAATAGTGCTGCAAATAAGTGCCATTCACTTACATAAAAATTACAAGCTCTTACTGTTTTTCTCTCTTGCATTTTTGATTTTCCTCCTTTGTTCTTCTATATGGAAAATATTACCATATTTCATTTTGCTTGTCAACCATTTTATTCCAATTTTGTATAAAATTTCTTACGGATGG
This sequence comes from Clostridia bacterium, assembly GCA_017469545.1. GTDB lineage: Bacteria > Bacillota > Clostridia > TANB77 > UBA1234 > RGIG4465. Next base: position 55,199 of record JAFUGE010000005.1, read on the forward strand.
TTATAATTTGGCTGAGGTGAAATGAAATTATGAAATATAAAAAATTGGTTCTTTGTCTTTTGTTTTGGTGGGCTTTGATGTTCCCCCAGTTTAATCTTTTACCAGAAAATATCGATAGCTCGGACAACATAGAAATCCACTTTTGGCTATACGACACGTTTGCGAAATAATTTTTCTTGTCAATTATTACACTTTATGATATATTGTATGAGCAATCCATAATACAAAGGAGTATTATTATATGGAAAAATTAATCGTAGAGGGCGGAAGGCCTTTAAAAGGGACGGTTAGCATTAGTGGAGCCAAAAACGCCGCTGTGGCTATTTTGCCTGCAACCGTTTTGATTAACGGAAAATGTACTATCGAAAATTTACCAAATATTAGTGATATCAATCTATGTTGTGAAATTTTAAAAAGTATTGGTGCAGAAATCAACTTTTTATCACAAAATTCGATTGAGATTGACACATCAAAAATTAATAAAACTTCTATCGCGCCAGATATTACTGGAAAATTTAGAGCTTCTTACTACTTTATCGGCTCACTACTTAGTAGATTCCATAAAGCACAAGTAGGAAGTCCCGGCGGCTGCAATTTAGGCACAAGGCCTATCGACCAGCATATCAAAGGTTTTGAAGCGTTAGGTGCCGTAGTCGATACAGAGGGCGGAAACATTACAGCAAATGGAGAAAACTTGGCCGGCGGAAATGTGTATTTTGACGTCGTTAGCGTGGGCGCTACCATTAATATCATGCTTGCAGCGACTTTATGCGAGGGCACAACTGTTATTGAAAACGCTGCGAAAGAGCCACATGTCGTTGACGTTGCAAACTTCTTAAATACAATGGGGGCAAACATTAGAGGCGCTGGAACAGACGTGATTAGGGTTACAGGCGTGAAAGAATTAAAAGGTGGAAAAACATATTCTATCGTGCCAGACCAAATCGAGGCTGGAACCTTTATGATTGCGGCTGCCGCAACGAAAGGCGATGTTACGATTACCAACTGTATTACGACGCACTTAAGTCCAATCTCTGCTAAGCTAGAAGAAATGGGCGTTACTGTAGAAGAAAATGACGATGGCGATGCCATTAGAGTATCTTGCGATAAACGTACGAAAAAGGCTTCTATTAAAACAATGCCATATCCAGGTTTTCCTACGGATATGCAGCCACAGTTTGGCGTTTTGCTAGCACTTTCAGAGGGTACAGGATACATCACAGAGGGAATTTGGGATTCTAGATTCCAGTATACTAACGAGCTTAACAAAATGGGCGCTAACATTACTGTAAACGGCAAAACCGCTGTATTCGAAGGAGTAGAGTCTTTAACAGGATGCCAAGTTGCTTCTTCTGACTTAAGAGCTGGCGCAGCACTAATCATTGCAGGGCTAGCTGCCAAAGGCACCACAGAAGTATTGGGTATCGAACATATTGATAGAGGTTATGAACATATTGAAAATAAATTTAATGCTTTAGGAGCAAAAATCACAAGAGAGAAAATTTGAGGTGTACATATGATTAACTTTTGCAATTTATATAGTGGCAGTACGGGAAATTGTACTTTTGTATCTTCTGACACTACCAACATTTTGATAGACGCTGGCGTTAGCTGTCAGAAAATTTCCAAAGCCCTTTCAGAGCTTGATGTAGGCCTTGAAAATATCGACGCGATTTTGATTACGCACGAACATATCGACCACACAAAAGGAATTACGACAATTTCTAAGAAATACAACATTCCTATTTATGCAACTTCGAAAACCTGGGATGCTATGAAAAGCCTAGAGGCAAACGAAGCTTGCAAGGAATTCTTTGTAGCAAACGAGGAATTCCATATTGGAGATTTAAAAGTGATGCCGTTTAGTATTCCTCACGATGCTGCAGACCCTTGCGCTTTCAGTATTTATAATGAAAGCAAAAAGGTAACCGTCGCCACTGATATGGGGCACGTGACTTCGGAAATATTGCAGCAAATGGAAGATAGCAATATCCTACTTTTGGAGTCTAACTACGATAGAGAGACGCTCAATTGCGGGCCATACCCGTATTTCTTAAAGAAAAGAATTGCCGGAGAATTTGGCCATCTTTCCAATGAAATGGCAAGCAAAGCAATTGCCCATCTTTCTAAAAAAGGCGTACAAAACTTTGTGCTTGGACATTTAAGCAAAGAAAACAACTTCCCAGAACTAGCTTACCAAACTGTCTTAAATGAATTAAACACCAATCATATAGACGTTGCAAAATATCATTTATCTGTCGCAAACAGAGATAAAATAGACAATTTAATTCAATTAGCATAACATACATATATTCGGGCAGCGTGATACGCTGCCCCTACATTTTTTCATTTTTCATAGCAAGGAGAAAATCAATGAACATCAAAATTTTATGTGTAGGAAAAGTCAAGGAATCTGCTATTAGCGAAGCAATTAATGAATATGCCAAACGCATTTCAAAATATGCAAACTTTGAAATCATAGAAGTAAGCGACGAAGTCATTCCTGCTAATCCTTCTGAAAAGGACATCGAAAACATCAAACGCCTAGAGGCCGATAAACTTCGCAAGCACATCAAATCTTCCGACTATACGATTGCCCTAGACCTAAGAGGAACACAGCTTACTTCTGAGGAACTGGCCGAAAAAATTCAAAACATTACCGTAAATGGATATAGTACCATTAACTTTATCATTGGCGGCACTGCGGGATTAGATAGCGAACTAGTAAAAAATTGCCACTATCGCTTAAGCTTTTCTAAGCTTACGTTCCCCCATCAGTTAATCCGTCTGTTTTTGTCAGAGCAAATCTTCCGCTCTTTCAAAATAATCAACAACGAAAAGTACCACTGGTAATGTTAACGTTTGCTCACAGAGACTCGATTGATTTCCATTGGTACGATTTGCTCTTCCAAAAATGGAAGCTGCAATCGATAATCATAGGCAACATTTAGATAAATTTGATTTCCATAGGGCTGCACGCTGGACGTGCAGTCTACTTGAATCTTTTCTTTTTCAAACCCCTGCTTTGCTAGCTCCGTAATCAAATTCTGCTTTTCCTTTTTCGTCAGATAACCATACTCCTCCATCACAAAAACATATTTGATGCAAGTGCTTGATAATTTTTCATACCAAATATACGGCACCAAAATTTTAACAGCAAGCACAATGAGTGCCGCCACAAGCATCATTCCAATCGCAATAATGACCGGTGTGGTTATGATAGAGCTTCCTTTTTCACTTTTCATTGTTGCCTCCTTTTTATTGTTTTAACATATTCAAATTCACATCTTCATGTATCTGAAACTCAAATATTTTTTCTAAAAAATCACGCAAAATAATTGGCTTTATTTTTACTTTGAGCGTCATATGCAGTACGGTGTCGTCCGTTTTTTCCTTGGTAAATGCATCTTTCTGGCCCTTGGTATAAATCTTGCATTCCTCAAGTGTCACTTTCGAAATTAATTTATCACGATTGGATAAATTCTCGTCCAAATCATAACTTGCTCTTAAGTTTTTCTCCAGTTCCTTCTGATATGTTTTCGCATCATAGCTAAAATTCCCCGTATTGGCTTTGTTTTTATTCACAGCAATGATGCCACTTTTCGCAATCGAATACACATCCAGTTTAAAATTGTATAATACGTTATTGACGTGTGACATAAAAATCGCTGCCACAAAAATTAAAATTGTTAAAAAGGTAGCAACAAAGATACTGAAAATAATTAATACATTTCCTTTTTCCATTTTCGATTTTCCTTTATTTGATATATGGCGTTAAGTCTCTGTTGTATAACGTATCCCATCTCTCAAAAACATCTAGCGATACACTCTTCGTGCGCACGCCCTCACTTGAATATGCCTTGATTACGACGCCATACGGATTCGTTTTTCTCGTAAACAATTGGCTCTCGTCAATACTAAAAGCGTCCCTGGAAATTTCGCGAAGGCTGCTCCACGAATGAAATGTCTGCTTTGTTTTGTATGGAATGACGTAGTAATATTTGAAATAAGATTTTTCCTCTCGCGTCTTATAAGGATTGATTCTTACTTTTTGTTGATATGCTGCCTTCAATTTTGCTAAACTTGTATATCTTGTACTAACACCTCTACTTCTTGGATCTGTCCACTCAAATTTCTCTGTTAAATCGTCTAGTGTCACAATCGAAGCATCCCCTGAAAATTCTAACGTAATGTAATCTGCATTGCTCGTCTCCACTTCGATTGCCAGTACTTGTCCCGCGCAGATAAATGCGGAATTCGTTTTCCTCACGATTTTCAGCGGAACGATCTTGCCATTCTCCTGCCTTCCCAAATCAATGCTATCAATATGTGGCGGAATGGCATCCATTTCATAATTTCTATTTTCTCTTTTCACTTCTAGCTTGTTTTCTTCGCTTTCTTCTATGCCTTCGACTTTAATGTGAATGATTTTTGTATTTGTATCTACCAGCGCACCATCCACGGTAAATTCCGTCAGTAATAACGAATTGCAAGAGACTTCTAATTCGATATTCGCCTGGTTTGGATAATCACTTTTACGAACCACGATATAACTTTGCTTCGAAACAGAAAGTGCTTTTGCCGCCTCTACGGAGTCTACTTGACTATCGTTTACTTCCACTTCTGCATAAATTCTTTTCACATGCTCCGCTTTGGCAAAATCCGTAAGATTGACTACCTCCGTTCCATACTCCACAGGAATTAAAATGCTCTCTTCGTCTTCTGCGATAGTGTATGCTTCTCCCTCTGGAAAATAAAGTTTAGCCGACAATGCCGCATCTGCCGCCATCGGTGGTACAATAAAATTCGCTGCCCACTCTTGATTGTTCCTGTCATATCTTCTCGTATAAATATTGCCATTCGTTTTCCATGTAGCATAATTTTCTATTTTCGCTTTATCAAATCCAATATCCGCAGCCGTCAAATCATACACAATCTGATTACGGGTAAGTTTTGCCGTCTGCATATAAATCTTTTGCTCTTCATAACGATACATTTGTACGTCATTCCAGGAATCCTCTGCCTCTGCTAGTGGAACATATCTCCACTCCGTTGGCGGTGTTGGTGGCTCTATATCTACTGGAAATTGGTGATTATGAATAAATTCACCTGAAACGTTGTAGCCTAAAACCCAGTATTCTCCGCGGGTTCCAGTTCCCTGCCAAATGCCACCATTCTTTGTCCATTTGCCATCAGATACATCCTTCCATCTTTGCGTAGACGGAATCATTAATGGACTTCCATAAACAAATTGGTTGTATGCTTGATATATTTCTTCATTTAACACATATCCACCTTTGCCTGATTTTTCGATTCCCATCACGTCAACCATGTATTCAAAGCTTTTCGAATAAGCAAAAACGATACTATTTACTCCTAATAAAATCATTATTAAAAAAATAAATTTCTTCATTTGTCCTCCTTAGGGGGCTATATAGAGGGAGATTAAGGGCTCTCCCTCTATGTAGTTGTATTATTGGTTGAAGGTTTTTAAGCCTTCAAAATTGAAATCACTTTGCAATATACAATCTAACATCACTGTTCTTCGTATATAAATTTACTTCATACTTCCCTATCTTTTTTACCTCTACAAATTTATTTTCAATGCCCTCTTCAAATATCTTGGGCAACCATTCTTCTATATAATCATAAATTTCTGTTGCAGTTTGATTGTCAAAAACTGCTTTTAATGCTTTTAATAATTTCTCATTATTGAGTGGGTGTGCATATTCCCCATTTTTCAAATCCACAACATCTTTCCACATTCTCGAAACCGTAATCTTCATAAAACATTGCTCACTGAGTGCATCATTCATAGCGACTCTTCTAAGCTCATAAAGTCTATCTGGATAAAACACAAAACTAAACGCATACGAATGATTATAAACAAATCGTTCTTGTCTTCCATACGCTATCTCGATCTGGTCATAAAGAATTTTATCTGGAACATAGCTTACACCAACATAAGCCTCTTCTTGAATTAAAGCCTTAATCAGGTCTACCAAAGTTTTATTCTCGACATTTTTATCTTCCACGACAAAGCCATCTAGTTTTGCATATCTTCCATTATCGTAAAAATATAGCTTGTTATTTTTAATTTCATAACGATTACTGTAATACGAATCATAGGTTTTCTCTCTGCCAATATTCGTTAGTTTTTCGGCATTCTGAATACTATATTTTCTCTGTGCGGTAAGCTCTCTTCTTGCTTTCACTGCACGGCAAATAATGACAGCGGCTTCTGCTCTGGAAATCGAGTTTTCTCCTTTAAAAGTATTATCTTCGTATCCCGTCACAACGCCCAAATTTACAAGCTTTAAGATGGCCACATCAGACGTATCACTAAACTTTTTCTTGGAAGCTTTCACATCTTGCAAATCAATAAATCTCCCCAAAATTCTTGCCACTTCGTTTCGCATAATCGCTCTATCATAGTCGGAAAACTCGTCTTCTAAAATAAAGTGATAGTGCTTTGCGGTGTTAATATACCAATCTGGCCACATCTCTCCCACCAACACTTTTTGATATTCGCTATACTCGACTAAAATTTTTAAAAATTCTGCAATCGTAATTTCATTATCCGGCTGAAACGTATTGTCCTCATAACCATTGATAGCACTAGCGTCAATCAATCTCACAATACTTTCTTTCGCCCAATGATTTTCGATATCTGTTAGTTCTGCGCCAAATACTGTGCTTGAAATGATTGCTGCTAGGAATAATAAACTAAAAATCTTTTTCATTGTAACCCTCCCTTTAACGGGTCGCCTAAGGCCTCCGACCCCTACAAATTTTTCATAGACGAATTGAAATTTGTTTCGCAATTCTCTCTGCCAGATATGCCCTATCCAAACTCTCGTCTATGATATCGACACAGTGATATTCATGAATCATTTTCCAAAGATAGTTAGGTGCCTTATTGTTCGTCACAATAATCACATTGGCTGTCTTAAAAAGACCCTCCATTTCACCATCGCCAAACACAATCACAAAATCATTTTTGGTGGCCCTCACTTTGCAATCGCCTTTCATTTCTACATTTTCAATTCCACTATCTTGTAATTTTTTCAAAATATCATAATTCTTTTGGTACTGATCAATCAGAAACACTCTCATTCGTCAAAGCCTCCTCTGCTATCACTTCATTTTCTACTTCCGCTTGTTCTTCTACTTCTGGTTCAGAAAAGGCGGGATGCACTTCTTCCAATTCCGTAATACTAAATACCGCAACATCTCTAATCAAATTAATATCGCGCGCCTCCTCTGGTGTAACGCTTACCATAATCGTATCCGGCGTATATTCTTCCGTATTGCCATCCACTTGCATGCCAACATTATCAAACACGCCAATTACTCTGACATTATCTAATATTTTCATGTTGCAATAGCCATCATTCTCGCTGCCAATATATTGCCTTGCACTGTTAGGAAAAATATTATTTGAATATTCCGTTCTGAGCGTCGCATACACATTCACTTTCGAATTTTCTTTAATACGATACGAAACGCCATTTTCAGCAGCTTTGATTCTAATGGCAATTTTTTCTTTTCCCTCTTCGCCCTCGAAAATGGAAAGACTCTCTCTTGTATCAAACTGATTTTTCACAAGGATTTGTCCCGCATACACTTTGCTCTTTGCGTAAAGGTCATTCAAATCCTCTTTTTCCTGCACAATTTTCATATTCATAACCATGGCAATTGGCACGTCAAGTAGCTTCATTTTTTCCATGGATACTTTCTCATGCTCTTCAATATCCGCACTTGCCACATAGCATTTCATGGTTGGCTCATAATTGATTAATTTTCGTTGAAGATAAGTAGATATGCCAAACAAAATCAAAGTCAAAATTACTGCGATAGTTAGTACACTAATCTTTCTTTTCATAACTGCCTCCTATACTTGGAATGGCTTACTTCCGATATTTTCAAACCACGTAGAAATCGTCGTCATCATTTTCGTAAATAGATTTTGCATTTGTGGATAAAACAAAGTAATGATAATTACTAGCAAAAGTCCCGAAATCAATATGATTTGCAAAATCTCAGAACCTCTCTCCTCTTTTAATTTTTCTCCTAATTTCTTCGTTACTTTTTTCATTTTTCTCTACTCCTTTTTCCTTAATATCTTATTTAAATACACTGTTAAAGCCTTGTCCAATTCCCACAAACAATGGATAAAACGTGATCAAAATAATATTTCCCAGTGCGACAATCACGCCAAACGTAATATAAATAATTTTCGTCATTGTGTTTTGCCTAATCTTTTCCACGTTTTTCTTCTTCAGTGTTTGTCCTAGATTGTCCAGTACTTCCTCAATTTGTGTCGTCTCGTTGTATGTCTCTAAAGCCCTACAAAACATTCTTACTTCCAAAAGATCAAACTTGTCCTCCAAAGCCTTTGTCGCCTCGGTAATATTTAACTCTGAAAGTTCATACTTTGTCGAAAATTCCAACAAAGCCTTTTTAAAATCTTTGTTCTTACAATTCTCATATTGTTTTTTGAGGGAATTTTTTAAAGAGACTTGCGCAGAAAGTTGCAAACAAATAGAACTTGTAACATTCATTAAGTCCGTACATATTTCACTGTCTCTCGATTTTCTACGAGACAAAATGAAAACATCTATCAGAAAATATCCAATAGCAGCAAATACGACAGCAATGACAATGGAGTGATAATTTACTATGCCTGCAATAAAAAATAGCATGGCCAAAAATAACTTGAATACAAAATATGAAATTACGTTTAAATTAAATGGGTATCCTTGCTTAGATAAAAAATCGTCTTTTGTCCTTATCAAATTGATTTTTGAAATAAAGTGTTTGAAAAAATTTTCCTTCGTTTTTAATCGCTTTACATTTCTCTTTCTATATCTCTCCGCTTGCCAATTGATTAAAAAATGTTGTGCAAGTATGAGGGATATCACAAATAGTAAAGCAAGCAGCAAGTAATTAATCATGACTTTCACATCCCTTATTCGGTTTGCTTTTTATGCGCTCATTTTACCACGATAAAATTTCTTGTCAATACTTTTTAAAAAAATTTTTATTTTTCTTCTTACTCTCGCAAGGCTTTCGCCATTTCTCGACATTGCTCGACAAAATCAAACTTCTTCGTCGACACAATTCGACAAAATATCCTTTCGCTGATTTTCACATAAATTTATCTGCAAAAAATGACTGCAACATACAATGCCACCGCATCACACACCAGCCCAATCCACAAAGCGCCTCTTGTGTCTTTTACTTTTGCTGCGGCTGTATAAACTGCAAGCACATACAGCGTTGTTTCGCTGCTTCCTAAAATAGTAGAGGCCATTTTACCAATGGTCGAATCAGGTCCGTATGTTCCAAGGGTATCTGCAAGAATTCCAAGCGAAGCGCCTCCCGATACAGAACTCATAAACCCAAGGGGCAATACTTCTTCCGGAATTCCTAAAAAAGAAGTAATTGGCTGTACCAAGCGAATGACTAAAGCTAGCGCTCCTGACTCACGAAAAACAGTAATCGCCACAATGATGGCAAGTATTGTGGGAAATATTTTTAGTACGGTGCCTCCGCCTTCCTTTACGCCCTCAATAAAATTGTCATAGATAGGCACTTTCTTTTTTTGTGCATGCAAGATAATGGCAATAATCAAAATTGGAATTAACAAATAAGAAACATAATCGACTACTTTCATTCTCTCTCCTTTTTGGAAACCACTTTCACTAAAATAATTCCCACTATGACCGAAACAACGCTAGATACTATTGTTGGCAGCACAATCGAAGTGGGATTTGCAGAGCCATAATTTGCTCTCAGTGCAATGACCGTTGTCGGGATTAACTGAATGGATGCTGTGTTGAGCACAACAAGCATTAACATTGCGTTAGAAAGTCTTTCTTTATTTTTATTTCTCTCTTGCAACTTCTCAATCGCCTTAATACCCGTAGGTGTAGCAACATTACCAAGGCCTAGCATATTCGCCGCAATGTTCATTCCTATCTGTCCACTTATTTCCGGTTCATTTGCCACATCCGGAAACAATAGCTTAATTAGTGGCCTAACTATTTTCGAGAGCAAAGACACAAAGCCACTTCTCTCTGCGATTTTCATAAACCCACTCCACATACAAAGAATTCCTGCAATCCCAACACACAATTCAATGGCACTATTTGTCGAATCAAATAACGCTTTGACCACACCCTCCAAATTTCCCTGCCAAATCGCGACGCCAAACGAACTAAGTATCAAAAAGATCCAAACCTTCTCCATCCTCTCACATCCCTAATTCATTATATTTCTTGAGCAAAAATTTATTCCTTCCTTTCTTTCTCTCTTCGTCATAAATGCCACTATGAAAATCTTCGCTCCTTAAATTTTACAATTTTTTACAATTTTCATTGACGCGAAGAAATTTATGTGTTATATTAATTCTAGAAAATTTAATTGAGAAAGGTGGGCTTAGTATGAAGTCAACAGGGATTGTCAGAAGAATAGACGAATTAGGAAGAGTGGTTTTACCAATAGAATTAAGAAGAACGCTTGATATCGATATAAAGGATTCACTAGAAATATATGTGGACAACGAATCCATCATATTAAAAAAATATGAACCAGCTTGCATTTTCTGCGGCGATGCAGCAGACGTTGTAAACTTTAAAGGAAAAGTTGTTTGCAAGAATTGCATCCATGAATTAAATAAATAATAACGTAACGTAATGTAGGGGCAGCGTAATACGCTGCCCGTCACGCTGCCCGTTTATATTTTTATCGATTTAATAAATATTTATAAACATCCGATTTGGTAATGCCTTTTTCTTTGGCCACTTTCTTCATGGCTTCTTTTTTATCAAGTCCCTCTGCCTCATACTGTTGCATCAAAACTTCTATCGGCAAATCATTGATTTTTTCTTCTGGCAAAATTATTTTTCCTTCCACCAAAACCACAAATTCACCCTTAATATCTTTGTCCTCGTAATACTCTTTTGCTTCCGCTAATGTAAAGCGCAAATATTCCTCATAAATTTTCGTAATCTCTCTTGCTAAAACAATTCTTCTATCCGGCCCAAACGTGTCATACAAATCGTCTATTGTTCTTCTTAATTTGTGTGGTGCCTCGTAGAAAATCATGGTGCGCGTTTCATTTGCAAGTTCTGCTAGTCTTTCCTTCCTTACTCTTTTATTAATGGATAAAAAACCCTCAAAAACAAATCGCGTTGTATCCAGACCCGAACATATTAAGCCCTGCACAAAAGCAACGCTTCCAGGAACAGGAACCATTTGTATTTCATTTTCGATACACGCTCTTACCAAATCCTCACCAGGGTCTGAAATTCCAGGCGTTCCGGCATCCGAGACTAACGCCAAATTTTTCCCCTCTTTTAAAAGTGAAATCACAAAATCAGTTTTCACGCCCTCATTATGACGATAAAAACTAATCAGCGGCTTTGCAATTTCAAAATGATTTAACAGTTGCTTCGTTTTTCTCGTATCCTCCGCTAATATCGTATCTACTTCTTTTAATATTCTTAGCGCCCTTAGTGTTATATCTTCCAGATTGCCAATTGGTGTTGCCACCAAATAAAGTTTTCCCGCTTCCATAATTCCTCCTATAAATGATAGATCTCTTTGATTTCTTTCGTATAATTTTCCTTATCCTCATACACGTATAGCGGCGGTTCGATTTTCAAAAAACTATTACCAGACCTGACGCCCTCTACCAAAAACAAATTTGGTGCCTCACCAAAACTTGGGTGAATAAACCTAAGCCTCTTCGGCTCCACTTTTTCCTTTCGCATACAAGATAAAACGTCCACCAATCTCTCCGTCTTATGCACCATATACAAGCTTCCGCCAAATTTCAAAACTCGCGCTGCCTCCTTAATGATATCCTCTAAGGTGCACGAAATTTCGTGTCTCGCAATCGTCTTCGTATCGCGCTCATTAATGATGCCGCTTCCCTTTTTCATGTATGGTGGATTAACGGTTACCGCATCTACACTTCCCGACGGAATCACATCTTTTATCTCTTTCAAATCACGATTCACAATCTCAATTCTATCTTCCAAATGGTTTAAGCAAACACTTCTTTTGGCAAGCTCGGAAACTTCTTCTTGTATTTCAACGCCATAAATTTTAGAAGCAGCCGTTTTCCCACAAAGAAGAATCGGTATAATCCCATTCCCGCTGCACAAGTCCACCACCACGCTATTCTCCTTGATTTGTTTTGCAAAATCCGACAATAACACGGCATCAATGCCAAAGCAAAAACCATTTTTATTTTGAATAATTTTGAGCCCCTTCAATTGTAAATCGTCAATTCTTTCATTTTCTTTTAGTTCCATTGTCTCTTCCTTTTCATATGATATAGTAGGTGATAAAAATGTATAAAAACAAAAATCAAAAAAGCCCTAGTCCCATCATGCAATCTCTTAGGCAAGTAGAGTGCTTTCTCAATTCCGTCTGCACCGTCAAAGACTTCAAGCAAATATTCACAATCTTAAACAAGCCGCGACGTCATTGATTGATTCCTTATTTTCAATGAAAAATTCGTATATGTTGTAGGGGCAGCGTATCACGCTGCCCACCACGCTGCCCGTCGCGCTGACATACTCTTATTTATGAGTACGGGCGGCTTAATAAGCCGCCCCTACAGAATAACACTATTCTTTATTTGGTGCACCCACTGGACAAATACCAGCGCAAGCGCCACACTCAATGCATTGCTCTGGGTCAATCACATATCTGTCGTCTCCTTCAGAAATGCAAGACATAGGGCACTCATTAGCGCAAGCACCACATTTAATACAAGCATCAGAAATTTTGTAAGCCATCCTTAATCACCACCTTCTTAAATAATATCGTCAGTTCTTTTAAAACCTTCCTCTAATCCCTTTAGTTCATTGAAATTCTCTATATAATCGTCTCGCTTTTTGTTATCTTTCAAAATTTTTATCTCCGCCAAAGGATAGTTCTTTCGCTGCGTTTCGTCCTTCGTCTCGATTTTTACTTTCACAATCTCTTTTAACACTTCCACATCTTCCACAACGCCCTTGCCGTCTGGTGTACTCACAAGCGCTCCCACACTTGGAAGGCGAGATAATTTCTCCTCATACACTTCGTGCTCATGCTTTAGGCAACACATTAGCCTTCCGCACATGCCAGAAATTTTACTTGGATTAAGTGATAATCCCTGCTCTTTCGCCATTTTTATCGATACCGGATTTAAATCTGATAAATGATTGCAGCAGCAAAGTTCTCTGCCACACATTCCATATCCGCCAAGCATTTTTACTTCGTCTCTGACGCCAATTTGTCTTAGCTCAATTCTTGTTCGGTAAATAGCGGCAAGCTCCTTTACCAATTCTCTAAAGTCTACTCTGCCATCCGACGTAAAATAGAATAACAATTTGCTACCATCAAACGTATACTCCACGTCCACCAATTTCATATCCAATCCGTGCTCGGCAACCTTTTTCTCGCAAACTTTAAGTGCCTCTTCTGCTTTTCTCGCATTCTCAGCATAAACTTTTTCGTCCTCCACAGTCGCGATACGAATTGTCTTCTTTAGTGGTGCCACTAATTTATCTTCGCTGATTTTTCTATTTGCAACGGCAACTTCTCCAAGTTCAATTCCCCTCGCTGTCTCAACAATGACGTTCTTTCCCTTTTGCACTTCTATTCCATTCGAGTCGAAGAAATAAACTTTTCCAACCGTTTTAAACTTTACACCAATAATCTCTTGCATTCTCTTCTCCATTTCCACAAATTAATAACCATTCTATCTAGCGCAATATCCACATTTGCATTTCGCAAAATATGATTTCTCGTCTCTTCCACGATAGCAATTGCGCCCGTTGTATCTTGCTTCTTTTCCTTCATATCCTTGTAATACAAGTACAAAAGATACTCCAAAAAATCTTGCAAATGATCTTTTACATACTTTTCTTCTCTAACCTCATTCACATCACGCATTAATTCAATCAAGCTCTCTTGCCTAAATGCCTGTACCCACTTTGCAATGGCTTCCGTCGCATGATTCTCTTTTGCATTGACAATCGCGCCTATACTTCCTCTGGCATACTCCAAAAGCTCTTTTTCGATTGGCTCTTCAAAATACGCTCTTAACTCTTCCTCTTTTAAAGGCTGAAACTGAAAACTAATGCAGCGCGATTTAATCGTGTATAGCAATTTTTCTTTATTTGATGTGATTAAAATAATCGTCACGTATTTCGGTGGTTCCTCTAGAATTTTCAAAAGCGCATTTTGTGCTTGCTCGTTCATGCATTCGGCGTCATTAATAATGGCTACTTTTCTATCTGAAGTAATGGGCTTTAGCATCAATTCTTCCTTCAAAGCCCTGATACTATCCACCTTAATCACGTTGCCCTCTGGCGCAAGCAAAATAAAATTATTACTGTCTTCAAATGTTTTGCAAGCAATGTACTCATTACAAGGACGACTTCCCTCGCTCAAACAAAGTAGCGCTTTGGCAAACTCTTTGGCAACAGTACACTTGCCAATTCCACTCATGCCCTCAAAAATATAGGCATTGGCAACTTTATCTGTCTTAACGATCTTCTTTAGTTTTTCTATTTGCTCTTTATGCCCCATGATTTCCAAAAGCATCACCTTTTTCCTCTGCCAATTGACAGACTAATCTACTTTTCCAAATTTAGAAAGTGGCCAAATTCTAAAGCTTACTCTGCCCTCAATTTTATCTAGTGGTACGCATCCAAACTCTCTGCTATCAGAAGAACCAGTTCTGTTATCGCCCATCACAAATACATATCCCTCTGGAACAACCACATCATAGAACATGCCTTTTCTAGGCGTTTGTAGGCCCTCTTCTAAATATGGCTCGTCTAATACTTCGTCATTGATATAAACCTTACCATCCGAAATATATAAATGGTCGCCTGGCATACCAATGACTCTCTTGATATAACTCGTCTTCGTTAATTCCAAAACATAGTATAAAAATTTGTTTTTCAAGCCTTTTACTTCGCTATACACCGCAATTTGCTCGTCCTCTAAAATGCTAGAAGGCTTCTCTAACGTTACAATGTCGCCTCTGTTAATATCTCCATGAAATGTTCTCACTAATCTATTAATAATGACTCTTTCGCCATCTAAAATCGTTGGGGTCATAGAGCCTTGCTTTACAAGCGTTGGCGTAAAAATAAAATACTTAATAATAAGTGCCACAACGAAAGCTGCCACGATGCAACCTAGCCATTCTAAAATCTCTCTAGAAACTGATTTCTTTTGTACTTCTGACATAATACCATCATCCTTTCTAAACCTAGATTATACAATATTTGAAACGATTTTACAACTGTTTTAGTGGAACTTTAATAATAACTTCTGTCCCTTTGCCAACTTCGCTCTTCATATCAATACTTCCGCCATTTGCCTCAATAATCTCTTTGGCAATCGGAAGCCCCAAGCCAGTTCCGCCCATCTCACGAGACCTTGCCTTATCCACACGATAAAATCTCTCGAAGACTCTTGGCAAATCCTCTTCCGGAATACCAATTCCGTTATCAATAATTTTAATATAGGCGTCGTCGTGCACCGAACCCACATAAACCTTGATATTGCCGTTCTCCGGCGTATACTTAATGCTATTCGTCAAAATATTCGTTACCACTTGCTCAATACCATCTCTATCCGCATTGACCAAAGGTACATTGGCAGTTACAAAACAATCTAGAATTTGATTCTTTGTCTCTGCTTGAATCTTATGCTTCTCACAAATTTGCTTTACCAATACAGGCAAATCAAAATCGACTTTATTCCAAGCTACCTTCTTGTAATCAAACTTGGTAAGCTGCAACAAATCACTCACAAGCCTTGTCATTCGATTGGCTTCTGTCAATATTACATTCAAAAATCTATTTTCGCTTTCCTTGTCAATCTCTTGATCTAAAAGCGTTTCCGTATACGTTTTTATCGAAGTAAGTGGCGTCTTTAGCTCGTGCGAAACATTCGCCACAAACTCTTTTCTCATGTCGTCTAGCTTTGCCTGCTTTGTAATATCCTGGATAACCACAATCACACCAATGGCATGTTCTTTCTCGTCTCTAAATGGCGCAAAAAACATATTCACAAAAATGTCGCCCACATTCACCATCTGCTCCGAAGAAGTCCAGTCGTCCAGATAAATAATTTTTTCCATATTAATATCAATCTTGTAGTTTCCAAAAATATCTTCAAATTTCTCGTTACCCTTTAATTTAAAAATCTTTTTCGCTGCCAAATTCGCGTGAATTGTTTCTCCCTGAAGATTAAAAACGAGAACACCGTCCGTCAAGTGAAGAAGAATGGTCTCAAATTTACTCTTCTCACTCGATATTTCATTTAGGTTATTTTTAATCTGCATCGTCATATCACTAAACGTCTGAATCAATTTGGAAATCTCATAGCCCGACTTGCTCTTATCCGGAAACTTTACTTGATCAATGTCGCCACGCGCAATCTTTTCCGCTTCTTTCGTTAGCGTATCAATCGGCCTTGTAATATTCGAAGCAAATACGACAGAAACAATAATGGCAATAAACGTAATAATCACAATGGCTGTCCCATACATCAAACGCACTTCGTTAAGCTGCGTATTAATATAATCTTTGCTTTGCTCAATCACAATAATATACTCAATCTCGCCCTCGTTTTCCAAGCGATGCGTAATCACATAAGCAAATAAATAATTCTGACTTTCTGTATCATTAAAAACAGCGTAGCCCATCCTGTTTTGTTTCGCTTCGTTAATACATTGCAGCATATTCGGCGTTATCTCAGAGTTCTTGCTAGAAAATAGCACATTGCCATCCTTATCTAGTATTTTCCCCGAACGACTAATATTATTAAGTGAAAAATAGGCACTAAAATTACTATAAATTTTATTTAAATTTTCTTTTTCTAACTCCTCGCGATTGACATCCTCATATTGCTCTGTTTCGCCAATGCTATTAATATTAATGCCAAAACTCGAAATCGTATTTAGCATTTCCTCCGCAAAGCCTCTGTAGTAAACCTGTTCCATCTTTAAAACAGAAAACGTGCCTACTGCAACCAAGCTTACCAAGACAAAGGCAAAAAACAGTAAAATCATTTTTAACTGAAGACTTTTAAAAAACATATTTTGCTCCTTTGATTTTTAACGTATGCGGGCAGCGTTTTTGCGCTGCCCCTACCATAAAATTTGTTTCATTTATACTGACGGATTGAAATAATAGCCGATGCCTCTCTTTGTTGCCAAGAACTCAGGCACACTAGGATTTTGTTCAATCTTTTCTCTAATTCTTCTTACCGTCACATCTACTGTTCTTACATCGCCAAAATATTCATAGCCCCAAACTTTTTCCAAAAGCTCTTCTCTTGAAAAAATTTGTCCCTTTTGTACTGCCAAGAACTTTAATAATTCAAACTCTCTTAGCGTCAATTCTACGCTCTTGCCATTAATCTTTGCCTCATATCGATCGGTGTCTAATGTCAATGGGCCGAAATTCAAAGCCGTCTCGTTGCTAGGCTTCGTCATTTCAAACGCCATTGTCTTTCTTAAGTTTGCTTTGACTCTTGCAACCACTTCTCTCACACTAAAAGGCTTTGTAATGTAGTCGTCCGCACCAAGCTCTAGGCCAATGATTTTATCAACCACATCTTCCTTCGCTGTTACCATGATAATCGGAACATTACTATTTTGACGAATTTCTCTGCAAACCGAAAACCCATCTTTCTTCGGAAGCATCACATCTAGCAAAATCAAATCTGGTTTCTCGCTCTCCGCCATAGAAACTGCTTGCTCGCCATCATGCGCCTCCACTGTTTTATATCCCTCTTTTGTAAGATTATAATTGAGTATATCCACTATCGCTTTTTCGTCGTCAACAATCAAAATTTTCTTATCCATTTTTCAACACCCTTCCTTACGGATAGACAGTTTTGTCATACTTTTATTATCCATTAACGGAACAAAAAAGTCAATACAAAAATAATGGAATTTCTTCTGTAGGGGTCGGCGTCTCGACGACCCGTCAAAAAAATCGGGCACTAACATGCCCGATCTTCATTTTCAAATTTGTGCGAATTACAACATATCCGCAGGATTCATATGCTTACCATTATACCTAATCTCCAAATGTACGTGAGGTCCAGTCGATCTACCCGTGCTTCCTACATAAGAAACCACATCGCCTTGTTTTACCTCGTCGCCAACACTCACAGCAAATCTGCTACAATGTGCATAATACGTTTCAAATCCACCCGCGTGTTGTATCTTTACTAAATAACCATAATTTCCACTCCATTGTGCGCAAGTAACAACGCCATCTTCCGCAGCGTGTATTGGTGTGCCTAGAGGAGCAGCATAGTCTATACCTGTATGGAACTCTGTTCCATTTCTTCTCCATCCATATCTAGAAGTAATCACATAGCTCTCAAGTGGAAGCGTAAAGTTTAACTCTTTACTGCTTTCCTTTAGGGCAGCTAAAACTTCTGCAGAAACTGTTAAGCCAGTCGAAGGTGTCGTATATATTTTAGTAATCTCCGCATTAAGCTTTTTAACAGGAGCAATGATATCTGCTACTGCCACTTCTACGTCAGAAGATACTTCGTACTCTTTCTCGTACTTTTCACTAATCGTTAAAGTAGCCTTCTTCGTGTAGTTTTTCTGCTCTTCATTTGCCTTGTCTACAATTTCTTGTGCCATGGCTAATGTCTCTACTCTGCATACTTCTTCGTCATTTGATTCGACGGCATATACTTTATAGTAAATATCGCATTTACTCTTAATATATGCATAAATCTCTTCGTCATTTGTTTCAATATCTTTTTTGGCAAGTTTAAAAGTATACTCTGGTTTTTCCTTTAAAATGACATATCCTACGTTTTCGCTATCGCCATATTGCAAATAATTTTCAATATTCTTTTGCAACACATTCTTGTTTTGTGCATAACCTAAGTCTTCGTCGCCATAAGCAACACTGTACACTGGTTTGTACTCTAAAAGCACTAGCGAACCAAGTACGGAAAAACCTAGAAGCATGGCAACAAATACTTTTGTACAGATACTTGTTACTAACTTTGCCCTATTTGAAATCCTTATCAAGTTTTCAACTCCTTTTTGAAACAGAATTTTTGTATTTCAAACAATATTATTTTACTATAAAAGTTTTTGGGGTGCAAATCAAATTATCCTTTTTAAAGTTTATTACAAACCCTTAGTTTGAATTTTTAGGCAATTTTGCCACATTATCTCACTAATTCTTCGATTTGCTCCATTTTTCGTTTTTACAAACTGTTTACAAATTACTTAAGAGTATTGTAATAAAGCATCTCAATATCCTTAAACTCATAGACAATACTGTTTTCATTGTTTCTATAGAAGCCATCCACCAAATAAACTTTATCCGTGGCCATATCGACAACATATTCTCCCAAAATTTTTTCTAGTTCAATTTTATAAGCATTGTCCGGTGTAATCAAATAAAGATTGTCCGCGCCAGCATCTGGCGAAAAAAGGCCAATTCTTGCATAATTTGACTGTAGCCATGATTCTGTGACCGGTTCGAAAAGAGACGAAATCGGATACGTCGTCGGATTAATCTCATTTAATGTTTTTGCATTTTCATAAGCCTCTTTGACACTATGAACCTCCGCATAAGCTCTTGCAAGCTTTGCCTCGGTAGAAGTATTCGAAGAATACCAAATAGCAAAAGAAGCTATAATAATAATGATAATAATTGCTACAATCACACTTGCCAGCGTTACGCCTCGCTCGTTTCTCATTTTAAGAAACACCCCCTATTAATTTCTTCCTTTGTTTACCAAACTTTCTGCATCACTCAATGTTTGAATCTTTGTGCCCTGAATATCAACAGGTTCCATTAGTCTAATATCTCCTGAATCAAAATTTACCAAATATGTTCTCTTAAGATTGTTAATTCCTAAGTTTTTCGCCACTTCACTTGTCGTTCCCTGCATACTACCATAGATAATAACCGCATTATCGTCCGAAAGCTCCGCATCAAAATGGACGCCCTGCAAAGGCTCAAAATCGTCCTGAAGCGCAATCTGACTTCTCACCGTTTCTACCGCCTGTTGCACACTTAGCATTTCGGCGTAAACCTCCACAGCCTTAGCGTGAGCAGCAGAACTTTGCGCACTGTAAATGGCAAACAATGCTATCATTAACAAAATAATTATTGAAACAACAACTTCAATCATAGAAATACCCTCTTCTTTTCTCATATTTTATCACTCCATACATAAAATGATTATCATTCGAAACAATTATACACGAAGTCGCCAGCAAAACGCAAGCCCTACCCCAAAATTTTCATATTAGAAAACTTGGCCATCAATCGTTTCATGCCCACTTTCTCAAAATTAATTTCCACCACTAAATCGTCGTCTTCCGGCGTCACTTTCGTAATCACGCCAGCGCCAAACTTCTTATGCTCCACAGAAACGCCCTCTTTGAAAGCTGCCAAATCGGTATCTTCGTTTGCCTGAATGCCTTGCAAAAAGCTCTCGGCCGTTCTAAAACTAAATGCGGCAGCAGGAGACTTCTTGATATTTGGAACGCTACTTGTAAAGTAGTCGTCAAACTCATATGTCTTTCTCTCTGGTCTCTTTTGCATATTTCCCTCAATGTATTCTTGCGGCACTTCCGTCAAAAAGCGAGAAACAGAATTATACGAAGTACTTCCAAACGTGGTTCTGGAATTGGCGCACGTCAAATACAAATGCTCCTTTGCTCTCGTCACGCCTACGTAGCAAAGCCTGCGCTCCTCTTCTAGTTCTGGCTCTTCGCCAATCGAGCGATAGCTTGGGAACAAGCCATCCTCCATTCCCACCATAAATACCACAGGGAATTCTAGTCCTTTTGCGGTATGGAACGTCATTAGCCTAATGCTGTCTTGCTCTTCGTCTACCGAATCCAAATCCGTTACCAGCGCCAAATTCTCCAAGAAATCGTTTAGCGTATGTTCTGCTTCCTCATTCTCAAATTCAACGGCAACATTCAAAAACTCTCCTAAGTTCTCAATCCTGCTCTCAGACTCTGCCGACTCCTCAAGTTCTAGTGCAGACATATACCCTGACTCTTTTAATACCCTAGAAATCAGCCCCTCAATGCCAGAAGTATCCTTCTGCATCGTCTCGATAAATGTCACAAAATCGCGAATATTGGCGTTTGCCCTCGTCGCCACATATTGGTCAATATCCTTAATAATCGTAAACATCGAGACATTTTTATCATTCGAAATCATTTCGATTTGCTCCAGCGTCGTCTTACCAATGCCACGTTTTGGCTCATTGATAATTCTCTTCAAACTCACATCGTCATTCGGATTGGCAATCACTCTCAAATAAGCAATGATATCCTTAATTTCTTTTCATTCATAGAACTTCTGCCCGCCAACAACCTTGTATGGAATTCCCTCTCGCATAAAAACGGTTTCAAAAGCTCGCGACTGCGCATTCGTACGATACAAAATCGTAAAATCCGCATAATGATAATACTCTTCTCTTCTTAAATGGTTTACTTGCTCTACCACGTAATTAGCCTCGTCATATTCGTCCTGCGCTTGATGGAACGTAGGCTTTTCTCCCGCCTCATTTTCCGTCCACAAATTCTTCTTCACATTGCCCGTATTATGCTTAATTACTTCGTTTGCCAGTGCCAAAATATTTTTCGAAGAACGGTAATTTTGCTCTAGCTTAATCACTTTTGTATTCGGAAATGTCTTCTCAAAATTCAAAATATTCGAAATGTCAGCGCCTCTAAACTTATAAATACTCTGTTGGTCGTCACCAACAACGCAAATATTATGATGTTTTCTTGCTAACATAGAAACAAGCAAATCCTGCGCCTTGTTGGTATCCTGATACTCGTCCACCAATATGTACTGAAACTTCTCTTGATAATACTCTAGCGTCTCCGGATTTTCTTTCAAAATACGAATCGCAACATCAATAATATCGTCAAAATCCAAAGCATTATTCTTTTTCAATTTCGCCTGATACAACGAATACGCCTTTGCCACATTGCTAAGCCTAAAATCACTCGCATACATATTCGCATATTGCACATCGCTAATCAAATCATTCTTCGCACGGCTCACTTCGCCAAGCAAAAACTTATCACTATACATCTTATCATTCAAGTTTAGCTCTTTCATACACTGCTTCATAACCGTCTTAGAATCGCTCGTATCAAAAATCAAAAAATTCTTATCATAGCCGGCCTTCTCAATCTCGCGCCTTAGTAGTCGAACACACATCGCGTGAAACGTGCCAACCCACATATCTTTCGCCGTATCTTCGCCGATTAACTTCTCAATTCTCTCTTTCATTTCTCGCGCCGCTTTATTTGTAAACGTAATCGCAAGCACATTCCACGGCTTCACGTTATGATTCGAAATCAAATTTGCAATACGATGCGTTAATACTCTCGTCTTGCCACTACCTGCCCCAGCAATGACCAAAAGTGGCCCCTCTGTATACATTACAGCCTCTTTCTGCTCTTTATTTAACCCCTCTAAAATATCCTGCATTTTTATTCTCCTTGTTTCATATAAATTTTCGCAACATCTATTTTATCAATACCACCCAAACAATGCAATAAGAATTATTTTTGTCCAAGGGTTATCCAAGGGGGACGGAAGAAAATGGATAAGACTTCTTATCCATTTTCCTCTGTCCCCCTTGGATAGCCCCCCTTGGACAACCCCCTTGGATAACCCAAATGTTTCAAATCTCCACTTCAATCGTGTGAGTTTTTCCGTCGTCTACTAAGTCTATTTCTTCTGTGTTTACCAAATTATTGTCCAAATAAATGCTCTTTACTCCTGCGGATTTATGATTTGGATTTTTGACTTTGATGGCATACGTGCTGCTCTTGTACTGGTACGTAATCTCGTATTTTTCCCATTCTTTTGGAATGGCAGGCGCTATTCTTAATTTTTCTCCCCTCTTATCAAAGCCAAGAAGATACTTAAGGCCAGCAAAATAAAGCCACGCACTGGAGCCGGTGTACCACGTCCAGCCGCCTCTTCCTGCCAAATGGCTATTGGCATAAACATCTGCCGCCACTACATATGGCTCCACTTTATACCTCGCCGCGCTTTCCCTCGTTCTCGCGTGCTCAATTGGATTAATCATTCTAAAATATTCGCCTGCTCTATCGCCATTTTTCAAAATACTGTTCGCAACAATTGCCCAAATTGCCCCATGGGTGTACTGCCCGCCATTTTCTCTGACACCTGGAATATACGCCTTGATATAACCCGGCTCCAGGGCACTCTGATAAAATGGCGGCGTGAGTAACTTGATTACCATATTTTCCTTGTCCACTAAGTAATTCTCCAAACTATCCATAGCGATACTCACTTTTTCCGCATCGCCTGCACCAGAAATCACGGCCCAGCTCTGCGAAATCCCATCAATTTTGCACTCTTCATTTTGTGAGGACCCCAATGCCGTTCCGTCCGGAAAATACGCTCTTCGATACCATCTTCCGTCCCACGCATTTTGGTTGAGCGCCTCACGCAAATTCCCCATTACTTCCTCATATTTCCTGCTAAACTCCTTGTCACCACGCACCTCGCAAAGCCTCGAAAACTTTTTCAAAATATCATACAAGAAAAAGCCAAGCCAAACGCTCTCGCCACAAACCTGATTCATTCCGTCATTCCAGTCGCCGCCACCCATTTCCGGCAAGCCGTGCTCCCCAAAATGGAGGCTTACTTCAATTGCTTTCAAGCAGTGCCAATAAATGCTCTCTGAAACTTCCGAAACACTTGTCTCCTCATAAATCTCGTCCTCGTCTTCTCCAAGTTTTCTTCCCTCTACGTATGGCACGGCCTCTTCCCAAATGCTGCTATCGCCCGTAACACAGGCATACTCATACACCACATAAGGAAGCCAAAGCATATCGTCTTTATACCTCGTTCGAATGCCGTTATTTCTCTCCGGATGCCACCAGTGCAAAACATCGCCCTCGCGAAATTGATGCGCCGCACTATACAAAATCTGCTTCCTTGCCAAGGTTGGATTCGTCACCAAAATTCCCAGCAAGTCCTGCAGCTGGTCGCGAAAACCAAACGCTCCACCACATTGATAAAAAGCCGTTCTCCCATAAAGTCTGCTCACAATCGTCTGATACGTAAGCCAGCCATTCATGATAATATTCATTGACTCCACAGGCGTCTTTACTTGCACGCCCTCTACCGTTTTTCTCCAATGTTCCTTCGTCTTGGCAAGCTCTTCCTCGGCGGAAGAAAAATCATTTCTCTCGCACTCTCCCAGTGAAAAACATACCGTCTTCTCCGCTTCTGGTCCCAACAAAACCTCCACTTCCAAAACCGCAAACGGATTCTGGCAAACGCCAAAACACTCCTCTAAAATTCCCTCTTCGATTTGAAACTGTTCCTTCTCGCAAGTCGCCTTCGTTATCGTTTCAGAGCTAGAAAGATACGTAATGCTATCCGCATAATGCTCACGATAATAGTTGCATAAAGCCACAGCATTTCCCATTCTCTTCGATAAAATATGCTTCTTCGTCGTCTCCCTCGAAACGCCCAAAACAGGCTCTATGCAGTAATATAGCTTCAAATATTTTTCCTTAAGCGTCTCATTTTTAAATCGCAAAATACTTATCTTCTCCGGCAAATCATTGGGAACAAAAACAGTTAGTTCTTGCCTAACTCCCTCATACGCCGTCTCAAAAGAGGCATAACCAAAGCCATAAGTAACCGTGTATTCTATTTGGCTGTCCACAGGTGTGGCTGTATAAACGCCCTCCTCGCCCTTAACGAAAATTACTTCCGACGGCCTATCTGAAACCTGGTCATTACTCCAAGTCGTAATCTTATTCTCTCTACTATTCCCATACCAAGTATAACCACCACCATTCGATGTCACAAGCGTACCAAACTCGCGATTCGCCATCATATGCGCCCACGGCGCCGGCGTCCTCTGCTCAGCATTTATCTTAATCTGATACTCTTTTCCGTCCGCCGAAAACCCGCCAAACTCATTAAAATACAAAAGACTATCCCATTTCATACAGTTGCTCCTCCAATAATCCATCATGCGCGTCGAAGACGATATCGCTGCAGGCGTATAGCAAATTCATTTCTTCTTCGGTAATTTGTGTGTGCTTAATGACGTGAATGCCGCCGCTTCTGTTCAAAAGATAGTTCACATTTTGCGCATTGATCAGCTCGTATATTTTGTCCTTTACGTATTCCTCATAACTATTTTCTTCTTCATTAACCAAAACCAAATCCACCTTGATTCTCTTGTGCTCCCAATACTCCGTAAGCGAAATAAGCTGCCTCAAAATTTCCGTCTCATTGATATTCTTGATTTTTAGCAGAATCATTGGCAAATCTCCCGAGATGCCAAACTTCCATAAATCCCTCTGCTTTAGCCTACTTGCCATAATTTGCTTCTCGTATTTTTTCCTTGTCGGCGAGCCCGCGAGTATCTGCCCCATCACATCATTATACTTGCTAATTTCCTTAAAGCGATACCCCAAAAATCGATTCTCCACCAAGCTCCTCGAAAACGCCAGTTCATACACACGGCTTATCATATCAAGGTTATGATACTTCTCATAAATTTGGATACACTCCTCTTCGCTGCTCGCAAAGCCGTAGATATAGTGAATCGTTTTCTTCTCGCCCGGCAAAATACTTACGTTTGTTTTATACGAAAGAATCGTATTCAAATTCGGAAAAACTTCATTCGAATAAACCTTATCCTTAAACGCAATCGATGCATTCGCAATATTTCTGCCGCTTCCAATCACTTTGCTTTTATCAATTTCAAAATCAAATTTCTCGTCCAAATTTTCTTCCGCAAACGCAAAGTGCACAAAATACTTATCGTCCGCCTTGCTATCTCTATTTTTTCTTTTCAAAATGCAAGCATCTTTGTAACGACTTACACTCAAAAACAAATTCTGAAACGCCATATGCGCAATGTCGTCTTCCTGCTTACAAAGCGGGTTTTCGAGATAACTAATGACATCCATTTCGGCCTGCTCTTCTCTATGATTGTGAAGACTCACGCTTCGAATTTCTACATTATCCTCTGGAGAAATCGCAATCTTCGTCGTTGTATCAATGTTTTCGTCGCTCCTCAAAAACTTGCAAACTGCCGGAGAAAATTCCACTTGATATCTATCCGGTTCTCGAAGCTCCGGTGCCTTACTATTCGTCCAAACAAGATTGTTTTTTATATCTTTTAAATAAATCACATTCGACTGTAGCTGGGAATCCTTAAACCTCGTAAGATAATTCCCCTTGCAAACACTATATCCTTGCCCAAAATCGTCTATCAACAAAGTGTAATTATCATTCGATAAGATATTCACAAAACCGCCCGGATTGTTGATAATTCTCTCGCTATACTCTTCATAATCTTGGTACTTTAGCGCCTCAATTTTCTCTTTTTTCTTCTTCGTGAAAATCACATTTTGTGGCACTCTCTCCTGAAGCAAAATTTCCAAAGTCTTGATTTCCTGATTACGCGAAAATCTCTCTTTCAAAATATCCTCATTTAAAAAATTATTAATCGAAAGCAAAATCAGTGCCTGATGGTGCGCCATATATGTCTTCACGACAGCTTTTCGCTTCTTTCCCACACGGTTAGGCGTATAATCAATCGCGTCATAAAAACCATACTTGCTATACGCCCCGGCTCTCTTCAATGCCTTAATGTTTTTCAGTACTTCCTTTTCGTCTTTATCGATGGCCATGATAGAGCTGTACGGAGAAACAACCACTTCTTCCTTTAGTCCACGCTTCACGCCAAGCCAAGGAATGCCAAACGCCTTATATTGATAGTTATAGTTCAAATCCTGCAAATAGTACGCCGACTCAGAAATGCCAAACGGAATGTCCAATTTCTTCGCATATTTTTTCTGACTGTAGATACAAAATTCATACGTCTCGTCCATCAATGTATACGCAAAATTTTTCATGACCACATACGGCATAAAATATTAAAACATCGTTCCCGCCCAGGAAATAAGACCCTTGTGCTTGTCCAATGTCGTAAGCGTTCTGCCCAGACTAAACCAATGTTTATACGGCACATCTCTTTTGGCAATCGCCACAAAGCTTGCCAGCCTTGCCTCCGACGCCAGCAAATCATAATACGAATCTACCAACTTATTTTCCTTAGCATCAAACCCTACGGAAAACAAGCTTTTTTTCGCATCATACAGCGTTTTAAAATCCGTATCGTAAATTAGTTTTTGGATGTGATTTATCATTTCTAAAACTTTCTCATTTTTACTATCTTTCTTTTTGCATTCCTCCAAAGCCTGCCAGGTAACATACAAATACCCCACAAAATTACCACTGTCGACTGTCGAAACAAAGGCCGGCTGCAAAATTTCTTTCGTTTCAATGTTATACCAATTGTATAAATGCCCTTTCCATTTTTCCAAAGAGCAAATCGTGCGAATGCTTTTGTAAAGCCTGTCTATCATTTCCTCTTCCGAAATAAAACCCAAATCTTTGGCAGAAATAATCGTAAGAAGGCCTAGGCCAATATTCGTCGAAGAAGTGCGTGGCACCACTAAATCTTTGCGCTTATTTTGATAATTGTCGGGCGGCAAATAGTGGTATCGTTCGTTCATATATTCTTTAAAATAGTTCCACGTGCGCTCTGCAATATCCAACAATTCTGTTTGGGATTGCGGGCCGTGTACGACGTTGCTCTTACGGGTTTGTCCCTCGGTAACGCCAATTCCAAAACTAATATATGGCATGGCAAACCAAATGATAAATAGCGCAAACGCGGCCGCCATCGGAATTGGATTGTAAATCAAACACGTCTCCATTAACGCAAATCCAATAAGAGAACTCACTATCATTTCTCGGACAAAACTTCTCAAGTCTTTTCCCAAAACTTTTTCTGCGTCCGCCGCCGTCAACCACTCCAGAAGATGCTTCTTCGAAATCGTCATTCGATAAAGCGTGACGACAATTGCCTCTAAAAGTAACATCGCCTTATACGGCAAAAACACGAGCTCTAGCGTGCAGCGATAAAGTGAACCTTTTAGCCCCGCAATAATCGGCAAATAATTTTTATTCTTGATGCGAACATCGTCGCCCGTCTGGCGTATTGAACTGCTTAGCTTATACACAAACGTATCCAATGCATCTAAGAGAAACGGAAAGAAAATCACAAAAAGTGGCAAGACATAAAAGCCGCAAAAAAACAAACTCATAAGCGAAATTTCAATCAAGCTTCTTCTCAAATTATCAAAAATTTTATACTTTGATAAAGGGTTAAGGGGACCCTTAAAAAGCCATCTCACAATCTGCCAATCGCCTCGCGTCCAGCGTTTCAGCCTAACCATATAGGAATTCACTCGGCTTGGAAATCCGTCAATCACTTCCACGTCAGACGCTAGTCCCGCACGCACAAAACTTCCCTCCAGCAAATCGTGGCTAAGCACTGTGTTTTCTGGAATTTGTCCCTCCAAGGTTTTCTGAAAAACTTCGACGTTATAAATTCCCTTTCCCGTAAAAATCGCTTCTCCAAACACATCTTGGTACACATTCGACTCCGCCGTAGAATATAAATCTAGTCCACCACTTCCCGCATAAATCTTAGAAAAAATCGAGCTAGTAGAACTCTCTAGCGAGATTCCCACTTTCGGCTGAATTAAGCCATACCCCTCCGTTACAATTCCATTTTTTATCACTGGCTGATTGAGTGGATGTTCCATAATCCCAATTAATTTCTTCGCTGAATCCAGAATCAATTCCGTATCCGCGTCGAGCGTAATCACGTATTTGATTTTCTTTTCTAATAGTTCGTTCGGAATGGTATTGGCCCTAAACGTGCCCTGCGCGCCGGTTTGCAAAAGATTATTAAACTCAACGAGCATTCCTCTTTTTCGCTCGTATCCTAAGTACTTTTCTTGTCCCTCGCTATAGACTCTCTTGCGATACAAGAAGAAAAAAATCTCTTTGCCATACTTCTCGTTTAATCGCTTCGCCTCTGCAAATCCAGTCTTTACAACCTCTTCGTCAAACGGCATTTCCTCCCTGTCTTCTTCCGATGCATCGCCAAGAAGTGCAAAATATAAGTGCTCCATCTTGTTGCCCAAATAATAGCGCTCGATACTTTGCATCAAATTTTCGACTCTCTCTTTGCTGTTTAAAAGCGTCGGAACCACAACAAACGTATTCACGTCTTCCGGAATTTCTTCTAAGCGCGGAAGCAGTTTCGGCCTAACGCTTTTCGTTAAAATTTTATTTGTGAGATACACAAAAATTTCTGAAATCGGAATCAACGCCAACACAAAAAACTTCTTTGCGAGCAAAATAGAAAACACAATCGTAGGCAAATAAATGGCGACAACATACTCAAACGTTTTTAATCCCAGTGGCTTCCTTTTCTCTAATCGTTTGATGCCAAGGCTTTTCCAAAACTCGTCTTTACGACTTCCAAATAAGCTTAGGCCAATGTGCTCTCCTTCTCCCGCCATTTCTACGAGCTTTTCCGCCACATACACTTCGGACGTATGGCTCTTCTTCGCAATCCTCGTAATCTCTTGTCGATAGCTATTTTTCGTATCAAAATCCAATTTCGGATACCACTTGTCCTTGCTTAAAATCGCATCAATCGAATTAATATTTTCAAAAAGATTCACAAAATTAAAACGCGAAACATTCCTGATACTGGTAATGCAATTCGCCATCGAAACGCGGCGAAGCGCCAAATCATAATGCTCCGTTCGAATCACTTCGCTCGTCGTCGTGCCAACTTTTCTAATCTCCTCCTCCAAAATCTGCACGTACACCGCGCCATCTTTGCCAAACTTTTTAAGGCAATAAATCAAATACTCTACATACGAAGTCGCCTCCGTATCTAGAATAATACTCTTATACTTGTGGAATCGCTGCTCACTTACCGGTTTATTTTTCACCACGCGCTCCACCAAACTCTCCACTTTAAACTTTTGCAGTTGCGCCGCGGTAATCTTCTCGCACAAGTCTTTCATGTACTCAATCAGGCTAATTTTCAGCATCACAGGAAGCATCCAAAGCTCGTCCACCAAAATACTTTTCTTCGTTTGGTACGCCCTCAAGAAATTTTCTACATTCTCCTCTGTAATCGAAGCGTCCGTAAATTTCACAAGTTCCTTGGCAATCAAATAAATCCTGCTCACGCCATTCACCGACGGAAGCTTTTGATACTGAGAAAGCGTCATTTCCTTTTTCAGACTATTTACTTGCTCCTCAATCAAATAGTAGTTATCCAAAATCCACTCGCCACTAGGCGGAATCGGCACATTCTTAGCGATACTCTCATTTAAAATATCATACGTACGCCCAATATACTCAAAATCACTTTTCAGCTTACGAATCGGGAAAGACTTCCTACTAGAGCCACTCACAACCTTATGGTCCAGCGCAAGCTTCTTCGCATAATTTTCCATATGGCACCTCGAACATTCAACATTTACCATTATTATGTGCCAACATTGTCAAATTATACAAAAAGCAAAAATGCGCACTTTTCCGCCACCCCGAAAACGCGCATCTTTCCAGATTCTGCCAGGATGCGCGTTTTGGGCGTCGCTGAAAATGCGCATGTTTCCAATTTCTGCCGGGATGCGCGTTTTGGGCGTCGCCGAAATTGTATCATTGGTAGATTTCTTCGTAATAGGCTTCGATGCCTTCTAGGATTCCTTCTACCAATTGATCTCTGTATGCTTCTGTTTGGAGTAGTTTTAAGTCTTCCGGATTGGAGAGAAAGCCACATTCTACGATGGCTGTTGGAATTTTAGATTCGTCGGTTAGTTTGATATCTTTGATGGCGAGTGCAACTCTGTCATTTTTTCTTTCAATGTTATTGGAGATTCCTGCCTGAATTTTTTCCGCCAGGATTTTGTTGTACTCGGAATTTTGATTATAAAAAGTTTGCCATCCGTAATATTTTTCGGAGGCAAATTTGTTCATATGAATGGAAATGCACATGTCGGCATCGCTGCTATTGACGATTTTGACGCGATTGCTTAAATCAGATACTTTCATTTTTCTAAGCGTGTCTTGCTTGTCGCTGTCTGCGATGTTGTTTTCGTCTTGCCTTGTCATGATTACACTGTAACCTAGGCTATCTAGCGCCGCTTCCAAATCTTTTGCCACTAATAGATTGATGTCCGATTCTTTGACACCTGTACTAGATACTGCTCCGCCGTCTGGCTCTCCATGTCCAGCGTCTACGACAATGACGTATGTCGGCTCACTAAGCGGAGTGGCCGCAACAGGAATAGTCTCTTTTCTCCCTACATATATCATGCATGCGATTAGCAGCACAGCGCACACTGCATAAACTTTTTTCATTCTAATAAATAAAAACATCTTATGCCCTCCCGTACATTGTACGGTAAAAACATAAGATTTATACTTATTTTTATATTGACTTTTTGTAAATGTTATGATATCTTACTTGATAGACAAAGGTAATAGTAGAGCGGTTAGCATTCCTCTTTCTGTTGGACATCCTCCTAGGAAAGGAGGAGTTGCTATGGTAGTTACTGACTATATATGGTTTGCATTCGAAGTTATGATAATAGCTATCATATTTAAAGCGTTGTTTAAACGTAAATAATCGCCTATCGGTCTAAAACAGGGCGATTATTTATTGTCCACTTAGGCTAGCCGCTTCTTGCGGATTACCTCTTGTCTATTTTTATTTTAATTCATTCCGTGCAAAATGTCAAGATGCTATTTCACTTTATCCATTCATTGCTGTTTTTCTTCTGTTTTCCAAGAAGGTGCTGCCCTCAATCGTTTTTGCCTTTTTCTTGACGCTGGCGCCATCTTCGCCGATTTCTAGCGTTGACTTGTATTTTCTGTATTTGTTACTAATCATAGCAACCGTGATTGTCATGATTGGGAATTTTTCTATTTTCCCTCTACGATTGGCAATTCTGATGCCGCCATTTTTGATGTCTTCGTCTGTGTAAAAGTCTAATATTTTTTCGTCAAATTCTTTGATAATGCTCCTGGCAATTTTTCTTGCATTTTCATAATCTAGAATAGCAACAAAATCGTCTCCCCCGATATGTCCTAGGAAATCGCCTTGTTTGCCGTACTTTTGAATGTTGTCTTGCATAACATTACTCGTAAATTTGATCACTTCGTCGCCGCTCATAAATCCATATTTATCGTTATAAGATTTGAAATTATCTAAGTCTGCATATAATACTGCATATGTTTTTCTCGAAGCAATTCTTCTTTTTAGTTCCGATTCGATTTGAATATTTCCAGGAAGCCCTGTTAGCGCACTGATACATCGATTTGACGCAATGAGCCTTGATAAATTTTTAATCGTGTAATAGAAAAATCCTTCGTGTAGTGGTTTTGGAATATAGTATTCGACCCCACTTTTTAAAATATCCATTCGAAATTCTTCGTCTTTGGTATCGGCCGTCACGATAATTGGCGTGGCATTGCTGTCTTTGTCTTTTCTGATAAATTGACACGTTTTGAAAATGTCAGCATCAATATTATCTGCATTGATAATAATTAAGTCTGGCATCGTCATTAATGCTCTTTTGATGTCGTCTTTCGCAGAAGATGTGTGAACAAATACTACCCCTTTTTCTTCTTTAAATATTTCTTTAGCTAAGTTAATGACTTCACCTTCGTCGTCTATGATGACAATGTAATTGGTGTTTATCATTGGTTTTCCTCCCCATTTATTTTTATTATGCGGGCAGCGTACTACGCTGCCCCTACCAATCTATTGGCAATGTTTGCGTAATCTTCAATCGATAAATCTTCTGCTCTTAATTTTTCGTCTATGCCTAACTCTCCCAAAACCTGCATGATTTTTTCTTTTGGCACATTTCCTGATGCGAGCGAATTGCTAATCGTTTTTCTTCTGTGATTAAACCCATTTCTGATTAATTCAAAAAATACTTTTTCGTTGGCAACCATCACAGATGGCTTTTCTAAAACGTCTAATTTCATGACGCACGAGTCCACTTCCGGCGATGGCAAGAAATTTTCTCTTGGCACATCAATGATAATTTTAGGAGCGCTGTAATAATTAGTAGTAACAGTAATCGCGCCGTACTCCTTTATGCCCGGCTCAGAGCAAATTCTTTCTCCTACTTCTTTTTGCACCATCACCGTAATGCTCTTTAACGCATATCTTTCTTCTAGTAATTTCATTAAGATTGGCGTCGTGATGTAGTATGGCAAATTTGCTACTACCTTGACACTTCCCTCATTTGCTATGATTTCGTTTAAATCAACTTTTAAAACATCCCCATAAATGATTTCTAGTTTATCCGTGATAAATCTATTTTTTAGAATGTCCACCATGTTTGGGTCTAATTCAATCGCAATTACTTTTTTACTTTTTTCTAGCAACGCTTTTGTCAGCGTTCCCAAGCCCGGCCCAATTTCTATGATGGTGTCGTTTTCGGTAATTTCTGATTTCTCTATAATTTGCTCTACGATTTCGTCGCTAATTAAAAAGTTTTGCCCTAATCTTTTATTCGCACGTAATCCATATTGATTTAATAACATTCTTGTTTCTTCGTATAAATTCAAATGACATCTTCCTTTCAAATTAAATTATAATCTTTTCACACACTCTTTTCAAGACAAATTTGGGGGTTATTCAAAATTATGTTGCCCCTATGTGAAATTTTAAAAATAACACCATATTTTTTGATTTCTATGATATAATATTTTTGTAAAATTTTCTTACGGAAGTAAGAATTTGATGGAACATAGCTGATTTTTTATTTGTCTTATAATTGTATAAAGATTTTATTTTTGTAGGGGTCGGCGTCTCGACGACCCGCATTTTAGGAGGTACGGATGAAAAAATTTATTCTTTTTCTTGTTTTGTTTTTCTCGATAACAACACCTATTTTTGCAGCCACTACTTTATACCAAAGGGTAGTGAGCTCACCAATTTCTTCAGGAGTCACGCTGAAAAATTACATTCGCTTTACCGATAGTGGATGGCAAAATATCAATGTGCTAGAAGTAGACTTAGACGACAAGTATACCAATCTTGGCCTGCTTACTTCGAGTAACGGCGTCGGCACGTTGCAAAATGTGCTCACGATGGCCAATAACGCAGATGCAATTGCGGGAATTAATGCGGACTTTTTCCAAGCCAAATCTGGCAAAGGAAATTCGGTTGGTCTTGCGATTGAAGACAGCGAGGTGGTTAGTAGCGCTTACTATGGCAATTTAGAGAAGAATGAATTTGCTACATTTGCGTTAGATAAAAACAATTCCGTTTTTGCAGATTATTTTACCAACGAAATCATTCTTACTTCTGTCAAGACGAAAGAGTCTACGTCGGTTGGCGAAATTAATAAGTTCCCGCGAGATTTTGAAAACATCGCGATTTACACGCCCGCTTGGGGCACGCATTCCCACGGTTCGGAAGAGGGATTGCCACTAACGGAGATGGTCGTAGAAAATAATAAAGTCGTAGAGATACGATATAACGAGGAAGCGGTAGAAATTCCTGAGAATGGGTTTGTTGTTTCCGCTCTTGGTGCAGGCGCTGATTTTATTACTCAGAATTTTAAAGTGGGCGGCAAAGTAAAATTGGAAGTGAAATTTAATATCGATGTGGATCATATTTCGCTTGCAGTTTCTGGCGGTGCTGTACTGATAAAAAACGGAAAAATTCCTGAGAATTTTGATTCGAATATTACAGGCAACAATCCAAGAACAGCCATTGCCTCTTCGAAAGACGAAAGCACGATTTATTTAGTAACAGTAGATGGCAGACAAAAGTCAAGCCTTGGCATGACGCAAAGTGCCCTTGCCGAATTTTTAAAAGAGATTGGCGCCTACAATGCGATTAATTTAGATGGTGGCGGCTCTACAACGATGGTTGCAAGGCAGCTTGGCGACACGAATTTAAGCGTCGTCAATAACCCAAGTGGTGGCGCGCTTCGTAATGTCATTAATGGTGTCGGCGTTTTTAATAGTGCTCCTGCTTCTAATAAAGTTGCAAAGCTTGTGATTGAAGTCGACGATACCAATGTATTTAAAGGCAAAGAAAGAAATGTGACTGTCAAAGCATACAACAAATATTTTAATCCCGTTGAGATTAAACAAAGTGATGTGAAGTGGAGTTATGATGGCGTGCCGATAACTGTTAACAATGGCGTACTTAGCGGCGATACCGTTGGTATGACAATGCTAAAAGCAAAAGTGGGAAATGCCACTGCGGAAATTGAAATCAATATTTTAAGTGACCCGCAAGATTTATCCATCTCGCCGAAAAAAGTAACACTTTCTAGTGGGAAGAGTACTTCCTTTACCATTAGTGCCAAAAACAAAAACGGATATTATGGCACGTTAAACAATGACGAGATTACGTGGAAAATTGAAAGCTTTGCAATTGACGGTATTATGCAAGAGAAGATTCCAAGCGACGCTAGCTTGAAAAATGCTTCTTTTACAGCAACGACTTCTGGCGACTATATTATTTCTGTCGCTAGCGGTAATATCAAATCTTACGCATTAATTACCGTCAGTGGCAAAACAAAAACAATCGCCTATGATTTCGAAACGCAAAATTACGCGTTTGATCCTTATCCTGACGAAGTAGGCGGCGATGCTGTGCAAAGCACAGACCAAGCGCATTCTGGAAAATACTCTTGCAAATTATCTTATGATTTTAAACAAGACATTAACATTAGAGCAGCCTATATTGAGTTTAAAAATAACGGCATCGATATTCCTGAAAACACGACAGACATTGGCTTTTGGCTTTATAACGATGCACCAAAGGAAGACAATATCAAAATCAAATTGAAAGATGCAAAAGGAATTTATCATTTGATTGTTGTGCAAAAAGGAATTACCCACACGGGATGGAAAGAGTTTACTTACTCGCTTGCTAACATTCCGCTTCCAGCAAAAATCACAGATATTTATTTGGCGCAAGA
The DNA here is from genome assembly GCA_017469545.1 of Clostridia bacterium. Lineage (GTDB taxonomy): Bacteria > Bacillota > Clostridia > TANB77 > UBA1234 > RGIG4465. The sequence continues at coordinate 91,161 of JAFUGE010000005.1, forward strand.
TAATATCAATGTACAATCAGAGGGCTATGTGTATGTGGACGACTTAACATTCTATCAAGAGTCAACGGCCGTTACCACAAAAACAACTCTCCCAAAAGATGTCAAGGGAACAGACGAATTACAAAAATATGCAGAATTAGAAAATGACGAAGCCTACAGAATTGCCATCGTAGACGAAATCACAAGCAGTAATTTTATGATTGAATATATGAAAAATCAAAAGATAGCAGAAGTCATGAATGAAAATGCAGAAGTGGCAATCTTTACGTCACAAACAAATGAAGCGTTGCTAAAAAATATTGAGACAGAAAAAATTCTTTGCAATCGTTATAACAAGACTGTTTTCAATAATGCCACTTTTATTACTATTAACAGTAAAAACTCCGGCATTCGCAATACAGATAGCACGCAGTGGACGAAAGTGCAAGAAGATATTAAGAGTGCCAAGACAGACAATATTTTTATTGTTATGAATAATTCTTTAGATAATTTCTCAGACAATGAGGAAGCAAAACTTTGGATTGATATGCTTTGTGATTTGCGAAGAGAAGTGAATAAAAATATTTGGGTAATTCACAAAGGCTCTTACACCGATTATTCGATGGAACGCGGTATCAAATATTTAGGAATTAATAATACATCAAAACTCGATGACATCCCTGGCAATACGAATTACATTTTAATTACCGTGAATGGAAAAATTTTAAGCTATGAAATCAAAAGTGTGTTTCAGTAAAAGAAATCACAAATTGATTCAATAAAAACAGGAATGAAATATACATAGAAAAATACCAGTGCATGAATTTGTGCACTGGTATTTTTATTTTCATTTAGTTATATAGTTCAATCTTAACATATTCAAATACAACATTACAAGGTCTTTGCGGTGTCGTTAAATCGTCCTTCAAACTGCATCCAAATGTGACTGGTGTATTATGAATCACTGGATTGTATGGTACTTCAACTTTATTGCCATCACTTCCAATTTGATAATACAAGTGTCCGTCCTCTCTCGATATGATAAATTCCTTATCAATAATATCGTCCACTCTTATCTTTGACTTTAAAGAAGTTCTTACAGAACGAATATCCAAAACATTATTATTACCATCATATCTAAATACAAATCCTGGCCAAGTAGCAGCTTGATTCTCAAACATACTATTAACGATAGTACTGTTACTTTCAAGTCGTTCAAGACTCTTAATTTTTAGCGTTATCTTGAAATCTCTATTAATATTTTCTTCACTATATAAGCATATTTCTGAATTAAAATTATGCGTTTTATCACAAACCAAGTTATATCTTTCGAATTTGCCAACTACCGCTCTACCCGTGTCAATCTCTTCTTTTACACTATCAAAGATTGTGACAGAAATATACCCTACTTTTCCTATGAATGGTCTCTGCTTTGCATTATTTTGAGCAATACTACACCCAATAACAAGTGGAGAATCAAAAGTCTCTGTAATTGGATTATTCTGACTAATCATTTCCTCGCCATTTCCAATCTGATAAGAAATAACTCCCTCAGTTCTTCGAATAATGATTTCCTTATTCAATACCGATGTCGTTTCAAGAGATTTCTGATCATTCTTGCTTCCTCTCATTGCTAATTCCAGTGAAGTGTCATTTTTATATCTAAGCACAATTCCTGGATAAGTTGACCCATTTTCTAATTTTGCATTTAAGATTGTTGATTGATTTACATTTCCTTCGCCTACTTCTTCTACGACAATCTTGATTTCAAAGTCCTTTTCAATATAAGCCTCACTAAACAGATTAATGTCTGTCACGATTACCTTACTATAATCTCCATCAAAATCTAAATTCTGCCACTCATAGAATTCATTTGTGGATAATCCAATCTCTCGAATCCATGCTAATTCGTCCGTGGAAAACTTCGTAGTGTCTACGTTAATGATACCACTTTTAATAAAAAGCTTTCCTTGAAAGTAGGCTGGAATACCTCCAAATATATAATCCACAGAATCTTCATACGAACCATTTTCTACTTTTCCTGTGTTGGTTGCATAGTACTCCAATCCATCCCACTCTAAATTCGTATTTCTATAAGAAACAGATGCAAGATTTGCTTTCTCGTGATAAATTTTCAGTCTGTCCATCATTCCGCGTAACTCACTTTTAAATTTTGCTTCAGAAGTGGAATTTAAGACATTATGATTGATTGTAATTGAAATAGCCGCTAGTATGATAATCACAATAATCGTAACAATCAATGCAACTAAAGAGATTCCTCTTGCATCTTGTAGGATACTACTGAACACGCCGCTTGGTGGTTTTTTCATTGCTCATTCCTCCCTTGTTTCTCCGGGCAGCGTGTTACGCTGCCCCTACATTCTTTATTTCATGGCATTTCTAATAACTGCATTGATTTTATCCATAATTGCCTCCACATTTTCCTTCGTATCTGCCTCTGCTTTGATGGTTAGTTTTGGCTCTGTATTCGAACATCTTACTAAGCCCCAACCATTGCCAAATAGCACTCTGGCGCCGTCGACATCAATGACTTCGTAACCCTCTTCAAAGAATGTTTCTTTTACTTTTTCGACTACTTCATTTTTTGTTTCGTCCGTCAACATCACAAATTGTTCTGGTGTACCAACATAACGTTTCACACCGTCTAATAGCTCTGACATTTTCTTGTCTGTATTGGTTAAAATTTTTAAAATTCTTGCTGCAGAATAATACGAGTCGTCAAATCCATAGTATTCGTCATTGAAATAAATGTGGCCTGCATATTCGCCTGCAAAAATTAAATTTTTCTCTCTGATTTCTGCTTTGATAAATGGACTACCCACTTTTACAAATCTTGGCTTTCCGCCTATCTTCTCTATTTCTTCATACAAGCTTTGTGTACATTTGACATCTAAAATTCCTTCAGCGCCCGGATATTTTTTGATTAAGTCTCTCCAAATAATAATCATAAATTCGTCGCCGAATAAAATTTTTCCGTTTTCGTCAAAGCAAATAATTCTATCAGCATCGCCATCAAAGCTAATACCAATATCACAATGATTGTCTACCACAAATTTTTCAAAGGCAAGCATATTTTTTTCTTGCGATGGGTCTGGATGGTGATTTGGAAAATTACCGTCTGGCTCAATGCAAGTGTATACTGCGTCTTCAATCCCCAGTCTTTGCAAAAATTCTTCAATAAAAATTCCGCCAACGCCATTACCAGCATCTACTGCCACTTTTACTTTTTTATCGCCTAACTTCACTTTGTCGACAATATACGAAAGATAGTCTTCACGAATATCTCTGTCTATCACTTGTCCCTCGCCCTCGTCAAAATCGCCGGCTTCTACAAATCTTCTCAAGTCTTGGATTTCTTCGCCATAAATTGTATCGCTTCCCAAACCGCAGATTTTTAATCCGTTATATTCTTTTGGATTATGGCTCGCCGTAATCATGACAGATGGCTTAATACCAAGTAGTTCTCTGGCAAAATAAGACATCGGCGTCATACAAACACCAAGGTTTATCACATTAACACCAGTAGATGTAATGCCTTTTGCTAGTGCTTCAAATAGCGCGTCTGAAGAAAGTCTCACATCTCTTCCTACAATTATTTCAGTTTGTCCTTGTCGTTTCATTAAAGTCGCAAAGCCTTTTCCAATCAGCTCTGCCGCCTCTAAAGACAAATCCGTAGGATAAATTCCTCTGATGTCATAGCCCCTAAAAATATTTTTAGCAATCGTCATTTGTATTTCCTCCAAATCAAATTATTTTTTCGATTTATAATATATGTAGGGGTCGGCGTCCTCGACGACCCATCCATTTTGATTTGTTTTTGCGGGTCGTCCAGAGGCCAACCCCTACAATTTTAAATATCAAGATTCGTTACGTATTTCGCATTCTCTTGAATGAAATTTCTTCTTGGCTCTACTTCGTCGCCCATCAAAATCGTAAAGATTTCGTCTGCTCTTGCCGCATCTTCCATTTCAATTCTGACTAAAGTTCTCTTTTCTGGGTCCATTGTTGTCTCCCAAAGCTGCTCTGGGTTCATTTCTCCTAAGCCTTTGTATCTTTGAATGCTTGCGCCGTCTTTTCCTACTTCTTCTAATTTTGCCGCAAGTTCTTCGTCACTATAACAATAAATATCTTCTTTTAATCCTTTTTTAGAAATCTTATATAGTGGTGGCTGTGCGGCATATACTCTGCCCGCTTCGATAAGCGGCCTCATATATCTAAAGAAGAATGTCAAAAGTAACGTTCTAATATGCGCCCCGTCAACATCGGCATCGGCCATCATAATAATCTTTCCATATCTGATTTTTGAAATATCAAAATCACTGCCAATTCCAGCGCCAATCGCCATAATAACTGGGGATAATTTATCGTTGTTATAAATTTTATCAATTCTTGTTTTTTCTACGTTAAGCATTTTGCCCCACATTGAAAGGATTGCTTGGAATTTTCTATCTCTTCCTTGCTTTGCACTACCACCAGCTGAGTCTCCCTCTACTAGGTATAATTCGCATTTTTCAGGGTCTCTCTCGCTACAGTCTGCTAGTTTTCCTGGAAGTGAATTACTCTCCAATGCCGTTTTTCTTCTAGCTAAATCTCTTGCTTTTCTTGCTGCTTCTCTTGCCCTTGCAGCGCTAACGCATTTTTCTAAAATGGCTTTCACAACTGAAGGATTTTCCTCCAAATAATCGGCTAATTTATCATTCATAATGCTTGATACGATACCCGTGACATTACTGTTACCAAGCTTTGTCTTCGTCTGTCCTTCAAATTGAGGTTCGCTTACCTTTACACTAACAACAGCTGTCATTCCCTCTCTAATATCTTCACCCATTAAGTTAGCATCTTTTTCTTTTAAGATATTATACTTTCTTGCATAATCATTAAAACACTTGGTAAGTGATCTCTTGAATCCCTCTAAGTGTGTGCCTCCCTCTGGTGTTGGAATGTTATTGACAAAGCTAATCGTATTTTCAGAATAGGAAGTCGTGTACTGTATCGCAATCTCTACAGGCACTTCGTCTCCGCCCTCAATATAAATTGGCTTTTTATTAATGATTTCTTTATTCTTGTTTAAAAACTCAACGAAAGAAATTAATCCGCCCTCGTAATGGAAATCGTAATTGACTTCCTCTTCTGGTCTTTCGTCTTTCACAGTAATTCTAAGGCCTTTATTTAGAAACGCCATTTCTCTCATTCTTTGTACTAGCGTATCTAGGTCATAATCTAGCGTTTCGAAAATGCTACCATCTGCTAAGAAAGTAACTTTCGTCCCTGTCTTCTTAGTATCTCCAATTCTTTCTAATTTAGTCTTTGTCTTTCCTCTTTCATATCGTTGTCTGTAAATGCCCTCGCCGTTTGATACCTCTACTTCCAGATAATCAGAAAGCGCGTTAACAACCGAAGCACCTACGCCGTGTAATCCACCAGACACTTTATATCCGCCGCCGCCAAATTTTCCGCCAGCGTGTAGTACCGTATAAACTACTTCGACAGTAGGAATGCCCATTTTATGATGGATTCCGATAGGAATACCACGTCCATTATCTATGACGGTAACCGTGTTATCCTTATGTAATATCAAATTAATTTCTGTACAATAGCCGGCTAAAGCCTCGTCGACACTGTTATCTACAATCTCGTAAATTAAGTGATGTAGGCCTCTTTGCGAAATGCTACCAATATACATGCCCGGTCTCTTTCTTACCGCTTCTAATCCTTCTAAGACTTGAATACTATCCTCGTTGTATTCATTGTTTACTTTTGTTTCCTTATTGTTTGCCATTTCATTTTCTCCTTTTGTGAAATTTAATCAAAACATCATTTTTTGATTGATTCGTTTATTGATTGTCGTTACTGATATATTGGAAAAATAATTTTCATTTTTTCCAATGATTAATGTTTTATTATTTTTATCAATTTCTTTGATGTTATCTAAAAATTGCTTGTTTTCACTACTATTTTTTAACGTTTCGATATCAAAGACTCCAATGATATCTTTTAATTTAATCAAATTATTTTCGCCAAAGTGTAAAAACATGTTACTCTCCTTTATTTTGAATTGCACCTCTATCTATATTATATAATTTTATGTTTTTTGTCAAACTATCATATTTTAAAATTGAATTCACATCCGTACAAGTAATGAGCACTTGATAATCTTGGATGTTTTCAAAAATAGAACTAATTCTACTTGTATCTAATTCCGACGTAACGTCGTCTAATAGTAAGATTGGATTTTCTCCAATCTCGTCTTTCACAATCATGAGCTCGGACATCTTGAGCGATAAAATCGCCGTTTTATGCTGCCCTTGCGAGCCATACGCATTTAAAGGAACTTCATTAATTAAGATTTCGAAGTCGTCTCTGTGAATCCCCTCGGACGTGTAACCTCTTAATAAATCTAATTCTTGTTTTTGTTCTAATAAGTTTAGAAATTGTTCTTTGTTTTTAAAATTTGATTTGTATTGTATGCGAATGGTTTCTAATTCATTCGTAAGCTTGGGATGGATAGTAGTTAGCTGCTCTTGTAGTTTATCCACATATTCTTTGCGATAAGCAGAAATCTTTTCACATTTTGTCGCCAATTGTTCATTCCAAACTTCGATGCCATCTATTCGCTTACTTTTTAGCATCGCATTTCTTTGCTCTAACACTTTGTTATACTCATTTAATTCATATAAATATTTGATTTTTAACTGACTAATTAAAATATCTAAAAACTTTCTTCTTTGCGCCGGCCCCTCTTTTAGCATAATGATATCGTCCGGCGAAAATAGCACCAAATTAATATTTCCCACTAATTCACTATTTTTATTTAGCTTAATTTTGTTTAATTTGATACTCTTTCTTTCATTTTTATGAAGCGCAATTTCAATTTCACTATCTCGATTATTCTTAAAATATTTAACCACAATTTTAGAATGTTCATTTTCAAACTGAATTAATTCCTGTTCTCTGTGAGTACGAAACGATCTTCCCAGCGAACAAAAATACAACGCCTCTAAAATATTGGTTTTTCCTTGTGCATTTTTTCCATAAAAAACATTCACGTGGTCGTTTAATTCAATTTTTTGTTTATCATAATTTCTGAAATTTTCGAGATAAACTTCTTTAATTAGCATGTTATCATTCCTTTGTGTATGCGGGCAGCGTGGTACGCTGCCCCTACGTTTATTCTTTTAGACGAATTGGCGAAACCATATAAATAAACTTATCCTCTACCACTGGCCTAATAATACATGGTGAAATATTCGAGCCAAAGTCCAAATAAACTTCGTCGTCTTCAATATTCTTCAAGGCATCTAATAAGTATTTTGGATTAAATCCAATCTCCAATTCTTTGCCTTCCGTTTCAATGATCACTTCTTCTTTGGCGTCTCCTACTTGTGAAGTACAAGAAACAATTAGACTTCCTAAGCTCACGTACATCTTAATCGGATATTTTTTCTCCTTCTCCCCAGCGGTAATAGAAAAGATAGAGGCTCTTTCAATGGCGCCTTGAAGACTATCTTTCTTGACTTTAATTCTTGTTTCTCTATTATTAGGAATGACATTATTATAATTTAAGAATTCGCCTTCCAAAATTCTTGTGACGATTTTACAATCATTAAACTCAAATAAAGCTTGATTTTTCGAAACACCAATCACAATTTCGCTATCGTCCTCTGAAACATTCTTTACTACTTCGTTTAAATATTTTCCAGGAATGATGGCTGTAAAATCTTCGCTAGCATCTACTGTAGGCGTTTTTCTAAGTGCTAGTCTAAAACCATCGACTGCGACGATAAATAATTTCCCTTCTCTCATTTCAAAAAGACATCCTGTAAAAATTGGTCTGTTTTCGTCACTGCTAACAGCAAACATTGTTTTCTTTACCATTTCTTTAAACATTTTTTGCGATAACGCAATGCTTTTTTCCACATTGATGGTTGGTAATGTGGTAAACTCGTCCGGATTCATAGTAGAAAGTTTATAAACAGAACCTTCACATTCTATTACTAATAATTTATTGTCATTGACATGTATGGTAATTTCAGAATTTGGTAATTTACGAATAATTTCTCCAAACATTTTACAATCGACAACCGTTTTTCCCTCTTCGGCAATATAACAATCTGTAATAACATATTCCATTCCAATATCTAAGTCGTTCGTGGTTAATGTTAAAGAATTATTTTTTAGATTTAATAGTACTCCTTCCAAGATTGCATCTGTCGTTCTTCCTACGGAAGTACGGGTTACATAGTTTAAACCTAATAATAATTTTTCTTTTTCACAAATAAATTTCATTTTAAAAACCTCCATCTTACCTAAAAACAAATTTCTTTTTTCTTTTCTTAAATAAATATTAATTAGTCATAGTAGTAGTAGGTGCTGTTAGTAGTGTGGAAAAGTGTCCAAAACATTCTATCCGTAAGTGAAAATCGATGTGCATAACTTGTTAATTCTTGACAACTTTTATTCACATCGTTTTACACATTTTCACAACTTTCGACTTAATCACACTTTATTTACACATTTTCAACATTCCCCTGTTAGTATCCAACGCATTGCTTCCGTAAGAACGGATAACAATTTTGGAACCTAAAAAAATCTTATGTTACTTTTTTGATTTTTCGCCTTTTAGCTCAAAATCATTTTTCGAATGTTATCCACAATGATTTTTGTATTCGGATCGACCTCCATCGTATCCTCTACTTTTTTGATAGCATAAATGACTGTCGAATGATCTTTTCCTCCGAACTCTTTTCCAATATCTTTTAAAGACGAACCGGTAAGTTGTTTGCAAAGATACATAGCAATTTGTCTTGGAAAAGCAATATCACTTGTCTTCCTTTGTATCTTAAAATCACTTTGATTTAAGTTATAATATTTCGCCACTACATTTTGAATATAATCAATCGTAATGACTTTTTCTTTGGATTGATGTAAATTAGAAATTTCTTTTTCAGCAAGCTCCATCGTGATTTCACTGTTGGTTAGTGACGACCAAGCAATCATTTTATTCAAAATTCCTTCTAATTCACGAATGTTTGACTCGACTTTGACAGCAATCATAGACAAAATGTCGTCGTCAATATAAATATTTTCCGTTTCAATTTTTTTTCTTAAGATGGCATATCTTGTTTCATAGTCTGGCTTTCCAATATCAGCAACCAAGCCCCACTCAAATCGAGACTTTAACCTCTCCTCCAACGGATTGATGTCTTTTGGAGGCTTATCACTGGAGATTACCATTTGCTTTCCGTTCTCATAAAGTTCATTAAAAGTATGGAAAAATTCTTCCTGACATCTTTCCTTACCGATAAAGAATTGAATATCGTCTATTAATAGTAGATCAATGTTTCTATATTTATCGCGAAATTCTTCGTTTGTATTTTTTTGAATCGCGTTGATTAGCTCATTTGTAAATTTTTCAGAAGTAATATAAAGTACTTTGGCATCTGGATTTTGTGATAAAACAAAATTACCAATGGCGTGCATTAAGTGCGTTTTGCCAAGCCCCACTCCTCCATATAAAAATAGCGGATTATAGGCTTTGCCAAGGCTTTCGGCCGCTGCCAAAGCTGCTGCGTGAGCAAACTTATTGTTCTCCCCAACGACAAAACTATCAAATGTATATTTAGGATTTAGCAAACTACTATTAGAAGCATCTTTCTTCACTTTGACGTCATTTGCCTCTGTTGTTTCGTTTTCTAATACTACTTTTAAATCCAATTCCTTATTTAAAATATGTCTAATACTCGCTTTTAATAGTTCTCCATATCGTGTGTCGATAATATTTTTTTGAAAAACAGATGTCGCTTTTACAGTAAAAACATTGTCGTCCATCCCAATTGGAACTAAAGATTTAACCCAAGTATCATAACTGATACTCGTCATCTCGGGCTGTACAAGTTCCAGAACCCTAGTCCAATATTCGTCTAACATTTTTTCATAACCTCCTAACAGTAATTGACAAAGTTACTAACATTTTATTCACAAATGTTGATAAAAATGTGGATAAAATTGTGAAAAGCTCTGAAAAAGCCTAGAACTCTCACTTTTTTAAGTGAATTTTTTGTGAACTCTTAAAAGCATTGCTACAAGCCGAGTCTAAAAAATAAATCAATTTTTCCAGCATTTTTGATACGAACATTAATTTGTAAGCGTGATATTATCTTATGTAAAATTTACATAGTAATTTATTATGATAAACACCCCTGAAACCCTATCTATTTCAGTATGTTTGTAAGTTACTAACATTATATAAGTTATTGTCGATAAATGCAAGCAGAATTCATAAAATTTTTTTAAATTTAACCTTCCGTAAAAGGAAACATCACAAATTTGATAATTTACATAAAACATATGTGAAAAACTTTAACCTTCACCCCACACAAATTATGTAATTTTTCTTGACAAATGAGGGGGGAGCGTTGTATAATGCTTATGTTGCTTTGAGAGTAATGAAAGGAATCGGGAGGTGTAAACATGAAAAGAACATTTCAACCTAAAAATAGACAAGAAAAAAGAGAGCATGGCTTTAGAAAGAGAATGAGCACAGCGAATGGTAGAAAAGTTTTAAGGAGAAGAATGCTTAAGGGAAGGAAAAAGCTTTCTGCATAGTACATATTAGAATAAGTGATTTTTGGGGGCCGTATATGGCCCTTTTATTCTATATAGAAGAAGGTGCAAGAATGAAAATAACACTATCGCTAAAAAAGAGCTCGGATTTTCAGAGAATCCTAAAAAAAGGCAAGTGGAGCAGTGGAGATTACCTAAGTATTTACGTAGTATCTAATTCGCAAGAGGTTAATTTTCTAGGCGTTGCTGTCAGCAAAAAGGGCTTAAATAGTGTTAAAAGAAATCGAATTAAAAGATTAATTCGTGAAGCTTATAGGCACTCCGAGGAGAATTTAAAAAAAGGCTATAGTATCGTCATTTTATGGAAAACGAGAAATAAATTTGAGGAAGCAACTTTCCAAAACATTGATAAAGATATGAAAAAATGCCTAAAAAAAGCCGGATTGCTTGTAGAAATAAATGAATAGAGGAGGCGAAGCCTTTGTTTAATTGGATTCCACAATTATTTGGATATTTGCTTTATTGGATTTACAATTTAGTGAATAATTATGGTGTTGCAATCCTAGTATTTACGCTTTTGACAAAGCTAATTTTGTTGCCATTTACCATCAAACAGCAGAAATCTCTAGAAAAATCAAAGGAGATGCAGCCACTTTTGCAAGACTTGCAAAATCGCTATAAGGACGACCAGCAAAAATTGGCAGAAGAGTATCAAAAGCTCATGGCAAATCACAAGTTTAATCCTTTTGGAGGATGTTTACTTTCGCTTATCCAGATACCGATTATCATAGGAATGCTATACGTAGTGGGCAAGCCACTTTCGTATATGGTAAAAATGCCGCAAGAAGAAATCAAAGCGAAAATTATGGAAATTATGCCAGAAGGCTCTACAGAAGAGGATTACGAGACATTTATCAAGCAAAATCGTTATGTGGAGTTGAAGGTAATCAAACAGGAAGAACTATTAAATTTAGACTTCTTAGGAATTAACCTAGGGGATGTTGCTAGCGAAAATAGGACGGATTATAAGCTACTAATTATTCCATTGCTTTCGACGCTATTTACTGGATTGTCAGTGTTTGTTATGAATAAGCAAAACCAGCCGCAGCCTGTGAAAAGTGAGAATGCAGAGGAAGAAATGCCAATGCCGAATATGAAAGTCATGAATGTTTCGATGGTGCTGTTATCTGGCTGGATTGCATACATTGTGCCGCAAGGCTTAGGACTATATTGGTTCTTCAGTAGCTTGTTGCAGATTTGCATACAATTTGGAATGAAGAAATTAATGAAAAAAGATACAAAATTGATTGAAGAAAAATAAAATGAAATTTGTAGGGGCAGCGTATTACGCTGCCCGCAAGAAAAATAAAATGGAGGGTAAGGATATGAAAGAGGCAGAAGGAGTAGGCAAAACATACGAAGAGGCTTTAGCAGACGGCTTAAAGAAGATTGGTTTGCCAAAAGAAAAGGTTTCTGTAGAAATTGTAAAAGAGCCTAAAAAGAGACTTTTTAGCATCTTAGAGGCAAGAGAAGTAAAGGTAAAATTGACAGAGATAGAGGAAGAGGAAAAAGCAAGCACTTCAAAACATGTTAGTAAAGAATATGTAAAGCCAAGTACGGAAGATATAGAGAATGCAAAAAATATTGCTAGAACGTTTTTAAATGACTATTTTAGCCAGTTAGGAGTGGAACTAGATATTAATATGTCAGAAACAGAAAATGCCCTTAAAATTGATATAACGGGCGATAAAGCTGGTTTAATTATCGGATATCGAGGAGAGACGTTAGAAGCTTTGCAAGTAATGATTGCTAATATCGTTAATAAAGGTACAGAGAGAAGAGTTAGAGTTGTGGTAGACGCAGAGGGATACCGCGCCAAGAGAGAAAAGACGTTGGAAGAGTTGGCACATAAGGTTGCAAGTACTGTAGTTTCTAGAAGAAAGAGCTTTACGTTAGAGCCCATGGTTGCTTTTGAAAGAAAAGTCATTCACGAAGCACTTCAAAATCATCCAAAGGTGAAGACAATGAGCGTGGGCGAGGAGCCGTATAGGAAAGTTGTTATTTCATTGAAATAACGATAAATTAAAATTGAATGTTCGTAGTCTAAGCGGCATCTTGCTGTGTTATTTGATTTGTATCGGTCCTCGACGTACAGCGTACGACTCCGGTCCTCACAAATCAAATGCCTTGCAATATACCACTTATACTACGAACTTTTCTTTTTAGTGTATTTTATTTAGTAATAATAAAATATTCAAACGCCTAGCAATACACTACTTATTCTGCGAATTTTTATTTTTAGTGAGTTTTTTATACAAATTTGTTGAATTTTGTGTTTTCTTGTAATACGATAATGGTGTTGATATTTTTACTTAGGAAGAGGTAGGGAAAGATTATTTTTCTTACAGATGTTTCACGACGGATAAAGCGGCAAGGAGGCGCTCAGCATGGAAAACTTACAGAAGGCCTTGATGCTTCATTTGAGGCGGTATCACTTGGTTTGGCTAGTCAGAAGTGCTCTTGACGATGGCATTTTTGAGGATTTTTTTGGTGAGCTTAGCGCAGATGTTGACATCAAAAAAACGCTCGAAGGCCTTGCCTGGGCAGACGATTCTGCACGGATTCGCTGTGCGGCGATCAAGCGATTGGATAATGGAATCATTTTGAAGGAAATCGAAAGAAGTTCTAATTATCCTGCCGCAAGGATGGCAGCACAGAGGAGATTGATCGAAATCGGCGATTTGTAATGCATGAAACCTCGTGGGGGCAGCGTGATACGCTGCCTTTTTCTTATTTCTAGGAAAAAATGAAGCATACCGTGCAAAAAAGATTGATAAATTTACAAAATATGATATAATTATGTAACGTAGTTCGAAGTAAAATGAGGAGGAAAAGTATGAACACAATCGCTGCAATATCTACTCCTGCAGGAGCCGGAGGCATTAGTATTGTTAGAATTAGTGGCAAAGATGCCATGAATATTATCAAAAAAATACTGAAAACCAAGAATATAAGCGACTTTCCAAGCCATACGATTAAATATGGTCATATCGTAGGCGAAGACGGAAAAGTAATAGACGAAGTATTAGTATCATATTTTGAGGCGCCGAAAACCTATACAGGAGAAGACGTTTGCGAAATTAACTGTCATGGCGGTAATTTAGTGACGAAGCAAATTTTAGAGTTAGTTTTAAGAAATGGTGCGAATTTGGCAGAGCCTGGAGAATTCACGAAGAGAGCTTTTTTGAACGGAAAGATGGATTTGTCGCAGGCAGAAGCAGTGATGGACGTGATTAATAGTAAAAGCTTGAAGGAGAAAAATGCGTCACTTAGCCAGTTAGAGGGTGTTTTAGGAAAACGCATTTCTGGGATAAAGGCAAATCTTGTGGATTTATTAGTTGATGTTGAGGCGAATATTGATTATCCAGAGTATGACGTAGAAGAGGTTCGCAGAGAAAAAATAGAGAAAATTCTGGACGAAAATATCGTAGAATTACAGAAATTAGAAAATTCATTCGAAAGCGGGAAAGTGCTGAAAAATGGCGTGAATACGGTCATTGTAGGAAAGCCAAACGTAGGAAAATCGTCACTTATGAATGTGCTATTAAAAGAGGAAAGAGCGATTGTGACGGAAATTCCTGGAACAACGAGAGATACCATCGAAGAGTATCTAACGATTAGAGGAGTTCCACTCAAAATAGTTGATACAGCAGGCATCAGGGAGACGACAGATATTGTAGAAGGCATTGGGGTGGAAAAGAGCAAAAAAGCTTTGAAAGAGGCGGAATTAGTGCTTGTTTTATTAGATGGCACAAGACCGCTAGAAGAGCAGGATTACGAGATTTTACAGGAAGTAAAAGAGAAAAATCACCTTATTTTGATTAATAAAACGGACGAAGAGAGTAAAATAGAAAAAGAGAAAATTCATGACGAAAACGTGCTTGAAATTTCGGCAAAAACGCTTGCAGGAATTGACGAGCTAGAGCAGAAAATTGAGGAAATGTTTCAAATAAAAGAAATCAATGTAAATGACGAAATTGTTGTCACGAATATTAGGCATAAAGACTTAATTAGCAAGGCAAAAGAGCAAATCAAAAGTGTGCAAAATGCTTTAAAATCAGGCGTTCCAATTGATATGATTTCGATAGAATTGCAAAATGCAGTACAGTTTTTGGGAGAAATCACAGGAGAAACAGTCTCGGAGGACGTGATTACAGGCATTTTCAAAAAATTCTGCCTTGGAAAGTAAGGAGTGTTTCACGTGAAACATTTTAAAAAAGGAGTAATTTTAAATGGATTATGAAGCAGGAAATTATGATGTAATCGTTATAGGAGCGGGGCACGCCGGATGTGAAGCAGCGCTTAGTGCTGCACGTCTTGGCGCGAAAACGTGTCTCTTTACGATTAATATGGATAGTATTGCAAATATGCCGTGCAACCCGAATATCGGAGGAACTTCCAAGGGGCATCTAGTAAGGGAAATAGACGCGCTTGGCGGCGAAATGGGCAAGAATATTGATAAAACGTTTATTCAATCTAGAATGCTAAATACGGCAAAAGGCCCAGCAGTATACTCTTTAAGGGCGCAAGCCGATAGAAAAAAATATCAAATGGAAATGAAGCATACGTTAGAGTTACAGGAAAATCTTGACGTAAAACAGGCAGAAATCGTAGAGTATATGGTAAATGACAATCATATAGAAGCAGTCAAGACGCGTATTGGAGCCATTTACCACGCCAAGGCAGTGGTTTTGTGCTCAGGGACTTATTTGAGAGGCAAAATCTTTATTGGAGAAACAAACTATGAAAGTGGCCCAGATGGCGTATTTCCGGCTAGATTTTTAACAGAGAGCTTGGAAAAGTTGGGCATTGAAACGAGACGATTTAAAACGGGTACGCCTGCCAGAGTCAATAGAAGAAGTATTGATTTTAGCAAGATGGAAATTCAAGAGGGAGATAGCGAAATCACGCCGTTTTCTTTTGAAAATGAAAGCATAGAGAGAGAGCAAGTTCCTTGCTATTTGACGTACACGAACGCAAAGACACACGAAATCATTAGAGCCAATTTGCATCGTTCTCCGTTATATGGAGGCGAAATTGTAGGTACAGGGCCTAGATATTGCCCATCTATCGAGGATAAAGTAGTAAGATTTGCGGATAAAGAAAGACACCAGGTTTTTGTAGAGCCATTGGGCGAAAACACGGAAGAAATGTATATTCAGGGAATGTCTAGTAGTTTGCCAGAAGACGTGCAAATAGCGATGTACAGGACGATTCCGGGATTAGAACACTGTGAATTTACAAGGCCTGCTTATGCGATTGAATATGATTGCATTGATTCCACGCAGCTAAAATTAAGCCTAGAACTAAAGAACATTGAGGGGCTATTTTTTGCGGGACAAGTAAATGGCTCTTCTGGCTATGAAGAGGCTGCGGCGCAAGGGCTGATCGCCGGGATTAATGCGGCACGAAAAGTGCAAGGAAAGGAGCCTTTAATCTTAGATAGAAGTGACGCGTATATCGGCGTTTTGATTGACGATTTAGTAACAAAAGGCACGAATGAGCCGTATAGAATGATGACGTCCAGAGCGGAGTACAGGCTACTTTTGAGGCAAGATAATAGCGACCAAAGACTAACGCCAAAGGGACATGAAATAGGACTTATTTCGGAAGAAAGATACCAGAAGTTTTTGCAGAAACAAGAGCATATTGCCAAGGAAATTGAGCGTGTGAAACGCACGAATATAAAGCCTTCTGAGGAATTAAATGCCATACTTCGAGAGCATCATACCACGGAAGTGACGACGGGAACGAAGCTTGCTGATTTGGTAAAAAGGACGGAGCTGGATTATAAAACGCTTGCGCCAATTGATGCTGAAAGGCCTGCTTTGACAAAAGAAGAGGCAGAAGAAGTTAATATTGAGATCAAATATGAGGGGTATATTAAGCTTCAGTTAGAACAAATTGAAAGCTTTAAAAAGCTTGAGAATAGGCGTATTCCGGAGAATATTGATTATGAGAATGTGAAGGGAATTCGTATTGAGGCTAGGCAGAAGCTTACTAAGTTTAGGCCTACGTCGATTGGGCAGGCCTCTAGAATATCGGGGATTTCGCCGGCGGACATTAACGTTTTATTAATTTATTTACAGACATTGTAATAATTAGAAAATGTGTGGTGTGCTATGTTTATGCGTTTCGCTGTGGTTTACGGTATGATTTGCATATTATTTTTTCTTGCCTCACATGGCTTCGCGGGATTCCGCTACGTCGTACAACTTCCTCGGACTGCGAAAAAACAATACGCAAATCATACCTGATAGCGGAAAAAGTAGTAAAAGCCTACTGAGCGATACGTTACGGACAGAAAACGTCAGGATTGATTTGAATAGATTTTTGAATCTTTGTACGATAAAGTTGTTTGCTTAATGTACAAAATTAAAATTTAGGGCATTGTGGTTGCAAATAATGATTTTAGCAACCGAAAGGAGAAATTATGAAAACTCTTTTGGAAGAATTAGCACAAAAATTGAATATTACATTATCGGAAAAACAGCTTGACCAATTTTTGCTTTATCAAAACGAATTAAAAGAATGGAATGAAAAAATTAATTTGACGGCTATCACGGAAGATAGAGAAATTATTGTGAAGCATTTTATTGATTCTTTGACGATATTAAAATACGTTGGCGATGGCGACAAAATGATTGATGTGGGTACTGGCGCTGGGTTTCCTGGTATTCCTGTGAAGATTGCAAAGCCTGATACAGACGTGACATTGCTGGATTCTTTGAATAAATGATTACTTTTCTTACAGAATATTATTGAGAAGAATTCGCTTGAAAAAATTACTTGTGTTCACGGAAGAGCGGAAGATGTTTCACGTGAAACAATACATCGAGAAGCATATGATATTGCTACTGCGAGAGCCGTTGCAAACATGGCAACACTGGCGGAACTGTGCTTGTCTTTTGTAAAAGTTGGCGGGAAATTTATTTGTATGAAGGGCAATAATATTGACGAGGTAGAGGAAGGAAAAAAGGCGATTGAGGTATTGGGCGGCAAAATAGAAACCATTGAGAAATTATCATTGCCTGTCATTGACGCTGCTCGTGATGGGGATAGCAACATAGAACGTAATATTATTATCATTCGCAAAATAAAAAACACTCCAAAAGAATACCCGAGAAAAGCGGGAACACCTGCCAAAAATCCTATCAAATAGATTTCAACTCAAGTGCCACAAAGAGGTAATGGGAAGGGGCTTGAAAACACTTCTCCGATTTCACAATCTCTAGTGAATTGCTTCAACAAAAACTAAAAAGATATGTTGGATTCCTTCAGCTTCGCTCCAACATATCTTTTAATTTTTTGTAATCAGCAATTCCCAAGACATTGGAAATCTCCGAAATGTTTTCAAGGCCCTTCCCATTACCGCTTTGTGGCGTTAGCACTGAAAGTTATTTTAAAAATTTTTCTCAAAACTATATACAAAAATAAATTAAATCGATATAATATTTTTGAAAAATGAAAAGTCGAAAGAGGAACAACTACGCAGTTTGATGCGACGTGTTTCACGTGAAACATTTGCACAAAAGATAGGGGAGGTCATGGAAAAATGGGAAAAATAATTTCAATTGCGAATCAAAAAGGTGGAGTTGGAAAGACTACAACCGCAGTGAATTTGAGCGCTTGCTTGGCACTCGCAAAGAAAAAAGTTTTGCTAGTGGATGCAGACCCACAAGGAAATGCAACGAGTGGTGTGGGGGCAAGTAAAGATGTAGAAAAATCGACATATGACATTATTATTAATGGCGAAGATATAGAAAATGTAATTCAAAAAAGTGCCGTAGAGAATTTGGAGGTTTGCGCTTCTAATATTAATTTGGCCGGAGCGGAAGTGCAATTGGTGTCGCAGTTATCGAGAGAGTATAAGTTAAAGGCGGCGTTGCAAAATGTCAAAGATAAATATGATTACATTATCATAGACTGTCCGCCATCTTTAGGTCTCGTAACACTTAACTCATTAACAGCTTCGGATACGGTTCTAGTTCCAATTCAATGCGAATACTATGCATTGGAAGGATTAGGGCAGCTAATGAGTACGATTGATTTGGTGCAAAAGCATTTGAATAAAGACTTAGAGGTGGAAGGCGTTGCGCTTACAATGTTTGATGCCAGAACCAATTTGTCGATGCAAGTAATTGAAGAAGTAAGGAAGTATTTTAAAGACAAAGTTTATAGGACAGTCATTCCTAGAAATGTCAAGCTTAGCGAGGCACCAAGCTTTGGTTTGCCAATTGCTTTGTATGACAAAAACTCCAAAGGTGCAATTGCTTATACGGAGCTGGCTAAGGAGGTTATTAAGCACAACAAAAAAGGCTAACGCTTTTTTAAATTTCGGTCTGTGTAGGGGCAGCGTATTACGCTGCCCGAAATAAAAAAATGTAGGGTGTGCATAATATGCGATCCGCGGGTTGCGTGATACTTAGCCCCTACAAAAACATATGAAATAAGAGGAGAGATATAATGTCTATTTTGTTAACAGGTGGAACGGGTTATATTGGAAGTCACACGGCGATTGAACTTTTAAATGCCGGGGAAGAGATTGTAATCGTCGACAATTTATCGAATAGTAAAATTGAAATGGTGGATAAAATTAAGAAGCTTTCGGGAAAAGATTTGAAGTTTTACGAGACGGATATCTTGGATAGAGAAGGATTGGAAAAAGTTTTTAGTGAAAATGAAATCAGTGAAGTGATTCATTTTGCTGGGTTTAAGGCCGTTGGTGAGTCTTGTCAAAAGCCAATTGAGTACTATCATAATAATGTAACGGGCACATTAATTTTATTGGATGTTATGAGAAAACACAATTGCAAGAAGATTGTTTTTAGTTCTTCTGCGACGGTTTATGGAAGTCCAAAATCACTTCCGATTAGAGAGAATTTTCCTCTTTCCACGACAAATCCATATGGAACGACGAAATTAATGATAGAGAAAATTTTAGAAGATGTTGCAAAAGCAGATAGTGAGTGGAGTATCGAAATTTTAAGATATTTTAATCCAATTGGTGCCCATGAAAGTGGCGAGATTGGTGAGAATCCAAACGGTATTCCGAATAATTTGATGCCATATATTAATTATGTAGCAGTCGGAAAGTTAGACCATTTAAATGTATTTGGTAATGATTACGATACGCACGATGGCACAGGTGTAAGAGATTATATTCACGTGGTAGACTTGGCACTAGGCCATTTGAAGGCACTTTCAAAAGCAAGAGAAACGGCCGGCATTAATTATTATAACTTAGGAACGGGCAAGGGTTATTCTGTATTAGATATTGTGGATGCTTTTGAAAAAGCAAATGGCATTAAGATTAAATATGAAATTGCGGCAAGAAGACCGGGCGACATTGCTAGCTGCTATGCCGACCCAAGCAAGGCGAGAGAAGAGCTTGGATGGGAAGCAACAAGAGATTTGCAGAAGATGTGTGAGGATTCGTGGCGCTTCGTTAGAAACGAATATGGTAAATCAATGTAGGGGCAGCGTAGCACGCTGCCCGAGAGAAATATTTATAAAGGAGGCTTTAAAATGGCTAAGGGAGGACTTGGAAAAGGATTGGAAGCACTGTTTCCATCAAACGTAGATATAGGAACACTTTCAAAAGATGTTTCACGTGAAACAGGAGAAAAAGTAATTGAAATGAAATTAAACGAAATCGAGCCAGACATTAATCAGCCAAGAAAAGTTTTTGACGACGAGAAGTTAGAAGAACTTTCAGAGTCAATCAAAGTTCATGGCGTTTTGCAACCAATCATTGTAACAAAGAAAGAAAACTATTACCAAATTATTGCAGGAGAAAGAAGATGGAGGGCTTCGAAAAAGGCTGGTCTTAAGACGATTCCTGTTATTGTGAGGGAGTACGACGAGAAGAAGACGAGAGAAGTTTCTTTAATCGAAAACATTCAAAGACAAGATTTGAATGCATTAGACACGGCAAAGGCGATTAAAGAATTAATGGACGAGCATCACTTAACGCAAGAGCAATTGGCAAAAACGCTTGGAAAGAGCAGAAGTAGCATTGCGAACACGCTTAGAATTTTAAATCTAGACGAGAGAGTACAGGATTTAGTACAGGAAGGAAAGCTTTCTGAAGGGCATGCGAGAACGCTTGCGTCGATTGAAAGTCCACAAAAACAATATAAACTTGCCATGGATATTATTAATTTGGATTTAAGCGTACGTGACGCGGAGAGTAGAGCCAAAGAAGAGAAAGTAGAAACAAAGAAAAAGCCAGTAAATAAGAAGAAAAGCAAGCTAGAAATTATTTATAAAGATTTGGAAAATAGGCTAAAAACAGCCTTGGGAACGAAGGTTGCATTTAGGCCACAAACGAAGAGCAGGGGCAAGATTGTGATTGATTACTACAACGACGAAGAACTAGAAAGAATTTTGGAAATACTAGAGAAATAAATGGGGGAAGATACCATGGATAAAATTTTAGAATTTGCAAAAGAGCCGCAAGTTGTAATCGTTCTTATGACAGCGGTATGTGTACTTTTGATTATTACGATTATCAATTTCGTGAAGACAAATAAGATGGTAAAAAAGTACAATCGATTTATTTCAAAATTCTCGAAAGGCGCTAATATAGAGGCTTTGCTGGGAGATTATGCTTCTTCTGTGGAGGAAGTAAAGAAAGAAAATAGAGAGATTAAAAATGAAATCAATATCATGGAAAAGAACAGCATGCGCTGCATTCAAAAGGTTGGAATCGTAAGGTATAACGCGTTTTCAGATACGGGAAGTGACTTGTGTTTTGCGCTTGCATTGCTTGATTTTGAAAACAATGGCGTGGTGATCAATGGTGTTTATTCGAGAGATAATACAACGACGACTTATGCAAAACCTGTCGAAGCAGGGACATCAAAATATACGCTATCGGAGGAAGAGCAAGCAGCCATTGAAAAAGCAAAGCGCATGGCAGATAGCTACTATATTAATGTGAAATAAAATTCCATAATTTTGTATTGACAACCGCAGAATAAAATGTTAGTATATATACTGTTACCGAGTTCGATAACAGTCATATGCAGAGGTGGTCGAGTTGGTTTAAGGCACCAGTCTTGAAAATTGGCGTATGTGCGAGCATACCGTGGGTTCGAATCCCACCCTCTGCGCCATATGCGGGTTGCATTTTGTGCAACCCGTAAAAATAAGGAGACATACCCAAGCAGGTTGAAGGGGACAGTTTGCTAAACTGTTAGGGTTCGCAAGGGCCGCGAGGGTTCGAATCCCTCTGTTTCCGCCAATAAAAAATAGCACACTTTGGTGTGCTATTTTTTATTGGGAGAAGGAATATGAGGATTCGAACCCGAGAGGGCAACGAACGTAAAGAAAACGTGCCAGTGGCACGTTTTTAGTGAGTTGACTGACTGAGCTTGCGAAGGAGGTCTAGGACGCGAAGCGGACGGCGAATCCCTCTGTTTCCGCCAAAAGAAAAGAGTACACAACGTGTACTCTTTTCTTTTGGCGGAAACAGGGGAGTTCATAGAATAAATACACCAAACTTCGTGAAGAATAATATAATAATATTGACTATTGTAATACATCGTAGTACAATAAAGTTAGGGAAGGAGTTGAGATTATGACGATTTCGGTTAGATTAAATGACGAGGATACGAAACTAATTAAAGCATATGCAAAAATGAACAAAATAACATTATCAGAATTGCTTCGCAATGCAATTATGGAAAAAATTGAGGACGAATATGATTTAAAAAGTTATAAAAAAGCAAAAGAGGAATATGAAAAGAATCCAACAACTTATTCAATGGACGAAATGAAAAAGGAGTTGGGATTGTAATGAGATATAGAGTTGTATTTACAGAGAGAGCAAAAAAACAACTAAAAAAATTAGACAAATATACAGCTTCTCTTATCATGGGATGGTTAGAGAAGAATGTTGATGGTTGCAGTGACCCTCGAGCACATGGCAAAGGCCTATCAGCCAACAGGGCAGGCCAATGGAGATATAGAATTGGAGATTATAGAGTCATTTGCGAAATAGAAGACGAAACAATCAGTGTACTTATTTTAGAAGTAGGACACAGAAAAAATGCGTATCAACAATAGAAAGGAAAAATTTATGGATAATCGATTTGAACTTCTAGCCCCAGCAGGCAGCTATGAGGCCTTTTTGGCTGCTGTGGAAAATGGGGCTGATGCGGTGTACATGGGAGGCAAGCTCTTTAATGCGAGGGCGAATGCTTCTAATTTTGATTTAGAAGAGCTTAGCAAAATTGTGCAGTACGCGCACCTTAGAAATGTAAAAATATATATTACTTTGAATACGCTTTTAAATGACCAAGAAATGAAAGAGGCGCTAGATTTTGCGTATAGCATTTACGAGATTGGCGTAGATGCTGTGATTGTGCAAGATTTAGGGCTTGCCAGTGTGCTTCATAAACATATTCCTAATTTAGCACTTCACGCAAGTACGCAAATGACGGTTTATGATTTAGAGGGTGTAAACGAGCTGGAAAAGCTAGGATTCACAAGGGTTGTGCTAGCAAGAGAATTGTCAATGGAAGAAATCAAATACATTTGTGAAAATACAAAATTGGAAATAGAAGTGTTTGTGCATGGGGCTCTTTGCGTTTGCTATTCGGGCGAGTGCCTTATGAGCAGTATGATTGGAGACAGGAGTGGCAATCGCGGGAAGTGTGCGCAGCCATGCAGAATGCCATACCATTTATTAGAAGACGGCAAAGAAGTGGGAGATGGCTATTTGCTAAGCCCGAAGGATTTGTCTTCGATTGACTTGTTAAAGAATTTTCCAAACGTTACTTCCTTAAAAATAGAAGGACGCATGAAGTCGCCAGAATATGTGGCAACCGTTGTTTCCAACTATCGAAAGTATTTGGATAACGGATATGCACTTAGTGAAGACAAGGAAGATTTGAAGCAAATCTTTAATCGTGGTGGTTTTACCACAGCCTATTTAGAAGAGAAGCAAGGCGCCGATATGATGTGCTACGAGAAACCTAAGAACTGGGGAGTATATGTTGGTAAGGTAACGAACTATGACGGCAGAAAGTTTATTACATTAGATCATGTTTCGAATCTACATATTGGTGATGGGATAGAAGTTTGGAACGGAAAAAATGAAAGTCCTTCTACGATTATCAGCGAAATCAGTGGCAATAAAGTGGGCAGAATTTCGGGCAAAATCAACATAGGCGACAAGGTTTATAAAACTTCTGACAAGCGATTAAATCAATCGGCGCGTGAGAGTTTTTCTAGAGGTTTTGTGAAGAAAGCAGATGTAAAAGTTCATGTAGAAGTCAAAGAAAACAGACCGGTAAAAATGAAGATAGAAGACATGGAATATGTGTCAGAAATCATTCCACAAGTGGCGCAAAAGCAGCCTTTGACAAGGGAAACGCTTTGCACACAATTAGGAAAAACAGGCAATACCCCATTTAGAATCAAAGAACTTACCGCCGAGATGGACAACAATTTATTTTTAACGATTGGCGAAATCAATGAAATCAGAAGAGAAGCTTTTGCCAAATGGGAAGAAACGCTGCTTGCCAAAATCCCAAGAACCATTGCAAGACAAAGGCTTGAAGTTCCTCAAAATAGGGAGATTGGAGCAAAGAAAGTTTCACTATATATTTTGAATTTAAGAAGAGAGCATTTACAAATCAAATTAAATGAAGTAGATAGAGTTTATTTTTCATTCAAAGATGCACTAAAAAATACCTCGCTCATAGAAGAGTTTCAGTGCGAGAAATACATTGTATTTCCAATTGTGACAAAGGCCAATTATGACAGATTAATTCGAAAAAATATCGTCAATTTAGCGAAGATGGTAGACGGTTTTGTCATATCTAATCTTGGCCAACTTGCTTATTTGAAAGACATTAAAACGAAAAAGATTGCAAATGAAACACTCAATATTTTCAATTCTTATACGGCGCAAATGCTTGAAAGATTGGGCTTTGACGAGATAACATTATCGCCAGAATTAACGAGAGAACAAATCAATGGAATCAAGTCTTGCTTGCCATGCGAGTACAAAGTATATGGTAGGCAGCGTGTTATGACTTCCGAGTATTGCCCGGTAGGTAGCGTTGCGGGCGGCTTTTCCGCTTCGCAGAAATGTTCAATGCCATGCTTGAATGGAAAGAGATATGTGCTAAAAGATAGGGTGGAAGCGGAGTTCCCGTTATCTCCTGATAATGTGGATTGCCAGTGCGAAATATACAATAGCAAGATCACTTCCGTTGCCTCAAGGGATTTGAAGGTTGATAGCATCCGAATTGATGTGCAAGGCGAGGAGCCTTCTAAAATTAATAACATCATTTCGATTCATAAAATGGGAGAAAAACTTTCGGGAAATCAATATACGAATGGACATATAGCAAGGCCTGTATAGTAAAATACAGGCCTTTGATAGTCGATTATAATTCAAGATCAATATCCTTGAAAGAGTCGTCGTCAAAGAAATCCACGATAGAAATTTCTAATCCAGCGCAAATTCTAATAATTGTAAGTAGTTTGACATCTTTCGTATATTTGTTTACAATATTATTCAAAGTTGATTGCGTTAGCATAGATTGATTGGCTAATTTATTAATCGAAATATTTCTTTCATTGCAATAATGCAATATTCTTTGAATAACAGCGTCATTAACCTTCATACTTAAACACCTCTTATTCAACAGATTTTGTCTGCTAGAAAAATTATAACAAGGAATAGGAGCGAGCTATTAACCTCGGATAATTGACTTTTTACGATAATTAAGGTATAATGCACTAGAAAGGGTGAAAAGAATGGAAATAACAGAAGAATTACTTGACTTTTTGTGTTTATCGCAAGGGCTGATTCGTGCCAATTTATTAATCACGGACATGGAGAAAAGCATTATCGAAATTCGTAGGGACGGGACAATCGATTATTCCGCTAGAAAAATTAGTGAGGAATTAAAAAATCTTGATTTGCCTGTTAGTACGATTAAAAACAAAGGTTCATTAGTGCAACCGTTTGGAGAGCCAATTCCAATGCGAACAGAGCTAATGGCGCCGATTTGCCATCAGGGAGAGCAAATTGGATTTTTAATCTATCACATGAACAGAAGCGAATTTTTCTACAAGGAAACGGAATTTGCAGACACAGCAAAGTATTTCATTGAAAGATTTATTAATAGACAAAAGGGAATCGAAAAAGTGAACCCATAAAATGTGAACCAATAAAATGTAGGGGCAGCGTAATACGCTGCCCGTTATGCTGCCCGTTATGCTGCCCGTTATGCTGCCCGTTTCGCTGCCCGTTTCGCTGCCCGTTTCGCTGCCCGTATTGCTGCCCGTTTTTCTAGGCATTTCCCTATTTTACATCGGTCACAGGTGTACCAGCGTCTAAGGCATCTTTCTCTAGTTGCTTAATTAGTTTGTAACACATCTCAGCTGCTTGGCCACGCGTAATGATACTATTTGGATCAAATTCGTTTCCAGAGCCCTGGATAATCTTGTATGCTGTTAAGTTCTTAACGGCTTGCAATCCCCATTCAGGAATACTTTTAATATCAGAGTAAGTTAAGTCATTCGTAGAGTTTGCTGGCTTTAACACATTATTAATCATAACAACGGCTTCTGTACGAGTAAGTGGTGCATAAGCATTTAGATAAATGCTATTTCCCTCGGCAGAACCCTTGATAATTCCCTTAGCATAAGCTAGTTTTGCGGCTTCAATTAACCAGTCAGGCGTTGTATCGCTGTCTGCAAAAGTTACCTTTGGTATCTCGATTTCCGCGTCCTCGTTGCTTTCTGTGATGGCAAGTAAGAATAAGATAAATTCGCTACGAGTCATTTCTCTATCAGGATAGAAGTAAAATCTGCTGCCAATTTCTTCGCCGACGATTAAGCCTCTCGAAGCAAGTTGTGAAGCAGAATAGTTAGCCCAGTGATTTTGCATATCGATGTAGGTAAATGGGATAACGTCTTCCTTAGGCTTTTCAATTGTTAGAGTAACAGTAGCAACATTTGATTCCAATTCGCCTTTTGTTACTTTAAAAGTGAAAGAGTCGTTTCCTACATAGTCTAGTTTTGGTGTATAAGTGAAGCTAGCTGATGTTTCGTCTGCGTGCGTTACAGTTCCGTTTGTAGGTTCTGAAACGATAACGTATTTTAATTCTGTTTCGCCTTCAATACCAGGTAAGTTGGTTGTTAAAATAGAATTTTTCTCTAAAGTAAATGTTGCATCTTTCACCACAAGAGTCTCAGGCTCCTCAGGTTCTTCAGGCTCTGCAGGAGTAGTAGCTTCCGATATTGTTAAAGTAATCGTAGCAACGTTTGATTCTGCTTCACCTTTTGTTACTTTAAAAGTAAAGGAATCATTTCCGACATAATCGGTGTCTGGCGTATAAGAGAAAGCTCTAGAACTGCTATCTGTATACGTTAAAGTACCTTTTTCAGGTTGTGTCACAATACGGTACGTTAAATCGGTTTCGCCTTCTATTGTAGGCAAATTACCAGTAAATGTGGCATTTTTTTCTAAGGTGAATGTCGCACCTTCTACGGTAAGAGTTGTTGTTTCTCCCCCAGTAGTTTCTCCAGTTGTACCGCCGTTTTCGCCCTCAGTAGCGAATACGCTTAAGCTGGAGAATATCAAAACAAATAACATTGCAAATATCAAAAATCTTTTATTCATATGATTACCTCCAAAAAATATTTATCATAAAAATGACTTAATCCTATTTTTTGCGCGAAGTGATAAAATATGCGGGCATTAAATTGGCACGCAAGGAAAAATTTTGAAAAAAGTGTGAATATCCGGTGGGACAAAACATATAATTTATGGAAGGGACAACGTTTTAGCGTAATAAAAATCAAAAAATTTGACAAATTTCGATATTTGTTGTACACTAAATGAGCTGCGCTAAATTAATGGAGGGATAAAATGCAAAAAAGTACAGAAATGACACTTTACAAAAGAGGAAAAGGGCTTATAGCGCAATCGTTATTACTTGCCTTTGTAATTATGATTAGCTGCACCATTGGAATTGTTATTTCAAAACAGGAAGCAGAAAAAGAAGAACAAAAAGCACAAATGCAAATGGTATTAAAAGAGCATTTAAATAAAGTAGAACTACAAAAAATGACAGAGCAGTACAAAGAATTAAAAGCAGAAATGGAACAAGCAATCGCCGATGCGGCATTGGTAAAAAAGAATGTGACGCCGACAAGCGTTAGCTACACTTCGAGAGGAACAAGAGTAGACAGAACAGCGGTAACGACGCAGGATGTAAAAGAAGTAGAGACGGCAAAACCGTCGATTGGAGTTTTAGAAGAAGAGGCAGCGGAAACCGTTGCGCCTACAAGTTCTGGAGCGCCAACAGAGTATAAACAAGTGATAGAAATGAAAGCGACGGCATACTGTTTGTGCACGAAATGCTGTGGGAAGAGTCCAAGCAGTCCTAATTATGGTGTTACCAGTTCGGGATTAAAAATCGTTCCTGGCACAGGAATGAAAGTAATCGCAGTAGACCCGAAAGTCATTCCACTTGGCAGCAAGGTTTATGTGGAAGGCTTAAATGGGGCCGCTGATTATGGCTATGCGGTAGCAGCAGACACAGGCAGTGCTATCAAAAATAACAAAATAGACGTATACATGGATACGCATTCAGCCGCATTAAATTGGGGAAGAAAAAGCGTGAAAGTATATGTCGTTGAATAATTTGGTGTCCAAGGGGGGATGTCCAATGGGGACGGAGGAAAATGGATAAGAGTTCTTATCCATTTTCCTCCATCCCCATTGGACATCCCCCCTTTCAACTAAAAATTTTTCCATTGCAATTCCATTGGTTTATTGTTATACTGAATATGTAGAATTTTGTACAAAGGAGGAAGTTTTATGGCGAAAGAAGTGGAAGGCGCAAATGGCTCTTTTCCAGCTTGTTTGGTTGACGAGAAGCTAGAAATTGAATACATAGGAATGCTGATTAATAACCCAAAAGGTATTGCAATGTTTTATTTCGAAAACAAGGAATGCTATTTTTCTACTCCTGGGCTTTTAAATATTTATAAATTAATTGTGTTTAAAATCGGAGAAATGTACGCGCCAGAGTACATTAAGTCGACGTTTGCATTTCCAAAGGTAAATGACGAAACGGATAAGATTGTCGATATTTGTCAAAAATATGCGGCAAGCAAACCGGACGACAATTTGGCGGAAGTGTACAATAAATTAAAGAAATTATTTATGCTAAAAGGCGCATACGATATTGCGGCGACAGAGGCGATTAAGAAAAAGGTCATTGGCATCAAAAATTACGAGCGCTATGAAGATATGACGATTGCGGAGATTCGAAGCAGGGTTGAAAACATCGGCCTTTTAAGTAGTTTAAATGAAGGTATTATTAACGAGAATGTAACAAGCTTTATGTTAGAGAGAAATAACAATCTAAAGTCGGGACTTAGAATGCCATTTCCTCTTATGACAAAAACGTTTAAAGGAATTAGAAAAGGCGAAACGATGTCTTTCTCAATGCCGTCTAACGCAGGTAAGAGTAGGTTTTTACTAAACCTTATTTGTCACTTGGCTTTTGTAGAACATAAAAAGATTTTGCTAATTTCCAACGAAATGACGGAAGATAAAATGAAGCTTTGTTTGATTACGACCATTCTTAACAGCCCTGAAATTCAAAAGTTGCACGGGCAAAAATTGCATAAAAGAGAAGCGGAAATATTGGGATTAAAATTTAGAGTAGACGAAGATAAAAAAGATCAGGTGGAGCTAGACGACGACGGGTTTATTTTAAAAAGAGAAGAAGAAACCGACGAGGAGTTTAATCAAAGGCTAGCAGAGGTTTCAGAGGAGTTTAACAAAACGGTAATCGCGACAAACTGGGTATCAGAGCAAATGCAAAATGCGATTTATTTTGTGTATATTTCTAACCACACGAATGACGAGCTTAGAAATGTAATTATGGACTATTTATATAAGGAATCCATCGAATATGCTTTTTACGATACGCTAAAAACGGATATTGAAAATATCGGTAATGGTGAAGAGTTAAAGAAAACGGCAACCGTGCTTTCTACAATGGCACAGAAGTATAAGATTTTCGTTGGTTCTACGTTGCAATTGCAGGAAAATGATACGCCACCACTTAGCATGAATATTAATGATATTGCCACGAATAGGACGGTTAAGGAAGTATTAGATAATTTGTGCTTAATCAAGGAAGTCAATCGTTCTACGTATGATAAATATGAAATATCGGACGAAGAAGAGGGAGAAGATTACCACGATTTAGAAATGCCAGAGCTTTTAAACACGAAGTATTATGCTTGCGTTGTGGATAAAAACAGGGCTGGCTCAAAACCAAACTTATTATATAGAGTGAATCTGGACTATAATAGTTGGGAAGAAATGGGATATGTTAGGTACAAACAATAAAAAGTGTCCAAAGGGGACGGAGGAAAATGGATAAAAATTTATCCATTTTCCTCCGTCCCCTTTGGACACCTATAATAAAATTCACAAAACGTTCAAATTTTTCACATTTTTTGGTTACGAAAGGCAGTTATAATAATCAATAATAACACATGGGGGTGGAAAATAGATGCAAGAAATTTTTGAGAGAGTGGAAAAAAAGTACATATTAACAAAAGCGCAAAAGGAACAGTTGATGCAACTAGTAAGTTCCCATTTGGTAGACGACGAGTATGGTCCGAGCACCGTTTGCAATATTTACTTTGATAATGAGAATAACGATTTGATTAGAAATTCGCTTGATAAGCCGGCGTACAAGGAAAAAGTAAGACTTAGAAGTTATAATGTGCCAAACAAGGATACAACAACATTCTTGGAAATCAAGAAAAAGTATGATGGCATTGTTTATAAAAGAAGAATTACGGAGACACTTGGGCATATTGAGGGCCACATTGAAAATGGGGAGAATTTGGAATGCAACAAACAAATCCTAAATGAGATTGATTATTGCTTTGACTATTACAAACTAAATCCGGCGCTATTTTTGGCCTATGATAGAGTAGCCTACTATGACAGCCAAGACAAGAATTTTAGAATTACATTTGATACGAATATCGTTGCTAGAGATTATGATTTGGAATTGGAAAAAGGCGTTTACGGTGAAACGTATTGTGACGACAACACTTACATTATGGAAGTAAAATGCAGTGGCGGCTTACCGTTTTGGTTTATCAGTGCACTAGAAGAAGTCAAAGCGTATCCAGCATCTTTTTCAAAATACGGTAAGGTGTATGCGGATAATTTTGAAAAAATATTAAATGTATAAAAATGTAGGGGCAGCGTAGCACGCTGCCCGCATAAAAAATAGGAGGGAATTAAAATGTTTGAAAGTATTTTTACAACAACTACAACAACAGGATTAACTTTTGGGAATGCAGCCATCTGCATTGTATCAGCATTAATTATGGGAGCGATTATCGCCATTGTTCATATGAAGACATCGAAGTACACGAAGAATTTTGTAATTTCGATTGCCGTTTTGCCGGCGCTAGTGGA
Organism: Clostridia bacterium; assembly: GCA_017469545.1. Lineage (GTDB taxonomy): Bacteria > Bacillota > Clostridia > TANB77 > UBA1234 > RGIG4465. The sequence goes on from JAFUGE010000005.1 coordinate 122,278, forward strand.
GCTTGCGATTATGATGGTAAATGGTAACTTAGGCACGGCAGTTTCGATTATGGGTATTTTTGGACTAATTAGATTTAGAAGCATCGAGGGAAATTCCAAAGAAATTATCAGTGTGTTCTTTGCAATGGTGATTGGCCTTGCTGTAGGAATGGGCCACATCGCTTTTGCAGCAACGGTAACACTTGTAGTTTCTTTGATTATGCTAATTTATAACAAGATACCAGTTGGTTCAAAAGAAAATGAGAGAAACTTAAAAATTGTCATTCCAGAAAATTTAAACTACACCAATGTGTTTGACGAAATCTTCAGCGAATACACAGTGAAGAACGAGCTTCAAAAAGTGAAGACGACGAATATGGGAAGTATGTATGAATTAAGTTATGTGGTGGAAATGAAGAAAGACGCGGACGAGAAGAAATTCTTAGACGACCTGCGCGTAAGAAATGGCAACTTGAATATTATTATGTCGAAGAATTTGGACGACCAAGCATTGTAAAGGAGGGGTTTAAGTGAAAGAAATGTCACGAATACTGATTGCACTTATTATTTTGTTAGTGCTTATTGTGGCGGTCCCGAAGTTGCTCAACACAAACAGCACGAAAGAAAGTAATTTAAACGCAATGAGCAATGAAATAAACGATAGCCTATACAATTATAGTACAGAGGCGCTTATCACGCTTGCGGATGGCGCAACGACTTCTACAAGTGGCAATGTAAAAATAGACGGCGATGTCATTATCATTGAGGCAGCGGGCGCATACAGAATTACTGGCTCACTAACAGACGGCAGAATTATTGTTAATGCAAAAGGAAAAGATATAAAACTCATTTTAGATAATTGCAGCATCACATGCTCCTATGGCTCGCCAATCTATGTTTACAAATCAGAGAGCACAATGATTTATTTGGAGAATGGAACAGTTAGTACCCTAACTGACGGAAAAACATATACGTTTGCAGACGAATATTCTTCAGAGGCAGACGAAGACCCAAATGCATGTCTGTACAGTAAATCAGACTTAATCATTTGTGGAAGCGGCACGCTAAATGTCAATGCAAATTACCACAATGGTATCACAAGTAAAGATACTTTAATTATTGAAGATGCAACGATTAATGTTGTCGCAAAAGACCACGGCATCAATGGAAAAGACAATCATACTATTAAGAATGCAACTATCAATGTGGTTGCCGGTGAAGATGGAATCAGGTCTACGAACGAGGACGACGAAAGTCTTTATGGATGGATTACGATTGAAAATTCCGACATTACGTTAGAAGTTGGTGACGACGGAATTCACGCAGAGAGTTTAGTTACGATTGAAAGTGGCAACATCAATATTGTAAAATCTCACGAAGGTATCGAGGGCAAAAACATTACGATTAATGGTGGAGAAATTATCGTGAATGCAGACGACGACGGCATTAATGTGAATGGCGGAGAAAACAATTCCGGAATGTTTAGAATGCCAGGGACGGAGGTAGCAGAGAGCGGATACAAGCTAATCATTAATGGAGGAACAATCACAGTTAATGCTGCGGGAGACGGGCTAGACAGCAATGCTTCTATCGAAATGAATGGTGGATATGTGCTAGTGAATGGCCCAACCAATTCTGCTAACGGCGCAATAGATTATGATGGCACATTTGTACAAACAGGCGGAACACTAATTGCGGTGGGCGCCTCGGGAATGGCAGAAGGCCCTTCTACTGTAGAAAACCAGGGACTTATCTTTACGAATATATCAAACCAAAGTGCGAATACGAAAGTAACGATTAAAGATGCAGAGGGCAATACGATCGTTGAATTCACAGCAGCAAAAACATTTTCTAATGTTGTTGTTTCTACACCGGAGATTACGAATGGAAATGAGTATCAAATTTATTGCAATGACACTTTGGTAACCAACGTAACAGCAACAAACCAAAGCTCGGGAATGGGCGGATTTGGCGGAGGTCAAGGTGGCTTTGGAGGATACGGCGGCCAGGGCGGCTTCGGCGGATTTAACATCGAAGACGGAACGAACAATGGCGAAAGGCCGGAACTACCAGACGGAATGGAATTCCCAAGCGATGGCGAAAGACCGGAAATGCCGGAGGGAATGACGTTCCCAGAAAACGGAGAAAGACCGGAAGGAATGGAATTCCCAGGAAACGGCAGACGAAAAATGCAATGATGCAGATGCAACGATGCGCGTTTTGGGCGACGCCCAAAACGCGCATCCTGGGAGAAACTGGAAGAGAGATGCGCGTTTTCGGCGTCGCCGAAAATGCGCAAGATGGGAAATGTTGGAAGAATGATGCATTTTCGGGGTGGCGGAAAAGTGCGCAAAATGCGTTGCTTTTCAAGAAATACTTGACATAATTTGTGAAATCTGGTACAATAGATTTGCGTTGAAAAATGCAATAAAAACCTACCACAATTAAGGAGGAAATTTTTATGAAGCGGATGTTTGCTGTAATCCTGGGTGCGGTTCTGTTACTCTCTTCGATGGCGTTTGCTGCGGATGGGGCCACTTATACGGTGGTTGATGCCCCGTCTGGCTTGAATGTCCGGACTTCTGAGAGCGGAGGCGCTGTTCAGGACATCTTGAAGAATGGCACTGTTGTTACCGTTACGGGGGAGTCGAAGTATTGGTATAAAATCCAGTACGGAGACGGTAAAACCGGCTATGCATACAAGGAGTATCTCCAGCCGGCCACGTATGAGGAATACGTAGGGGCGCAAAAGCCCAAGAAGGAATTTATCCCGCCGACGGCCAATGATGGCAAGTTCATTTACGAGGCAGTCAAAGATGCTAAAGTTTATGAAAGCCGGGACAAGGGTTCCAAGCAATTGGGAACTGTCCTTGAAGGAGAGGTCGTCTACGTGAGCAAGACCTGGAAGTATTGGTACCAGGTCGTGCTCGAGTACGAGCGCTATGCCTACGTTTGGGCAGACGACTTCGAGTTCCTCGAAGTGAATTTGCCGGATGTCGGCGAACTGAGACAGCTCACCAGCCGTAACGAAGGCACCACAGAAGTCTACGTTCGCGAATCGGCGGACGCTAAGGCAAAGGTGGTCAAGAAACTGGCCCTCGGCACCAACGTCAGACTGCTTAGTACTGACGGCAACTGGGCTGAGGTTGTATACGATGCTGATGGCAACGTCGGATATGTATACAAGAACAACATCAAGTAAAAAAAGGTCGACCCTAACTAGGGCCGACCTTTTTTCGGCATTTCCGGACGCCCAATAGGATTGAAATTAGCATAACAATATGATATATTGTGTATATTCCAATAGGAGGAATGAAAATGGAGATAAATCATGAGCTGGTGCTTACCACCAAGGATCACATAGAATACTTGCAATTTAAAAGGCTGCTGGCTTTTCCAGAAGTAAAGCACGCCTATATTTTAAAATCACACGACATGAACTTTAGGCTAGGAACGAATTTCAGGCATTTAGAGACAGTCAAAAAGAATTTAGAGGTGGTTTGTGACGAATTAGGAATTGCGAAAAGTAGCGTCATTAGGCCGGATTATAACCACACTAGTAACGTAAAAGTAGTGGATTTCGTGGATAACTCTGAAGAAAATCCAGAATTAAGTGGAAAACGTTTTAAAGATACCGATGGCCTGATTACCGACAAAACCGGCATTGCCATGATTTCTACGAATGCGGACTGTAACTTAATTTTGCTTTATGATCCCGTGAAAAAAGTGATTGGCAACATCCACGCCGGCTGGCGAGGGACTTTTGGGAAAATTGCGTTAAATGCTATTCATAAAATGCAAGAGACATATGGATCAAATCCGGAAGATATTTTGTGTTTCCTTTGTCCATCGATTCGAAAATGTCACTTTGAGGTCGACGAAGATGTCAAAGAAATGTGCGAAGAGACGTTTCACTATACGAATAGGCTTGGCGAAATCATAGAAAAAGGCGAAGTAAAAGAGGGAAAGCAGAAGTATTTGATTGATACGGTGCTGATTAATCAAATGTTACTGGAAGAGGCGGGAGTACTTCCTGAAAATATTGTTGACTCCGGCATTTGCAGTGTTTGCGCCAGCGGCAAAATTCACTCCAAAAGGGCAGAGGGCGAGTACTTTGGACTGGGCCTAGCAATTATCGAAAAAACAGACGAAAAATAGGAGGAATCAAAATGGAAAAATTATTAAAATCAATATTTGATACAACGGAATTAAACGCTTGGCAGGCCTTCCTTGCGAAGTATTTGCCATTAGTAATTGGCGTAATCATTGCTATCATTGCCATCAAATACATCATGAATATTGTTACCAAACTAATCAAAAAATCAAAAATGCCAAAGAGTGTACACGCTTTTGCGGCTTCGACAGTCAAAATATTTTTGTATTTTATCGTTGTCATGATAGCCTGCAGCTATCTTGGAATTGATGTAACGACGCTGGTTGCAACGTTTAGCATTGTCGGCGTTGCTGTATCACTATCCATTCAAAACACCCTTGCCAACGTGATGGCGGGGCTCAGCCTTCTTTTTACGAAGCAATTTGGAGTAGACGATTACGTGGAAGTTGCTGGCATCAGTGGAACGGTAGTAAGAATTGGACTGTTCAATTGTAGATTGAGAACTCCCGACGGAAAAGATATCTACGTGCCAAACTCAAGCATCATAGCTGAGAATGTAACGAATTATTCTCGCGAGCCAAGAAGAAGAGTGGATATCACAATCGGAACATCCTATTCGGAAAGTGTTGATAGAGTGAAAGACACACTAATGCAGGTGATAAACGAAACACCGGAAGTATTAAAAGACCAGGACATTTTTTGTGGCATAACCTCTTTTGGGGATAGCAGCATCAATTATACCATTCGTGTGTGGGTAAAAAACGGAGACTATTGGAAAGCGTACTTGCCAATGTTAGAAAGAATTAAGAGAATTTTTGAAAAAGAGAACATAGAGATACCATTTAATCAGTTAGATGTACATGTTAAAAAGGACGAGTAAGCTTACGGATAGTGGCGTTTGACGGAAATCGCAACTTGACAAAAAGGGATAATTATGGTATATTGAGACAGCAAAATTGATTTTCAAAAAACTTCTAAACGATTGTAAAGGAGAAGAAAAATGAGACGGAAAAAAGTGGAGCAGTCACGGAGGCTAGAGTTTGGCAGTGCGCTTCGGGAGCAGAGTGTAGCGATTGCCTATGCGGGTACGATTAAAGGGGTCAACAAAGCGCATTTGATGGAGTATCTTCTTTCCGTCATTCGAGGCACGGACTGTGGTAGGCCTGGTGTCGAAGATTACACGGATGCCTTTGACTGGATTTTGAGGAACCTTTTCAGAACCGCGAGCATCACGCTCTACTTCGATGGCGTGATACGCCTTACTTTGCGCCCCGAAGAATTATGGGAAACGCGCAGAAGGTGCTTGCTTCTAGACGAAAGCGAAGTCAGAGACAGCAGCTATAATAGCTTACTCTTCGACATCCTCAGGAGTTTTGAGGACGACGAATAATATCCAAAGGGGATTCCAAGGAGGGGCTATCCAAGGGGGACGGAGGAAAATGGATAATTTTTTATCCATTTTCCTCCGTCCCCTTTGGATAGCCCCCTTAAATAGTCACCTTAGATAGCTCAGTTTATTTCCACGTAAAAAGCGTGCCCGCTTTTCGTTCTTTGGTCTGATTTAACACTCTATCGAGTGCTTCACAGCCTCTGTCGTCAAGCTGTTTTTTGGCTTGGTCAAGCGAAATTTGTCCGTTATTAACCGCATTTGCAAGCGAATTGACAAAACTAATATTTCCTTTATCAAATTTGGTTTGGATTGCATCCTCGATTTCCGAGCGCGTAAATTTTTCTTTTCGAATCAAAGCGGCAATCACATCGTCCACAATCATAATCTCGGGAACCATCAGCAAATTGCCCTTTACGCTGTTAATTAATCGTTGTGAAACAACGACACGAAGAAGCGACGAAAGCATATATTTGACAGCCAATTGGTCCGACAACTCGTAGAAATTAAAAATTCTATCAATCGTTTCGGCACAAGATCTCGTGTGCAAAGTTCCAATAACCAAGTGGCCAGACTCCGCCATTTCCAAGGCCGCATCCATCGTTTCTCTATCACGAATTTCTCCGATAACAAGAATATCGCAGTCCTCTCTTAGGGCATTCACGGCGCCGTCGCTAAAGGAATTGCAATCCTTGCCAGGGCCGACTTCTTTTTGCACAATCAGAGATTTATTCGGCACGTGCACGTATTCGATAGGGTTTTCCAACATTAGAATTTTTTTATTTTCCATTTTATTAATTTCATTCACAAGTGCATTCAGCGTGGTACTTTTACCAGAATTCGACTTTCCTGTTACCAAGATTAACCCCTGCGGCAAAAGGGCGCTACGCATCACGATATCGGGCAAACCAAGGTCTCGAAACTTCGGCAATTCCTTCTCGATAATCCTGGCGGTTAGTACTGGCGCGCCATTCGAAGACGAAATATTAACACGCAAACGAGCACCACCAATTTCATAGTTGAAATCAAGCCTTCTTTCTTGCTCATAAGTCTCTTCTACAGGCTTGTTTCCCTGCGTAAAGTAATGAAAAACATCGTAAAGATCTTCCTTCGTCACGTTCAGCGCATACGGCATGCTAGAAAGCTTTCTGTTAATCCTAAAAATAGGCGGAATGCCTTCAATCAAGTGAATATCCGACGCTCTAAGTTCAATTGCCTTCATAAAAATCTCTTGAATATTTATCATAATCAATCTCCCTCTTATTGCTAATCTCATAATATATCGTACCAAAAGCGGAGGAAAAATGCAATAAGAATTGTAGGAGGAAAATATTGACAAACGGCGGCGAGCGTGGTATTATGTAAAACAACAACGCAAAAAAATTTTTTAGGAGGTTCACACCATGAATACGGGAGAACAGGCTCACACAAGACTCGTGGAACGGCAAAGGCACAACATTTTGCGGCAAATCAGGCGGAAAATGAACAAAAGCTACAGCGACTACTGTATCATTAACAGCAAAGGTTTGGACGAAGAAACCATTCAGTGGCTAGAAGAAATTGGCTATCGTGTATATTCTTTGTCGGAAATATAGCATAACAAAAAGGACTTTCAAACGAAAGTCCTTTTTTGTCTTGGAAAAGTCAGAAAACTAATGAGCAAATGCACAACAAAAACTGGAAAAATTGCACAATGATATTTGTAAGTACTTGAAAATACTGACTTTTTTAGAAAAAGCTGCTTTGCATAAATGTGAAACAAAATTTCAAACAAACATTCCAAAATGTTTCACATTTCTAAAAAATGTGTTATAATATAGATGTGAAACAAAGACAAGGCAGATTTTTTAAAAACGTTTCACATATAATGTGAGGTAAAATATATCATTTTGGGTGGTAAAACATTCGAGAGGAGGTAAAAAATGGAAGATAAAATTGAAATTATGACTCTTTTACAAAAAAAACAGGTGCTAGAACATGAATTAGGAGCTTTGGCATATGGTTCTGTAGAAGTTAGAGAAAAGAATTCTAAGAGGTATATTTATGTTCATTACAGAGAAGATGGCGTTGTATTATCTAAATATGTGGGTGAATATTCGAATGATCTTTATAATTTGATACTAAACAATAACATAAAGGCTAAAGAGTTAAAGAAGCAAATTAGGGATATTGCAAAGAAATTAAAACAATACAACTATGTTGAAGAAGAATTAAGCTATGAAGTGGCATTAAACATAGACTTTGCTAAAAGGCATTTGGTAGATACAATTTATAAGCAAGCTATTTTGGAGGGTGTTGCTACCACATTTGCAGATACGGAGAATATTATCGAAGGTGGCAAAGTAAATAATATGACTCCAGAAGATATTCTTAAGATAGTAAATTTGAAACATGCTTGGAAATTTATACTAAACAAAAATGTTATATTAAGCAAAACGAATTTTGCATTGCTATGCGAGATAAATAAGCTAGTTGAAGAAGGTTTTTATTACACAGCTGGAAAAGTAAGAAATGTACCAATTACTATTGGCGGAACCAAATGGCAACCAGAGTTACCAATAGAAAGCGTAATAAAAGAAAACTTAGAAGAAATAATGAATAGAGAAGTTGGAGATGTTGATATTGCAATAGAATTGCTATTATACACAATGAAGAAACAAGTTTTTATTGATGGCAATAAAAGAACATCAGTCATATTTGCTAATCACTATTTAATTTCAAAAGGGAAAGGAATTATAGTAATACCAGCAGAACTAACAGAAGAATTTAAGAATTTGCTCATACCTTATTATGAGGGTAAAGATGAAGAAAGCATTAGGAAGTTTATCAAAGAGAAATGTTATATGAAAATTTGATTATGGAAAGAGCAATAAAATGAGTGATGTTAAAGGAATAGAAGTACACGATATTTTGGGCTTAGAAGAACCACTAACCAAACTATTTGAATGTGTAAGTAATGAAATTGGAAAATTAGACATAACTGGATTAAATAATAGTAACTATTTTAAAAATACTAATAAACATACTATGAAAATAATTTACATCTAAAAGAATGTAGAGAATATTTGTTGAGCATTCGTTTGTTGTTCCCTCGTTTTGTTCTTTTGGATAATATAGAACTTAAAACAAAATATACGAGAAAAGATTTGGAAGATAATGCTGAAATATTTATTAAGGATAATGAATATGAAACCTGAAGTATGAGGAGAATTTTATATGGTATCATTGGTAAAGCAAGATTATAATGAAAACAAAAAAATATATGAAAAAGTAGAGAAAGCATTAAGAAATAAATTAGATGAAAGTATTCCAATTAATCATGTTGGTTCTACAGCAATTCCAAGTATTATGTATGGTAAAAATATTATTGATGTTTTAGTTGGTGCAAAGGATAAAGAACAATTTGAGCAGATTATGGATATATTGGTAAAGGATGGGTATGTTCCAAGTCAAAAAAGTAAGGATGAAATATATCAATTCTTTTCTTCGATAGCGGGTGAAACTCGGTTCTGGCGATATTCACATTCATTTGGTAATGATGGATACAGAAAGATATTCTGACTTTATTATTCTTCGAAATTATTTGCTTAATAATGAAAATGAAGCGATAAATTATTCGAATTTGAAGAAGGACATTATTGATAAGGGAATTTCTGACAGAAGGGAATATAAAGCCATAAAAGGTCCTTATGTTACTGAACTTCTAAATAGAGCAAGAATGCTTAACAAGATATAGCAGGATAATAAGGAATTTAATCTATGTGAGATGGCCATATATAAACTCCTTTCTCTCAACTAAAATTAAGAGTGAATAATGAAAAGCACAGCCTTGTTGAAATTGAAAAAAGTCGCAAGTCATATGGCTTGCGACGATGTGGTCGGGGTGACACGGTTCGAACGTGCGACCTCATGGTCCCAAACCACGCGCTCTACCAACTGAGCCACACCCCGTTACAATGAAATATTTTAGCACGGTTTTTGACAAAAATCAAGTGTTTTTTGAAAATTCTTGAAACATTCGGGGGCTATCCAAAGGGGATATCCAAAGGGGACGGAGGAAAATGGATAAGGCCTTATCCATTTTCCTCCGTCCCCCTTGGATAGCAATTGACATTTTTGTCGTTTTTCTGTATCATAATTGATAGGATATGGATGGAAAAATATAAGCTTTGAGGGTGGATTTATGGAGAATGATATCAAGAATTTGTTTGAGTATTTGAAAGAGATTTATCAGCTTAGAACGAAAGTGGTTTCGGATTATAAAAAGTTTGATAAGGCGATTGATTTGGCGGAGTTTGAGGAGAAGTATGCGAAGATTGCCGATGTGCACGGCTTTTCGGAGGGCCTTGATGCGGACGACGAGTATTTTGTTTTGAAATATATTACGAAAGATAACGCGCTTCCTAAGGTTCCGTCTGCGATAAAAGAGTATGTGACGATAACAGACGAGGGCGCCGAGTTTGCGCCAAGCAAGGAAATTCCTGGCGATTTGAAAGAGAAAGTGGAGAAGTTTAAGGCGGAATACAAAGAGGCGAAAGCGGCTAATGACTTGATTCAGAAGTATAACGAGTTGTACGAATTTTTCTTTGAGATTAACAACCGCAAGGAAGAGTTTGAGGAGAAAATTGAGGTGATTCTTGGCAAAGGCCTTTTGGAGTACAAGGCAAAAAACGGTGCCACGATCAGGAGACACGTTTTTGAGGCGCCGCTTAAGATTGATATTAAGCAGATTAGCAACACGATTTATTTGAGGCTAGATAAGGATTTGAAGGCGAATGTCGAGTATAATTTCTTGCCGACGATTGATTTTAAAATCAAGGATAGAGAAAGTTTATTGCAGCTGAAAGCCGAATACGAAGAGAAGTATTTATTAGGCGATAAGATTGATTTTGAGGGGCTTTACAATGCGTATTTGAACGATGTTACATTTAAGTTTGAGTATGCCAAAGAGGAGACGGAATTAGAGGAAGAGAAAGTATATATTTTCGAGAAAGATGCCATTATTGTAAGGAAAAAGCAGCCAACTGTTTGGATGGAGGATTTGACGACCATTGTTACCAAGATTAATAACAAGGAGTTTGCGCCGGAAAATACGCTTCCATATTTGATTTTGGAGAGGGACGACGAGAAAATCAAAGAGCTTTTGTCTTCCAAGGAGGAGAAGGGCAAGCGAGTATTGTTTCCACTGCCATCAAACGACGAGCAGTATATGGTGGTAAAGCAAACGGAGGATAGCAACATCGTGTTAGTGCAGGGCCCTCCAGGAACAGGTAAGTCGCACACGATTGCGAATTTGATTTCTAATTATGTGTCAGAGGGCAAGAAAATTTTGATTACGAGTGAGAAGTCGAAAGCGCTAGAGGTTGTCAAAGGAAAACTTCCAGAAGAGATTCGAGATTTGAGTATGGCAATCCTTAGCGACAATCAAAATAGTAACGAGCTTTCGAATTCCATTCAGATTGTGCTAGATAAATACAAGGATAAAGATTATTTGGACGATTATCTAAAACGAATTGAGACGTTAGAGGCAAAGCTAGACGAGCTATCGGAGAGGAAAAAGGAAAATCACGAAAGAATTGTGGAGGCGCTGCTTAACAATAGTCACGACTATGAGAAAGAGATCAAAGAGCTGGTATCACTTGACTTGGATGGCTATCGATTAATCAATGTTGCCAAGTATTTATCAAAGCATAGCGAGCTAGACTTGATGGAAGACGAGAATAATTATAACAATACAGACTTTGATAAAGAGTTTTTGATGGCGCTTGATAACGGCATTGAGGACTTGAAAGAGTACAAAAAGTTTGTGATAGGAAGAGCGTATGCACTTCCAGAGGATATTGATTTAGGGCAGTACCAAAGAAGCATTGAAAATCTTGTTAGCATTAAGGGAAGCGAGAATATTAGCGGCCTTAAGCAAGACGGAATTGACGAGAAAAATTTAGATAATTAAGATATTGCGATGTTATCCTCGGCACTGA
>JAFUGE010000001.1 GCA_017469545.1 Clostridia bacterium
CGCCGAAAATGCGCATTCTGGGAGAAACTGGAAACGTGCTGCATTTTTGGGGTAGCTTTTTCTGTTTTTTTGTGATATATTGTCTTGGCTTGGAACTTTTTTAATTTTAGTATGTCTAAGTACTTGTACTATTTAGAAATGATTGCACATATTACTACGGATGGGAGGTATCTATGGAAAAACCTATTATTGAAATAAAAAATGTTACAAAGATATATAAGGTTGGAAACGAGAAAGTTTTGGCGCTAGATAATGTTAGTCTAGATATTAATGAAGGTGACTTTTGCTGCCTACTTGGAACTTCTGGTTCGGGAAAATCTACCCTACTGAATTTAATGGCCGGAATTGAAAAAATTACGAAAGGCGAAATCATTATCAAGGGAAAAGACATTACCAAAATGGGAGAACACCAGCTAGCAAAATTTAGGCAAAAGTATCTCGGCTTTGTATTTCAGTCTTACAATCTTATTGGTTCTCTTACGGCACTGGAAAATGTGACTTTGCCACTTATTTTCAAAGAAGTGCCAAATAAGAAAAGAATTCAAATGGCTACCGAAATGCTAAAAAGTGTTGGGCTTGAGGAACGTATGAAACATAAGCCGACACAAATGAGTGGTGGCCAACAACAAAGAGTTGGTATTGCAAGGGCATTTGTTTCAAAGCCAGAAATCGTATTTGCCGATGAGCCTACAGGAAACTTGGATACCAAAACCACAATGGAAATTATGGATATTATCAAGAAAGTCGCGTCAGAAAACCATCAAACAATTGTCATGGTTACGCACGATAAAAGAATTGCTGAATACGCGGATAAAGTCGTCAATATTCACGACGGACACATAGAAAATATTGAAATATTAGGAGGAAACAAAAATGAAAAAAATAATTAGCATTTGTCTTATTCTTTTAGTCTTAACACTTGGATTTGGAGTCTTTGCAACGGACGATTACGAACCAAGAAATCCAAAACTTATGATTGAAGAGTTTACTACTCTTCCAACAGTCAACGCGGGAGAAAATCTATCTCTTATTTTAAAAATCATGAATACATCAAAATTCACTGCTTCTGATGTTACAATCACTCCAAACTTTGAAAACACACCACTTGTGTATGAAAAGCCTGTCATTGTTACCTTAGATAATAGTATCCGAACAAAAAAATATACAGAAGTTACTTTCACTTTCAAAGTATCAGAAACCGCAAAAGTAGGCGTATATGCTATTCCTTTTAAATTGCAATACAATAACATCTACGACCAAATATTTACGACAGAACAAAATGTATACTTCAAAGTAGTAAAGGAAAATGCCCCTGCCCTACTTACTGTTAATAACATCAAAACATCTTTAGAGACCATTCATGCCAAAGATCAATTTACGCTTTCTTTTGATATTAACAACGTCGGAGATTTAGATGCCAAAAACATGAAAGTTACTCTTACCGGACTTAGCAAGGATGAGTTCATTGCACTTGATTCAGAAGATTTAAAATACATTGGAACAATTAATGGAAATGATTCACAAACCGTTTCTTTTCATTTAAATACTTCCAAGGATATTACCACAGGAACGCATAGTTTAACTGTCGACATTAGCTATGTCAACACGAATGGAGAAACAGTATCTGAAAGTAAAAACATTTATATTACAAATGTAGTTGGTAGCAAAACAGAAGAAGAACCAACAACAACAGATGGCGGAACGCCAAAGGTTATGATTGGCTCTTACAGCACAAATCCAACTTCTATCAAAGCTGGCGACACCATTAATTTTACTTTTAGATTTACCAACACCAATGCTTCCAAAACAATTAAAAATATGAAAATAACGGTAGACTCCACAGAAGGCGCATTTATGATAGCCAAGGGCAGCAACACTTTCTATGTGGAAAGAATGTCACCAAAGACTACGATTTCGAAATCCATCGAATTAAATGTGAAACAGGATTTGACTTCAAAATCATATCCAATCAATATTAGCTTCGACTACGAAGATACAAAGGGCGTAAATTATACTTCAACAGAAGTAATCAATTTGCCTGTAACAGAATATTCAAAATTAGTCATTAATAGCGTTTATGTTGGCGAAGCTTATGTAGGCGGAAATACTAGTCTTTCTTTCGACTACGTCAATATGGGAAGGGCAACCGTATCTAACCTAACAGCAAGCGTAGAAGGCGACTATACTTCTGTACAATCAATTAATTACATAGGAAATTTAAACACGGGAACTTCTGATTATTATGACATCGAAGTGACTCCTACGAAAGAAGGCGAAAATTACGGCACTTTAGTCCTTGCCTTTGAAGACTCTTCTGGAAAAATAATTGAAGTAAGAAAAGAATTCCAAGGATACGGAATGACACAAATTATTCCAGACTTTCCTGACGAGCCAATGCCTTATGAGCCAGTAATCCCTGATAACCAAAATAACGTTCTACATTTAAGTGCTTGGACAATCATAGGAATTGGAGCTGCTACCTTAGTAGTATCTTTCTTCCTTACAAAAATCATTGCAACAAAAATTATTATGAAGAAATTAGAAAACGAAATCTAAAACCGTAGGGGCAGCGATATTCTTAAGCTGCCCGCAAAAACTGAAAGGAGAATATAATAATGGAAAATTTAGAAACATTTGAAATAAACACAGAGGACTTACTAACAGAAACAGCTGACTATGATTTAATCGAAATAAATGATACTACCGCTACAAACGATCTTGCTGCCGATATCGATATAGATGTCGATACAATGGGAAAAAGAGTGGCCACTCCTGCCAACGGATACACAGAAATTGGAAATTACAGCGACATTCCAGATAGCGTAACTAACGGAAACTCTTCGTCTGTTTTACCTTTATGTATCACAGTCATTCTATGCCTTGCTGCGGGAATTGCCCTAGGCATTTGGAGAGCGAAAAAGGCCGCAAACAAATAATTAATCGTATGGGCCGCCGGGCAGCTTAAATAACGCTGCCCCTACAGATAAATATTATACAATTGTAGGGGTTGCATAGTACGCAACCCGTGAATAACAAAACATAGTAAAAAAGAAGGTGAAAAAATGAAAAGTAGTGACTTCGTAAAAATGGGGTTCAAAAACCTATGGCGTAGAAAGCTAAGAACCATCCTTACTGTAATGGGCGTTGTCATAGGAACATTCTCCATCGTCATTATGATGTCTCTTGGTATTGCAATGACAGAAGGATATAAAAAGCAACTTTCCGAATGGGGAAGTTTAACCAAAATCGAAGTAAATAGATATAACTTTATTTATAACGAAGATACCGGAATGGGAACATCAGAAGAAAAGAAATTAGACGATACGGTTGTAGAGACGATCTCAAACATTGCTCATGTGCGTGCCGTTACCCCAATTTTAAACGTATCTGCCAATCTAAAATCAGGCAAATACCAAACGTACATTACCATTTATGGAATCGATCCAGACACAATTAAGTATTTCGACTTTCCAGAAGTCGAAGAAGGCCAATTGCTTTCCAATGACAATCCTACTGCCTTACTTTTTGGAAAAAACTCTTATCATTTCTATAATCCAAAAGCAACCAGTTGGAGGTACAATGAAGAAAGTCCTGTTGATTTAATGAATGATAAAGTCAAGATTACTTTTGACGATACTTGGGGAGAAACTACTCCAAAATATGATAAACTAAACGTAGCTGGTATTTTACAAGAGAGTAACAGTGAAACAGGATATAGTGTTTACGGCAATATAGAACAAGTGAAAAAATGGTATAAAGAAAAACAAAAAAATAATACACACTCTTCCAGCGGAAAAAATTCAGAATTTTCCTATGAGAGCATCTGGGTAAGCGTTGAAGACATTAAATATGTAAAAGACGTACAGGACCAGATAAAAGCAATGGGATATGGCTGCTACAGTTTGGCCGACAGTTTAGATAGTATGCAAGAGACTTCCAATATGCTTCAACTAATCCTTGGTGGAATTGGTGCTGTTTCTCTTTTAGTTTCCGCCATTGGCATTGCAAATACAATGATCATGTCAATTTACGAAAGGACAAAAGAAATAGGCGTTATGAAAGTATTAGGATGCCTAGTAACAGATATTCGAAAACTATTTCTATTCGAGGCAAGCATTATCGGATTTTTAGGTGGCATTTTTGGAATTGGATTTAGTTATTTAATCTCGTTTATCTTAAATAAATACGCACCTCAAATCGGTGACGCCTTAGGAATGGGAACGGGATATGACATCTCCGTCATCCCATTATGGCTTGCCCTAGCCGCTGTATGCTTTGCCATAGCAATCGGCGTTATTTCTGGATTCTATCCAGCAAAAAGAGCAACAAAAATCAGTGCCCTAGAAGCAATGCGCGCCGCAGAATAAACTTATAAAAGGAATGAACTTGATGTTAGAATGTTGCAATTTATGTGCTTTTCATTGTCATGTGAATAGAAATGAAGCTTTGGGGAGATGTCAGTGTGGTACATCTCCTAAGCTTGCTTTGGCCTCCATTCATAGATGGGAGGAACCATGTATTAGTGGTACAAATGGCTCAGGAACGGTTTTCTTTTCGCGGATGTAATCTTAGTTGTATCTTTTGTCAAAATCACGAAATAAGCCATTCTCGCTTCGGAAAAGAGGTTTCTATCGAGAAGCTTGCCGAGATATTTTTAGAATTACAAGATAAAAATGTGCATAATATCAATCTTGTCTCGCCTACACCATATGTTCCTCAAATCATTGCTGCATTAGATATTGCAAAAAAACAAGGGCTTACGCTTCCTATTGTGTACAATACCAATTCCTATGAAAACATCGAAACAATCAAAATGCTAGATGGATATGTAGATATCTATCTGCCGGATTTAAAATACTTCGACGATAGCGTAGCAATCGAATTCTCCTCTGCTCCAAACTATTTTTCTACTGCAAGTAGTACTATCCTAACGATGCAAAAACAAGTAGGGAAAAATCAATTTGACGAAGAGGGAATAATGCAAAAAGGAATCATCGTTAGGCACCTAATTTTGCCACATCACGTCTTACAAACAAAAAAGATATTAAAATGGATAAAAGAAAATATGCCAAAAGACACTTACATTAGCATTATGGCGCAATACTTCCCAACATATAAAGCAAAAGAACATCCACTTTTAAACAGAAAAATCACATCTCGTGAATATGACATTGTTTTAAATATGCTATCGGATTTTGAAAATGGGTATGTACAGGATTTATCAGATTGCGAAGAGGAATATGTGCCGAACTTTGACTTAAGTGGAATATAAAAAATAGGAGCGTAGATATTTTGCTATCTACGCTCTTTTAAAAATCTTGTTGTTCCTTTTACTACCATTAATTTTCTTTGCTCTTAATCCATATAATGACGCCGACTATCACTGCAACAATGCCAATCAAAATATAATACATATAGTTTTTGTTTTTCACTCCAGTATCATTCTGATTTGTCTCGTCCGTTGGTGCAGTATTCTCTGGTGCCTCATTGGTATCGTTAGGTGCCTCACTATTGTTTCCCGCATTTCCATCATAAGTTCCACTATTGGCACTAACTTCTTCCCCGTTCACGTATAGCTTATAACCATTCAAATAAATATTAGCGTTATTGCTATCCTCATTGGTTAAAGTATCCACGTAAGCATCACCCGTCAAAGAAATCACAGAATCGCTTGAAAGCGACAAGTCAATATTCTTTGCCTGATTTTCTGTATCAATCGTGCCTATCATTACGCTGCCACTATTAAGCGACAAAGCAAGCGTAGAAATATCGTCAACGATAATATTTCCCTCCACTTTTTGGTTTGTCATTCCTAGGGTTACGTTTCCGCCATTAGCTCCAGAAGTGCCCCACTTCCCTGTTTGAATTCTTAGGAAATCTCCGTCGTGATTAACGATGGTGTTATTCTCCAAAGAGATAGTTGCCGTTGTGTTCGTGACAAAAATCGTATCTCCGTTATTGGTAGTAATCGTAGAGCCTCGAGAAGTAAAAGAAGCTGTTCCCTCGTCTGCATCTCCACTCATTGATTGATACAAGAAGATATTTTTATACGTCTCCGAGTTGCCGTTTAAAGTAGTGTTATTGTCCGTCAATGTCGTGTTATTTAGTGATACAGAATTTGCTCCCTCCACAACAATGCCCTCTGACGAAGTAGCACTTAGCGTCGCATTATTTACAGTAACATTTGCTGTAGAATAAACCGCAGGAGAGCCGACTCCCGTTGTTTCAAAGGTTCCGCCATTAACTGTTAACGTTCCTCCGCCACGGTCAGAGCGAATCGACGCAGAAGAATTGCCACTTGTGACAACCGTAACATTATTGGCTGTTAGTGTTCCGCCGCCAGTAACCATGACGCCGCCAGAATTATTAGAAGTTGTATTAATCGTAGCATTACTAATATTGATGGTTCCTGTTCCATAAGCAAATACCGCATTCGCATGACTTCCATTCGTCGTAATTGTTCCACCTACAATATCTAAAGTTGCGTCATTATATGTTAGCACTGCGGCATTCGTTCCATAAAAATCTGCCTCGTCGCCGCTGGCATCTCCACTTTTGGTCACAGTAGGATTGGTAATCGTGCTTGTGCCTCCTGAAACAAGTAAAGCATTCTGGTTTCCCTCTGTACTAGCATAAACAGTTCCTGATTCTGTTGTACTTTCAGATATCGTCGTGCTGCCCGTATAAGAAACATTAGCAGACGTAGGATTTCCTCCCGGAGCTCCTCCTGGTGCGCCTCCAGGCCCTCCTCCGTTTCCGTCTGGTGGTTCTGGTGGTGCCGCCAATACCAATGTAGAGAAAATCATAGATGTAGCAATGGTTCCTGCTATCAAAGCTTTTTTGAATTGATTCATTTTAACAACCTCCTATATTACTTACTATTATGCCACATTTTATCATATTAGATACCAATACACTGCCCAAAAGTGGAAGAAAGTTCCCAGCATACAGAACACATGAAATACGCAGTGCATATATTTGACGCGTGACCCTACTCCATATAAAATAGAACCGAGCGTATAAGCCACGCCGCCCAAAACCAAGTAAACGAAGCCTTTCGTCCCCATCGTATCTAAAAGCTTAGAGGCTCCAAATAAGATAGACCATCCATTAATTAAATGACAAATGACGGATAAAATTTTAAACTTCTCCATACTAACGCAAGTCAGTACAATTCCCAAAACCGTAAAAAAGCATACCACTCCAAACAAAATCCAACCTAAGCTTCCTCCCACGCCCAAAAGCGCCACAGGAATATACGTTGCAAACACTAGCAAAAATACATCGCAATGGTCTATCACACGTAATACTTTTTTGCCCTCCAAATTAGGAGACAGTGCGTGATAAATGCACGATATCGTGTAAAGAATAATCATTCCTGAGCCAAACAATGATACTGTCGTTTCAGGAAGTGGATTGTGCGCTTTCACAACCATTAGCACGAGTGCCACAATACTAAGTGCCGCTCCAATTCCGTGCGAAATAGAATTAAACAATTCCTCTCCCAAACTATACTTAGGAATACGTATATTCAGTTTTTTCTTCTCTTCCATATCTCTTCTCCTCTCGCGTGCATCATATCACAAAAGCAAGCAATTATCAACTCATTGCTTGCTTTCTGAAATAGTTTCTATTTTAAATTTTTGCCATCTGAAAATGCCTGGCCTACTTTTTCTCCTACTTTGTAGTAACCGTGATTAAACGTGTCATACATAATAGTGTCTAGCTTTTCTACAATCACATTTCCGTTTTCGTCTATTACACTTTCGTCTGCAGAAACATTCACAATTTCTCCGATAACACCACATCCATTTTCGCTATCTTGGTATTCTACAAATCTGCACTCCATCGTCACTGGATATTCCTCTATAATTGGTGCGTCTACGAAGTTAGATTTTACTGCTGTTAATCCTGTCTTTTCAAATTTATCACTAACACTATTGCCAGAAACAATTCCTAAATAATCTGATTCTACCACGTGCCTGCTATCAGCAAGTGCCACTGTAAAAGCTTTTCTCTCTTTAATGTTCTTTACCGTTTTGTGGCTTTCCGTTAAGTTCAAGGCAACTCTTCCCATATCAACCATCATTCCCCATGCAGCGTTCATGCAGTCCACACTGCCGTCCTCGTTATACGTAGCCACCATCAAAACAGGCATTGGGAATATGGCTGGCTTCTTTCCTAAATCTTTTCTCATACTCAAATCATCCTTTCTTATTTTATATTCTTTAATCTTAAAGCATTTAGCACAACAGTTAGGCTACTAATTGTCATTGCAAATGCCGCCATCATTGGATTAAGCGTAATGCCAAATCCGCTAAACACGCCGCATGCAATCGGAACCATACACACGTTGTAGAAAAATGCCCAGAATAAATTCTGCTTAATATTGCTAATTGTTTTTTCGCTAATCGATATTAAATCATTGATTTTATCCAAATTGTTATTCATTAACACAACGCTTGCCGAATCAATAGCAATATCTGTTCCATTTGAAACAGATACGCCAATATCTGCTGTCACTAGGCTTACACTATCATTAATGCCGTCACCACACATCATAACTAATCCATTTTTCTTTAGCTCTGCTATTTTCTCTGCTTTCTCTTTCGGCTTGACATTGGCAATCACATTCTCTATGCCAATTTCGTCAGCAATGTATTTCGCTGTTTTTTCATTATCTCCTGTCAGCATCACAATATTCCTATTCTGATTTTTTAGCTTCTGAATCGTTTCTTTGATATTCTCTCTCACGACATCTTTCACGCCAATAAGTGCTATTAGTTTTTGATTTTTCGCCACAAACAAAACACTATTTCCGCTTTCTGAAAGCGCTGCTTCGTCCTGATCATTTTCTACTGCAATATGATTTTCATTCATTAGTTTTTTATTCCCAATGAAGAATTCGTCTTCTTTAATTTTGGCATAAACCCCTAGTCCCGGAAGCGATTTAAAATCTGTTGTACTTTGTAATTCCATCCCTTTTTCAATCGCGTCATTCACAATAGCCCACGCAATTGGATGCTCACTATTTTTCTCTACGCTCGCAACTTGCCTAATCATTTCCGTTTCTACCTCGTCGGAATAGTGAAATATTTTGGAAATGGTTAGTGTTCCATTGGTTAATGTACCCGTCTTATCAAAAACAATTGTTTTTACTTTGTGTGCATTTTCTAGGCTCTCACTTGATTTGACAAGAATTCCTTTTTGACTGCACAATCCAGACGAGATAACAATAGCAAGAGGCGTTGCAAGTCCTAAGCTGCAGGGACAAGCCACTACTAAAACAGAAACAAAAACATTGATTGCTACAGAAAAATCTCTAGAAATAACAAACCAAACGACAAATGCAATGGCTGCAATTACCATAATTACCGGCACAAAATAGCTACTAATGGTATCTGCAATTTTGGCAATCGGTGCTTTCGTGCTTGTTGTTTCTGCGACTAATCTCACGATTTCAGAAACCGTAGACTCTCTTCCAATTTTTTCTGCCGTATACTGAATAGCGCCATCATAATTGATACTTCCCGCAATGACTTTCGAGCCTTTTTCTCTCTTAACAGGAATGCTTTCCCCCGTGATAAATGACTCGTCAATATGTGTGCTTCCTTCTACGATTTCGCCATCTACTGCAATCTTTTCGCCAGGCTTACAAACGACAATATCTCCTTTTTTGATTTCGTCAATTGTGACGATAACTTCTTTATTGTCTCTCAAAATGATGGCATCTTTTGGTGTAATCGTCATAAGCTTTTGCAGTGCTTCTTTTGTCTTGTTCTTGTTTTTATTCTCAATAAATTTTCCAATTTCTATTAAGAAAATCACGATTGCTGCGGACTCGTAATACAAATTTTCTACGTAATCAGTTCGTCCCCTAATTATCTGAATGGTTCCATACAAGCTATACAAATAACTTGCTGCTACACCAATGGTAACAAGTGTATCCATATTCGGCGTTTTGTGGATTAAATTCTTAAACCCATTTTTTAAGATATGTCTTCCTAAAACTAATACCGCCGTCGTAAGCATAAGTAAGCTAAGCGCATAATTGAAAGGATACTTCTCCATATGCAAAAACGGAATAACAGGAAGTCCCACCATATGTGACATAGAAACGTATAGCGTCACAATAGAAAGTACTGATAAAAATATAATTCTATATTTTTCTTTGGCATTCTTCTTTTGTTCCCATTCAAATTTATCAATGCCAAGACTTTTAAAACCAGCCCTTGCCACAAATTTATTTAAATCTTCTAGTGTCAATTTCTTGTCGTCGTATTCGACACTTGCATTATTCATTACCAAATTCACACTAGCTGTTTTTACGCCCTCTTGCTTATTCAAATACTTTTCCAGTCCATTCGAGCAAGCAGAGCACGTCATACCTTCAATTGATAATATTACTTTCTTCATTGTTTCACCTCATTTAAAATAATATACCCCCTTCTCTTTGCTGTCAATCCTATTTTGTTTTGAAAAACTGTATTCTTAAAAGCAAGTAAAAGAGGCCACTTAATAAAGTGACCTCTCGCCGTTTAATAATTTTGCTTATCAGGTATGACACCTCGCACGCCGCCTCTTGGATTTTCTACATCGCCGGCATATCGCGGAATTAAATGGACGTGACAATGCATGATGCTCTGCCCCGCAGCCTCTCCGCAATTCATGCCAATATTGTAGCCATCAGGCGCATACTCAGTATCAAGCATGCTCTTCGCTTTTTTGATTAGTGAAAAAATTGCGACCTTTTCTCGAGGCTTCGTCTCGAAGAAATCCTTGCAATGCCGCTTGGGAATAATGAGCATATGCCCTTTGCTCACCGCATATTCGTCAAAGACGCAATAGGCATAGGTATTTTGAAGAATCACTTTGTCATTCTCCAACTGCTTCTGACAAAACAGGCACGTTTCCTTAACGAACTGCTTGGTCCTATGCCTAATGCCTTCCCACGTAAAACCGATTTCGTTCAACAGAACTTCTTGTTCGTAAGTGATTTCTCGCTTGCCACATCGAATATCTCTTACATATAGCCCAAGTTTTTCTCCCGTTTCCGTGACATAAGTTTGAGGCACACGGCACATACCGTACTTCTCCTTATACGCTACTAACATAGCATATACTTCGTCAAATGTCCTTGATTTTTTTCTCATGCGCCATATAAAGCCAATTTCTTCTAGCCGTGCTCTTTCCTCGTCCGTCAGCTTTTTTCTTCCATTCCGGACATCATTGACGTACTTTCCGAGTTTAAAGCCATTTTCCAAAACGTATGCCTGCGGAACGTTACAGTTCCCATTTTCCTCCTTGTACTTGCAAAGCTCGCCAAAGAATTCTTCGAAGTTGCTCATACTTTCCTCTCCTTTTCTATTAGTAAAGAAGTAAACAAGAGTCAATTACTGTCTTATTATATCATTTATTATGTAAATCGTCAACTAAAAAATACAGTATCACGGCAAACAGGGCGCTGCAAGAACCTCCTTAAAGTACAAGTATTCCTAAATGCTCCAACAATATTTTAAATCCTAATCCTATCAAAATAAAACCTCCAGCAAGTTCTGCCTTGTTTTGAAATTTATCGCCAAATTGATTTCCAATCTTCACTCCCAATAGCGATATAGCAAAAGTAATCATTCCTATAATAGTGGCCGCTAGCACAATATTGGTTTCAAAAAACGCCATTGTTACGCCCACTGCTAAGGCATCAATGCTCGTCGCTATCGCCAAGAAAAACATCGTTTTCACATCTATTTTATCATTTCTTTTTTCTACCTCGTCGTCGAAAGACTCCTTTATCATATTTCCACCAATAATCACAAGGAGAATAAACGCAATCCAATGGTCAACATTTTCTACCAATCCACGAAAAGTGCTTCCCAAAAAGTAGCCCAAAACCGGCATCAATGCCTGAAATACTCCAAAGTATAGTGCAATGATTCCCGCATTTTTCCAATTCATTTTCTTCATAGAAAGCCCTTTACAGATAGATACAGCAAATGCATCCATAGCAAGGCCAATGCCAACTAAAGCAATTTCCACAATTCCCACCGAATTGTACCTCCTGAAAATAAACTCTATTCTATATAATGCAATTTATTTTCAGGATATACCAAATAAAGCGGGCAGCGTCATACGCTGCCCCTACAAATAAATGATACCAAATAAAAATGAAATACAACATTTATTTATACCACTTTTCTTTCTTAGAAAGTAGTTTTACTTCTTTTAACTGTTTCGTTAGTTTTTCACGCTCACTAAGCATAAATTGGTAATTTTCACTTTCTTTTTCATAAACTTTCTGTTTAGACGTTAGAAGCTGTGCATTGGTGCTCATATCGTATCCAGGATGTAATTCATATCTTCCAAGCTTTCTTTTTAAACTTTGGGTGTATCCTCTATCATAAATTTCTTTATAAATTGCTTCCAAATCGTGCAGCGTCTCTAATTGATCTTTATACATAGAAACAGTATGCTGGGCCTCATTTATTTTTCCATCGATTTCTCTAATTAACACAACCACCAAATAATATAAAAATTGTGCACACATGCGATTCCTTTTGACGTCTTCAATCATAATCTCAATCGTTTTGCTATTCGAAAATCCCTCTTTGTATTGCCTTCTTCTTGTAAGTGCGTCATATACGTCTGCCACTTTTACTAAAGATGCCTCAATCGGAATTTCTTCCCCCTTTAAGCCATCTGGATAGCCGCTTCCATCAAAGCTTTCATGATGCCATCTGGCAATCTCGGCAAGCTTTTTAAACTGTGGATACTGAATACAAATATCATATCCAAATATCGTATGCTTTTTCATAATCTCATATTCTTCGTCTGTTAGTGCGGCCGGCTTTTGCAATATCTCTGATGGAATATAAATCTTCCCCACATCGTGCAAATACGCGCCCAAAACGTGATACCTTAGCCTTTCATATGGCATGCCCATCGCATCACATATTTTTGTCGTCGTCGCTGTCACGCCTTTTACATGTGCATCAGTAAAAATATCAAGTCCCCCCAATACGCCTACTTCTGCCTTGATTTCGTCTGATAATTCTACATAGTCAATTTTTTTACTATTAAAGAAATCGTAACCTTTCTTCACTTTTATCCTCCGTACAAACTTAAATTTGGTCGTCGTACTTAACCTCTTCCGGCGCCGCTTCCAATTCTTCTGGCCTCGTAAGTAATCCCGTAAAATATTTTAGTGCAACAGATAAATAATATCCATCCGCAATTCTTTCGTCAGCCGTAAACCTTAGCCTCATAACCCTCTTTTCTCTTACTTTTCCGTCTTTATCAATCACTCTTAGTCTTCTTCTATTTCCTAGCGCAATAAATACAGATGTTGTACCAAAATTATATAAATGGTGGTAGATTGGCTCTGCTCCAATGGAGCCCATATTCGTAACAAATACGCTTGTATGGAATGGGCTTACCTCGTGAATAAACTTTGGCATCTTTCCGTGAAAATCAAGCCATTCTATTAAACCAATGAACATAGAATAAAACCATCTAGGAAGCTTATTTAAAACGCCTATTAATTTATCCATATCATTGGAAGCTTCTTCTCCTTTATTTTCAGCAATCTCTTCTCTAATGATTTTATTAATATCGTTTACCGTTGCTTCTCTCGGGAAGTTAAATTTCACATTCGTTTCTTCTGTATTGATACTTAGCCTTTTCTTAACCGCCATTGAGACCCTTACGTCGTCTCTTGCATAAATTCTTCTTCCTGCAATAAATCTGTTCATTCTTGGATATTGTGAGATTGTTCTTACAAGTGCTGCAAGCAAATAATCCAAAAATCCAATATCAATTCCTTCTTTTCTCTTTTCTTGGATAATGGCATCTACTTTACTGACGTCTATTTCTGCGTCAAAGAACACTTGCGAATCGTCTCTGTCTTTCATTAAAAAAGGTATAATGATATTGGTTGGGTCTCCGTGTCTTACTCTTCTGCCATCATACCTATCTCCCCATTTTTTCTTAAACTTCTGTTCCATAAGATCCCCCTTTAAATAATCTCATAACTACCATCTTTCAAATCGAAACTCGTCCAATTGGTAGACGTCTTTAGTACGAGTCTATATCCTCTATTATCCGAAAAGCCATCCAAATGCGAAATATAGTACTTCATTTCTTCGTTTAGTTTTTGTATTTCCGTGTCACTTGTAAAATATAATGGGCTTGCAATTTCTACAAAAATAATATTGGATTCGCATTTCGTGTAATCGTCCATTAGCTTTCTTATCTTTTCAAATATTTTATTCTTTATTTCAATAATATACTCCTCTAGTGAAATTTTATCCGTACCAGATTGTGCAATGACAATACCTTCACGAATTTGAAAGGTAACCACTCTACTCCTAAACTTCACATACTCGTCGTAAAAAAGTTCTTCCCCTTTCTTTCTTTGCTTAATTGCCTTTATCTCTTCTGCAATCTTCTCTGCCACCCAATCATTTCCCACATAAATTTTTGTAATCTCGATTCCAATCTCTCTACCGTTATTATATACAATAAAGTCAGGACTCTCCGACTTCCTAATGCTGCCACTTTTGATGCCAAGTCGATTAAAAAGCTGAAAAACAGAATTGAACTCTCTTACTTCTTTGTAAAGATTTCTATCTTTTTTCACTTCATTAAAAATACGCAAATTCCATCTTCTAGCTTCGTCCTTCGACATATTGCCTCTGCGAACCCTCAAACTGTATTTATTAAGGATAAACGTTTTATTATCAAAATGTATCTTCTCATAAGCATCTTCTATTTTTCCCTCAGACATATGCAAATTAATGATATCGTCAATAGAATTTAGCATCTATTTCCTCCTTTTACCATACATACGCTTATTATAATATAGAATTCTACAAAAATCAACAAATAATCCCCATTCGTCTAAGTGGTCAATGTGATTTTTTAGTGTTTTCTTGCTATCCGCGAAAAAAATATATTATAATAGACCATGTAAGGAGGCGTTTAGGATGTCATTATTTAAAAATGATTCAGATATTTATGAAGAAATGGAAGGAAAGAGAAGCTCTCACACATTCCAGAGAGTAGTAGCAATTGGTGTTTTTGTAGCCCTAGGATTTGCCGTAGGAAACTTTTACGCCAGTGTTAATAAAGACGAAGTAACAGCTAATGAACCAATTCCAGTTGTCACTACCTCTTCTGTATCAAATAGCTCTGCTTTGTCAATTGCTGATATTGCAGAAATGACAGCAGATTCAGTCGTTGAGATTAGTACGTCTGTCCAAGCGACAAGTTATTTTTACGGAAACTATACCGCTACCGGAAACGGAAGTGGCGTCATTATTTCGTCAGATGGTTACATCGTTACCAATAACCACGTCACAAGTGGTGCCAATAAAGTAACTGTAACGCTAAGAAATGGCAAAGAATATGAAGCAACCTTAATCGGAAACGATGCAAAAACGGATATTGCCATTCTCAAAATTGATGCAACAGGCTTAACGGCTGCTAAACTTGGTGATTCTGCAAGCTTAAGAGTTGGTGAAACTGCTGTTGTCATTGGTAATCCACTAGGAAAACTAGGCGGAACCGTCACCAACGGAATTATCAGTGCCTTAGAGCGTGAAATCACTTTGGACGGAAAAGCAATGAACTTAATTCAAACCAATGCCGCTATCAACCCAGGAAACTCTGGTGGCGGATTGTTTAACGATAAAGGTGAATTAGTAGGAATTGTTGTTGCCAAATCTTCAGGCTTAGACGTAGAGGGACTTGGATTTGCAATCCCAGTCAACGATGTCAAGAGTGTCATTAATGACATCATTGATTTAGGATATGTCAGCAATAGACCATTCTTGGGAGTAGAATTTGCAAGCTCTAATACTTCCAGCTATCAATCTAATTATGGTTTCTTCTTCGGATTTGGAGGCCAAATGATGTATCAATATGGTGCAGAAGTTGGAAATGTTGTAGAGGGCAGTGCAGCGGAAAAAGCCGGCATTCAGGCAAGAGACCATATTATCTCGATTGATAATGTGGCAGTCTCTTCCGGCTCAGATGTCTCAAGCATCGTAAGCGAACATCAAATCGGCGACACTATCGAAATCGGCATCATTAGAGACAACAAAACCATGACTGTCAAAGCAACATTAGGCGAGTATAAAGGCGAATAGCAGAGATTTGTAGGGGCAGCGTAATACGCTGCCCGCGAGCTGCCCGCGAGGCACAAAAAAGGATTGGCAAATGAATTGCCAATCCTTTTTTAGATTTAAAACTTAGTGGTAAAACTCTTAACAAAGCCATACTCGTCCACGCGGAACCAATAGTCTCTGTCAAGAATTCCCACATTCTTGGGATTGATTTCCCGCTTCACACGATCTGCAAACGCAAGCTTGGTCTCGGGTTCGCCGTGATTAATGAGAACGAATTTCAAATTCTCAAATTCACGTAGGAAATCTAGAAGCACGTCTGCTTTTGCGTGAGCTGAAAACTCGTTGAAGAAGTCAACTTCGCTTCGTTTAAAGACAACTTCCCCTCCCACTTTTACCGAAGAACCGTACGCGGCACGTTTTAACTTATCTCCGACAGAGCTCTCGTGCACATAGCCCGTAAAGCCCATAAAAGCATTTCTGCTTTGCAAGAAATAAGGCTCATAAAACAGTGCCGGCCCGTAAGAGCCGTTGCCAGAAGACGTTACAATAATCTTCTGTTCAGGCGAAGCCACAATCTGCTCCCTAGAAGCTTTGCTAACTAAATGAAAGTTTTCAGGCAGAAAATCTTTCATTCTATCAGAGATATCTAGCTTCTGGAAAAGCATCGTATACTTCATTCCGAGTTTACCGTCCAGGTAAATCGGAACCTCCGGAGACAAGAGACGTTTACGCTGTAATCCCTGCAGTCGATAGAGCACTTCCTGCGTTCTTCCGAAAGAGTAAGCCATCAGCAAAATGTTCCGGCCTTCTCCAATGACTTCAGCCATTTTCGCTTCAAAACGCGGCTGACAATCAGCGGAGTTGGTGGTGCCATACGTTGCCTCGACAACCACAGTCAAATTAGGCAACTTCTTGACACGGTCCGGCACCTTTCTGCTGCAGAAGAAAGCGTTTACTGCGTTATAGTCGCCGCTAAATAGGATGTTAATCGATCCACATCCCTCATATTTAGCGCGAACTAAAATCACAACAGCACCAGGCACGTGAGCATTTTGATAAAAGGCAACCTTAATTCCAGCAGCAGGCGACCATTCCTCAAAATACTCCATTCCCTCCGTCAGAGACAATGTCGTCTCTACGTCTCTCTCCGAATACAGTGGAGGCATAGAGCGCATCTTAGAGTCGGCCTCTATCACAGACTGCGAATCTTTCAGCGCAGGCTCCATGAATAATCCGGCCACTTCTTTGGATGCATAGATTTTGCTACGATAACCTTTTTTGACCAAAAATGGCAGTTTTCCGATGTGATCAATGTGACTATGGGTAACCAGGACAAAGTCAATGGAATCAGGCATAAATTCGAGTTTGTGGTTGTACTGGTCGTTCCTCTTCTCCTGATACAATCCACAGTCTACGAGGAATCGCACGTTGGTGCAATTCGGAAACTTCACATTGCACAAGATACAAGAACCAGTCACCTCAGAATTAAACGCCATGATGTCAGCATAGAACTTGTTTTTACTACCCATTAATGAAAGTCCTCCCCATTTCTAAATTTTAGATTTGGTAATCAAGTTCCTCCTTTACAACGCTAATTCTATCACACTTTTCGACTATTTTCAACCATCATTTACACGAAAAAGACGAAAAGCAACAAAATATCCATTACAACCATAAAGTACCCATCTATATGTTGTTTTTTCGCAGGCCGAGGAAGTTGTACGACGTAGCGTATTCCCGCGTAGCCATGTGAGGCAAGAAAAAATAACATATAAATGGGTACCTAGAATGTTTCACCATGGGCAGATGTGATGTTAATCTTCTGATTTTTTCCTTAAAAAGTAAGTGATAAAGAAAATGATGCTTGCTACAATTAC
This sequence comes from Clostridia bacterium, assembly GCA_017469545.1. GTDB lineage: Bacteria > Bacillota > Clostridia > TANB77 > UBA1234 > RGIG4465. The sequence continues at coordinate 18,002 of JAFUGE010000001.1, forward strand.
AATCGTAGGTCCTGTTGCCGTCTTTTGGTAGAACGATATGATAAGTCCTAGCATTCCCGAAACAAGCGAGAATACAATTGCCCAGAAATGATATTGACGCATATTCTTTGAAATGTTTCTGCTCGAAGCCGCTGGCAAAATGAGAAGTGAATTGATAATCAAAATTCCAACCCATCGAATGGCAAGCATAACAATCACTGCTATGATTACAATAAAAATATTTTCAATTAGCTTTACTGGTATCTTCTTACTCTTTGCTAGCGTTGGATTGACGCTAATAGCAAGTAGTTTATTAAAGAACAAGATCCAAAAAGCAAACACAGCCACTGCAATTCCAAGAATCAAATAAATCTCTTGTGGCACAATGCTTAAAATATCACCAATTAAGTAATTCGAAAACTTGGTAAAATTCCCATTTTGCGATAAAATCACTAGTCCTATCGCAATCGCTGTAGACGAAAATACACTAATAATCGTATCTCTCGACGAACTCTTAATATCTTTAATTTTGTTTAAAAGCAGTGCAAAAATAATGGCAAATACAACCATAGATATCGTTGGATTGGTAACGCCAAGGATAGCACCAATCGCAATTCCAGTAAGTGCGGAATGCCCCAATGCATCTGAGAAAAAAGCCATTTTATTATTAACAATCATTGTCCCCACAAGGCCAAATAGCGGCGTAACAATCGCAATGGCGTAAAATGCATTTCTCATAAATTCATACTCTAACATTACGCCTCACCTCCAAACGTCTCTTTAAAAGCCTTGCTAGCAAATACTTCCTCTGGTTTTCCATTCTCCACTACTTTTCCGTCAAGCATAATTACGTCATCCGCATATTTTTTCACAAACTCGAAATCGTGCGACACCAATATAATTGCCAAGTCGTGATTATTTTTCAAATCATTAATATTCTTGTAAAATTGCTCTTTTCCGTTTTTATCAATGCCAGAAATCGGCTCGTCCAAAATCAATAAATCTGGGTAAGGAATTGTAGCCATTGCAAGCAATACTCTTTGCAATTCCCCTCCCGACAATCGATTCACTTTGCTATCAATTAATTCTTCCGCTCCAAAATCTTTCAAGTGCTTTTTGATGTCCTCATATGTCTTTTTGTTTTTGTATAAAAAGACAGGTTTATTCGACGTAAAGCTTGCAATCATATCATAAACCGTCATTGGCGAATTTTCTACATTAATTCTCTGTGGAACATAGCCAATTCTAATTGGTGCGCCGTTTTTCTCTTTATTGGTAAAAATAATTTCTCCCGTATGCTTTACTTCGCCTAAAATAGCCCTTAAAAGCGTAGATTTCCCGGCTCCGTTTTTTCCGATAATGACTTCTAAATGCCCACAATGAATATGAATATTGACATCTTTTAGTATCTCTTTCTGCCCTAGCGTGACACTAATATTGTTTATTTTTGTACAACAAAGACCGCAATTGACACCCATTTTAATCCCCCAAAGCTTCTACTAAATTTTTTAAATTCTCTCTCATAATTTTTTCATAAGCATCTTTTTCTAATGCGCCACTGACTACTGGGTCTAGCGTATAAATTGGCACGCCTGTTTCTCTGGCAATCGTGTCTGCCGCCGTTCTGGAATACTGTGGCTCCACAAAAATCGCCTTGGCCTCCGTATTGTTAATCGTCGCAATAATCTCGGCCAGTTCGCCTGCACTCGGATATGTGCCAGGCTCTCTTTCCACTACTCCCACTACATTCAAATCAAATTCCTCTGCAAAAAATTCGAAAGCTTCGTGGAATGTCACAATATTTCTGCTTTCAATGTTATCCAAAGCCTCGTGCATCTCTGCTTTTAGCACATCCAACTTTGCTAAATACGTGTCTGTATTTTGACGGTATGACGCAGCATTTTTCTCGTCTAATTTCATTAGTTCTTGACAAATATTCTCCACTTGTTTTTCATATAGAGAAATACTTACCCAAATATGCGCATTCTCGCCATGGTCGTGCTCGCCCTCATGCTCCTCATGCTCTTCCTCGTGCTCCTCCAAAATGCCCTCACTAGAATCGATTATCTTTAAGTTCTTGCAGTTATCCACCACTTTTTGAATAAAGCTCTCCATTCCTCCACCATTAATGACAAGAATGTCAGATTTTTCTAAAATCATTAAATTAGCAGTCGTTAGCTGGTAATCGTGCAAACAGCCTACTTCTGTACTTGTTAAATTCGTCAGCGTAATCCCTTCTGCGCCCTCTACAATATTTGCCGTCGCTATATAAATCGGATAAAAAGACGTGACAATGTCTAGTGTATCCGCACTTGGCGTTTTCTGACTCGTGCAGCCAGCAAGTAACAGCATTATCACAATCACTAAAACGATACTTAATTTCTTCATAATTCCCTCCGCTTTTTTTAATCGTCGTATTATTATACCACATTATGTCAAAAAATGGAATAGGAAATGTCATTTTGCGCAAAATGCGTATAGCACAAGCCGTAAATGCATAAAACAATACTAAAAAGGAGTTTTATATGCGTGTATCCCATATTTTTTCGATTATTATCATTTTCATTTGTCTCTTTTCGCTCTTGAGAATTGTGAGTTTTATCGAACTCTACTCAGACGATTTTTATTACATCACTTTTCTGGATAATGGACTAAAGCGGCTTTATATCCGAAAATATCAATCACTACCAAACGGTAAATGGCAGGGTTTTCGTGCATTTATTAGACGAAATCACGTTAACATTAGGCAAGCCGTTTTATATGCTTATACTTGCAATCATGCTATTGGCCATATTCTTTATATCAGCAAGAATAATCCATCCAGAAAATATTTTGTATTGTGTCGCACTATCGCTGATGCTGTTTTTAATGGTAGACGTTTATGTTTTAAAAGAAACTGCCTTTTGGATTAGCGGCGCTTTTAACTATATCTTTCCAACGCTGGCAGCCATTCTTGTTTTACAAATCGCGCAAACCATACTTGCCTCGGAGAAAAAACATCCATTGCTATTTTTACTTTTATTTTTCCTTTCTGCCACGACGGAACAAGGCTTTGTAATGAGCTTTATCTTTGCAACGGGGGCCATTGTATTTGCAATCATAGAGCAGAAAAAATTAAATTACAAAATGGTATTTATTCCTTTCACACAAGCACTTAGCTTTTTATCAATGGTTTTATCTCCTGCCTCTAGACTAAGAGCCGCGCAGACGAAAACCATATTCAATTATCCAATTCATTTATTGTTTCAAGAAAATTGGGGAGATTTGTTAGAGATTTTAGTGGGAGAACATAGCATTAAAATCATATTATTATTGGCGTTTGGTTCTATCGTAGGGGCGATTTGTTGTGTGGCCTGCCATTTAAAATTTAATCGCCATCGTATTCGGGCAGCGTGATACGCTGCCCCTACAGAAGAATAAATTGCCATCATGCAATCGGCATTAGACATATACAGAATTTGATCTTGTTTGCTGTGAGTGGAATTGGAGCTCAAGGCGTGGCATTTTCCTTAGGTGAAACGTCCTACCGCACGCTTCTTCCCTTTACAATCATGTGCATTATTTGTACCGCAAACATTTTCGGAATTCTACTAAAAAATAAAAAGATATTAAGCACGCTACTTCTTGTGACAATACTTCCTCTCTCGTTAAACGCCTCAGCCAAGAATGCCGCGGGATATTATCAAAACAAATTAGTCATTGACCAAATGAAAGAGAGCATTAGTCATTATCCTCAGACAGGATACGTAGAAATCAATACCAATATCAATCAAGATTACGCACACACAATGGGATACGAAAATCCAAATTTTCTCCCGTACTTTTATCAATACTACCACTTATCAGATATCGTAAGTGACGTCTATTATCTTTTGCCAGATAGTGATGCCAAATTATATGTCAATAGTAAGCGTACTAACTATCCTCCTATCTTTCAAAACAATAATATTTATCTTCCCATGAGATTTGTCATTGAAAAGCTAGGCGGCTACTGCAATTGGCGTGACGAGAGAACCATCTATACACTCAATAATTACTATGTTGTCATTGATAACGAAACGAAGAAAATTGCAAAATGTAGCATTCGAAATTTTGAAGGAACTGATTTGCTTGGCAGTATCAGAGTTTATCTAGACAGAGAATTTATCAACATCAACGACATCTGCTACCTTGTCGGCGATAACGAATGCAAAATAGAAATCAAATGAATTCCATGCATAGATTCTCAAAACTGTGAAATACTACCACTAGGTGGTGATAAGAAAATGACAAACAAAGAGCTTTTATACGTACAAGATGCTTTAGGACACGAAAAATTTATGAAATCTTGTTCTACAAAGACATCTTCAAAACTTAGTGACCCTACGCTATCTTCTTATGTAGGTGAACTAACACAAAAACATCAAGAATTGTACAATAAATTTTTTAATCTGCTATAATCGGTTGTCATGATACACACGTAGGGGCAGCGTAACACGCTGCCCGCAAACTGTACAATCTAACTGTGTTATAGTTTTATGAAGAAAGGAGAATCATAATGGAAGACAGAGACTTAATGGAAAGCGAGTTATTAATTATCAAAGGGGCTTGCGAATTATATCAACACGGCGCTGTGGAAGCAACGAGTGCTGATGTGCATACGGCATTTAAAGACGCCTTAAATGAAACATTGAATATTCAAAATAAAATTTACAACTTAATGGCTGAAAAAGGTTGGTATAAAACAGACTGCGCAGAGCAAACAAAAATCGACCAAACGAGACAGCAATATTCCAATCCACAAGCATAAAATGGTATACAGCGGGACGCCCCAGAAAAGCGCCCCGCATTTTCTTTTCACAATTTCTAATTCGAAAAATATTTTTGTCTGAACAGTCTGTCAAGAAAAATTTCCCTTACAGCCAAAATTGATTGCAAGCTTTATACATTATTCTACATTCTTATTGTTTGACATCCCGCATATTTTATATTAAACTGCAATTAAGGAGGTTGTTTCGTTATGAAAAAATATGTATGTGAATTTATTGGCACGGCAGTATTAGTTTTATTTGGTTGTGGCGCCGCTGCAATCACAGGAGGCATTCCAGGCACTCTTGGAATTCTAGGAATTGCCATAGCATTTGGTCTATCGATTGTGGCAATGGCATATGTGATTGGCAATATTTCTGGATGTCACATTAATCCAGCGGTATCACTAGCAATGCTTATTGATGGAAGAATGTCCGCAAAAGAGTTTTGTGGATATGTAGTCGCTCAAGTACTTGGTGCTTTGGCTGGCTCTGGCATTTTGTATTTTATCGTTTCAAGTTCAAGCAGTTTAAGTATTGCAGCTAATGGCCTTGGTGCAAATGGTTTTGGTGATGCTTCTGCAGTAGGCATTTCAATGATTGGGGCCCTAATTGTTGAAATCGTTCTTACTTTCGTATTTATTTACACCATCTTAGGTGTAACATCAGACCCAGACAAATCTTCTATTGCAGGAATTGTCATTGGATTAACACTTGCATTTGTACATATTCTTGGTATTTCACTTACTGGCACATCAGTAAACCCAGCAAGAAGCTTAGCACCAGCCTTACTACTTGGTGGCACAGCACTTTCTCAAATATGGGTATTTATCGTTGGACCATTTGTAGGAGCAGCACTTGCCGCATTAGTATTCAAATGTTTAAACAAAGAAAATTAATGATTATTTCAAAACGAGATGCCACAATCGGCATCTCGTTTCATTTATTCTATCACTTTAAAATCCAAATCTTCAATTCTCTCTTTGACTTCTTCCAAATCGATATCTCCCTCAGAAATCACTTTTACTTTTCCTGTTTCAAAGTTGGCCTCCACTTCCTTGACGCCATCGATTCCTCCCAACACATTCTTAATTCTATTCTCGCATCCTGTACAATGCATACCAGAAACATTTAACTCTAATTCTTTCATAATAGTTCTCCTTTCTTTTTTCATTGGTCACTATTATATCTCTTTTCCATTACTTTTTCAATAGTTCTCCGGCTTTTGCCTTTACGTATTCGCAAATGATGGTTGCCACTTTCTCATTGCCGATTTCGCAATTAAGACATAAATCATAGTTCTCCTTACTGCCCCAAGCCTTATTAGAAATCACTTCATAATACGCGGCTCTTGATTTATCAGAATCAAGAATATGTTTCTTTGCATTCTGCTCGCTATCTTGATAAATTTCTTTTACTTTCTCAATACGATACTCTAAAGGAGCATACAAAAATACTTTAATTAAGTTTGGATTATCTCTTAAAATATAATCCGAAACTCTACCAACAATAACGCAGTCATTCTCTTCTGCTATTAACTTGATTGTCTCTGCTTGTTTAATAATCGCGTCTTTTTCCGCATCCAGAGATAAATAAAATTTATATAATTCGTCGTCGCTTTCATTTGCTGTCGCCAAAGAATGTTGCAAGGCAAATTCTTTTATCTCTTCTTTATCATAGAAACCAACGCCTAATTTTTCCGCCACTTTTCTTGCAATCTCTTTTCCATTTGTGCCGTGCTCTCTAGAAATTGATACTACTAAATTTCCGCCAGCACTACGCACTTTTGAAGCTTTGATAACTGCTATTTTCTCTTGATATGCTTTTCTTAAAATAAACACAGAAATTAGTGCTGTAAGCACTTCTGCAATTGGGAATGTCCACCAAACAATGCTAGTAACATTTGGGGATAACGTAAATAAATATGCGACAGGGAAAACAAATATCACAAGTCTTAAAAGTGATATGATTAGCGGCCTAATGGCATATCCTAAAGATTGTAAAA
>JAFUGE010000006.1 GCA_017469545.1 Clostridia bacterium
AACATTTTTTTCCACAGAGATCAAGTATGCATTTTTAAATACATAAAGATCTTCAATCACTATATTGGCATAATTGGTTGAATTTGGATTTTCTTCGTCAACTTCGTACGAAGAATTAAAGAAGAAGACTTCTTTTACCTCTCCGTCCTTGAAGAAATTAATGCTTTCGTCCAAACCATTTTTTAGATATTTCACTTCATACACTGAGTTAGCTAATGTAACATCTTCCAAATCGTAGTATTCTCCTTCTGTCACATTTTCAGGAACTAAGCTCATAAAATTTAAAGCGACTTTAGTGTCTTCTACTTCATTGGTCGGTTCAACCACTTGATTTTCAACGCTTGGTGTTGGTTCATTAATAACATTTTCGTTTTCTGTTTTGTTTGAAGCACAGCCAGCTAAAGATAAAACACATATTGCAGATAAAACAAATAACAATTTTTTCATAAACAACGCCTCCCATAAAATTAAAACTTATAAATATATTTTACCCGTTTTGCAAATTATATCAAGAGCTTTTTTTAATTTTTTGCGATATAAAAACAGAAGCAAACCACAATGATTTGCTTCTGTTTGGCTCGGGTGGTAGGATTCGAACCCACGTACTGTCAGAGTCAGAGTCTGATGCCTTACCGCTTGGCGACACCCGAATTTGTAATGATACATACGTAAATGTACTGCAAGGGCAGCTTTTACATTGCCCAAGTACAGTAACAAATGATGCATAATGTATTTCTATTTTACCCCTCAACTTCTTTAATGTCAACAGTTCTTACGTGTTTTATTGGTTTCCATTCTAGATTTGTGTTGAAGTAGGCTAGCATATTGATGCACGTCCAAGACACAAGAAATATTGGATACGTGATAACGCCTTTGGCCACTTTTTTGATGTCTTTTTTCTCGATTAGGATAACGAATAAAGCTTGCAACGTTAGTAGCAGAGCGCCAATGATGTTCCATTTTGCTACTCTTTCAAACCAGATAAGTGCTCCCATTGGTACGAATAGGAATTTTAGCATATTAAGCACAGTAAGTAGCACCGAAAGCCACAAAAACGGCATTCCCATCAGATAAATAACGGCGTCTATTTTAGCTGGAGTTAGGCCACCTTTTTGGAAGAAGCTTCGTATGGTGCATCTAAATGTTTGTATATGCCCTACAGACCAGCGCATTCTTTGCCTCCACGATTGGAAAAATCCTAGAGGCTGCTCGTCGTAGACGATGGCATCGTGTGCCCAGCCAATCGTATAGCCTTTAGCAATGGATTTGATGGAAAATTCGATGTCTTCTGTTAGCGTTTCCGTGTGCCAGCCGTTGTTTTCTCTTACTAAATCCATACTAACCATAAAGCCCGTTCCATTGATTAATGGCGATAGGCCAATTTTGTATCTGGTGTAGTGGAAAAATCTGTTCATCATCCAATAGAATAAAGCATAGTTTGCGGTAACCCAAGTATCCCCAGCATTTTTAATATCTCGGTATCCTTGTACGATTTTTTCGCCACGGCATAGTCTGTCATTCATTTTTGTATAGAAGTCTTTTGAAACAATGTTGTCTGCGTCAAATACGCAAAAGGCATCGTATTCGTCTTTCTTTTCTCTTAAGATATAGTCAAAGAACCATTCTAACGCATAGCCTTTGCTTCTCTTTGTTTCGTCAAATCTCTCTAGCACAATGGCTCCCGCGTTTCTAGCAACTTCTGCCGTGCTGTCTGTGCAATTGTCTGCAATAACATAGATGTCTAGTAAATCGCTAGGGTAGTCTTGTTTTTTCAGACTTTCTATTAAAGCGCCAATGACATTTTCTTCATTGCGGGCAGATATGACTGCCATCATTTTATGATTTTTATCTACCAATTTTGGCTTTTCTTTTTCTTTGACAAATGAACATAGAATAATTGCTGCCTGATATATCCAGAAAAAGGCACTGAAGTAAAATAGGATACGCTCTAGAAGCATTATGATTTCTAAAGTTCTCATTATATTTCTCCTTTATAAAATTTGTAATTTGCGTCAAAAACAAACACACAAAGGATATTTTAGCACGTTTTGATTCATTTTTCAATACGTAATCTTGAAAAGGGGACATAATTTTGGATCGATGGCGGTTCGTGCCATCACTACGGATGCAAATATTTGCAATAAAAAGTTGATAATTTTAGGCGAATAGTATATTATTAATAGAGGAGTATGCGATATACGTTATTTGGAGGGGAAATATGTATCTTAAAAAGTTGGAATTGCAAGGTTTTAAGTCTTTTGCTGATAAAACTACGTTAGAGTTTAAGCCTGGAATAACGGCGGTTATTGGCCCTAATGGAAGCGGAAAGAGTAATGTTTCTGATGCGGTTAGATGGGTTTTGGGTGAGCAGAGTGTTAAGGCACTAAGAGGCTCTAAATTAGAGGACGTTATTTTTGCAGGAACGCAGGCAAGAAAGTCTGTAAGCTTTGCGGAAGTAGATATTACGATGGATAATTCTGACGGAAAATTGCCTGTGGATTATTCGGAAGTAACGGTGACCAGAAGAGTATATAGAAGCGGCGAGAGTGAATTCTTTATTAATAAACATCCTTGTAGATTAAAGGATATTATCGAGTTATTTATGGATACAGGAATCGGAAGAGATGGCTATTCTATCATTGGGCAGGGCCGTATTGACGAAATTTTGAGCTCGAAGTCTGAGGAGAGAAGACATATTTTCGAAGAAGCTGCTGGTATTGTGAAATATCGTACGAGAAAAGAAGAGGCTGAGCGCAAATTAGAGAATACACAGCAAAATTTAGTACGTATCAATGATATTGTGAAGGAAATTGAGTCTCAAATTGAACCTCTTGGCGAGCAAGCGGAAAAAGCGAAGAAGTATTTGGAATTGAGAGATAACTTAAAATATTTGGAAGTGGGCCTTTTCATTAGCAATATTAATAAGGGAAAAGCTAAATTAGAAGAGCTTGCGACGCAAGTGGCTGAAGCGGAAAAGCAGACAGAAGACGAGGAAGCAAAGCTTACGAACTTGCAGAATTTGAAAGAAGAAATTCGTGCGACAGTCGAAGAGTTAATGGTTAATATTGAGGGCTTGCAAAACGATATTTTTGAAGCGCAAAATGGCATTGAAAAGCAGAAAGCGGATAAAGGAATTTATTTAGAGAGGATTGCGCACAACAAGGAAAATGACGAGAAATTTACGACAGAAATCGAAGAGTTTAAAGCGAGAAAGCTGGAATTAGAGCAGGAGAAAGAGGAAAGAAAGAGCAAGAAAGAAAGACTTTTCAGCGACAAAAAACGATTTGAAGAAGAACTTGCGGAGAAAGAAGAAGAATTCAAACGTTTGAGTGAAACGTTAACAGGCGAGCAAAAGAAAATCGAAGAAATGAAAAATACCATTATGGAAAATATGAACTTAAAGTTTGAGAAGATGGAGACTTTAAGTGATTTGACGGCTAGCTTGGAAGCGGATAATAGGCGCACAAAGCAAATCGACGAAGAAGTGAGTGACAATATTCACGAGATCGATAAAGAAAAAATGAAGAAAGAGGACGAGACGCTTGCGCTAAATCAAGTGACAAAAGAGAGAAATGCGTTAAAGGCTAAGATAGACGAGCTTTCTACGATTAAGCTTGAGTATAATGAGAAGATTAGAAAGTTTGAAGACGATATTCGAAGTGCGTTAAGTGATATTAATGTCAAAGAGTCGAGACATAAGTTTTTAGTGGAGACAGAGCGTGAGTTTGAGGGCTATAACAGGACAGTAAAAGAGGTTTTAACGAAGTGCCAGAAAGATAAAGAGTTTGGGAAAAATATTTACGGTGCGCTTGCGAGCCTTATTTCGGTTCCATCCGAGTATGAAACAGCAATTGAAATGGCGCTAGGCGCTAGCATTCAAAATATCGTAACGGAGACGGAAGAGGACGCAAAGAGAGCCATTGAATATTTGAAAAAAGGAAATTTGGGAAGAGCTTCTTTCTTGCCAATTTCAGCGGTCAAGGGAACCAAGCTAAAAGAAAATGTCAAGGGCGTAACGGGCGTGATTGGCATTGCTTCGGATTTGATTACCTATGATGCAAAATACGAAAATATTTTGTGGAATTTGCTTGGCAAAACGGTTGTGATCGACAATATGGATAATGCAGTAGCCGTTGCGAAAAAATATAAATACGGATTTAGAATTGTGACGCTAGAGGGTGATATTATTAATCCTTCTGGCCAAATGACGGGCGGTAGCACGTTTAAGAAGACGACAAGCATTTTGAGCAGAGCAAGAGAAATTACAGATTTAGAAAAGGTCATTAAGGAATTAAAGGCAAAGCACGAAAAGCTAGTTCTTGATATGGAAAGCTACAAGAAAACTGCGGAAACAGCACTTTCTGAGTTTGATAGCACAGAGAGGCAGCTTCAAGAAGTGAATATTTCTTTTGCGACAGAAACAGAGAAAATGCATACGATTGATAGCAATATCGAAAGAATGAATAAGAAAGTTGAAATTTTAAACCAAGAGAAAGCAAAACTTTTAGAGCAAGTGGAGCAAATGAAGGTGGACGTGCAAAGCATTCAAGACTTAATCACAAAGGCGGAGGAAGAGAATGCGACTTTGCAAGTGACGGTGGACGAGTTTACGAGCAAAAATGGTGAGCAGCAGAAAGTAATCGACGATTTGAATTCGGATATTATGGATTTGAAAATTTCTGTTTCTTCTTTCGACGAGAGCTCGAATTCGATTGACGAAATCATTGCTAGAATTGACCAAGATATCAACAATTGCTTAGAAAATGTGGATAAGAGAGAGCAAGAAAAGGCAAGAATGTTATTGGAAAACGAGGAGTTACAAACTAAGATTTTAGGCAGTGACGAGGAGATTTCTGGCAAAGAGAATACGATTAAGGAATTGGAAGAAAAGCTTGCTACGCTTAAGGAAACCAGAGAAAATAAAAATGCAGAAATTATTGATGTGGAGAGAAGCGTAGAAGAGCAGTTTAAGACGCTAGATATTATTCGTGAGCAACTGAATAAATTGGAAGTTAGAAAAACGAAGATTGAAATGGATATCGAAGTAATCCAAAATAAGATGTGGGAAGATTACGAGACGACTCCGAATACAGCCCAGAATTATGCGGAAGTGACGGCTTCTACACCAAAAGAAGTCGACAAACTTAAGAGCGAAATTAAGTCTTTGGGGGCTATCAATGTTAATGCAATTGAGGAGTACAAGGCCTTAAAGGATAGATATGAGTTCTTGAGTACACAAAAGAATGACTTGGAAGAGTCGGAAAAGTCGCTTAATAAAATCATTGAAGATATGATTGATTTAATGAAGATACAGTTTGCGGAGCAATTTACAGTAATTAATAAGAACTTCGGCGAAGTATTTGTGGAGCTATTCGGCGGAGGACAAGCGGAATTAAAGCTTGCTGACGAGGGCAATATTTTGGAAAGCGGCATTGAAATTAATGTGCAGCCACCAGGAAAGAAATTGCAGAATATGATGCTTTTATCAGGTGGCGAGAGAGCGTTAACGGCAATTGCACTGCTGTTTGCAATTTTGAAATTAAACCCATCTCCATTCTGTATTTTGGACGAGATAGAAGCGGCGCTAGACGATGTCAATGTGTATCGTTATGCAGAGTATTTGAAGAAGTTCTCAAAAGAGACGCAGTTCTTGATTATCACGCACAGAAAAGGCTCTATGGAGGCTGCGAATACGGTTTATGGTGCAACAATGCAAGAGCACGGCGTAACGAAGCTAATTTCAATGCAGTTATCGTAAGGATATTATTTTGTAATTTTTTGTAAGAAACTTTTTCTACTGAATACTACAATGTGACAAGATTTTTGTCATGGACATGCTATAATAAAGTGCAAATAATGGAATTGAAAATGGGTGGCTGTGCCACTGTAGAGGCAGCGTATCACGCTGCCCGCAAACAAATGGTATTCAAAAGAAAAAGTGAAGAGGTGTAAGTTGGTGTTAAAGAAATTTGTCAATGATTTTTTTGAAGAGACGGATACCGTATCTTCTGGAAAATTTAATTTCAAAACTTTGATAGGAAATAAGCGAAATATTATTTTCTATCTTTTGAGTATTTTAGTAAGTAGAGTAGGCCTTGCGGCGGGGGTAAATCCGTTTGGACTAGCCTTTTTAGGCGCAATGCAGCAAGCGGGAATTCCATTGCTTTTGCCACTTCTGATTATTGGAATAACGACGGCAATTAGTTTTGGATGGATGGCTTTACTGAAGTTTGTGATTAGTAGTGTTGTCTTTGCACTGCTCAAATCTTTTGTCAAGTTTGGTGAGAATAAAACGGGAAATACCGTAAAAATACTATTTGCGGCAGCAGTGGGCGAGATTGTTTCGCTTGGAATTAGTGGTGGGCTTTTGTATGATGCACTACTTGCTGTTTATTCGGCACTAACGTCGGCAATCTTTTACTTGATTTTTGCAGAGGGATTGCCTGTGATTATGGATTTTCGGCAGAAAAAAGATTTTCTCTTCCGAGAGCTTAATGGCGATGGGAATTTTGCTAGCTGTGGCGATTAGCGGCATTGGCGGCTTATCCGTATTTCATATATCGGTAAGAGGCGTGCTAAGTGTTTTAATCGTATTGCTGCTTGGATGGAAGCGAGGCGCGTCTGTGGGCGCGGCGGCAGGAATTGCCATTTCTCTTACGCTAGGTTTAATGGGAATTGGGAGCGTGGCGACGATTGCAGCGTATGGCTTTAGCGGACTTTTAGCGGGCATTTTTTCAAAGTATGGAAAGATTGGTGCCGCGATTGGCTTTATTTTGGGCAATATCATTCTTGCCTTTTATGCGAATGGTTCCACGGAAGTAATTGTTAGTATTAAGGAAATTGTGGTGGCTTCGGTTTGCCTATTTTTGATTCCAAAAAAGGCAACGGTGATTTTGGACGACTTGTTTGATTATGGAAAGACACTTCCTGAGAGCACATTGGATGGCTACTTCCCGGAGACAACAATTTATCGTCTTGATACCGTTTCGGAAGTAGTAGATGATATGGCAAGCAGTGTGCAAACAGAGAGCGCAAATGACAGTGAGGGAGACGAAGTAGGAAAGTTTATTCAAACGCTAAATGACAACACTTGTAAGAGATGCGAGCATTACGAAAAGTGCTGGAAGCAGAATTATCACAATATGTATGAGACAGTGTTTAATAGTATTGAGACGCTTCAATTAAATGGCGAAATAAGCGAGTATGAGGTCGATTCAGAGATTTGTACGAATAAGGCCTTGCTGGTAGATGGACTGAATTTTTCTTACCAAATCTATAAAGTGAATCAGAATTGGCAGCAGAAAATGAAAGAAAAGCGTATGCAGGTTTCGAAGCAATTAAAAGGCGTTTCGAGTGCCATTAACAAGATTAAGGAAGAGATACAGTCCCAAACGGCGGAAAATATTATTCCGGAAGGAAAGTATACATTAGAAATCGGAATGTCTAAGACGAAAAAGAACAACAGCAAGGTTTCCGGCGATAATAGCATTATGGTAAAACTAAAAGACGGCAAGTATCTATTTGGCGTGAGCGATGGAATGGGCTCGGGTGAAGAGGCTAACCAAAACAGCAAACGCGTGATAGAAATGCTTGAAAAGCTACTCAATACTGGGTTTAAAAAAGAAGATGCACTAGAATTGGTTAATTCTGTTATGGCGTTTAACGGAGAAGACAGCTTTGCAACGCTAGATGTATCGATGTTTGACACGCTTACAGGCGATGTGGAATTTATCAAAGTGAGTGCTTGTCCTACATACATTAAGAATACCAGTGGTGTGGATGTTGTGCAGTCGGTCAGTCTTCCTGTCGGAATTTTGGAGAATGCCGATATTGACTTATATGATAAGTCACTGAAAGATGGCGATATGATTGTTATGATTACGGATGGCGTTTTGGAGGCGAATAAAGAGGCGCAAGAGAAAGAAAAGTGGATTTTAGAGCTGTTAAAAGCGATTCACCCTGAAAATCCGCAAAGACTTGCCGACATCATTTTGCAAGAAGCCGTAGACAGCAATTTTGGCGTCGTAGAAGACGATATGACAGTTATTGTAGCAAAAGTAAAACAAACATAAAAAAACTAGCAATCGAAATGATTGCTAGTTTTTTGTTCAATATGGTGAGCCTGGAGAGATTCGAACCCCCGACCCACGCCTTAGAAGGGCGTTGCTCTATCCAGCTGAGCTACAGACCCATAACCGAACAATAAATATAATAACATAATATACACAATTTTGTCAATACTTTTCAGAAATTTTATCTAAATCTATTGTTATATCTAAAAGTCCTGTAGGCATTGCTTCTTCTGCGTTTTGCTTTGTTGTATGAGCGAACTGCCATTAATACAGCCGCAAGAATCAAGACAACGATTATTGTTTTTCCAATTCCCCTTACAAGGCCAATGATCACATCGGCTTTTTTCTCTACGTTGCTATTGGCAATAAGATTGACGGTGTAATCTTTGTCGTAGATATGATACGTAATGGTTCCTAACACTTCGCCCTTGGAAATAGGGGCTTTGATATCTTCGTTTAAGTGAATGGTGCTTTCAAACTGATTTTCCGTATCTTCACGACTGATGCTAACGACTAAGTCCTCTTCAGCCACTAACTCCAATGCATTTTCATTTTTAGGGGCGTCTTTTACTTCTATCGTCTCGACTGTAGTTCCGGCCGCTAACACTTTTCCAGAGACAAGTTCTTCAAAGCCGTATTCGAATAAAGCTTTGGAATCTGTGTAACGGTAGCTCACGCCATTATCGTCTTGAGTAGCGCCTAATACGACGCAAATAAGAGATATTCCGTCTTTTTCAGCACTAGCTACTAAGCAGTTCTTGGCAGGCGTTGTGAAGCCTGTTTTGATTCCTGTGGCGTATTGATAATAGTAGTTCTTAGCGCCAGTTCCCTGATTTGGGATAATTAATTGGTTTGAATTTAGAAAATATCTGTCGTCACTTTTGTATTTGTCTGTGGCTGGCAGGCGAAAACGTATGGTGCTCACTAGCTCTCGAAATTCCGGAAAGTTATCCATCGCGTATTTTGCAAAGATCGCTAAGTCGTAAGCACAAGTGTAGTGGTTTTCGTCGTGAAGTCCATTGGCGTTGACAAAGTTGGTATTTTTGGCGCCTAACTCTTTCGCCCTGGTGTTTAGCATCGTGGCAAAGCTTTCCATAGAACCGCCTATGTATTCGGCAAGCACATTAGCGGCATCATTTCCAGAGCAGATTAGTAGTGCTTTTAATAAATCTTCGATAGAAAGTTCTTCGTCGACTTGAATATTGGCTGTGCTTCCGCCAGAGGGCACGCTCATAATTGCCTTGTAGCTTGCCTTGGCAGTTTCGTCTAATTTGCAATGTTCTAGCGTAAGAATTGCCGTTAATATTTTGGTGGTACTTGCGGGATAAGCGGACTCGTATGCATTTTTTTCATACAAAATCCTCCCTGAAGAAGCATCTATTAAAATCGCATTAGGGCTATTCACTTCTACTGCGAAAATTTGTGTTGGAATTAATAGCGTAAGCAAAAGTAGTAACATGTAAATCAATTTTTTCATTTCATCCCTCCATACATCTATTGTATATAAAATAGGACGGAATTACAACTGTTTTTGTTTCTTTTTTTACGGATAGCTTGATTTGGCCGTTTCAACAATTTTTTGTGTACATTTACAAAATTATATTATATAATGATTTTGTAAATACCGATAAGGAGGAGTTTATGAATGAAAAAGTGAAGTACTTGTTAGTACTGGGGGCTTTTATCATTTTGTGTATGATTGGGTATTTTTCGATGCAAAAGGACGAAGTGGTGATACAAGCTTCGTCGGAGCATGAAGTAGAAGAGGAATCTATTTATGTGCACATTGAGGGATGTGTATATAATCCAGGCTTAATAAAAGTTCCGAAAGGGACGAGGATGTTTGAGCTAATTGAGCTTGCGGGAGGCGAGACGGACGATGCAGATTTATCAAAGATTAATCTTGCAAGCATTGTTTCTGACGCGCAAAAGGTGTATATTCCGCAAGTGATTGTGTACGACGAAAATGAGGAGAGTGTGACATCAATTAGTCGCACGGGAGTGGTCAATATTAATACGGCGACATCTAGCGAGCTGCAAACGCTGGACGGAATTGGGCCAAGTATGGCGAGCAAAATTATTGATTATCGTGAGAAGAATGGCTATTTTACACAGCCGGAAGATATTATGAATGTGAGCGGTATTGGCGAGAGTAAATACAATAAAATTAAAGATAAGATTACAATTTAGGAGGCGCTTACTTAAGCGACCCGTATAAGAAAGGAGGAGAAAATGAATATTTCTGAAATTATTAGAACCAAAAGAGATTGTAAGGAACTTACGACAGAGCAAATCGAATACTTTATCAAAGAGTATGCCTATGGCAATATTCCGGATTACCAAGTGTCTAGTTTACTTATGGCGATATACTTAAACGGAATGTCGGAGAGAGAAATTTTAGATTTGACAATTACGATGTCTAAATCGGGCGAAATCCTTGATTTATCGGATATTCCTGGCATAAAAGTAGATAAACATAGCACGGGCGGCATTGGCGATAAAGTGACGATGGTGGTAATGCCACTCGTGGCAAGCTTTGGCGTGCCTGTGATTAAGATGTCGGGAAGAGGCCTTGGATATACGCAAGGCACAGCTGATAAACTCGAGGCCATTCCGAATTTTAAAGTGAATTTGGAAATGGACGAAATGATTCGAAACGTGAAGAGAATTGGCATTGCTCTAATGACGCAGTCAGAAAATATTGCCCTTGCCGATAAAAAGTTATATGCGCTTCGTGATGTCACGCAGACGGTGGAAAGCATTCCGCTGATTGCATCTAGCATTATGAGTAAGAAGATAGCCTCTGGCGCAGATAAAATTTTGCTGGAAGTAACGTGCGGAAGTGGCGCCTTTATGGAAGACGAATTCCGCGCAAGAACGCTTGCCGAGACGATGGTAAAAATCGGGAATATGGCGGGGAAAGAGACGATTGGCGTGATTACCAATATGAATCAGCCACTAGGAAGATTTTGTGGAAATGCACTAGAAACAATGGAAGCAATTAATATTTTAAAGGGACAGGGCGACTACGATGTCGTTGAAGTCTGCTGCGTACTAGGGGCGTATATGCTGAAAATGGCTGGAGTTGGTGGCAGTATTGTAGAAAATATGAAAGTAGTGCAAGAAAAGATTGACTCGGGCGAAGGCCTTGCAAAATTTGAAGAGTTAGTGCAAAGGCAGTGGGGCGATACGAGAGTGATTAAAGAGCCAGAAAGACTTGTGACGGCGAAGTACAAGATTCCTGTTGTGGCAGAGGAAAGCGGATTTGTGGAAAAAATAGAAGCGAAGAATATTGGCCAGGCTGTTGTCAATTTAGGCGGCGGAAGAATGAAGAAAGAGGACGTCATTGATTATGCAGTGGGAATCGAAGTATTGAAGAAGATTGGAGACAAAGTAGAAACAGGCGATACACTGATGTATATCTACGCTAATAGCGAGGAAAAAGGAAAAGAACAAGTGGAATTTTTGAGAAAGTCATACGAGCTAACGTATGAGCCAGTGAAAAAATTAAAAGCGATTTTGGATGTTGTGGAAGGAGTTTAATCAAAGAAAAAAGGTGCCATTTGGCACCTTTTATTTTAAGGTTCGTCTTCTAGCAAGTAATCCTTGCCGATTAGTTCTACAATGCCTAGTCGCTTTGACTTAGTATCTTCGTACAAGACAGTGGCATCGCCATTTTCATTAATGTCGCAAGAGCCACCAGAGCGGCTATTCATAACTTGGTACTCGGCCTGATACAAAAGGGATTCCAGCTCTTTTTTGATATCGCGAGCACCCGTGTTATGCTCCATGACTCTGCAGGCAATCTTGCTAAGCACTAGTTCGTCAATTCTGAGTTCAAAGTTCTTGGCAGAGAAGATGCTTTTCTTTTTTGCTAACTTAGACTGAATGATAGACAAAATCGTAAAGTAAGATAGGTTATTCAGTACGATAGGCGTCGGAGCGCGTCCGACGAATTCTTCTATGAAACCGTATTTTACTAAGTCAATTGGCTCTACATTTTTGAGGAGCTTGTCGTCGTCTATTGACTCTTCACTCTTAAAGCCGATACTTTGCGGATAAAGCCTGGTCTTAATGATTTTGTCGAGGCCTACGAAAGCACCACAAAGAATGACGGTTAAGTGAGAAGTATCAAAGGCGGTTTTGCCATGGTTTATCCAAACAATGTTTGGTTCCAAGATTTTGAGCAATTCCTGCTGGACGGCTAGGCCATTGATGTCCCGCTGAGAAGAGTCGCTTCGCCTTTTCTTGTCGATTTCGTCGATAACGACAACGCCATTTTGTGCCAGTTCCAAATCATTGTTTGCGGCCTGATAGAGACGCTCGAGAATTGCTTCTACTTTATCGCCGATGTATCCAGCAGAAGTGATGGCGTCTGCATTAGAGCGAGCGTAGGGAATTTCCAGTGCTTTTAAAGCTGTCTCTGCTAAGAATGTTTTACCTACGCCGGTAGAACCAATCAAAAGTAGATGGTTTAGCTCGTCAGACTCATAACCCATGTCTTCAAGCATACATTTAAATTGATTAGTGTAGAGGGTGAAGACAACTTTCTCGGTAGCCTCGTCTTGACCAAACACTTCACTTTTTACGATATCGACAAAGCTTTCCAGAGAATAGTCAAGACAAGGGTATTTGCTCGTGATTGCTTTGAGCTCGTTTAGGCGATATCGGTCATTTTCCACCATGGTGGACTGCTTGGATTGAATATTTTGCGGTGCTTGAGATTTAGCATTTGCAGTATTAGCAGTCAGAATGGTGTCTTTTTTGGAAAGTTCCCTTAAGCAATTAGAGCAAATACAGCCATAATGCTTATCAATCGTGAAGCTAGATGCAGCATAGGGCTTGTCGACGCTTGGAGTTGCTTCCACGAGTTTCCCGCAGCGGTAGCAAGCAATTTTCCGAGTAATCATAAGAAAACCTCCTTTTTAAATTATTAAAGGGAGTAAGTAAATTTTTGGAATTGAAAGCATTATACTACGGATTTTACCAAAAAACAAGTTATAAAGAAAAATCTGGTTGTAATCTCTAGTAGTTTTCATAGAATATGATATAATAAATAAAACTAATTTTTAAAGGAGTATCTATGGATAGAAAAAAGATTATTGTAAGAACGAGTATTTTTGGCATAGCTGTTAATTTAGTATTGGTTTTGTTTAAAGCTGTGGTGGGACTAATCGCAAATTCTATTGCCATCATTTTAGACGCCGTAAACAACTTTACCGACGCACTTTCGTCAATCATTACGATTATAGGAACAAAACTTGCGAATAAAGAACCAGATAAAAAACATCCGTATGGGCACGGAAGAATTGAGTACTTTACGTCTGTTATCATTGCTGTCATCATATTATTAGCAGGCGTTAGCGCCATTAGGGAATCGATAGTAAAGATTATCAGTCCTGAAGAAGCGGATTATTCCATTGTTTCTCTAGTCATTATCGCCGTTGCGGTAGTAGTAAAATTTGTCTTCGGAAGATACGTCAAGAAAGTCGGCAAGGAAGTAAACTCTCAAAGTCTTGTGGCATCGGGAGAAGACGCCTTTATGGACTCTGTGCTTTCGTCTGCAACGCTATTTGCCGCGCTAATCAATTATATTTGGAAGATAGGATTAGAGGGCTATTTGGGCGTTATCATAGGCGTGTTTATTATCAAAACTGCTATTGAAATATTAAAAGAAGCCGTTGACTCAATCTTAGGTGTGAGAGCTGATAGCGAGTTATCAAAGCATTTGAAAGAAAAGATCAATTCGTTTGAAGAGGTACAAGGAACATACGATTTAAACCTACATAATTACGGCCCTTCCAGCGTCATAGCATCAGCACATATCCAAGTAAGAAACGATATGACGGCGGAGGAAATCCATATCCTAACGCGAGAAATCGAATATGCTGTTTATGCGGAATTTGGTATTGCGCTTACTCTTGGCATTTATGCGGCAAACGACGAGGGAGAGTATGGAGAAATCAAGAAAACACTAGAAGAAATCTTGAAAGAATACGAAAATGTCTTACAAGTGCACGGATTTTACGTAGATAAAGAAAATAACGTATATTTCGATCTCATTATTGATTTTAAGGTAGAGGATAGGGCGGAAATGAGAAATGAAATTGTAGCAAAATTAAAAGAAAAATATCCGGCCTACCATTACAATGTAATCATTGACTCGGATATCACAGATTAATGCTATGGGCAGCGTTATTTATACGCTGCCCATTATCTATCTCTCGATTTTTCTTTGTTGCACTTTATACGTAATTCTTGCAATCCACGCGCTTGGTAGCAAATGCGCACCAATTCTAGCCAATTTCACATTGGTTCCAGGAACAATGTAAAATCGATTTAGGTGCTTTAAGGCGTACTTTGCAACATACTGACTCGTAAGACCTTTCATAGAAAAGGCGACATTGGCCACTTTATTAAAATTCGTGTCCACAGGCCCAGGACAGAGAATGCTGATTTTCACGTCAGACTTTGCTCTTCTAAGCTCTTCACGAATTGACTCTGAAAGCCTGACAACATAGTTTTTGGTAGCATAGTACGTCGCCATCAGTGGCCCTGGCATAAAACCAGCAATAGAAGCAACATTAAGGATATGCCCTTTATTTGCCGTTTTCATATCGGCCAAATAAAGCTTGGTAAGGATATGATAGGCCGTCACATTTGTATTAATCATAGTCAAATCTTTCGATAAATCTGTTTCCGCAAAATCGCCACAATCACCGAAACCAGCGTTGTTGATTAGCAAATCAACATTAGGATTTTCGGAATGTAGACGAATGCAATTCTCTGGAACACTCAAATCCATTGAAACAATTTGAATCTTGGCATTCGAATTTTCACTTAATTCTATTTGTAAATCCTTCAAATGGTCCTCATTCCTTGCCACCAAAACTAGCTCGTCATAATCGTTTGCAAGAATTCTTGCCATATCTCTTCCAATCCCGGAAGAGGCCCCAGTAATCAAAGCTTTCATAAAAAACTCCTTTTCTATTTAAAATTGATATTTGTATTTTACCATAACTACTGTCAAGAAAACAAGAGGCAGTAGCTTGATACAAGTGGGAAAGTATGATATTATTAAAAATTTCGAATTTTTGCGTCTGCAATTCATTATAAGAAACCCCTTCAAGAATAATAGCTATTCTTGAAGGGGTTTCGATTATAAGTTTAATAGTTTACAGGGGGTAATTCCGGTGGCCTTTTGGTGTTGAGCCAGTTGTTTAATTGCTGGATGCCTTCAGGAGTCGCGCCAAACTTTCTTCGCATAAGCAGGGCTTGAGAGGCAAAGGGCATATCCTTGCTGATATCTCTGCGCAAATCAAGTGTCCATTCACTTTTCAAAATCTGAAGGCAGTTTTGAATAAAGTCATTGAATTCATTTGCGTTCGAACATTCGATTTTCCAGGGAATAGAAGGACACCTTGGACTAATATTAGTCTCTAAGATAAGCCCAGTTTTCGGTAGAATTTTCGAATAAAAGTCGTTGTTTCTCGGGTTCTTATCATATTCCAAGGTAAGCGTATAGCACGAACGATGTGCTACCTGCATATCTACCAACAGCTCTGAGTCTTTATCTTTCAAAAACTCATAAAAATCAATGATACTTGCAAAGCCTTGATTCCCAGAAATATCTTCGTGATTTTCAAAAGCTTCTGAAAGTGATTGTAGAAAGAGATTTTTCCGATTTCGTTTAGAGGTAGAAATAATCAGAAAGTTTTGATGCCAGTCTGGACCACTAAATGGATTTGAAGCACTCATAGAAAGCTGTAGACGTGCGTTTCCAAACTTTTCTGCAGCAGCAATAATGCGTCTTAAATTTGTATCAGAGCTGTTTGAAACATTGAGTACAAGATATAACTCATGGACACAACAGCCTGATGTTACCACATTGTTGTTGTAACAACTCCAAAGTAACCGCTCCATATACGGATTTTCTTCAGACCAAGCTTTCATTGCTTCTTTTAGCTGCACTTCGTCTAATGACGAAATCGGAATCGAAGAGCCGTGATTCCAACGTGAATTACTCATAATAAATTTCCTCCTTCTCAATAAATGAGCCAAGAATGATAAAATATTAAATACAACAACATTATATCAAATTTACATAATTTTGGCAAGAGGATGGGAGGCTGATAAATTCTAAAATATTTTTTGGTGTGAAAAGATACGACGGAAAGTGATTGAAAAAGCTGCTAAATTATGGTAAACTATAAGTATATTACGTGATATCTTGTGGTAATGGTAAATACCATTTCACCTTTGATCACGAATGGGTTGCTAGAGGTGATAGTATGCCATATTTGTCAAAAGAAACGATTGATAGAATACCTATGGACGTTTTAAAACAATATGGAAAAGTGCTCAAAAATGCCTTAAAGGGGCACGAATATAGGTATGCGCATAGAAATGATAAAGAAATGTCCGCCGGAGCGGAGATTGGAGAAAGAGAATAGGGGATAATGTGAGAATTTAGGAAACCGAAAAGCAAAGCACCTGCTATATTTAGCAAGTGCTTTATTTTACTTTGGTTGCGGGGGTAAGACTCGAACCTGCGACCTTCGGGTTATGAGTGCGTTTCGCCACTTTTTACATATTATCACAAATTGTCATAAATGCTTATATTTCAATGTTTACATTGATTTTTCTTATTCTAAAATATCATAAATTTTTATATGTTTTTATAACTTTTTTCACTTAAAGAAAACTCAAAAAAGTAGAGAAAATCAACTATTTTTTATAGATTTTTTGCATTAATGCTTCTTGTAAAACCTGTGAAAAATTAATATTTAATGCCTCAGCTTTTGTGTTCAGCCATTGTGGAATAGTTAAATTCTTTCTAACAGATTTATTACTCCACTTTTGTGCAAATTCATCTAAATCAACCAATACTAATGTTTTAAATGAACTAATAATATCTTTATCTTCTATTTCCCAATAACTTTGAACTTCTTTTATATTTATATCTTCAATGTTACTTTGTTTTGGTATTTCATTTTTACTTATATCTTCCAAATCTTCTAAAATATAAGTTGCAATTAAATCTTGTGCCATATATATAGCTTCTTCTAATGTTTTGCCATAAGTATTATTTGTATTTAAGTCGGGAACAAAAGCCATATACTCATCTTTTGTTTGAAAAATACAAACTGGATAAATAACTTTCATATTCATTCCTCCCCATATATATTACAAGCAAGGGTTTATTTCAACCCTGCTTGTTTAAGTATGCTATTGAGAGTTTTCAATGGTAAATCACCATTATGCTTTGGAATGGTTACTTTACCGAGGTTTAGTTGAATGCTTATATTGATAATGAGAACTTTTTGAAGCTCCTATACAATACCAGCCATCATCTCTCAATAGTTTATCTACTTGTCGGAAATTCATGACTTTCCTCCTTTCGATAATTCCATTATAATACGCATTATGCGTATTGTCAATAATGTTATATGCGAAAAGTCAAATTATATACACCTTTTATTGAATTCTTAGAAAATTTGTATTTCATTTATATTCTTATTTTTTTCAGCTCATATTTAGCGCCTAAAAAAATATTTTCGTAGTTTTTTGAATAGCAATAAAAAATAGCAAATCTCGAAAGACTTGCTACAAGTGGTTGTGATGGTAAGACTCGAACTTACGACCTTCGGGGGATCAAGAATACATTTATTCGACTGATATTTGACTGAACTTTTTGGTGGATCGAAAAAAGCCTGACATTCATCAGACTTTTAATTATTCGTTTTCTCAAAATAGTGCGATTAGTTTGATAAATTGTAATTTATGTGTTTTTTTCTTTTAGTTTTCTAAAAATTACAATTACTAGATATCCAATAATAATTCCAATAAAATTCATAATTATATCGTCAATATCAAAACTTCTGCCAACTATAGGTTGTATTATTTCGATTGACAAAGGAATGAGAATTGAAATAATAAATATATTCTTTTTATTTATTTTTTTGAAAACTAGTGGTAATAAAATACCCATTG
This sequence comes from Clostridia bacterium, assembly GCA_017469545.1. Classification (GTDB taxonomy): domain Bacteria; phylum Bacillota; class Clostridia; order TANB77; family UBA1234; genus RGIG4465. Next base: position 18,066 of record JAFUGE010000006.1, read on the forward strand.
GAATAAACATTAACATATTACCTATTAGCATATCTCGTACCCAAGTACCTATTGAAAGTTCACTTTTAATTAAATATTTGTATAATGATGGAACAAAATTAAAACTTCCTGAAAACAAGCCCAGACTATCTCCTGTTGGATAGCCAGTTTTTATATAAAACCAAAAATGTGACCATAGATTACTTGGAACAAGTACAAGATTTATTAATCCAGTTAAATAACATACAAAAATAAATTTAACTATTTCATAAAAATAATTAACTGATAATTTGTTTTTCTTGATTTTAATAATACGATAAATAACATATATTATTCCAACTATTATTGTAATAGGAACAACATTCAAAAATGCTTCTAGCATATAATTACCTCCGTTTTTTTAAATACAAATTACTATTTGTCTACCTATTATATCATATTAGACAGTGTATTCAAATGACTAAAATTCATTTTGTTATTTTCTTTCTTTTTTCTATGTTTGACTGACCTTTGACTGACAAAACGTTTTTTCGAACCTTTTTGAAAAATAATGAAGCCTTACAATCATTATGACTGTAAGGCTTCATGTTACTTTGGTTGCGGGGGTAAGACTCGAACTTACGACCTTCGGGTTATGAGCCCGACGAGCTGCCAACTGCTCCACCCCGCGATATTTAACTGACTGGAAATATTATAGTATCATTTTATGCTTTTGTCAAGCCCTGTGTGCCAATTTTTGTAAATTAATTGTTGAAAGCAATTTGCACTATTATGTAAATTGTGGTATAATAGTGATATATAGGCAAAGTAAGCGAAAGCTTGCGACGCAAAGCCATAGGTCTAAAAGCAGATATGCTCAGGATTGCTAGGTTGCACTGATAGAAAAGGAGTGTGATTAGCATGGAGAAAAGAGCAAGTTTATTAAAAAAGATTTTGATGGTGGTTTTGATAATCCTTTTATTAGCGATTCTCGTAGCGGTTATCCATACGATGAGGAATTTTTCTATCATTAGAGGTTTGCAGGATAAGTTTTCTGCATATGCGGATAGCACCAATTATCATGTAAAAACAACTACAACAGAGCCAGATGGCAGTAAATTAGTGGTGGATTTTTATCAAAAAGGAGATAAGCAGGCGCGCTTTATAGAGAGCGGCGAAGGCGATTCGCTTGTGAAATTAGCAATATACAACAATGGCGAGAGAATTGATATGTTTACTGAAACGGCGGAGGAAAAGATTGCAACTTTGGGCAGTAACAATAGCACGCTATTAGAGTACAAGTTGTATAACGCTTTGGAGACGAAAAACATGGGGCAGACGCTTTTCCTTAGCTTTTTAGCGAGAATTAAAGAGGGCGAAGTGGATGGAAAAGAGTGCTATGTGTTCGAACATTATTGCAACCCAAATGTAATGTATGGTGTAGAAGAAAATGCATCATTTTTTGAAAAAGATACCGGTTTTGAGTTGAAAAATCATATGGATGGTACTATCATTGAAAGAGAATATGAATTTGATAATATTGAGGACTCTGTGTTTGTTGAACCAAACATTGGAGAGTATAGACTACAAATGGACTAGGAGGTTAAAATGAAAGTTATATTAGCATCGGCTTCGCCAAGGAGAAAAGAGTTGTTGGGAATGGTGGTTCCGGAGTTTGAGGTTTTAGTGAGTGATGTGGAGGAGACATTAGAGGATGGCTTAACGCCGGAAGAGCAAACTTCAAGGCTTGCGTACATCAAGGCAAAAGATGTTTTTGAGAGAACCGTAGGAGACAGAGTGGTGATTGGTTCGGATACGATTGTTACGAAAAATGGCAGAATCTATGGCAAGCCAAAGGATAGAGAAGACGCCAAGAGAATGCTTTGCGAGCTTTTGGAGGGAGATAGAACCCATAGCGTTATTACGGGCCTTTGTGTGATGTCAGAGCGAGGCGGCAAAGTGGAGGAACACACCACTTTTGACGAGGTAAAAGTGTTTTTGAAAGAAATGTCAGAAGAAGAAATGGACAAGTGGATAGACACAGGCAAGGCGATGGACAAGGCTGGGGCGTATGGTATACAGAATGAGTTTGGCGTGTTTGTGGAGAAAATAGATGGCAACTACACGACAGTGGTAGGACTTCCGATTCATAGGGTGTATGATTTGGTGAAGGGATTGATATAAAAAGCAGACGGGGACTAGTACGAGGAGGTACTAGTCTTCTTTTTTTGTCCTAATTTGGGAAAAAGTGATAAATATTGTAGAATTTAAAAATATATGATACAATCGGATGTAAATAGAGGATTTAGGCTAAAATCAAGACATACAGGAGACAAATATGAAAAAAATCAAATCGCCGATTAACTATACGGGAAATAAATATAGATTATTAGAGCAAATTCAGCCACATTTTCCGGAAAAAGTGGGGACTTTTGTTGATTTGTTTTGTGGTGGAGCGACAGTTGGGTTTAATGTGGATGCTGAAAAAGTTATACTAATAGATAATAACAAATATGTCATTGGGCTATTGGAGCATTTAGCGGGGCAACAATATGAGGACATCAAGTTGAAACTGGAAGAAATAATTGAGAAGTATCATTTATCATATTCAGCAAAATATTCATACAAGTTTTACAAAGACCAGATTGACGAGCCTGGTAATAACGGGTTGAAAAAATATAATGAAGTAGGATATTATACTTTAAGAAATGACTATAACCACTTGCAAAGCAAGTTTACGCCTGATGCAATGAATATGCTGTATATACTGATGGTCTATGGATTTAATAATGATATTAGGTTTAATGCAAAAGGTGATTTTAACTTACCGGCGGGGAAGACGGATTTAAATCAAAATAATTTAAACAAGCTGAAAGAATATATTGAAAGAGCACAAAAGATCAATTATAAATTTGTATGTGGAGACTTCAAAGAAGAGAGAATTCAATCCGTGATAAAGGGAGCCGACTTTGTGTATGCGGATCCACCATATTTGATAACGGACGCGGTATATAATGAGGCAGGCGGCTGGACGGAAAAAGACGAGACGGATTTGATTGAGCTGTTGACAGACTTGAAAAATACTGGAAAAAAATTTGTATTATCTAATATAGCTTCCAAAACAGATATGCAAAATTTGTATTTGAGTGAATGGATTGAAAAAGAGAAAGATATTAGGATGGTTGAACTAAAATATAACTACGCAAGTTCAAGTTACAATAAGAAAAATAGATACTGCGAAGAAAAAGAAGTAATCGTTGAGGTGAAGAATGATTAATATAAACAATAGGAGATATATTGGGAGTAAATATAAACTTTTAGGGAATATCGAAGATGCTGTTATCAAATATTATGGGCCAGAAAAATGTACCATTGCTGATTTGTTTGCTGGCACAGGCGTTGTTGCAGAATACTTTGGAAGGCAAGGATATGACATCATTGTTAATGATATATTAAATTCAAACTATGTGGCATATAACGCTTGGATGGGCAAAGAAGAAGTTGATGTAGAAAAAATAGAAAATGAAATTGAAAAATTAAATCAAGTAAGTGCAGATACACTTCCACATAATTACTTTTCGGATATTTATTCTAGCAAATATTTTGCCGTAAATGATGCAAAGAAAATAGGATATATCAGGGATTACATTGAAGAAAACAAAGCAAGATTTAATCAGAGAGAACATGATATTTTGGTGACGTCTTTGATGTATGAAGCGGACAAAATTGCAAATACGGTAGGGCATTTCGAATCGTATTTGAGAAAAGTTCCAGAGGAAAAAGGTGTTCAATTAAGGATGTTGGAGTTATCACAGTATGAAGATGTAGCCATTTATAAAGAGGATGCCAACAGCTTGGTAAGAAAGATAAGTTGTGACATTGCCTACGTTGATCCACCATATAACGCAAGGCAGTATATTAATTTTTATCATGTGTTAGAAAATTTGGTGAATTGGGATAAGCCTACAGAATTTGAGGGAGACTCGATGAAGTTTAAAAGAAATCACTTGAAGAGTGGATACTCTCAAAGCAAGGCGCCAGCGCTATTTAGAGACTTAATAAATCATTTGAATTGCCGTTTAATTATTGTTTCATATAACAATACATACAATGCTAATAGCATCGCGTCGAACAATAAGATTCAAGAAAACGAATTAATTGATATTTTAAAATCAAAGGGAAATGTACACATAGAAGAATTTAACTATAAATATTTTAATAGTGGCAAAACCAATTTTGATAATCACAAAGAAAAACTGTATATTTGTGAAGTGGAATAGGAGGCGAAGAAATTGCTAGTAGAGCTATATAAAGATTTGTGTAAGAATGAGCGCTGGTATAATGCATACTGTTCAACTGGCGAAAAATCAAACGGAAAAATATTCTTTTTCTTCAATACCAACTATAGAAAACTATTAAGTTTTGAAGAAGGATATTACGTTTTAAAAAATGTTGAGAATGTGGAGAGAAGTTCGTGGGAACACAGCAGCAGCCATGGACAGGAAATTGAAAAACAACATACGGTAAACATGCTAAAGTCGAAAATATTTTCGAAAAACGCAAACGTATATTACAGGAGCAAAAAAGGATTTGCGTATTCCGATATGTTAGCGAAAGACTTTTCGTATGACGAAAAGTGGCTAATGACGTACTTAACAATCTTAAATGGATATTTTGCAAATGTTCCAAATTACATTTTTGAAAGAACAAAAGTGATTTTAAAAATGATGGAAGAAAGAGGTGTATCGCGCGAAGCGTATACAAAACTATTAAAAAATTTTATCAACACTTATGAGAATCATAGTAATAATAATATTTTTGAAAGTGACTATCTATTTTTCGATACGTTCTACCAAAACTTTGAAGGCATTGATTTCTTGAAATTGTTTTTAGAGGCTTCTGAAGAAGAAAGAAAAGAACTCAAGCTATATGTAGCAGAACAACGAAAAGACAGAGTGGCTACCAAAAAGCAAATAGACACTATTTCGTATAAGTACAAAAGTACAGGCTCATACACGAGAGCTACGTTGATTGATAATGCTAAAATTCAGTATTTTACATTACTAATCATGGATGGAACATATAGCGACTACCAGGAATTTTATCAGAGCGTTACTGAGAAATTTCGCCAGCTATATCCAAGTATCAATGTTCACGAGATACTAAGTTTTATTGAAAATCATAAATCAGTATATGAATTAATATTTAATGAGCTATTTGGTAATGTCCAGTATTCGTTGAACTTTGGAAGAAAAGAAGACGAAACGGTAAGTGACCAAAGCGTTGATTTAGACCAAAGAATTGACGATACGGAAGCAGAAGCGGTAAATACCTATCATAAAGTTAGTACGGTATTAAAAAATCTTGCCAAGGCGAATAGTAATTATAAATGTGAATTGGAAGACTTTTTTGACTGCCAATATTTTACGAGTAAAGAATCGCACAAGCATTATGTGGAAGTGCATCATTTAATTCCAAGGGCGGTAGGAAATGATTTTGAAAGCAGCATAGAAGTCGTGGAAAATTACGTTACACTATGCCCAAAGTGCCATAGGTTAGTGCATTTGGGAGAGGATGTAGAGCGAAAACCTGCTTTGCACTATTTGTATTTAAAGAGGCACGAAAAGTTAAAAGAGCGCGGCCTTGATATCACAGAGAAGCAGTTGAAGAAGTATTATTTGATTGAGGAGTAGGGAGGAAATTTATAGTGCACTGAATGAGAAAAATAAGGAGGCGGAATATGAAAAGATTATTCATAGAATATCCAAAGTGCAGCACTTGCCAGAAGGCGAAGAAATGGCTTGAAAGTAGCAAGATTGAATTCGAAGATAGGCATATTGTTGAGCAAAATCCAAATGAAAAAGAATTGAGGGAGTGGATTCAAAGAAGCGGGTTTGAAATTAAGAAATGGTTTAATACAAGCGGATTAAAATACAAGGAGTTGAACTTAAAGGACAGGCTTTTGACTATGACGGACGAAGAGAAAATAGCTTTGCTTGCAAGCGACGGGATGCTTGTGAAGAGGCCTGTTCTAGTGACGGAGAAGGGCGTTTGTCCTGGGTTTAAGGAAGATGTTTGGAAGAGCATAATTTAACTTTTGAGGAGGCAATATGTATTATACCTATATGCTGCGATGTGCTGATAATTCTATTTATACCGGAATGACGAATGATTTGGAGAAGCGAATGAAAGCCCATTTTTCGAAAAGCAAGAATGGCGCGAAATATACAAAATCGCATGATGCATTGAGGCTAGAAGCGGCTTGGAAGTGTAAGGATAAATCGCTGGCCTGCAGCTTGGAGGCGTATATGAAACAGCTGACGAAGAAGCAGAAAGAAGAGCTGATTGGCGGGGCGAGATTAGCGACTTACTTGAAAGGGAAAGTGGATTGTAGGAGGTATGGGAGAGTGGAAGTCTGTTGACAGTCAAACGGACGGAATATGATTTTTCTGTGCCTTTTTACTTCAAAAAAAGACAAGATTAATATATAATAAATGCAGTCAAGTATGAAAGAGCCTTTCAAACAAGAGACGAAGGAGAGAAGATTCATGGATTTGTATGAGAAAAATGGAAATGTATTGTACATATTGAATATACTAAAAAAGTATAGTGACGTAGATCATATGTTGTCTGTTGCAGAGATACAAAGAAAAGTAAAAGAACTATATGACGTAGAGATTGATCCAAGAACAATTAGAAGAAACATCAATTTACTAAAATACAAATTAAATTATGACATCAGTACTAGAGAGGATAACGGAAAAGGCTATTTTATTCATAGAGATCCAGAAACAGACTTTGAACCAGGTGAAATAAGAGCTATTATAGACAATTTTAGTTATGCCAATTATATTGTTCCATCAATAGCAAAGAATATAATAAAAAAGTGCAAAAATATTCAAACGATTTATGAAAATGAAAAGATAAAAGATTATCAAATTTATGCGAATGATTCAAAAACAGAAAATGCAGAAGTGATCAAGAATATCGAAGACATTTTAAATAGCATTTATCAGCATAAAAAGATACAGTTTGAATATTGGAAGTATGCTTTAACAAACAAGTTAGAAAAGAAAATTGTAAGTGAACCAATAGTTTCTCCTTATGCGATTGTGTATAGCAAGCAGGAATTCTATTTAATTGGAATTAAAGAAGGACAAATTAAGTTCTATAATTACAGATTAGATAGAATGAAGAACATACAGATTTTAGATGAGAATATAGAAATCAAAAAGAAAAAGAGCGAAATTCAGGATTTTGCCGAATCTTCAACTGAGATGTTTGGCGGAGAAAAAGTTGAGATAGAGGCAATATGCCACGTACTACTATTAGATACTATATTTGATGTTTTTGGCAAAAATGCTACAATCAAGAAGATTTCAAAGGATGACGAGCATTTTAAATTGATAGTGGACACTAATCCTTTGGGATTCAAAATGTGGGCAATGAGAAATATTGATTTGATTGAGGTAAAACGACCAGAATCATTGAGAAATGAAATGAAAAAGATAATAAAAGATGCAAATAAAAGGTATAATTCATAATTTTAAAAGCGATAACATGCAATGCGTGACCAGATAGGTTGTGCGTTGTATTTTTTTGCCTTAAAATATAAGTGACGAAAGGAGATAGAAAGTCATGATACTAAATTTAAATAAAGAGAGCTTCTTAACTTTTGATTTGAATAAAAGATTCAAAGAGTATAATCTAAATTTGAAAGTTAAGAGCAATTATCTAAATTATGAAACATTTTCGAAAATCAAATATGATGAACTTGTTACTATTATAGAAAATATTGAAAATATGTTTTTTTGCAAATATAAATATGGTAGAAATATTGAGCTAAAAAGGGTAAAAATGAAGTTTTATGAGCTTGAAACAAGAATGAAGATAATCATTGATTTAGGCGATAGGCAGGAGTATGCAATTTCTTTGAATCGAGAGCAAGTAATCAATTTATACAACTACTTAACGAGTGAATTGAAGACCGTAAACAAAGTAAAAATGATGGATTTTAATAAAAAATATACTTATGTTGAAGTTAGATATATTGATGTCTATAGTTCTAGAAGATATTCCTATATTTCAGATGATAAAAGAATTAGAGTCGGAGATGTAGTATATGTTGATAGAGCAGGAACAAAGTGCCTGGCTGTAGTTGAAAATAAAGGAGAATACTATTATGAGGATGCACCTTATCCGGTTTTGGAAACAAAAAGAGTTATAAAGGTTGTAACAAGGGCAAAAGAGTATAAAGCTTTGTAATTAAAGAAGGGTGAAGAAATGTATAAAAAATTTAAGGACTACAATTTCAGAGAAATTGCAGGACATTTTATACTAATGAGAAACACAAATATAGTTAAGAATACAGAAAACTTTATTGATATCGATGAACACATTGAAAAATGCAAAAGGGATATAATTGAAGATACAAAAAGTTATTATTTAGAAATGGGAGAGTATGATGAAGAGTTTGACTATGAAAATACATTCAATTTGGATGCCCTCAATGAAGATATGACAACTAGAAAAGTCACAGATTTGTATGAACCTATGTATGGGTATATCTGTATTGAAAAAAATCGAGGCTTTATACTTTATCTCTTGGGAAATGAAGAGGATAAACTTAAATATGTGTATGCCCCAACTTATTGGTCGTGTGAAAATGAAAGTATTGATGATTATGAAATAGAAATAATAGATGATGGCGAATATGAACATGCAATTGAGTTTAAAGAACTAATCCAAGATGATGAGGAACTAGATGATTATGTAATTGAAACACGAGGGCTAAAAAGGCTGGATTCTTTTAGGCTGAGATATTCACCGGATTTTGTGAATTGTATTATATCATATAAAAATACAAGTTTTAGTGCAAAAGTGAAATTAGAAAAAATCTATCATAATACTATTTATGCCAAATACCATGAACAGGAGGGCGTTGTAAAATTAGTGGAGGATAACAACATTTCGTTCTTATTTTTTAAACCAATAGAACAGCCTGATGATGAAGTTGCATTAAATGAGTATGTAAGTGCTATTATGGAATTATTAGATAAAGATTTTGGCGTTGAAGAGGACAATTGTATAGAATTTGTCAAAGATTATCAAAAAGATATTGAAACAGGTTACATAAATGGAGATTTGCCTTTGGAAACAATTGTAAGGATACTTAGGGAATGTGAATTCTAGTTGGAAGGTAATTTTCTAAAAATAATTAAAAGTTTGTTGAAAGATACTTTAGATAATTACAAGGGTGCACCTTGATAATTATATCACATCTGCTAAAATGTGGAGAGGACTACAGGCTGGGAAATTAAAACGAAAATGCTAGATTGGTGATATGAAGAAAAATATAATATAACATAACTAAAGGAAAATGGAATAATAAAGGAGGTATCACAGTGAATCTAGTGTTTTTAGATTATGATGGTGTAGTGAATAATTTAATGTTTTTTCCAAATGAAGAAGAGCCAAGATTTTGCTATGCTGCTGATAATATGGTCAATAATTATCAAGCTTGTAGGTGGATTTCAAAGTTATGCAAAGAGACAAGTAGTAAAATTGTTGTTACAAGTACATGGAGAGTTTATGATAATTACAAAGAATGCTTATATAATGGTGGGCTAGACAGAAACATTGAAATTATAGGTAAAACAGGAGATTTGGATTTTGAAAAAGGTAGAGGTTCTGAGATTTATGAGTTTATTAAAAATTTTAAAGAATCTATTGAGCATATGGTAATTATAGACGATGCTGAAGATATAGATATGTATATTCCTTATCTTGTAAAGTGTAATCCGTCTATTGGTTTTACTAGGTTGGAATATTTAAAGGCAATTAAAATTCTAAAAAAAGAAATAGAAGAAAATGATGAATTAATATGAAGAAAAGCAAAGATTTGATTTGCGGATTGCTAATTATAATATGCTTTATGTAAAGTGGCTATATTCAAAATTGAATAAGAAGTATAGCTATTTTTACATATTTTTTAGAATAGTTAGAAATTTTTATATAAAATAATTTGTTTTTTAATAAAATATCATAAATATATGGAAATTATGATAGGATGTGTGATATATTGACATTAATAATTCTTATGAAAAAAGTGTTAGTGATTGGAAGTGAAATAATGGAATTAGTCAGTTTTCATGAATACCCTATAAAAAATGTACTTGATATATTGTTAAAAGACAGAACAACTAATAAAAATATAGTATTTGCTACAAACGATTATATTGATAACGATATCAATGCTAAAACACAAATTACAATAGACTTATTAAAAAAGAGTTCTAAAATAAAGATTGAACCAAGAGTTCAAAAAAGTGTAGAGAGGCAGGAAAATAGAACTAAGAAAAATGCAGAAGTTTTTACCCCTTCATGGATTTGTAATAAGATGAATAATCATTGTGATTCAGAGTGGTTTGGTAGAGAAGATGTATTTAATACTGAAGAGGGACAGCAATGGAGAATAATTGAATCGAAAATAGTTTTCCCAAAAGAAAAAACATGGAAAGATTATGTAAAATCAAAACGATTAGAAATAACTTGTGGTGAAGCACCATATATCGTTTCTAGATATGATACTTCAACAGGAAAAGTAATTCCAATACAAGATCGAATCGGTATTCTTGATAGAAAATTGAGAATAATAAATGAGCATACCAAAACTGAAAAAACATGGTTTGAATGGGCAAAAAAAGCATATCAAAGTGTATATGGGTATGAATTTCAAGGTGATAACTTATTGATTGCTAGAGTAAATTTGTTAAATACGTTTGTTGAGTATTGTAAAGATAGATGGGATAGAACACCAACGGATAAGGAGTTAAGAACAATTAGTGATATAATTAGTTGGAATTTTTGGCAAATGGATGGAATAAATGGAAATACTCCATGTGGAATACCACAAGAGGATGCAAACCAAATTAATATATTAGATTTATATGATACAGTACCGAAAGAAATTAATTGCAAAATATTTGATTGGGATGCTAAAGAAATAATATCATACAAAAGTTTAAAAGGAGAATAGAAAGATGAAGTTTGATTTTGTAATAGGAAATCCACCATATCAAGAGGAAACTTTAAACAATGGTAGGCAAAGTCCAGTTTATCACAAATTTATGGAAGAATCATATAAGATTTCAAATTGTGTTGAACTTATTACGCCAGCAAGGTTTTTATTTAATGCTGGTCAGACAACCAAAAGTTGGAACGAAAAGATGTTAAAGGATAAACATTTTAAAGTTCTACAATATGAGGCAGATGCTTCTAAAGTATTCATGAATACAGAAATTAAGGGTGGCATAGCGATTACTATTAGAAATAGTGAGAAAAATTATGGAGCTATAGAAGTCTTTCTGCCTTATGATGAATTAAAAAGCATAATTAATACTATATTTAGTAATACTGAAAAAGAAGAATGTTTAGATGGTATAGTATCATCTCGTGGATGTTATAGAACAAATGATACTTTTTACAAAAAATATACATACGCTAGTTCGAGATTAGGAAATGGTACTGGAAATATGATTGCATCAAACTTCTTTGAAAGATTACCAGAGGTAAATGATGAAAGCAAATTAGATGTAAAATCAAGTGCAAAAATGTTATGTAGAATTAATAATGAAAGAACTTATTGCTACATAAAAAAGGATTATTTAGAGAAAAATGAATTCCTTAAATCATATAATGTTGCTGTACCAAAATCGAGTGGTAGTGGTGAATTTGGAGAAGTACTGGCAGAAACTAATATTTTAGAGCCATGGCAAGGTGCAACAGACACCTTTATAAGTATTGGTATATTCAATTCGTTGTATGAGGCAAAATCATTGCAAAAATATTTAAAAACCAAATTTTTAAGAACTTTATTGGGAATAAAAAAAGTTACACAAGACAATCCAAAGGGTGTGTGGAGTTTGATTCCTATACTTGATTTTACTGAAAATTCGCATATAAATTGGTCTAAATCTGTAAAGGAAATTGATAAACAGCTATATAAAAAGTATAAACTATCAAAAGAAGAAATTGAATTTATTGAAACTCATGTAAAGGAGATGGAATAATGCAAAAACCGAATATTAAAACAAGTAAAAAAGTTGTACCAATGATATATGCATATACCACTCCTGGCGTAACATATCATGATGGATATATAAAAATTGGATATACAGAGCAAGATGTTGATAAAAGAATTTATGATCAAACGCATACAGCAGGAATAAGAGCACAAAAAGAATGGCAAGGCACAGCCATATATGATGATGGAACTGGGAAAACATTTCTTGATCATGACTTTCATAGGTATTTAAGAAAGAAAGGTTTTAAACAGCCACAGGATTTAGGTAATGAATATTTTGATGAAAATGATAAAAATGAATGGTTCAATATTGAACCCCAAAAATCCGAAGATGAATTTCATAAGTTTAAAAAACATGATGTTTTAGAAAATGAATTAGAGAATGCCATACCATATAAACTTCGTGAGGAGCAAAATTTAGCAGTAGAAATGACAAGGAAATATCGTGAAAGTCATGAAAATGGAGAATTCTTGTGGAATGCGAAACCAAGATTTGGCAAAACGCTTTCGGTGTATGATTTTTGTAAAAGAATCAACGCTATAAGTGTATTAATCGTGACGAATAGGCCCGCAATTGCTAATTCATGGTATTCAGATTACATGAAATTTCTAGGAAAAGAAGCTGGGTATCTTTTTGTTAGTGAGGTTGATAGTTTAAAAGATAAACTCGGTGTAATGTCAAGACAAGAATATATTGATTATGTTTCTCATGCGTCATCAGCAGAAGATATAAGATTTATTGAGTTTGTGAGTCTCCAAGATTTAAAAGGTTCTATTTATTTTGGTGGAGAATTTGACAAATTAAAAGAAGTTCAAGACATGAAATGGGATTTATTGGTTGTTGATGAAGCTCATGAGGGTGTTGATACATACAAAACGGATGTAGCTTTTGACAGAATAGATAGAAAATTTACGTTGCACTTATCAGGAACACCATTCAAAGCATTGGCAAATAATAAGTTTTCTGATGATGCTATATTTAATTGGACATATGCAGATGAACAAGCTAAGAAAATAAATTGGGATGATAGTCAAAGCGAAGAAAATCCTTATGAAATAATGCCAAAACTAAATTTATATACATATCAAATGTCAGAAATAATACGAGAAGAATTGTCTCAAGGAATTGAAATAAATGGAGAAACGGAGGAATATGCTTTTGATTTAAATGAATTCTTTAGAACGAATGAAAGAAATCAATTTGTGTATGAAAAATCTGTTGATAGATTTTTAGATGCATTAACATTAGGTGAGAAGTTCCCGTTCTCTACTGAAGAATTAAGAAAAGAACTTAAACATACATTTTGGTTACTTGATAGGGTTGATAGTGCAAAAGCACTTGCAAGAAAATTGAAAACACATCCGATATTTAGTGAATATGAAGTAGTTATTGCTGCTGGTGACGGAAGATTAGATGAAGAAGAAGCTTTGAAAGATTCGTATAATAAAGTTATTGAAGCAATTAATAATAATGAAAAAACCATCACACTTTCTGTTGGCCAGTTAACAACTGGAGTTACCATTCCAGAATGGACAGGAGTGCTGATACTTAGCAATATTCAAAGTCCTTCATTGTATATGCAAGCTGCTTTTAGAGCACAGAATCCTTGTTTACAAATGGAGAACGGTGAACTTAAAAGAAAAGAAAATGCTTATGTCTTTGATTTTGATCCAGCAAGAACATTGACAATTTATGAACGATTTGCAAATGATTTAGCACCTCATACAGCAAATATTAATGATAATTTAACAGAACGAAAAAATAATATAAGAACACTATTAAACTTTTTCCCTGTAATTGGTGAAGATGAAAATGGTGAATTGGTTGAACTAGATGCTGAAAAAGTATTAACTATACCAAGAAAAATAAGAAGTGTTGAAGTTGTTAAACGTGGCTTCATGAGTAATTTTTTATTTAAAAACATTTCACAGGTTTTTGGCGGTGTTCCAAAAGAGGTCATGGATATTATTAATACATTTGAAGCTATTGAAGAACCAACAGGAAAAGTTAATTTTTCCGAAGAAGTTAAAGATGACTTGCAATTAGATGAAGATGGAAATGTTTCCTTATCTGAAGAGTATGTTGTAGGGAAAGAAACAGAAATTTTTGGAGATAAGATTTATGACATTACAAGTGACATAAGTCAAACAGTTGATAGGATGATTGAAAATTCTGATGAAGAAGAAGCTATTAATGAATTAAAAAATATAATTAAGAATAAAGTTACACAGAATATTATAAAAATTGCAAGTGAAAAATATGGAGATGATTTGAAACCTGCTGAGCAAAAAAGAATTGAGAATATGCTAAATGTAGAGACAGAGAGAGTTATCAATAAAGAAATAAAAAGCCACAAAATCGATAATACAATTATTGAACAAGAAAAAGCTAAAGCCTTGCAAAATAGATTTGAAAGTGGAAAAACAATTGACGAGATAAACGAAGAATTTATCAAAAAACAGGAAGAAGCAAATACAAAGTTTCAAGAGGATATAATAAAGGCTGTTCAAAATATAACTGAAAATTCTAAAAAAGAAACGGTAAAGAAAATTGAGACAAAAATCAAAGAAAAAGAAAAGTCAGAAATTGAAAATGGCATTAGAGATCATTTAAGAGGCTTCTCAAGAACAATTCCATCTTTCTTAATGGCATATGGAGATGATACAGTTACACTTGCAACTTTTGATGAAACAGTTCCTGAAAATGTATTTAAAGAAGTTACTAGTATAACGTTAGATCAATTTAGATTTCTAAGAGATGGTGGCATATATACTGATGAGACCACGGGAGAAGAAAAAGAATTTAAAGGCAATTTATTTGATGAAGTTGTATTTGATGATTCAGTAAAAGAATTTTTAGCTTTAAAAAAGAAATTGGCAGATTATTTCGATGAAAAAAGTATCGAGGATATTTTTGATTATATTCCACCACAAAAGACGAATCAAATATACACACCTAAAAAAGTAGTTAAAAACATGGTTGATATGCTTGAAAAGGAAAATCCTGGCTGTTTTGATAATCCAGATAAAACTTTTATTGATTTATATATGAAATCTGGTTTGTATATTGCTGAAATAGTTAAAAGATTATATCAAAGTCCAAAGATGAAAGAGTTATTTCCAAATAAGGAAGATAGATTAAAGCACATATTTGAAAGACAGGTTTATGGATTAGCTCCTACGGAAATAATTTATAAAATTGCTACAAGTTTCATATTAGGATTTGATGAAGAAGTTAGAATAAAAAATCACAATTTTAGACAGGTTGATAGTCTTCCTTATGCAAAAGATGGGAAACTAGATGAACTGGTGGACATGTTGTATGGGGATAGTATCAGTTAATCATTGTTAAAGAAAAAGGAGGATTTCTATGTTAAACAAACCAACATGGCCACTATTATCACTTAACAAAAGAAGGAATCAGATTAATACTAATCCTGATTATCAAAGACCTTCAGTATGGACTAAATCACAAAAACAACTACTTATAGACTCTATTTTGCATGATTATGATATTCCAAAGATATATTTACATGAAATAGAAAAAGGGAAATTTAATGTAGTGGATGGGCAACAAAGAATTAGAGCAATATGGTCTTTTTATGATGATAAATATCCAATAGCTAAAGATGCTGATGATATTAATGGGTATGTTGTGGCAAATAAAAAGTATAGTGAATTAGATCCTGAAGTTTCTGATTTAATAGATACATATAATTTAGATTTAGTTGTTTTGGACAATAAGAGTGAAGATGAAATTAGAGAGATGTTTCTAAGACTTCAAAATGGGACTTCACTTAAGGCACAAGAAAAACGAAATGCGATTCCTGGTAATATGA
This sequence comes from Clostridia bacterium, assembly GCA_017469545.1. Taxonomy (GTDB): domain Bacteria; phylum Bacillota; class Clostridia; order TANB77; family UBA1234; genus RGIG4465. Next base: position 33,948 of record JAFUGE010000006.1, read on the forward strand.
GAAATTTTGTTAAATCAGTTGCAAACCATGATTTCTTTTACAAAGTTGATTTTAAGGATAGTAGATTTACATATGACTTAATTGCTGCACAGATGTGCTTATTAACATTACAAGGTAGAATTGTGAATATTAAAGATAAAGATTTAAATGATATGTATTGGAACAATACTGCGTTCGATGAAAACTGTCAACAAGCCAAGACGATATGGAGAATTTTAGATTACTTAGATAAAATGTTTCCTGAAAAATCACCAGAGTTAAAAAGGTATAGTGTAATATCGTTATACCTACTAATTATGGATTTGATGCCAAATTATGATATAAATGATAGGCAAGAAGATTTAAGAAACTGGTTCATTGAATTTGAAAAAATAAGAATACAAGATAAAGAAAAAGAAGCGGAAGATCAAAATCCTGTTTTAGTTTTGTATCAAAGATGGATTTCAAATTCATCGGATACCGTAGATTCGTTAACATATAGACATAAGATTCTTAAAGAAGATTTATTAGATAAAGTGAAAAACTTGCCACTTAAAGATTCAAAAAGGAATTTTGATGATGCGCAACGACAAGTAATATATAGAAGAGATAATGGTATATGTCAGATGTGTGGAAAAAATGTGAATGGAATGATTGGGAAGCTGATCATATTGTGCCTTGGAGAAAAGGTGGAAAAACTGAAATAGAAAATGGACAGGTATTATGTCCATCATGTAATTCTAAAAAATCTGACAGCTAGCTGATTATACGATAATTGATTAGATGGTATATCGAGCGTATACCGTCTTTTTATTAAATAGTATTTTTTAGGTTGACAAATAATAATTCACATGGTACAATATAATTGCACGGTACAAAGGAGAGGTAAAAATGGGAAAAGGTGACTTTGGAAGTCGAATACGAAAATTAAGAATGGATAATGGTTATAGTATGCAGGAACTAGCAGACAAAGTCGGTGTTACTAAAAGCAGTATAAATATGTGGGAAAATGGTTCTAGTATTCCGAATGATAGGATACTGATAGTTTTATCTAAATTCTTTGATGTTTCAATTGATTATTTATTGGGCAATGAACAGATGGAAAAAAAGAGGCCAGAAAACAAAACTTTGCACTATATTCAGAGAAACTTAGAAAAAATGGATGAACAAAAATTAAAGCAAGCAGAAAAAGTTTTGCAGGCAGTTTTTATGGATATATTTGAGGATAGTGATGATGACGATGACGACATATAAGCCAGACTTTAAAAGGGCATATGTTATGGCTAATAGCATACTTGTTACGGCAAGTGAACTAGTGGAGTTCCCTTTAAAAGTTAAATTTTTAATTAATAAAAATCAAGACATAAATTGTTGTTCGTTTAAAAAGGCACAACAAAAATATCAATTAAGTGTTGATAATTTTGGTAGCAAATCAGCAATATTAATGGAAATGGATAAGAAAATGATTATTTTTTATAATGAAAGTGAGCCAAAGCCTAGGATAAGGTTTTCAATATTACATGAGTATGGGCACTTTGTATTAGGGCATGATTTAGAAACAAAGTCTAAAGAACAATATATTATTTTTGAAGTGGAAACAAATTTTTTTGCTGCTCAACTACAAATGCCCGAGCAACTAATAAGATATTTGCAAGCAAGAGGAATTAGAGTTAATGTTGAATTGCTGATGGAAGTGTTTGGGGTTTCAAGGGAAGCTGCTGAAAAAAGGTTAAAAACATTAAGTCAGAATTTTCAGCTTACTAAAGAAGAAAAATTATTTGATGATATTATACTTGATAAATATCAAAATTGGTTAGTCAGCAAATTATCTATAAGTAGTGAATTGTTCTTAGATGATTATGAAAAACAAATGGAAAGGGATACATGGATATATTAAATATAAAACTGCAAAAGAAGAAAAAGCGCCCAATGCTACGCATTGAACGAAAAAAGAATAATGGGATCTTTTATTTGGTTCAATTATAACATATTTCTTCTTTAGATTGCAAGAGGGCAGAAAGGAGTTGTATATCTTGTGATTAGTTTTATATATAAAAAGAAGAAAGGAGTTGTTGCTTTATGGCAACGAAAGAACAAATTGAAACTGCATGGAAAAATGCAAATGCAGTAAGGGGAAAAAATCCTGATGTCTATCGAAAGGATGAATATGGCAATTTGATATTTAAACAATCCTATGGAAAACAAAGCAAAATGGGATGGGAAATTGATCATAAGTATCCGAGTTCTAAAGGTGGAACGAATTCTTCGAGAAATTTGCAAGCATTACAATGGGAAGAAAACAGAAGTAAGGGAGATAAATATCCTTACAAAAGGTAGTAGTTAGTCAAAATGAAATCACCCAATTATTAACTTATTGTATTTAATAATTGGGTGATTATATTAATAGTCGTTGTTGCTAAATGACATTGAAAGGAGAAATAATATGGATTTTTTTGATTTTAGTAAGAGTGTTAAAAGAGAAGATTTGATTAGTAGACTTAAATACTATCATGAAAAAGCGGATGAAGGTATGAAGCTGTTACACAATAATAAGAATGATGCATTAAGTATTCAAAAGAATTTGAAAGAAGAATTAGCAAAAGAGTATAAGGAATATTCAAAAGTAAAATTGCAAGAGCATATTTTGAAAAATGGGGATTATAGTCAATATGTATCTAATATAACGGATGCATATGTTAATCAAAAAAGAGGTAAATCTGTGGAAGTATTAAGAAGCAATCTATATGATATTTTTGATTATATGTGTTATGGTTTTGAAGAGGAATTTATTAATAAATGACAATGATACTTATAAGGTATTATTGAGAGATAGGAGTTATATATGATCTCAAAAAAGTGCAGGAAAAATGATTATAAAAAAACTGAATTTAATGAAGAAAGAATAATTAATTGTATTGTGAAAGCTCACCAAAAAATTATAAGGGATGAAGAAGATAAAAGCGCTGAGAATAATAAGAAAATGAAGCCATTGATTGAATTGTTACAATCATTTCTATGGTGGCTTATGTATGTATTGATGTTCGTGTTTATTATAATGGCTATTGTTGGAGGAATACTCCTTTATAATAATCTTAAAGCATATGGATTATTGAATATGAAAAATATAACATTTGGAGGTATAATAATTATAGCTATTATTTTTTGTATTTATACATGTAGAGCACATAAACATATTGATGACATAGAAAACATATCAGATATAAGTTCTGTTTCGGCACTTATTATAAGTATATTTGCATTAATTATCGCATTGGGAGCATTTGCCTTGCAATTTAGTGATTATAATAAAGAAATGACTGAAAAAGATGGAGAAACTGTTGAAATAGAAGCTATTGATGGTTTAAGTGAAAAATAAATATTTTATAGAAGGTTTTATTCATATTGGCGGCGGAAGGCTCTGCACAAATTCAAAAATACTAATCAAAAGCTTTATCTTAATTTGGATTTTCAATGAATGTTTACAGATATATATTGCTATTAATGCAAGTAAGTTTAATGAATAAAAAATATTGGAGGTTATGATGAAGAGTGAGTGTAATTGTGATTGGAAAGGTCAACATGAAGTAAAAGTAGAATATGATTCAATAGAAAAATGCCCAAAGTGCAATAAAGCGATATCTCCGGAAAGATTACATGCTATTGTAATTGAAAAAGATAAAGGATATTGGTTTTATGTTTCGGATTTTTGCAGTGCATGCAAATCGGTTATTATTACTGAATATAGGCTGGAGGCTGATGGCAGAGACAGATTTGATAGGATACATAGATTTAATAATAGCGAATTCATTAATTCAGCGCCAATAATATTTCAAGAAGAAAAATTCGATGAAATGATAAAGAAAATTTCATCTCAATTCGTAAAGATATATAATCAATCATTACAAGCAGAAAAAATGGGGCTAGATGAAATAGCAGGTTTAGGATATAGAAAATCAGTAGAGTTTTTAATTAAAGACTTTGCTATATATGAAAACCCAGACAAAGTAGAGGAAATTAAAAACACTTGGATGAAAGTGTGTATAGAAAAATACATAAAAAATGAACAGATTAAAGTCTTAGCTGAACGCTCGGATTGGATTGGAAATGATGAAGCGCATTATATAAGAAAACAAGAGAATAGAGACATAACAGATATGAAAAAATTTATTAAGGCAATGGTATACTTTATAGGCATGACTCTTATAACGGAAGATGCTGAATCAATGGAGAACAAAAATAATAGGGGTTAATATATGCACGCCGGCATATCCGTTGCATGTGCATTTATATATAATGATGAATTAATTGACAAGGCTCCAGCCAACAATTATTTGACTGGAGCCTACGTTTTCGAAATTCTATTGCTCTTCCTTTGCAGCCACATTCTTCTTACATCTACTACAAGAATAATATGGCCCATACTTTCCTTTTGCGTGGTATACCATAACGTCACCACACTGCTTACATTGTTTAAAAGTGGTATTCCAATTAACCTTAGTAGCTTTTGATTGTGACGAAGCCTTATTTGCAATTTTTTCTCTAGTGTTTAGAGTATGGACAGCATTGTTAATAATTCCGCTCGTATCATTCGTTTCTAAAAAATATTTTATAGTGTATGCATCGTTATATGAGCAAAGCCTTTCTTTATAACTGTAGATAATAGAAAGCAATTCACGGTTATTAATTATCAGAAAATCTCTCCAGTTATTTAACTGGAGAGATTTTGCTTAGTAGCCATAGGGATTGGATTTAGATTCCCATTCCTCTTTCAAAGAGTACTGGTTATCCCGGACCCAGTCTAAAACATCTTGGCGACGATTTCGTGGAATGTTACTTTCACCAGCAATATACTGGCAGGTATCGATGTTCACGCTTGCGTCGTATCCGCCAACATTGACATGAACATGAGGGTACCGCTCAGAGCCCTGATTACCGTTGTGACCGTGAATCACGTAGCTCCGCATCCACTGAGGAGTGTAAGCCATAATATTTACCTCCATTATCTTATTATAGTAGGAAACAGTTTGTATTGTATCGTAGTTTTTAACTTATGTCAACATGAATTTGCGTTTTTTTAATATTATTCCACAAATTATCTCTTTTTGATTGTCTACATAATTAAATGATTGTTTTTTTGCCATTTTTGTTGTATAATAAATCCATAAAAGCTATTGCCAAGAAAGGAACGAACTATGATAAATGAAATAATAAACAAACTTACAAATAAATTTACTGAAACCGTTTTTTGTAAGAAAAGTAGTGACTTAGAAGATAGAATAAAAGCACTAGAAATCTTATTGAAAAAGTATCCTAATAATGAAAAACTTATGAACGAATTAAATATATGCAAAATAGGATTACAAGGCGAAAAGGAAATTGAATTTGAGCTATCAAATGCCAATGTTGGTATGTATGTGCTTCATGACGTTAATATGGTCTACCAAGACTTAAAAGCACAAATTGACTATATTATTATTACTGCGGCGTATACATACTTTGTGGAGTGTAAAAGAATTTCTGGAAATATATTTGTTGATGCAAGCGGGAATTTTAATAGAGCGTATATGAAAGATGGTAAAAAAGTAATTGAAGGAATGTATTCACCTTTGAGTCAAGCACAAAGGCATATTGAAATCTTCAAAAAAATTTGGGCTGATAGAAACACTTCGATATTGGATCAAACTGTTAGATTAAAAAACTTTGATAGATGGTATAAACCTCTTGTTGTTTTTGCAAATCCAAAGAATACAATAGATTTGCGAAATGCTCCTGAAGATTATAAAGATAAGATAATTAAGAGCGAAAATCTTGTAGAATTACTAAAAAAGGAATATCAATCCTGTGATAAAGATTATTTAATTAGCAAAAAGGATATGGAATTGGTTGCGTATTCAATTATGACCCACTATAATAGAGTACCTAAAATAGATTATATATCTAGATATGAAGAAATGATAAGCACAACCAAAAATGATGTGGAAGATAGTGAAAGATTGAAAGAAGAACTATTATCATATAGAGAACAAAAGTCTAAAAGCAGACACATCTCAGAAAGTTATGTTTTTATGGATGATGAATTAGAAATAATATTAAAAGTAAAGCCAAAAACTAAAGAAGAATTGGTAAAAGCCAATATCCTTCCAGAAGTGAAGGTTAGGTATCACGGAGAAGAAATTGTTAATATAATTGTGTCATACAGCAAAGCGGATTGATAATAAAAAAATAACCACCAGTCAAACTGATGGTTATTTTTTTTACCCTATTCTAAATCCAATTTGTCTGTTGTTATTGCTAGACTCTGTATGTCCACAGTATTCCCTATTAGTACATGCTAAAAATTTTCCGCCATTTCTATTTTCTTTCCACACCATATACCCACCACATCGCGGACATATTTTCTGGCTTTTTAATATGCTGATGTCATTAACTGTGTAATCACATTGCGGGAAATAGCTACACCCCAAAAATTTCTTGCCTTCATTTTCGCGAATAACAAGTGTACCTTTTTTACATCTAGGGCAATTTGGCCCTTCAGTAACATCTTTTTCATATTTAGTTTTATATTCATTTATTTGATATGTTGAAGTCAAATCCTTTAAAAATAATGACTCTTGCTTTGACGGAACAATTAAATATGTTCTGCATCTTGTTCTAGTTAATGCAACATAAAATAATCTTCGTTCTTCTGCAAATTCATATTGATCTTTATTTTGCAATACTAAACTTAGAACTTCATCATCAGCGATTCTGTTTGGAAATCCGTTTATTGTATTTTTCATATTTATAATGATGACATTGTCTACTTCTAAACCTTTTGAAGAATGTGCTGTCATAAATTGAATTTTCATTTTGGGATATTTGTTGTATAAGTAATAAGTAGTATTCCCAATTGGTGAAAAATCTGTATCTATATAATCATTTATATCATTATTGTTTCTGCCTAGTAATAATATTTGTGCTTCTTCACCAAAATGCCAGTAGATATCAGCAATAGCCATTTGCAATGCTTGCTTTTTGTCAGATACATATTTCATAATTTTGATTGGCTCTACAATTCTTTTATCCGATACCAAATTTTTCTTTATTTGTTCAGGATTTTTTTCGATAAAAGCTTTTGTAATATCTAATAATTCTTGTGAATTACGATATGTTTTTTCTATCTTGGTTAATGAGCTTTCTCCAAAATATTTTTCAAAATTAGTAAATAAATCTAAGTCGCTTCCTGTAAATCTATATATTGATTGCCAGTCGTCACCTACACAAAATAATTTTGCATTTGAATGAGTGATAATTGATTTAATTAATTGGTATCTCCCAAATGAAATGTCTTGGTATTCATCAACGATAATATATTTGTAATTAAAAGGAATATCATAATTGTTTATATACTTAATGGCCAGATTAATCATATCATTAAAATCTATTTGATTTCTATCTTTTAAAGTTTTTTCGTAGTACTCTATAATTGGTTTTACAATTTCTAAAAATATATTGTTTCGTTTTGCTTTGAATGAATCTTCATAAGACTTTAGATTATCGATATTTGAGCTATCGTATCCATTTGTTTTGTATAACTGTATAAATGTGCAAATTAGTTTCTCAAATTCTTTAAAATGATAGTCTGAATCATTTGCATAAACCTTTTCGTAGATATCCTGAATATTTCTTGGATTGGATTTAATCTCATTTTCGTCTAATAATTTTTGAAGCTCAGTAATTAATCTGTTTTCCTGATTGTAGTAAGAATAAGTTTCTATCAATTTGGTACCATTTGCTTTGTGAAATTTTCTTTTCCAATCCATACTTTCTAAATATTTCTTTTCTTCAATAGGTGATAGCCAAGGAAGAGTATTATCTTTTGTTATACCAAAATGTTCAAGATATATGTCATAGTCAGTAAAATAAAAGTCTGGATGGTATTTTCCATACGGATTGTTAGGATCTTTGTATGGATATTCTTTTTCATATTCATAATTAATTCCATTTACAAATAGGTAGTTTGCAATCATAACTTCTTCCATACTACGAAGCTTTTCACCAGAAATTGTTTTTAACTCTCGCTTCATATCATTAATTTTTACATCCATTAAACAACTTGACTTGTATTTTGATTGTAATGATTCTAAATCTTGTGCTCTTTGTTCTTCGATATATGAGCCAAGACTGTCAAAATTTTGCAAGCTTTTTGGAACATTTAAATAGAAAAGGAAAAAGTCAAATATCTTTTTTAGTGTGGTATAATCTTTTAAAACAACTGTTTTAAAATAATTTGAAACTATTTTTGTCATATCACCATCATCACTGATATTTGGATGTTCATATTGATTGATAATCCCTAAACCTAGTTTATGAAAAGTATATGATTTAACTGATATGCCTAATTTGTTATTAATTCTTTCGGCCATTTCATCTGCCGCTTTCTTGCCAAAAGAAAGTAACAAAATTTCGTCAGGATTGACATTTTTCTTTTCTACTAAGTATTTAACTTTAGCAGCAATTGTAAGTGTTTTTCCACTTCCTGCGCCAGCCACTATTAAATTGTTAATATCGTCTATGATTACAGCATCTCTTTGTTGATAATCTAGACTTTTTCCGTCTATATCACCAAAGAACTCTTCATTATTTTTTTCTTCCTCTTTAATATATTCTTGATTCCATTGGAAGACTATTTTTCGAAAGTTTCTATATGTATAAATAAAATCCTGAGGAATTTCTAGATTTGCCTTTTGAAAAGATTCGTCAGTGAAATAATCATATAGGGCTTGATATTTCTTCAAAATATTATCTCGATCGATGGTAGTAATGTAATTTCTTCTTAATTCAGTGGATTCTGCAAAAAAAGAATCAGATTCTTTAATCTTATCATTATACGCCTTAATAATTTCTTGCTTTTCAAGATATAGCTTATTACTGTTTTTTATTTCATTGTTTAAATTTAAATATATATAAATAAAGGAAGTATCTTTTGCTGTTTTAAAAAATTTTTTTGAAATACGCCTATAGAAAGAAAAGTATTTGTTTTGAAGTTCTGATTTTTTCTCATCAGAAATAAAGCTTTCTTTAGCTGATTCAAGCTTACTATAGAAAGCATCAATTTTAGCTGAGTCATTTTCATCATTAGTATGTTTGATGAAAATAATGATTATTAAAATGGGAACTACAATAAATACCATAAAAATACTCCTAAAACACATTTTTTAATAGAGATAGTAATGCGATTATTGACGCGATACTTATGTAAATTATACCATTTTTAAGCGCGAAAGTCAAATTATGTATACTTCGTGCGACTGGCTTGAAAAATTTTTCTAGTAGTATAGGCAATATCCTCCAAATGTGCCTAAAACACCTCTTTTTGCATAATCAAAACTCATAAAATCAGGTCTTATGTATGTTAACTATGAAGAGGGAAGAATGCAAAGGATTTTTCTAAGAAATATTTAATTTGTCGACATTTTTGACAAGCCTACAATTGAATACTATAAAATAACACAAAAAGGTTGACAAATGCGGTGCAATATGTTAACATACACATCAGGATCTTTTTTATATATCTACAAACATTATGGAGGTAGAAGATCATGGGTCGTAATGATTACAACTATGGAAGTGGCAAAATGGGCCGGAACAAGGATCAGAACCAGATGGTGCGTGATGCAGCAAGGGAAGTTGGTGTTGATCCTCAGAAGCTTTCCGAACTGGTTCACCAAGAGAAAGATAACTGGTACAATGGAGATTACTCCTATTCTGATCTCATCGATTTGGCAAAAGAACTGAAGAAGAAAGGCTAAACTCAACAGGCGGGTGATTTTATAATCACTCGCCTAATTTTATTAATTTGTCGACAAAATTCGACAAAAAATACCCGTAGACAGAAATCGACAAGATGTGATATATATACAGTAACAGAAATTTTATCTAAAATTGGAGGAAAAATGAAAGGAAAGAGAAAAAAGACTAAGTTTACTAAAAAGATAGAAACGACACCGCAAAAGGAAACTACAAGTGATGTTGTTAAAAGAGGAATTATTAATGCTTTTAAGCAAATGAAAGAAGAGAATATAGAAAGCTCAAGACCAATTATAAATTGGATACAGAGCATTATTAATGGACTGATGTTAGTATTTGCACTAACCAGTTTCATGTTTGCATGGGCCTTCGCTCAACCTGTTTTGGGTAATATAAAAAACGGAGAATATTTTAATATTCTTAATATAGTATTATGTCTTGATATTATCTCTTTGATAATATTTGGAGGATACACATTTAAAGTTAATAAGTATATTGATGACATTAGTAATATATCAGATTTAACAGGTATATGTAGCTTTTTATTGAGCGTTTTTGCAACTCTAATAGCATTGTTTGCATTCATGTTACAACTTGAAAATGGGGTATAAAAAATAATCACTGATAGTTATTGTTAAGTATGTATAGATTGATGTGGAGGTAAAAATGTATATTTCGAAAGTTACAATAAAGAATTATAGAATTTTTAAAAGTGATAAAGAATATGAAATAAATGATTTTAACGTTCCAGATGGACAAAATAATGGTAAAGGAATTACAATTATTGCTGGAGAGAACGGAAGTGGAAAAACAACAATTTTAGATGCTATTTCTTCGGCAATGATAGAATATAAAGCGGATTCATATAATGCTAAAGATATAAATAACTTAAACGAAAAAACGGAAATAAAAGTTTTTTCAGATGTTCCTTTCAAAGTCCAAGGAACATTCCCTAATACAGAATATGAGTTCAAAGGTATTTCTTTCATAGGGGGTGTGCGAGGCAGAGGAAATAGATCCTTTTTGCAATCTATGTCTGTTCATGACCAAATTTTTTTAAAAGTTAATCCTGATAAACCAAAGGATGGAAGCCCGGATTTGAGGTTAAGTGTTAATAATCCTTTTAGTGGGAAAAGATTTAATGATACAGATGTTGTCTATTTGGATAAAAATAGACTGTTTCAAATAAAATCGGGGACTTATAATGAAACGAAATTTGATAGATTGATGGAAGATTTTAATTACCAATATTATAAAAACACCGATACAATTGAAGATTTAAATGTATACTTAAATGAAAATGTTAAAAAAGGAAAGATAGAGAATGATTTTTTGGCTGATGCAATAAAAAAATTTGAAGAAATAAGTGATTATAAAGTACAACTAGATTTTATTAATAATTATCAGCCTTTTGATAATGCACGTTTTGTCACAAGAGAAGATAATAAGCAAATCTTACTATCTGGAATAGGTTCTGGATATGAAATGATTTTTTCTCTTTTATATTCATATTATTTGTCGAAACAAAATGGGAAAAAGATGATTATTTTAATCGACGAACCAGAATTGCATTTGCATCCTAAGATACAAGAAAAATTTATTGATTTCTTGATTGACATTTCTAAGGATGTTCAAGTAATTGCAACAACACATTCTCCAATTATTATTAAACAATTATTACAGAATGAATTTGTTAAGATTATAATAGTAAAAAAGGATTGTTCATACTCTGAAATTGGAGAAAAGAAATTATCATATAATTCTGCAAATGAAATAAACTATTTAGCGTTTGACTTTCCGACAGAAGAATACCATAACGAATTGTATGAAAAATTAAAGAATCAATATGGATCTAATAAATCAATAAAAGATTTTGATAAAGACTTTTTTATATCTACAAAAGGAGAAACTAAGAGCTATCCATGGAAAGGAAATGTAAATGAAGTGAGTTTACACACTTTTGTAAGAAACCAGATTCATCATCAAGCAGAAAACGGAAAGGCAACAGTAGTCAATTTAGAGAAATCTATTACTGATATGAGAAGCTATTTGTAAGAAATAATTAATAAAAGTGTTGGAAATATTGGTTTTATTGTAATATAATTGAATTACAAATAGAAAGATAATAATATAGAAAGGATAAGCCATGATTTATATAACAGGCGATACTCATGCAGATTTTTCGAGATTTGAAGAAGCAAACTTTCCAATCCAAAACGAAATGACAAAAGACGATTATGTAATTATATGTGGCGATTTTGGGGGAGTATGGACTTATGAAATAGAGAGTATTTTAGAACAAAAGAATTTGGATTGGCTGAACTCCAGAAATTTCACTACTTTATTTGTAGATGGAAATCACGAAAACTATACAAGATTATATAATGATTATCCAGTTAAAGAATGGAATGGTGGAAAGGTAAATGAAATAAGAGACTCAATATTTCATTTAATGCGTGGAGAAGTATTTAGTATAGATGGCAAAACGATTTTTACATTTGGCGGAGCAAGATCTCACGATATTCAAGATGGAATACTTAATTTGGACGAGGAAGAGAAGATATATGAGTATCGTAAAAGAGGAGCATATTTTAGAATTAGAGATTATTCATGGTGGGATTTAGAATTGCCACTGGATACAGAAATGCAAAACGGAATCAAGAATTTAGAAAAGTACAATTACAAAGTGGATTATATTATCACACATTGCTGCCCAACAAATATCCAGCCTTTAATTAATATCACATATAAGAAGGATTATTTAACCGATTACTTGCAAACCATTGCGGAAAAATGTGACTTTAAGAAATGGTTCTTTGGACATTATCATGAAAATAGAACAATCAATCCGCGATTTACATTACTGTATGAAGATATAGTACCATTGGATTATGAAAGCAATGCAATAAGTAGTGGCTATACACCATGTTCTAGGTGCAAGCCATAAAATACATGTTTAAATATAAAATACACCTTCACAAAGTATGATTTTGGAAGGTGTATTTTCTTGTTAAATCAGTATGCCACAAAATGAGATTGAATGAGGCTTTTGTTTTTGATATAATCCTAATAGAAAATGATTTCTGGATGGGAGGTATGAAAATTGCAAGAAACAATAAAAGTTAAAAGTAGAATTGATAATATTGAAATAGATGTTTTTACTCCTGAAAGCTGGGACGAAAAGAAGTTGGTTATTTGCTGTCATGGTTTTAATAGCGGGAAAAATAGTGATACATACACGTTGATAGGGAATGAATTGCTATCTAAAAATATTGCGTATGCAAAATTTACTCTTCCTTATCATGCTGAAAGAAGAACGGATTACAATGATTTTACTCTTGAAAATTGCGTTGCAGATAGTGAGTTTGTGGAAAGAACAATTAGAGAAAAGTATCCTAATACAAAAATAGGAATTCTTGGGACGAGTTTTGGCGGATATCTTACGTTGCTTAGATTAAAAATGTTTCAGCACAACTATTTTGCAATTATACTAAAGTCTCCGGCAATCAAAATGGACGAAATTTTTAAGGCGCATTTGGCAGGGGAAGAGTTTGATAAATTTAAAGAACAGGGATATGGAATTAATCACCACAAAGCAGACGATATGCGAATCAATTATGGTTTTTATGAAGAACTTGAAAATCATAAAATTTCTGACTTGGGAGAATACACCGAAAAAATTCTTATCTATCACGGAATGACTGACGATACAGCACCATACGAGGATAGCTTGGCATTCGCAAACAAGAATAAAAAAACGACTCTGATATCTTTAGAAAATGAGAACCATAGATATTCGAGAGAAGTGCTTGACAAGTTTTGCCGAGAAGTAGCTGATTATTGTGCAACAGATTTGAAAGAAAAGTCTGAGTTTGTGGAAGAAGTTGAAAGGGTTATTAAAAGAGATTGCGATACTTATAGAATGAATGCAGAAGACCATTATGATTTTTGGAATGAACATATAAAATATGTGTACGAAGAAGCAATATGTTTAGCTCAAAATTATCATGCTGATGAAGAGATAGTAAAGTTGGGTGCTTTATTGCATGATATTGCTTTAATTCGAAAAGAGGGAACACGAGAGGAACATCATATCAACGGAGAAAAAATTGCAAAAGATATATTATTATCATTATCTTATCCAGAAGAAAAAATGGAAAGAGTGCTAAAATGTGTATATAATCATAGAAGCAGTAAAAATGCAAATTCTACTGAAGAATTATGTGTTGCTGATGCTGATATTTTAGCTCATTTTGATAATATTCCAATGCTATTTAATTCTGCATACAATAGAAATAATATTAGTTTGGGTGATGTAAGAGGTTGGCTGAAAGATTGTTTTGAAAAAGATTATAATGATTTAAGTGATACAACTCGTAAATGGTTTAAGGAAAGATATCAATTAATTTGCGATATTGTATTGCATGAAACAAATAAAATATAAAGAAAATAGGTTATTTACGATATTAAAAATGAGAGGTAATAGATATGATTTTTAGATTAGCAAGTGTGAATGATTTGTGTGCTATAAAAACAATATATGAAAGCATCGTAGAGAATATGAACCAAAATAACATACATATTTGGAATGAATACTATCCTTTTGAATGCTTTGAAGGAGATATCAATAGCCAAAGGCTTTATGTGTTAGAGGAAAATAGTGATATTGTCGCCGCATGTGCTTTGTGTGATTCGAATGAAGCGGAAAATGCTATGGAATGGGAAAATAAAGAAGCCAAGGCGTTATATATTGACAGATTGGGAGTAAATGTGAATTATCAAGGAAAAGGATACGGGTCTTTGTTAATTAAAAATGCGATTGAAGTAGCAAGAAATAATCGTTTTGAATATTTAAGATTATTTGTAGTGGATATCAATCAGCCAGCTATTTGCTTATATGAAAAGAATGGATTTAAAAGACTTGATGGTATCTATGAAGAAAAGATAAATGAAAATGTAACTTTAAAAGAATATGCTTATGAAAAGCGAATTTTAGAGGTGAATAGTAAATGAAACAAAAAGCATTTGACTATTTACTCACAATTCCACGTGGGATGGTGGTAACCTATGGACAAGTGGCGGAACATGTTGGTAATAAAAATTTAGCAAGAGTAGTCGGAAATATTTTGCATCATAATCCAGACGAGAAGAAATATCCTTGCTATAAAGTGGTAAATAGCCAGGGAAAGTTATCGGAGAATTTTGCTTTTGGAGGACTTAGAGGGCAGAAGAAAAAGCTAGAAGCAGAGGGAATTGTGGTTGAAGAAGACAAAGTGAATTTAAAGAAGTACCAATACAAAGAAAAAATTAGGTAGGAGGAACCAATGGAAATATTTAATTTGAAGGATAAGTCAGAATTTATGGAAGAAGTTGTAACGCTTGAGCGTGAAGAATGGGGAAGTAGCAAGAGCGTTGCAGAGAAAGTGGAAAAACTGAAAGAAGATTTTCATAATGAATATTTCGAAAAATTAATTCTAGTAGAGGGAGAAGAATTAATTGGTTTTATTTCTATATTCGAATATGATATGGAAGAAAGAAAAGATTTGAAACCTTGGTATGCTACAATGTATGTGAAAGAAGAATATAGAGGGAGACGGATATTCAAAGATACTCAATGACGCTATCCTAAAACTGGCGAAAGAAAAAGGAATACCAAGACTTTATTTGAAAACAACACTAAATAATTATTACGAGAAGTTTGGAGCAAAATTTTTAGAGAATTATGGAAGTGAGAAAATATTGTATTTTGATATATAGCCAAAGCATATGTTATAAAGAAGTTGGTAGTGATTATCAACTTCTTAATTTTTGGAGAAATTTTTGCTAAAAATGAAAAAAAGATGGAGCAAATGGATATTATGAGTAGAAAAGCTTTTCAAAAAAGAAAGGAGAGAATGAATGAAAAACAATCAGAGATTTGAATTTTACGTCTCTCAGTATAAAGATATGCTGTACAAGCTGGCATATGCGTATTTAAAGTCGGAAGCAGATAGCAATGATGTGATTCAAAATGTGTTTCTTAATTTTTACAAAACAAAGAAAGAGTTTGAAAGTGAAGAACATATGAAATACTTTCTGGTGAGATGTACGATTAATGAGTGCAAGAAAGTTTGGAGGGCGCCTTGGAGTAGACTTGTATCTTTCGAAGAGGCCAGTGCTGAGAATGCTGAAGAATCGAATATTGATTTGGATTTGTTAAATAGTATTATGGCCTTAGATAGAAACTATAGATTGGTCATTGTTCTTTTTTACATAGAGGGATATAGGATTAATGAGATTGCTAGGATTTTAAATGTGCCAGTGGGAACAGTTGGTAGCAGGCTTTCTAAAGCGAAAGAGAAGTTGAAAAAAGATTTGAAAGGAGAGATTGCGAATGAATGAACAAGAAAGGATTGAGAAAGCTTTTTCAAAGATCAAAGCGGCTGATAGCACTTTGGAAGACGTATATGGTGCGATTCATATTCGTAGCAAAAATGATAAAATGAGGGGGGTTTTGGTGATGTCATTACTAGGAACCATACTAACAGGGACGCTGGTTTTTGCGGTCGCTAGATTTAATATGAGTGCTAATTTTTTAAAACAGGATAACAAAGTGCAAACGGATGAAATAAAAGATAGTATTAGCGTAATTGAACATAACAATGCACTAAATGGCCAAGAAAATACTTACATTAAC
This sequence comes from Clostridia bacterium, assembly GCA_017469545.1. Classification (GTDB taxonomy): domain Bacteria; phylum Bacillota; class Clostridia; order TANB77; family UBA1234; genus RGIG4465. The sequence continues at coordinate 50,392 of JAFUGE010000006.1, forward strand.
GGATTTTTTATTAGTAGTCCGTTTGGACATATCAATCAAACAGAATTTGGAGAATACATGCATAATGGTATTGACTTGATTGCTGAAAAGGGGACGAAAGTTTTGGCGGTCAGCGATGGTATTGTGGAAGACACTGGCTTTACAGCCAAGGATGGAAATTATATTACATTAAAACATAGTGACGGGTATGAAACTTTGTATATGCATTTGCAGGATATTTTAGTGGAAAAAGGGGAGAGCGTTGCTGCGGGAGACGAAATTGGAACAGTTGGCGCGACTGGTATGGCAACAGGTCCTCATTTGCATTTTGAATTGCATTACAATGGAGAAGCGGTAAATCCATTGGAATTTTTAAAATAGATTGAAAAAAGTAGAACAAATTTTGACTTTTGCAACATATGGAAGAGGACGTCAAACATAAGATTATACTTTATTCATATTCCGTTACCTTTTGCAGTTACTAATTGTTCTCCAACTTTGTATTCGATTTGTGGAACATATCCATCGAGATAATACTGAACCATGTTGTGCACGCCTTTAGGTATTATAATACAACAGCATAAGAAATTCAATTTGTCTGAATAAAGAAAGTGTCGATTGAGACATACTCGAAAGATATGTTTTTAGGAAAATTAAGTGTTCGCCTTGCAACCAATATGACAATATGATATATTTCTCGATAGGAGACGCAAAGCGGTTAGCCCTCAAGTTAGTAAACAGCTTTAGTTGTATGCAATGAAAGGGGGTGATGTGTATGATAAAGAACGATTACATACTAGATATAATAATGGAGGGAAAAAATGGTAAATTTTAATACTTCTAGGATGGTTATCTTTAATAAAATAATACATAGCTATCTAGAATGCGAAATATTTGGAGATGTATACACAAATATTGGAGAAAATATAGAAAGTTTTGTGCCACCAAAATTCAAATATTTATATAGAGAGCAATATGCCAGGTACATAGAAGTATTTAAAGATTTATATGAGTGGACAAGCGATATATTTATTCATGAAATGTCTGCTTTCCATGAAATTGCCTTATATTATTTTTTACTAGAAATGGAATCGGTTGAAGATAATATGAAGGAAGATTTTAAGAAAATTTATTATGATTCATCATTAAGAAAAGAAATACATGAAAGAGCTAGAAAAGATAAAAAAGAACTTGGAAATGAGTATACCATTAAAGAGCTTGAAGAAGAGTATTATCATCCCAATTACATGACAGATGAAATATATGAAGATGTGGATTTTCTAAATATAGACCATTTATATAATGAGCAGAAAGAGAATATCCCGTATATGGCTAAAATTTTGGGAATTAATTTGGATTATTATTTTGAAGTATTACCAATGGATATTAAAAAGCAGTATGTAAGCAATCATATAACACTAACTGGTGAGGTAAGTGATTTTTTTTCGTATATGCAACAACGAATTAACAATGGAAGTTTGGCAGAATTATTTTGGGAAGACGAAAAAGCAATAAAAGAAAAGAAAATTCATATTATATTAGAAAACTTAATGGAGGCATACTTTATTGGTAAAGGTGTAGATATATCAAGAGAAGTTTTGGTAAAAAATGGACAAGTTGATTTTAAATTATACAGAAGTGACAAGAAAGAAGAAAAAATTCTAATTGAGGTAAAGAAAGCAAGTAGTTCATATTTAAAAGCAGGATATGAAGATCAATTATGTGACTATATTAAATATAGTGGGTGTACTAATGCTTTTTACTTAATAGTTTGTTTTTCGGATAATGATTATAAAACAGCTACAAATTTTATTAAAAATCATGTATACACTGATACATATCAAATGTATATTAATATAGCAATTTTAGATGTTAGAAAGAAGTTATCACCATCTGTCAAAAAAGCAAAATATGACAAAAAAGAACTATTAAAAGAAGATTTGAAGTTTTGAAAATATTGCACGAAAACAAAATTCCAACAATCGTGTGGTTTACTCCAATTCTTCCATATATCAATGATACAAAAGAAAATAAAAAATGTATTTAGAAAGCAATTATATGGAAGAAACGTATTGATAATATGCGCATAATATGTTATAATATGTATATAATATATTGCGGAGGTGATAATATGGCTACTATAAATGTAAATGTTGATGAAAAGGTAAAAGAACAAGCAAAAGAGACTCTAGATTATTTAGGAACTAATTTTACTAATGTTATCAATATGTTATTAAGACAAATAATTTTAACAGAAAGCATTCCTTTTGAGATTAAAGTGCCAAAATTAAATGCAGAAACTGTAAAAGCAATTAGAGATGCTGAAAAAGGGATAGGATTAAGCAAAGAGTACACTGATGTTGAGGAAATGCTAGAAGATTTAAAGAAAGAGGATTAATATGTTAAAATTATTTTATACTAACAAATTCAAAAAAGATTATAAAATTATGCAGAAGCGTGGCCTTAATATGAACTTAATAGATGACATCATAAGAAAACTATCAAGAGAAGAACAATTGCCAGAAGAGAATAAAGATCATTCATTACAAGGTGAATATAAGCGGATACAGAGAATGCCATATACAACCGGATTGGCTCTTGATTTATAAAATAGATAAAAGAGAACTAATTTTAACAGCATTTAGAACAGGCTCACATTCAGACTTGTTTTAATTCTAACTATAAAGAAAGTATAGAGTAATTCTATACTTTTTTCATAGTTATTTTGAAATAATGAACAAAACTTTTTTTATCTTTTTCTTTATATTGTTGCCAACTATGATATAATGCAAGCATACAGAGGTGAGGAATATGAATCAATTATACATTATTACCGGCCCAGCAGGGGTCGGAAAAAGCACGGTATCTAAGGAAATTGCTGGATTGTGCGAGAAAAGTGCCTTAATTGAAGGTGATGAAATCTATAATTTGGTTTGTGGTGGATACGTGAGTCCTTGGAAAGAGGGCAATCATATGAAAGTCTTTTGGGAAAATAGCATTGATATTATTAGGAATTTTTTGGATAATGGCTATGATGTAGTGTTTAATTATATTATTAATAAACAAGAAATTGAAATTTTGAAGAAAAATTTTAATGATGCCGAAGTAAAGTTTATTGTTTTGATTGTGGACGAAGAGACGATTGTGAAAAGAGATGCAATGAGACCAGAAGATTGTCAAATGAAAGAGAGAAGTTTAATATTGCTCGAAGAAATGAAAAGGCAAAGTTTTAATGAAAGCAATTTACTAGATACCTCTAAATTAAGTGTTGAAGAAACAGTTAAGACTATTTTGGAAGAAGAAAGATTTGCTTTAAAATAATAATATGTAAAAAAGGAGTTACTTTTATGATTGAATATGTTAATAAAATTCCATCTGTTGAAGAGTATAATTACCTAAATGAAAGGGTTGGTTGGGGCAAAAGAGACGAGGACATTGTGAAAGAGGCAATGGAAAACACTTTGTTTGCTGTGTGTGCATATGAGGATGGAAAAATAATAGCAAGTGGAAGAATTATTGGAGACAAAACAATATTTCTATATATTCATGATGTTATGGTTGATCCAGCTTACCAGCGTATGAAAATTGGAACTGAGATTATGAATAAACTAATAGAGAAAATTAATGAATATAAAAAGATAAATCCCGATATAAGAGTTTATCTTGGCGCCTCAAAAGGAAAAGAACCATTCTATGAAAAGTGTGGATTTGTGACTAGAGATAAGGCAAATTTAGGAGCAGGAATGATTTTAGCATAGTTTTTTATCATATCAAAATGGGGAAAAGTTATGAATCAAAAATATGAATACGCGTAAGGGGAAAAATATATGAAAGTATTAACTGTTAAGCAGCCTTTTGCTTCTTTAATTGCAGAAGGGATAAAAGAATATGAGTTTAGAACTTGGAAAACAAAGTATCGCGGAGAACTTTTGATTCACGCTGGTAAAGGTATCAACAAAAAAGCAATGAAAAAATTTGAGCAATATCATTTAGAGTATCCAAGCGGTTGTATTATTGCGAAAGTGAATTTGACAGATTGCATTAAGATTGATGACGAGGCAAGAAATATGTTAAATGAAAAGAATCCATTAGTTTATTCACACACAGTAAATAATCCTTATTGGGACGGATATGGTTTTAAACTAGAAGATGTCCAGAAGATAACCCCTATTCCCGTGAAGGGAAAGTTAAGTTTTTGGGAGTATGATTACAAGGAATAAAAGATTCAACCATTAGTTGATAGAAAAACCTACCCACTCAACCAATGGTATGTGTACTTGGAAGGGATTAATCGTTACACTTATGGCAAAGGAGGGAAAAAAGTGATGGATCAAATGAAAGTCGGCAAATTTATAGCCGAATGCAGGAAGAAGAGGGGACTTACGCAAATGCAACTAGCAGAAAAATTGAATATTACGGATAGGGCAGTATCGAAATGGGAAAATGGAAAAGCGATGCCTGATTCTGGAATTATGCTGGATTTGTGTGAGGAGCTTCAAATAAGTGTAAATGAATTATTAAGTGGGGAGGTAATTAATATGGAGGCGTATAACGTTAAGGCAGAAGAGAATTTATTGGAAATGAAAAGACAGAAAGAAGAGGCAGATAAAAGATTACTAAGATTAGAATGGGTAATAGGCTATACATCGTCAATTACCTTTATGGTTTTAATCTTTATTGCATCTTTTATTGAAATGCAAAGTTGGATGAGAATTGCGTTAATCGTGTTTGGATTTATTACATTTATGATTGGGATGCATAATGCCTTAAGAATTGAACAAACGGCTGGATACTATGAATGTGCGAAATGTCACCACAAATATGTTCCAACCTATCAAAGTGTACTTTTTGCAATGCATAGTGGCAGAACAAGGTATATGAAATGTCCAAACTGCAATGAAAAAAGCTGGAACAGGAAAGTAATTAGCAAATAAATATTGGAAGAAAGAAATGAATTTTATTGGGAAGCGGGAGTTTGAAGTGACAATTGAAGAAGAAGTTTTTGAAAATAGTACAGTAGATGTTAAGAGATTGCTGGCCTATGGTTTTGTAAAAATTGGCGAGAATTATATGTTTGAAAAGCTAATTTATAACGAAGATTTTAAGGCAATTATCACTGTAGCAAGCAGTGGAAAAGTAAGCGGCAAAGTGATTGATTTATCAATGGACGAGGAGTTTTTTAATTTTCGTGTGAAAGATGTTGTAGGACTTTTTACGAATTCAATCAGAGAGGCATATGTTGACTTACTTACGGATATCAAAGAGAAGTGCTTTCGATTTACGAAAGAGGTGAAGTCGTGGGTTGTTCCAGCAAACCCGAAAATGTTTGATGTGATTTCTTATTTGGAGGGGCGCGATACGATAACGTGGAAACAGCCTATTGATGCACATATTGGTGACTTGGTTTATATTTATATGGGAAGTCCGTATTCTTGTATTTTGTACAAATGTATGGCGATTAGGGTTAATTTTACAGAGTATGGCGAAAATGCAATGGAATTAAAGCTACTGCAAAAATATGAGGAGGACCGATATCCTTTGGACAAGCTTCGAAATCTTGGATTAAAGAGCGTTAGATGTTGCAGAAGTTTGCCAAGAGAAACGGCAGTGGCGTTAATTAAAATGGATAGTGAGGAGGAGAATTATGAGTGAGAATTTGAGAAGAGAAAAGGCTTGTGGCTGTGTCATTATTGAGAATGGAAAAGTTTTATTAATTCAGCAAACTGCTGGACACTGGGGATTTCCAAAGGGGCACGTAGAAGCAGGCGAAACGGAAATAGAGACGGCAAGAAGAGAGGTAAAGGAAGAGACAAATTTAGAGGTAGAAATTGATAGCGATAAAAGATATGGGGTTGAATATGTGACGGATAAAGGGATCTTGAAGACGTGTGTATTTTTCGTTGCCAAGCCAATTGGGGGAGAAATAAAAGCGCAAGAAAGTGAAATTATGAATATCCAATGGCTAGACTTTAAAGAAGCAGTGGAGACGATTACTTTTGATAATTTGAGAGAGTTCTTTAAGAAAATATTAGAGGATTTGGGGGAAAAGTATGAATAAGAAAGAATTGCTAAAACTTGTTGATAGTCTAAATTTGCCACTAGGAGAGTATTATATTTTGTCTAGTGGGAGTTTGCTACTGTATGGAATAAGAGATGAAGCTGGTGACTTGGATTTATGTGTATCGGAAGAACTTTTTGGCAAGGATTTGAAAGAGAGGTTTCACCTTAGTGAAGCGGATAAAAATGAGTGCGGCTTTTATAAAATTTCGGAGAAAATTGAAATTGTTGTAAACAACAAAAAGGACTCAAAGTATAAATTTGAATATGATATGGTGGATGGATACCCAGTTCAAAAATTACAAAGTATTTTGGAATCTAAGAAAAACAGTGAGAGAGAAAAGGACAAAATAGATGTTAAAAATATTTTGAAGTATTTAAATGAACTATAATAAATTTAGTTAGGAGATGTTGGTAATGGAAGAAATCGTATTTGTAACACATAACAAGGGAAAAGCAAAATCAGCAGAAAAATATTTTAAAAATTTGAAAATTAGTACCTATGATTTTGAATTGGACGAGCCTAGGAGTGATAGCTTGCAAGAAATTGCAACGGCGAAAGTAAAGCAGGCATATCAAGTGGTTGGAAAGCCTTGTATAGCTTTAGATACAGGATTTTTTATAGAAGAATTGAATGGCTTTCCAAGGGCATTTGTTAATTTTTCGTTAGATACAATCGGAATAGAGGGAATACTGAAATTAATGGACGGAAAAGAGAATCGCGCTTGCAAATTTGACGAGTGTTTAGCCTATTTTGATGGAAAAGAAATTCGATATTTTTATGGCAATCACCAAGGAAATTTAGCATATCAGCAGCAAGGAGAAGACAGAAATGGAAAGTGGTCTGATTTGTGGTATGTGTTCAAACCTAAGGGATTTGATAAGACATTGGCAGAAATGGACGACCAGGAAAGAGCTAACAGAAGCACCATTGATGGTTCGTATTCGGCATTAAAGAAATTTGCTGAATGGTATGAAGAGAACAACAAATAAAATTTATGAGAAGATTTGCAAGGGAGGTAACTTATGAAGTCAGAATATGAAGTGAGAGTGCTTGATATTGATTCTGAAAAGTTTATCAATGAAATTGAAAGTTTAGGGGCAACTTTTGTAAACAAATATGAGCAGAAGAGATATATTTATGATTTTAATCCGAAGATTGATAACAAGTGGATAAGGCTTCGTACAGATGGATTGAAAACAACGCTTGCAATCAAAGAGTATCAAAGTTCCGAAGTTGGTGGAACAAAGGAGATTGAAATTGAAGTTTCGGATTTAGAAGACACCAATGAAATTTTGAATGAACTTGGCTATTTTAAGAGAAGCGTGCAGGAGAATAGAAGAATAAGATATATGCTAAATGATGTTGAGATAGATATTGATACTTGGCCACATTTGAATACATATGTGGAGTTTGAGGGAAAAAGTAAAGAGGCTGTATTTGAAATTTTAAAAGTACTAAACATAGACGAAAAAGACGTTACTACGATGGATGCGCAAGATATTTATTTAGCTAATGGCTATACGCTAGAAGATATGAATGATTTGAGATTTGATTAATAACGAAGAATAGTTAGCAGACTAACTATTTACAAAATTGAATAATGAATAATTGTAGGGGCTGCGTATTACGCAGCCCGAATTGTATTTTATAACAATTGTGATATAATTAAGATAAATTTATGAATGGAGGTTTTTATGGAGTTTGGAAATTTGAGGGAGGAGATTGAGAGGTTTACCCCTTTTAATGAGCAGGAAGAAGCGGATAAGGTGTTTATGATTGAGTTTATCGATAATAATGAGGATTATCTTACTAGAAATAATTGCGTTGGACATTTTAGCGCTTCTAATTGGATTGTAAATAAGGATAGGACGAAGGTTTTAATGATTTATCATAATATTTATAATTCTTGGGCTTGGACGGGTGGACACGCTGATGGTGAGGAGAATCTTTTTAATGTTGCGCTTAGGGAAGCTACTGAGGAAAGTGGAATTAAGAAGCTGAAGCCATTATATAATGGGATTTTTAGTTTGGAAGATTTGACTGTAAATGGACACATCAAGCGTGATAAGTACGTTTCTTCTCATTTACATTTGAATTGTACTTTTTTGTTTGAGGCTTCCGAAGAAATGGAGTTAAGAATAAAAGAGGATGAAAATAGCAATGTTCAATGGATTGATATTGATAAAGTAGTGGAATTGGTAAGTGAACCGCATATGAGACCAATTTATCAAAAACTTATTGATAAAGTAAGGAACGTGATCGATTGAAACTCAGAACGGTTAGTCGACTAACTATGGGGGAGAATATTAAAATAATGAAAAAGTCCACACAGAAAAATTTGTGTGGATTCTTTTCGTTAAAATCTTTGTGGGAATTGTTTTACGATGCCATTTACGAAGAATTGTGACATTTTCAAGATTTCTTGTTGTACCATATCGTAAGCCCTGATGTCTTCTTCGTAGTTTCCCTTTAGCCTTGCACTTACTTCGTTTGTGGTAAGTCTCAAATGGTCGTATAACATTTTTCTGATTTCTTCTCTGTGGTAATATGGATTGATATTGCTAAACGCGATTGCCATATCGTCGGCGTTTTGGTACCATCTTCTGTTTAGCAGCATTGCCTCTTGCTGTCTTCCATTTTTTAATGCAACAATTAAGTCTTTTCCAATGACTAAATGCTCTGTTAATAATCTTTCGATTTCGCCTGCTACAGCGTCGCCGTAGTAAGGCATGAAAACATTTGCAATGTCTCCGGGATTCCTTAATAGCCTAGCCTGCGTGGCATCTAAATCTTTTAAGTCTTCGGCAATGCTAATGAGAAGCATTCGCATCCACATAATATGTTGTTCCCAAACCAAATTCATTTGTTCTAATAATTGAACTTGATTTCTGCTAATGCATTGATTTGAATTGATATTTTCCATTACAGTTACCTCCTAGTAATAGAATATTAAGCGAAGGTAAAAAGTGTGATATTGACAAATTTTTTTGAATTTCAATATGATTTATGATTGGTTTTTCTTGTATTATTTTGCGAATATAGTAAAATGAATATATAAGGTGAAGTTTATGAGGAAGATTTTAATTTGGCTGATTAGGGTTTATCAGAGTGTTCCGGGGAATTTTCATAATCATTGCAGGTTTGAGCCTACGTGCTCGAATTACGCGATTGATGCGATTAAGAAATATGGTTCTATTAAGGGCAGTTATCTAGCCATCAAAAGAGTGCTTAGATGCAGGCCTGGGGGCCCAGCGGGATATGACCCTGTGAAATAATTATGATAGAGATTGTCAATACTAAGGAAGAATTTTTGGGGTGATTATTTTGAAAGATCAATTGAAAGAGGCAGTGACATCCGTATTACCACTTGTAGTAATTATGATACTTTTATGTTTTATGATTTCGCCTTTTCCGGCGCATGCACTGATTTTATTTGCCGTTGGTGCCCTTTTGCTTATTTTAGGAATGGCGTTATTTACGAAAGGGGCAGAGACTTCAATTGAGGTAATTGGCGAAAGAATTGGTGTACATTTGACGAAGACAAGGAAAATTTGGCTAATCATATTGGTTTCTGTTTTCATTGGAACTATTGCTACTGTGGCGGAGCCGGACTTAAAAGTTTTGGCAACGCAAATTCCAAGTATCAATAGTACGGTTTTAATTTGGGTAGTAGCGCTAGGCGTGGGAATTTTTATGGCGATTAGCTTTTTGAGAATCATTTTGAATATTAAGTTTTCGCACGTGTTTACCTTTTTCTACGTGATACTTTTTGTCATAGCGATATTTGTGCCGTCGGAATTTTGGGCAGTGGCTTTTGATGCAGGCGGCGTGACGACGGGGTCGATTACAGTTCCGTTAATGCTGGCGCTTGGTGCAGGTGTTGCTTCGATGCGTGAGAATCGAAAAAGTGAAAGTGATAGTTTTGGAATTTCTGGCATTTGCTCGATTGGGCCGATTATTACTGTGTTACTTTTAGGACTATTTTATCCTCTTGGCGAAACAACTTACGATGTGTTTCAAGTAAGTGAGTTTCATAGTTTGGGTGCCCTTATCAAAGTGTTTTTAGAGGATATTCCGATTTATATGAAAGAAGTGGCAACATCATTGCTACCGATTGTGGCATTCTTTGCTATTTATCAAGTGGTAGCACTAAAGCTTTCGAAGAAAGAATTAATTAGAATTGGTGTTGGATTGGTTTATACTTTTGTGGGTGTGACGTTATTTTTAACAGGGGCGAATGTTGGCTTTGTTCCGGTAGGAAACTTGATAGGAATGGAATTGGCAAGCTCTATGCCAGCCGTCCTGGTTGGTGTTATTGCGACAGTGATTGGCTACTTTATTGCAAGGGCAGAGCCAGCGATTGTCGTGCTTAATAAGCAGGTGAATGATATTACAGATGGGGCGATTCCAGAAAAGGTAATGGTCGTTACGCTATCTATTGGAATTGCGGCTTCTGTCACACTTTCTGTGATAAGAGTGTATACGGGAATTTCGCTGATGTGGTTTTTAATTCCGGGATATGCACTTTCGTTAATCCTATCTTTTGTAGTGCCAGAAATTTTTACGGCAATTGCGTTTGACTCAGGAGGTATTGCTTCTGGAACGATTGAAGCAGCTTTCCTATCGCCATTTATCATTGGTGTTTGCGAAGTTGTGGGAGGCAATGTGATGACGGATGCTCTGGGATTTCTAGGGATTTCGTCTTTGACACCGATTTTGAGTGTACAGGTGCTAGGCCTTATTTACATGATTAGGTCACGCAAAGCAAAGAGCCAAAAAACGGTAAAAGCCGGTGAAGAAGAAATTATTGATTTGTGAGGTATGATATGAAAAATTTTGTTATGATGGTAACGATTGGTATGCGAAATGAAAGCGAAGTTATTCGTCAAATATTAGTAGATAATAAAGTGACAATGGCGCTTGCAAGGTTTGGAAGAGGGACGGCAACCAACGAAATTATGGATTATTTGGGAATGGAAGATAAAGAGAAGTGCGTGATTTTTAGTACGATGGCATATCAAAAATCCAAATTGGTGATGCGAGAAATCGGTGAGAAAAATACGACTGAAAAAAAGCATAAAATAATTTCCTTTACAGTTCCCATTACGAGTGTGGGGGGACAAAGCTCGATGGATCAATTAATTGGAAATAGCAAAGAGGAGGAAGAGAAAATGGAAATGGATAAAAACAATGAAGTGATTATTGTGATTGCCAATAGAGGATATGTGGATTTGGTGATGGATGCAGCCAGAGACGCTGGTGCCAAGGGTGGAACAGTGGTACATGCAAGGGGCACAGGGCTTGAGCAATCGGAAAAGTTTTTTGGCGTGACGATTGGCGCGGAAAAGGAAATGATTTATATTGTGACGAATAAGGAAACCAAATCGGGAATTATGAAAGCCATTATGGAAAAAGCGGGCAGCGGCACACCGGCAGAGGCAATTTTGTTCTCGGTCCCAGTAGTTGATGTGGAGGGAATTCGTTAATATTACGCACAGATTAAGAATATATTACAAAACCGTTACAACTATTGAAAAATTTATGAGACGCATATAAAATGAAGTTCAAAGGAGGGAAGGATAAATGAAGAGAGGAATCGCAGTAATAATCATGTTAATATCGCTTATGAATTTGCTATGTTCTGTTGCTGTGGCTTCAGATATTTTTCCGGACTTAGCGATACAGCTGATTGACGAAAGAGGAAGACCAATTGTGGACAAAGATACCAAAGAGTATGTATATGAAGATCACTGGGCTTCAAGAAGTATTGTAAAATCAGTTAGAATTGGCTTAATTGAAGGTTACCAAGAGGCGGATGGGACTTACGTTTTCAAACCAGAGCAAGCAATTACGAGAGCCGAGTTTATCAAGATGGCGATGGTATTATCTACCAATAGAACGTTTGACTTTGATACGATTCCATCTGATATCAACCATTGGGCTGGAAAGTATGTAAAAGTTGCTGAGATGCAAAACGTTGTGGAAAAGGGTGCCTATACGGTTGCTAATCTAGACGAGCCAATTACGAGAATTGAAATGATTTGTATCCTTTCAAGAATTCAAATAAACATGAAAGGCATTGAGCAAAATAGACAAGGAAATCTTCAGTATACTGATACAAATAATTTAACAGAAGAAGAAAAAGCCTTATTGTTGCACGCTGCTAAGTATGTGCTAATTAGCGATATGCTTGATACGACAACATTTAGACCAAACCAAAACTTAACAAGAGCAGAAGCTACTGTTGCAATTATGAGAATTTATTAAGATACAAAGGATTTTGAAAGTACAAAAGAATGGAAATGTACGAAGGAATTTGAAGATACAAATGAGCAAATTTGCTAAGGTACAGAAGAATTTAAAAATACAAAAGAATTCTGATGTACAAAAGAAAATATCAAAGGGTCGCTGATAGCGGCCCTTTTAAGTTATCTTTCATTGTCATGACTTTGTGATTTTATTTTTCGATGTCTTCTAATTCGTTTTATGAGAGTATTGCGATTGTTTCGTCTGTCCATTCTGCGAATTCTCATTCTAGTGTTATCTTTTGCGGGTTTGCTTTCTGGATGCAATTCTGCAACTGTTTTTTGAAAACCAATATGGAAAGTAAACGACTGATTAAAGTCTTTGTTAAAGTGTGGCGGGAATAGCTTCGCCTCATTACTAGTCGAGCCATTTACTTCATATTTATCTAGCGGATACATGTTATTTTCTAATACTTCTTTGATTTCTTCACGAGTAATAGCAGTACGGATAGCTATCATTTTTTCTGTGCACAAGTCACTCTTTCCCGCTGCCAAATCATTTTTGAAATTTTCCAAAAGTTTTTTCTTATGTTCTTTTAAATTGATATTATCTTCTGGTTTTAATATCTGCATTTTTTCAATCATTCTGAATTTTTCATTTAATACTACTTGATAGGCTCTTAAAGGACTATTCGCGAAATGAAAAAGTTTATATCTTGTTTTCGTTAGAGTATCGGTGTAGAATTCACAATCAACAACTCTACCTTTTTTATCGAGTGTAGGCATGATATAATTAAATGCAATTCCGCTGGCACCACGCATTTTACCACTTTGTTCGAATTCTTGAATACGTTCTTTTAGATAAGCATTATTATATTCGCCGATATCATTGGATACAGGAATAGGGTGTGGAGCAGGAGGAGTGACAGAGGTAATATCATTTTGTTTTGGCGCAGGTGTCACATCTGTAACTATACGTTTGTCTTCTTTTGAAGTTTCTTTTTTAGTTGATTCCTTTGAATCCTTTTCCTTCGCTTCTTTCCTCTTTTCTGCAATCTTATTTTCTTTATCCGGTTTAAATACACCTTTGTACTTTTGCTTAATTTTACTTCTACTTAATTTAATTTCTTTTAGCGTTGGCAGCTCTTTTAGTTTTAATCTGATTTCTTTTAATTCTATCAGTATTTTTTCTAATTCGATTTGCTCTTCTTCGGATAATTCCCCCTCTTTGCTCTTCTCAAGAAGTGCATCTCTTCTAGCACGAAGCACTGCTGTTCTAGCGTTCAGCTGTCTACGTTCTGTTTCTTTTTTATCAAGCTCTTCCCAGTTTTTCTCTGCCTCTTTTTTATCTAATTCGTCTAAGGCGTCTGCAATATGACTATCTTCGGAAGAGGCATCAGGGCTAATTAATTCATCGCCTGGTATTGCTAGTATTTTTTCTAGTTCCTCTTTGCTAAGATTTTCTAGTGCTTCCGCGAACAAAAAATCTTTCACAGACATTTCAGTATGATACTGTTTCATTAGTTCTGCGAGTTCGTCTGGAAAATTCTCGGCAAACTTAGCGTCTTTGATCCCCATTATTTTTTGATATTCTTTCAGCATTTCAGCAAGCTCTTCAGGAATGTCTGGATTTTTGTTTTCTGCCATAAAAAGTCCCCCCACCAATAAAATTATGTAATCTATTATCATTATAAATGAATTTTAGCTGGAAAGCAAGAAATTTTGCAATAGTTATGTACAGCGGCCCTCGTGCTACTGGTGTAAATTAGTGTCGAATTGTGTCGACGTTTTCTTCTTGACAGACGTCTTGCACTATGATATTTATTTCTCAAGAATATTTTTTCTTTTGAGTAATTTCTAAAAAATTTCCCCAAAAAGTTGAATTAAAGAGGTGCGAAAGTGTTATCTAAAGTGAAGAGTATGTCTCTCATGGGGGTATGCGGCTATCTTGTGGAGGTTCAAGTAGATGTTGCGTATGGGATACCTTCTTGGGATGTGGTTGGACTTCCTGACACAAGCGTGAGAGAGGCGAAAGAAAGAGTGCGTGCAGCGCTCAGAAATGTGGGGATTGATTTCCCGAGCAGAAAAGTAATTGTCAATCTTGCCCCTGCCAATACGAAGAAAGAAGGGCCATATTTCGATTTGCCAATTGCGGTTGGAATTATTATGGATTTAGAGTATATCAGGTGCGACAATATTGCGGAGTATGTCTTTATTGGTGAGCTTTCATTAGACGGCAAGATTAATAAGATTAATGGCATTTTGCCGATGTGTATTGAGGCATATAATCTTGGGATTAAGAAGGCAATCGTTCCATATGAAAATCGCAAGGAGGCTGGCGTTGTTGAAGGATTAGAAGTATACCCTGCCAAGACATTAAGCGACGTCATAGAGCATTTAAACGGAGGCAGGCCTATTGAAAGATATCAGACGGACGTGCAGGCTCTCTTTTCTAATGAAAGAAAATATGAGTTTGATTTTTCAGATGTGAAAGGACAAGAGTCAATCAAAAGAGCATTGGAAATTGCCGCGGCGGGTGGGCATAATTGCTTATTAATTGGCAGTCCCGGTTCTGGTAAAACCATGCTTGCGCGAAGACTTCCGTCGATATTGCCGGATATTACTTTTAAAGAGTCTCTGGAAATCACGAAAATTCATAGCATTGCCGGGACACTTCCTAGCAACGAAGCGCTCATTACCTATAGGCCTTTTCGAGCGCCACATCACACGGTTTCGAGTGTTGCGCTAGTTGGCGGTGGTTCTTTCCCAAAGCCTGGCGAAATTAGTTTGGCGCATTATGGCGTTTTGTTTCTTGACGAACTCCCTGAATTTAAAAGAAATAGTTTAGAAGTGATGCGTGGCCCACTGGAAGATAACCAAGTTACGATTAGTAGGGTTAGTGGAACACTCACGTATCCATGTGATTTTATGCTGATTGCAAGTATGAATCCTTGTCCGTGCGGCTATTACGGTTCCAAGGAGAAGGAGTGTACTTGTACGCCAAATCAAATTACGAAATATATGGGGAAAATTAGTGGCCCACTTTTAGATAGAATTGATATTCACATTGAGGTTTCGCCTGTGAAGTATGAAAAATTGGAGAGCGAAGAGAAGGCGGAAAGCTCGGAGACTATTAAGAAAAGAGTCAATAACGCGAGAGCCATTCAGTCGCAAAGATACGAGGGGACGGATATTATCTGCAATGCGGGACTTACGCCGGCTATGATTAACAAGTATTGCAAATTAGGAAAAGAGGAAAAGGAAATTTTGCAAAGCGCATTTCAACGCTTGGGGCTAAGTGCCCGTGCGCACAGTAGAATTTTGAAGGTAGCTCGCACGATTGCTGATTTGGCGGGAAGCGAAGAGATTAAAGTAGAACATTTGGCTGAGGCGATTCAGTATCGTTCTTTGGATAGAAAGTATTGGAGTTAGGAGGAGTAAGATGTATGAAAGACATGTGCTTGGAAAGCAGGGCGAGGACGCAGTTAGCGATTTCTTGCTGGAGAGCGGATATGAAATTTTGGAAAGAAATTATCAATGCAAGATTGGTGAAATTGATATCATTGCACTTGATGTAGACGAAATTGTTTTTATTGAAGTGAAAACGCGCTCGCAGGAGAGATTCGGAAGTCCGGCAGATGCTGTGGACGGCAGAAAGAAAAGGCATATTTATCGCACGGCGGAGTATTATGTTATGATGAACGAGTTGGAGAACAGAAAAATCCGTTTTGATGTGATAGAAGTGAAAGAGAATGGCGAGGACGTGACGATTACGCAGATTAAGAAGGCGATTATTGATAAGCCGAGAGGGTGCTAATATGATTGATATGAAGTATGATATACATATTTTGAGAAAAGAAGATAAGCTGTTTCCCACTAGATTAAATATTTTAGAGGATTGCCCGGATATTTTGTATGTGCTAGGAAACGCAGGGATTTTAAATGATTTTGCCATTGCGATTGTTGGTTCTAGGAGTTGTGACGAGTATGGAAAGAGTGTAACGGAGGACTTTTCAAGGGAGTTGGCGCAAAGCGGGGTTTGCGTGATAAGCGGCTTGGCAGAGGGAATCGATACGTATGCACACAAAGGGGCACTGGCGGGTAATGGGAAAACGATTGCTGTACTGGGAAGCGGTTTTGCCCATATATTTCCCGCTAGTAATAAACAATTATTAGAAGAGATTATTGAGAGCGGTGGGGCAATTGTTAGCGAATATTTGCCTGATCAAGTACCTATGAGTATGTGTTTTCCAAGGAGAAATCGCATTGTGGCCGCCATGACGGAAGGAACTCTAGTGACACAGGCAAGAGAGAAGAGTGGCGCTTTAATTACAGCAAAATTAGCAAGACATTATGGGAAAAAATTATTTGCGGTGCCGGGAGATTTGAATAACCGAAAGCGCGCGGGGAGTAATTCTTTGTTTAAAATGGGGGCTAAGATGGTGGTGGAGGAAAAGGACATTTTAAATGAATTTCCGGATTATCATTTTTCGGCAGTGAAAAAGAGCAAAAAGAAAACAAGTAATCGATTGCCACCAGAAAAATACGCAAACACATACTTATTACTGCAAAATGGCCCCATTCATATGAGTGAGCTTTGCAGAATTTCAAAGCAAGGAGCAGGCCAAGTGATGTCTGATTTAACTATGCTAGAAATGCAAGGCTTCGTCAAACAATTAGCTGGCGGATTTTATACAATGATTTAGTTTTTAATATTGAAAATCAAAACACAAATTGTTCACTTGATTTTTTATAGTAGTAGTAGTAGAATTTTATTGAATTTATCATAAAATTCCTACGGAGGTACTGTAAATGAAGAAGTGGACTTTTTTTGGTTTGATGGTGATTTTAATTTTTAGCGTTGTTTTTGCAACGGAGAATATAGAAGAAGATTATGAATATTATATAGACGAGAATTATGATTATAGTTTGGGATATAACGAGGGAGATATCATAGGAGACGACACGGTTTATGAGAATGCATTAATGAAAGGTGTAGTAGTTGAAGCGGGGGAAGTGTATAATTATAAAAGCCCTTTCTCGGATTTGATTACGCCCGTGCAAGATGTGAAAGTAAAAATCAGAGACGAGAAAATGAAAGATAAGGTTTTGGATATTCAGTATTCCTTGGCAGTTTATGAAGACGACGTGATTGTGACAAAGCCGCTAAAAACAGGCAATAAGGTTTATGTTTATGCCAATTTTGAAAATGGTGAGATGGTGGGAGAAGCTAGTATTGCATACGTAGATAAGCAAGGGGCCATTATTTGGCTTTCCCTTATTTATGCGGCATTGATTTTATTAATTGGGAGAATGAAAGGATTAAAAGCGCTAGTTAGCTTGATTATTACTGTAGTAGCATTTTTCGCATTTACCATTCCACAAATTTTCGCAGGGGCCAATGCGCTAGGCGTTACGATTCTCACGGCAATTGTGGTTACGATATTAACACTTATTATCATTTCTGGATTTAATAAAAAGACACTAGCAGCCATTATTGGCACGACAGCGGGCATTGTTCTTGCTGGAATCCTTGCCATTGTTTTCGGAAATACTATGAGACTTACTGGCGTTGACGAAGACTCTTATATGCTAACAACGGCGGAGATAGACACGGTATTTAATTTTGAGAACATCATGTTTGCAGGAATTATTATTGGTGCGCTTGGCGCTTGCATGGACGTGGGTATGTCACTTGCCTCTGCGATGTATGAATTGAAGCAGGAAAACCCGGAAATTACCAAGGGCAGACTTTTTAAAGCAGGAATGAATATTGGTAAGGATATGATGGGAACAATGACCAATACGCTTATCCTTGCCTATATTGGTAGTTCAACGTGTTCCATTTTACTATTTATGGGATTTAAATTCCAGTTATTTGAAATACTAAATCAAGAAAGAATTGGCGAGCAAATATTGCGTTCACTTGCAGGAAGTATAGGGCTTGTATGTACAATTCCGCTAACAGCCCTAGTTTGCTCAGTTTTGTATAACGGAAAAATGAAAAAGGAGAATGATTATGGAAGAGAATAATAAGGCGACAAATTTTTGGAAAGTTGCAATTGCCGTGATTATTACAGGTTGTTTGGTTTTTATTGGTACATCAGCGTACTATCTAAAGAAGCTTTCAGGAATTGAGCCAAGTGTGATTTATGGCAGCAATTCTTATGCAAAATTAGATAAAGTAAAGGAAATAATCGAGCAGAACTTTTTGTTTGATTATGACGAAGATAAATTGATAGACGGCGCAATAAGTGGAATGCTAGAGACGCTTGACGACCCTTATACCGTATATTATACCGAGGACGAGTGGACGAAATTTATGACGGAGACAGAGGGCGAATACGACGGCGTAGGGTTATATATTACTTACGATACGACGAATTCTACCGTCATTGTTTTAACGCCAATTGAGAATTCGCCAGCAGCAGAAGCGGGAATATTGCCTGGAGACTATATTATCAGCATCGATGGCGAAAGTGCAGTGGGCAAGAGTTTGGACGAAGTTGCCTCTTTACTGAAGGGAAGAGCGGGCACTAGTGTAAAAGTAGAATTTGAGAGAATCAAGGATAAGGAATCAGAGAAATTTGAGAGAACGCTTGTAAGAGGCAATATTGTACTAGACCCTGTAGTGGAAAAAGTTTATGAAGGCAATATTGGCTATATTAAATTGACTTCATTTGACGAGACGACATATAAGGCATTTAAGAACTCTTATGATCATTTGATTAAGGACGAAAAAGTAAGCGGTTTAATTCTTGATTTAAGAAATAATCCGGGCGGCCTTTTGGATGTATCCACAAAAATTGCGGATTTGTTAGTTCCGGAAGGAAAAATCGTTTATACGGTTGATAAGAATGGTAAGGAAGAAGCAATTTTTTCAGACGATAACAAGATTGAAATTCCGATGGCAGTGCTTATTAACGAAGGTTCTGCCAGTGCATCCGAAGTTTTAACTGCTGCTATCAAAGATTATGGTGTCGGAGTGATTGTTGGAACGAAGTCATATGGTAAAGGAATTGTGCAAGGAATTAAGACTTTGCGTGATGGAACGTATATGAAAATTACGATTTCTGAATATTTTTCGCCAAAAGGAGAAAAAATAAATAAAATTGGAATTACACCAGATATTGAAGTAGAATTGCCGGAAGATGTTACTTCGCTTTACAATTTGAGTGCAGATAAGGATACGCAATTGCAAAGAGCGATAGAAGAATTGAAAAAAATGATGTAATTTATTTGACAAGGCAATAGTACTGTGATAAACTAAAGAAAATTGTGAAGAGCAATTTAGTACTAAAGAAAGTAGGAGGAAAAAGAAATGGAAAGAGGAAAAGTTAAGTGGTTTAATGCAGAAAAAGGATTTGGATTTATTGAAAGAGAAAATGGTACAGATGTATTCGTACATTTTTCTGCAATCTCAATGGACGGTTACAAAACATTACAAGAAGGTGCGGAAGTTCAATTCGACATTGTTGAAGGAATGAAAGGCGCTCAAGCTGCTAATGTAACACCTATTGCAACAGTGTAGATTTAATATAAACCAGAATTAAAAGGCCTCCCAAGCGGAGGCTTTTAATTTTTTATGTAGGGGCAGCGTACCACGCTGCCCGGACACAATAAATATGGAGGATAAAACAATGAGTGATAAATTAATCAAATTTTTATCTCACGTAGATATGGTAAAAATTGCGGTAATTGATAGTACAGAATTGGTGGAAAAAGCTAGAAAATTGCATGGCTTAAATCCTACGCCAACAGCAGCGCTGGGAAGACTTCTTACCATGGCGGCGCTAATGGGGGCTGGATTAAAAAATGAAGAGGATAAATTGACTTTGCAGATTTTAGGAGATGGCCCGGTTGGCTCTATTTTGGCTGTTTCTGGCTTTGGGGCGAAAGTAAAAGGATATTTGTCGGAGCCTTTAGCTGAAGCAGAATCAACGCATGAGGGGAAATTAAATGTTGGCGCAATTGTAGGAAAAGGCGATTTGAGGGTTATAAAAGACATTGGGTTAAAAGACCCATATATTGGCGTTGTTCCATTGCAAACAGGAGAGATAGCCGAAGACTTTGCCTATTATTTTGCTTATTCAGAGCAAATTCCTTCTGCAGTAGCATTGGGCGTTTTAGTAAATCAAGACGGAAGCGTCAAAAAGGCGGGCGGCTATTTGCTACAGATCATGCCGGATACGCCAGAGCAAATTATCAAATTAATCGAAGATAGGCTTGCAAGTAGCAAATCCATTACACAAATGTTAGAGGATAATATGTCACTAGAAGAAATTGCCACCTATATTTCTGACGACTTAAATACCAGAGCAGTGGAAGAGTTAGTGCCAGAATACAAATGTGATTGTTCAAGAGAAAGAATGGAGAAGGCGTTAATTAGCCTTGGGAAAACGGAATTAGAGAATTTGTTGCAAGACGAAAAAACAGAATTACAATGTCATTTTTGTAATAAGAAATATGTATTTACGAGAAGTGAAATAGAAAAAATTATGGAAAATGCCAAGGCATAAGCGAAGCGCCTTGATATGAAAAGCTCCCCAGCTTTATTGTAAGCTGGGGAGTTTTTGCTAGCCAATTACCGAACGACGGAAATCAGCCATTTCGCCGATTTGCGAGGAATAAGTGACTCCAAATTTCTGTAGTAGAAAAGTCTGCCACTCGTATTCGTAATTTTTGCGGGTTCCAATGCATTTTCCGGTTTCACTGTCGATTACTCGAATAGTAGCTAGGCCCTGAGTAGCAGTGAGCTTATAAGTCATATCTTTTAATTTGGCAATAAACAAAATATAGTTTGGCTCACTTTTGATTCTTAGTGTCCGACAATCTTGCTCAGATAACCTTGGGTCGATTTGGTCGATTAAGAATGCGGTTAATTCGAAAACACTGACTTCCTGCAAATCAATCATAAAGTGTAATCGTCCTTTCTGATTATTATATTTTGGCGCTAGAATTATCTGCTACCCTCCTGTCACTGAAATTTACATAAATATTATATCGCAATTTTCATGAAAAATCAATAGAAATATGTCACCAGACGTTACTGCACAAAAAAAAGACTGACAAAAGTCAGTCCTTTGGAGGCGCCACCCAGATTTGAACTGGGGATAAAGCTTTTGCAGAGCTCTGCCTTACCACTTGGCCATGGCGCCATACAGAATAAACACATTATAATATATGCGGCCTCAAATGTCAATATTACTTTTGGAAAAAGTGCGTAGCTAATATTGATTAAATTTCTTTTATTATGCATACGGGCAGCGTAATGCGCTGCCCCTACATTTATAAACAAACTTCTATAACAGTTTAAATCTTAAAACTTGAAAAAACTAACCTTTAAGGTATAATGTTAGTGTAAATAAAATTTGAAAAGAGGCTTAAAATGAAAAATAGAATAGATACAAGAAAGATAATGGTTGGGGATGTGCAAATTGGTGGGAATAATCATGTTGTTATTCAATCAATGGCAAACACGAAAACGAAAGATGTAGAGTCAACTGTAAATCAAATATTGAATTTAGAAAAAGAAGGATGTGAAATTATTCGTGTTGCTTGTCTAGATTTAGAGGATGCAAAAGCGATTAAGCAAATCAAAGAAAAGATACATATTCCAATTGTAGCAGATATCCATTTCGATTATAAAATAGCCCTGCAAGCAATTGAATCAGGCGTGGATAAAATAAGAATTAATCCTGGTAATATTGGCAATAAAGAGAATATAGAAAAAGTAGTAGATGCTTGTAAGACGCATCATATTCCAATTAGAATTGGAGTAAATTCTGGATCACTTGAAAAAGATTTATTGCAAAAGTATGGTAAAGTGACAGCTGAGGCAATTGTTGAAAGTGCAAAAAGGCATGTACAAATACTAGAAGAATTTGATTTTCATGATATATGTATTTCTCTAAAAGCATCTGATTTGGATTTATGTATTAGGACTTATGAGATGGCATCCGAAATCTTTGACTACCCATTGCACCTTGGTGTAACGGAAAGCCGGAACAAAATTTGGAGGAACAATCAAATCAAGTATTGGACTTGGTATTATGCTAAGAGAAGGTATTGGAAATACAATTAGAGTTTCTTTGTCAGATGACCCTATCGAGGAAGTTCGAGCAGCTAAAGAGATATTAAAAAATTGTAATTTGCTTACTGATTCTATATCGTTTACCTCTTGCCCGACTTGTGGAAGGACTCAGGTAGATTTAATTCCAATTGCAAAAGAAATTGAAACATTCTGTAATACATTACATAGCAACATTAAGGTTGCCGTCATGGGTTGTGCTGTAAATGGTCCAGGAGAAGCCAGAGAAGCTGATATAGGAATTGCTGGCGGAAATAACGAATGGTTGCTTTTCAAAAAAGGAGAAGTTATTAGAAAAATATCACATGAGAATATTATAGAAGAATTTGAAAAAGAAATATTGAGTATGACAAAGGAGTAAGTGTTGCAAGCACTTACTCCTTTGCATACGGGCAGCGTAATACGCTGCCCCTACATTTTTGCATCAAAAAAGCCGCAAACCAAGTAAGTTTGCGACGACGTGGTGCCTACTCGCGGAACACGACCCGCGTCGCTACGAAACAGTCCACTGGACTGTTTCTCGTTCATCAGTCTTCGCCTTTGGCTCGTCTGACTCACGCTCCTTTTCGATTCCTCGCTTTGCTTTGCAAAGCTTTTGCGATTAGTCACACAATAAAAAAACACGGCAAAGCCGTGCATTTTTATTGGTGCCTACTCGCGGAATCGAACCACGGACACAGGGATTTTCAGTCCCTTGCTCTACCAACTGAGCTAAGTAGGCGTGTTTTTAAGTAAAAAAATAACCATTTATTAAAAATGGCGACCTGAAAGGGGCTCGAACCCTCGACCTCTAGCGTGACAGGCTAGCGCTCTAACCAACTGAGCTACCAGGCCATAATATAAAAAGTGGTGGGCACTATAGGGCTCGAACCTATGACCCTCTGCTTGTAAGGCAGATGCTCTCCCAGCTGAGCTAAGCGCCCACTTTCCTTTCGTCTTGCGACTATCTTAGTATACTTTAAGGTTTGGTATTTGTCAACAACTTTTTTTATTTTTTTAAAAATTTTTTTGAAGCTGCTATCGTGAATACTCCAAACGCTTAAAAATAGGCATACTTCCTCTAAATGATTATGAAAACTAGAGTAGACAAGCTAGCTTTGATAATCCTAAAGAGGAAGTTTCTTATGATGGCAATCCATCATTGCCTCATACCAAACTATGATTCATAGTAATGATATGTTCTACGGAGGATTATATATCAAAATATCTGGAAAGTAAAGGGTCTGTTGTCGAATTTCGTATAAATTGGCAAAATAAAAAACCGCAAAAATGCGGTTTTTTGTAGATTTAATTGTTTATTAGTTAATGCCTTTGCCCATGTCGATTGCAAGTTGAGCTAATTTACTAGCACCACCTACAATAACGGCACCAATTAGGAATGGTAATAAAGTATCTTTTACTTCTGCTTTCCCGCCAGCACCTTTTGTCATGTACTTAATACCAATGTAGATAAGGATACCAACTGCTACAGCTAGAGCAATATAAAATACTACGCCTAAAACAGCTGAAACTGCTGGTTCAATAGCACTTGCAAACGCTCCACCTTCACCTACTGTTGGTACAGTAGCTAAGGCAATGCTTGAAAACATACATAACACCATGCTAACAGTTAAAATCGCACTTAATACTTTCATTTTCTTCATAATAAATCCTCCTTTATATATCATTAATTTAAATATTGAAGACCATTTTTAAATCCTCAAAATGAAGTAAAATTAATTAAGTTAACTTTATTTTACTACAAAATTCACACAATTTCAATATAAAAATCCCAAAAATGGCAAAAAAGTTGCTACAACGCCTTGATTTTAAAAAGATTGCGCAAAATGTTTTCTAACGTCAAAAATAAAAAATTCCCAGCAAAGCTACGGAAGTATCTGCCTGGGATTTCCAATTATTCAATTTTATAGTTTTTCTATTTCTTCTTTTTCAAGGCCTGTAGCTTTCACAATTGTGTCTACATCTATTTGCATTTCTTTCATTTTCTTTGCAATCTCCAATTGTTTATTCTTTTCGCCTTCCGCTAACCCTTTTTGCATGCCTTTTTGCATACCCTTTTCCATACCCTTTTCCAAACCTTCTTGCATGCCCTTTTCTGTTGCCATTTTTTCGATGTTCTGTTGGCGCATTATCTGGTCCATCTCATACATTTCTTGACGTATAATTTCGTTCATTAAAGCTTTGTCAGAAGTTATCTTATCCAATTGCGCTCTTGCCTCTCTAATCCTTTCATTATCCATACAAGCCATCTCCACCTTTTTCATATCGGTATAGTCAATAAACCATAACCAAAAATCTTTTTTCTTTGGCTCTATTATATCAGTTTCTCGAAATTTTTTCAACTCTATGATGTGAATTTCTATTTCGTTAAAATGTCCTGTGATTCCTAGTTTATCCTCTTTCATTTTCCATGTTGTTTCAAACTCTTTGATTTCGTCGTAAATGGTATCGTCCACTATCCAAATACATATTGTCCTTTTTAAGGTAGAATACGCTTGACTTTTTTCCATGCTATTGGAGTATATTTTGCTCCAGTACTGCAAACATCGCTTTTCACTAAATCCTCTTTTGTCTGTTTGCATTTCAATGTTTACTTGACTTCCATCGGAAAGTTCTGCCCTAACATCCACTCTGGAATTTTTTCCTTCGTAGAAATCAGGCAATAATTCTGTTGATAAATCTAGATTTACACTATTTATTTTCATTTCTAGTATATACTCCAGAAAATCTTGTAATATTTTTTCACTTCCTTTCGAACCGAATAACTTTTTAAATACAATATCTTGTTTTGGAATTGCTGCCATATATGCTTCTCCTTTCAATACTCTTTCCTACCACTGCTAAAAACTTTTTCTTCCTTCCTCCTTTCATTTTAATTTTGTTTTTGGGAAAATTTCTGCAACGGATGTTGCAAATTAGAAAAGGTCGTGACGGAGAGTGTATAACTTCCTCCGCCACAAAAATTTGTACGACAAAATTATTTAAATTTTATACAATTTATAAATATTACACTTTGGCGCCTATGTCAAGAAAAATACGTTGACAAAATTCGACACCTGCCGCGTTAATATACCAAATCGAAGATTGAAAATCTCACTATTGGTGCCTAATAGGCGTCACTACACAGAGTGAAAGACTCCCCCTGTTTTTTCTAATTTGTATATTACTCTTACTAACTTTTTGGCCGCATGTGGAATGGCAACGTTGTAGTGCTTGCCTTCTGATATTTTTTTACCCAAATAGGCCTGAAAACTTGGCTCCCAATTGCAAACAAATTTGGTTGCATTAAATAAGGCATAGCGTAAATACTTTGAACCTCTTTTCTCCATATGTGAGTGTGAAGAGGCTTCGAGTTTTCCTGACTGATAAGTAGACGGCGAAAGCCCCGCATATGCCAAAATTTTATCGGGTGAATCGAATTTTGAAAAGTCTCCAATTTCAGCAATAATTACTGCGCCAGTGCGATAGCTTATTCCTGGTATGGATAGAATAGGGGATTTGATTGTATCCATAATTGCTTTTATTTCTTTTTCTATCTCGCAAATTTCCATTTCTAATTCTTGAACAAGTTTAATTGTATGCTTTAATTCCAGTGATTTTGCTGGCATAACTGAACCTATAGAATTTCTAGCTACGTTTTGAATTTCTTCGGCCTTAGAGTAATTAAACCTTCCTTTTGAAGAATCAAAGAGCATATCTGTGATTTCTTCTATTGATGTTCCTGCGATGTAAGAAGCCCCTGGATATTTTATTAAAAGTTTGTAAATAGATGCTAAATGTATACTCGAAACCACCATTTCCAATTCCGGAAAAAGTATATTAATCAATCGTGAGACAGAACTTTTTAACTCGGCGCGTTCTTGGACTTTATCAAATCGATAGCGGGTTAACGACTTCAACTCTTCGCTTCGATAAGCTTCTTTCGAATATGGTTTTATATTTACATCAGACATGAGCATAGAGGCAATCGTATGCGCATCAATTCTGTCTGTTTTCGTTTTTCTAAGACTTAGGGTTTTTCTATAAAAACTTGTATGTAGCGGATTAATCACATAAACAGTAAATTCTTTGCTAAACAGAAATCTCAGGATGTTACCACTATAATGTCCAGTAGCCTCAAGCCCGATTTTCACATCCGATAAATCGCTTGATACAGCCTCGATTTTCTTAAACAGATTTTCGAAGCCTTCTTTATTATTTTGAATTGTAAAAACGTCAAAAAGAATTTCACCATCAGAATTTGTAATAAAACAATCATGTTTATCTTTAGCAACATCAATGCCAACAAAAATCATAAAAACAACTCCTATCATTATATAGAGAAAAGCTGTGGTTGTAGCCTTTATTTAACCATCAAGTGGTAGGAGGATTGTAACACTCCACAGCCCCAGAATAGTATACCATAAATTTGTCATTATGTAATCAATCATTTGTATAAAGGAGGATTTATTATGAAGATAATGAGGATTTTAAGTTCAATCTTGACAATTGCCATGGTGATATGCATGCTTTCAAGCGTAGTATTGGCTTCAGGATGGAATCCACAGCCTTTAACACCAACTTCAAGCGACGATTCAAAAATTGGATCAGCTGGTAAGAAAATAGCTGGCTCTATTTTATCCGTATTGCAAGCCATTTGTGCTGCTGTTGTGGTTGGAATGCTTATTTATCTTGGCATCAAGTATATGACAAAGGGCGCAGGAGAAAAAGCATCGGTTAAGGATTCTATATTACCTTGGATTATTGGAGCTATTCTTGTAGGTGGTGCTTCGACAATCGGAAATTACGCAGTTAATGGCACACTTTGGGGCATATAATCGATTCGTAAGAGAAAGGGGAGAAAATATATGAAGAAGTTAAAAGTCATGTTACAAATGTTAATTATTGTTTGTACAATATCAAGCCTATGTTTTGCTATTAGTACTACAGATATAACAGTAGACGATTCAACGGGAGTTAGTGGTATCGTTGGAGCAGCTGCCCAAAGAATTTTAAATTTAGTTGCTATTGCTGCAGCTGCAGTAGCTGTAGGTATGCTTGCTTATATTGGTGTAAAATATGCAACGAAAGGTGCTGGAGGCAAGGCAGATGTAAAAGAAACATTACTTCCATACTTGATTGGCGCTATTTTAAT
Organism: Clostridia bacterium; assembly: GCA_017469545.1. GTDB lineage: Bacteria > Bacillota > Clostridia > TANB77 > UBA1234 > RGIG4465. The sequence continues at coordinate 77,901 of JAFUGE010000006.1, forward strand.
TGCAACTGCATCAACAATAACAAGTGCAGTTTTAAGCATGGGTGCAAGCTTATAATAACAAAATTTTTAACAGAATAGAGTTGAGGACGGCTGAAGAAGTATTCTTCGGCCGTTTTGTAATTTATTCTTTTGCCAATTTTATGTTGAAATATGCGTAAATTTGTTGTATAATGAATTGTAATAGAAGTGAAATTGAGAGTTTAGGTGGGGTTATTATGAAAAAGTTTAAGATTATAAGTGTTGTTTTAACACTTGCTATTATTATGTGTATGACAGTGTCGGTGGCTCTGGCTGTTGAGAATTCAGGAAATGGCTCTGCAGGTGCGAGTGCCGAAAATGTTGCACCACAAACAATGGCAACAATAGGGACAATCACCAATATTTTAGCTGTAATAGCGGGATTTGTTTGCGTTGGAAAGCTTGCACAAATTGGTATTATGTTTATGATGACGGGTGCAAATGATAAGAGCCAAGCTAAGTCGGCAATAGTTCCTTGGTTTATTGGCGCAATTGTTTGTGGGGGGTATGCAGTATTTGGAAATGCCATTATTAATATGATGCCAAAAAGTAGCGTATTAAGCCCTGGAGACCCGACGCAGGCGATTAATACAGTTGGTACAGAAATCTTAGCGGTATTAGCAGTATTAGCTGGTGCTGCAGCTGTTGGAATGCTTATCTATATTGGCATTTTATATATGACTAAAGGGGCAGGCGGAGCAGCAAAGGCTAAAAATACATTGCTTCCGTGGTTAATTGGTTGTGTAATCGTAGGTGGAGCTTCTGGTCTTGCTCAGACTGTTATGAACTTGGCCAGAGGAGGCTAAAATAGAAGATTATTACACAAATATTACAATTTTATTACAAAAGAATTAAAAAATCGCATTTATGCGATTTTTTTTGATTTTCCTCTACAATTTTCTGGAGTTTTGTGGTACAATTAAATGGAGAGTATTATGAGATTTTTTAGGAAAATGGAGGTGCAATTTATGGGTACGCATTTAATACCTAGAGAAATTTCTGGTGATGGCAGAATTCTTTATATCTTTACGGGTAAGGGATTTTTATTTACTTTAGGCGGTTTGGCAATTGGATTTGTATTCAAGGCTTTTCTAAGTGCTTTTGGCGCTGGCATTGTTGGCTGGATTGTGATGGCACTTTTTGCTTTGATTGGCTGGGCCATTGGACAAGGGGTTATCCCGGATACCAATGCAACAAGCTTTTTTAGAAAAGTGGGCGGCTTGCCTATTGATACGATTATTAAACGCTTTTTCAAGTTCAATCGAACGAAAAAGATATATGTAACAAAAGTTACAGCCGAGAAGAAGGCTGAACAAGAAAATACATAAGAAAAGGGAGGAGTAATCAAATGTTATTAACGGATAGCTTAACACTGATATTGATGGCTCTTATTGCAATTATTTCTATCATTGGTGGTGTCGTTGCGACACTTATCATTCAAAGAAGTAGAGGCAATTTGAAGAATGTACAAAGGGATGCGGAGAAAGAAGTACAAAAGGAGTCCATGAAAGCGAAACTTCCGAAAGAGGATGTTAAAAAGTTTATGGAGTTTGACGATGTCGAGGACGATATGATTATTCAAGACGACGGCAAAAGATATGTCATGGTTTTGAAGTGTACAGGTATCAACTACGACTTAATGTCTGAGCCGGAAATGCTTGCCGTAGAAGAGGGATTTGGTAATTTCTTAAATACCTTAAAATTCCCGATTCAGCTATATGTTCAGTCTAGATCATTAGACTTGGAGACAGGACTTAATGCTTATCACGACAGAATCCAAAAGCTAAGAGGAGATTACGATAAGTATGCCAATTCTGTAGCACAAGCGAAGAATAATCCTAGAGCGACAAATGAGCAAAAGGCACAGATGGATTTCGAACTTAGAAAGAAAAGAATTATGCTTGATTATGGCGCAGATATTGTCAACTATATCGAGAAAATGAGTAAGAACAGAAATATTCTTCAAAGAAAATACTATGTAGTTGTTTCTTATCATACGTCAGAACTTGGCTTAACTACAAGCTTTTCTAAGGAAGAGGCAAGAGATGTTGCTTATTCAGAACTTTATACGAGATGCAGAAGTATTCAGGCGGCGCTAGCTCCTTGTGGAGTAGAGTGCTCACTTCTTAGATCAGAGGATTTGGCTGAGCTTCTATACATTGCTTACAACAAGGACGAAGCTGATACGTATAACATTAAAAAGGCAATTGAAAATGGCTATTACAGACTATATTCTACTGCAGAGGATGTTCACGAGAAGAAGAAAGCTGCGCTTGATAGAGAGATTGAAGAAAAAGCAATTGCAGCGGCGGAAGAAGCTTTGCAAAATGCGATTAGAAATCTAAATCAAAAGCGCGATAACAATCAAAACTTGCCAGGAGCAAATGACGAGCTAACAGACGAACAAAAGAAGGAAGATACGATTAAGGCTGAGGCAATGCAAATCATTATTGATAACCAAGATCAATTTGATGTAAGAGCAGTAGACCAAGCACTTACGGATTTGAATAGCCAAATGAATAAGCCTTTGGTAGATACGAAGGAAGTAGAGAATATGGATAATGCGCCAAAGAGAGATAGCGACGCATTAGAGGCAATCTTGAGTGCTGACGACGAATAAAACAATGCAATGGTAGGGGTCGGCCTCTGGACGACCCGCAAAATAGAATACGAAAGATAGGAGGAATTACTTATGTTCGGTAAGAATAAAAAGCAAAATAGCGAGTCTGCTGTGATTGATAGCGAATTGGTAGCACAAAACACAACAGAGGAAAGAAATCCTTTATTAGAGAATAAAAGTAATTTAAAAAATTTGCTTGCACCTTCAGGAATTGATACAAGCGATATTAATCATATAGGAATTGTGTCTAGCGTAACGCGTTATGCGAGAAGCCATTATATTTCAGGGCTTCCTAGAATGGCGACATTCCCTTACTTCTTAAGGGCAATGTATGATTTTGGCGATGTAAATACTTCGGTATTTATTAATCCAATCAATGAGGCGGATTCGCAAAGCCAGTTAAACAAAGTTATTGTATCGCTAGAGTCTGAAAGATTAGTAGCGCAAAAGAGAGGCGATATCAACAGAGAAAGACTTGTGGAGGACCAAAGAATTGAAAATGAGAGAATTAGAGACGAGATTGCGGCAGGATTTAATAAGCTTTTCGAGGCTTCTGTCGTTTGTACGCTTTTCTCTTATGAATTGCCAGAACTTGACAAGATGTCGGAGCTTTTATCGATGGAGATGTCAAAGAACCTTATCAATGTCAAGACGGCTTGGGCAATCCAAGAGGAGGCTTTCAAATCGAATTTGCCTTATAACAGAAATTATATTACTAGAAAACATACTTTTGATAGAGCTTCCATGGCTACGGTATTCCCATTTATCGCTTCAGAGGTTGGCCATCCAACGGGAATTCCAATAGGCTTTGATAAGCAAACAGGGCTTCCAATCCTATATAACAATTTCCATTCTTCACTTACAAATTATAACATGGTTATTTTCGGTAAGTCTGGTGCTGGTAAATCTGTTACGATTAAGACGATTACCGCTCGTTCTTATGTGCTTATGGGAATTGAGAGCTTGGCGCTAGACGCCGAGGGCGAGTATAGCGTTGTGGCAGAGAGCTTGGGCGGTGTTAATGTTGTAATTAGCCCTACTTCTAAAACAGTCATTAACTTGTTCGACTTAGAGCCAGAAATTGTAAGAGACGAAATTACAGGTAAAGATAGAACTGTATTACACGTTGAGAATAAAGTAGAGGATGTAACAAACGTGCTTATCACAATGGCGAGAGGTAGTACAAGATCTGAGGAAGTAAATGAAATTACAAAGCAGATTATTGCTGAGACTGTGGGCGAGGAATATCAGGCTTTGGGTATTAATAGTAATCCAAACAGCTTGTACGACGACGACAAAGTAGAGCTTGGCAGTGGCTTAACCAGAAAGAAGAAAGATATGCCGACGATTGGCTCTTGGTACAAGAGACTTATGAGAAAAGCAGAAAACAATGACAACATCGACTATCAGTTCCATTTCAGTTATTTGATTAAGGTTATGAAGCAATATGTAAGAGAGTTTGATGGCCAGATGGCTTACTTTGACGGTCAATCTACTTTCGAATTATTAGATGGTGTTCCATTTATTAACTTGGATATTTCTCAATTGGAAGAAAAGTTTGCAAGACCACTTGCACAGCAAGTTTTGCTTTCTTGGATTTGGGAGAAATATGTTAAGAAGAATAGTGAAGATAGAACAAAAGCAAGACAAAAGAGAGTACTTGTCGACGAGGCGTGGATGCTTCTTCCATACCCAGAGGCAGTAGAATTCTTAAATACGATGGCAAGACGTGCCAGAAAGAGAAATGTTTCACTTGCCGTTATTTCACAGAAGTTCCAAGACTTCTATGAGAATAAAGACGCACAAGCCGTACTTACTTCTTCTGATACGAAGTTGTTCCTAGCACAGGATAAATCAGAGATTGAGTATTTGAAAGAAGTATTTAAGCTAAGTGAAGGCGAGGCAAATTACTTACTAACTTGTACGCGAGGCGAAGGCTTGTTTAAGGTTGGCAATGAGACGGCAATCCTTGAGATTAGGCCGACAGAAAGAGAGTTTAGCTTCATTGAGACGAACGTCAATAAGCTAGTGGAGCAAGGATTATAAATTTTGAAAGGAGGTATTACTAATGAAAAAGATGCTATTATTATGCTTAACGCTGATATTCTTAGTAATATCTCCTGTTTGCGTTATGGCAGATACAACCCCAACGACAGACGATAAAACAGATTCCATTGAAGAACTTGGATTCCAAACAAGCCCATTTCAATGGACAATCACAGATTTAAATTTGGCCGTGGGAGACTTCATTAATAACATGATAACAGAAATTGTGGGACAAAAAATCACGATACAGTCCTTAATTTTTAATGAAGTAGAAGCCGTAAACGCTAACTTTTTTAGCAGTGGCACAGGCGGAAATTCGTCTGTACATAAAACAGTCAAAACGCAAGTAAATAAATGGTATGCCGTTTTTGAAACATTGGCGATTGACGTTTATTTAGCGGGGCTTTTGGCGATTGGAATTAAGATGGTGCTTTCCGAAAGCACCTTAAGTCGTGCTGGGGCAAAAGATATTGCCAAGCAATGGATTACAGGATTATTGATTTTATTCATGTTTAAATTCATTATGCAGTACGCATTTGAAATTAATGAAGATTTTGTTGGCGCGATTAAGAAGCAATTTGCACTTGGTCAGCACGTAACAGGCACTTATATTGGAGACGACACAGAATATAGCAAGACTTCGTTTGAGTTTAGAAGCCCAGAGTATCGTTCGAAATATAGTGGAATTCTTTCCTTTGGGGGAGAGGCGCTTAACCAGGAATATGTAAGGCGATTAGGGGATTACAGAAGTTCTGCCGATATGATGCGAATTATGAGGGCATACGCTGGCATCAGCCACAGAATTATTTTCTGCATTATTTGGTTTGTTTTGCTATTCCAGCTCATTATCATGCTTGTGAAATATTACAAGAGATATTTTGTATTGGCATTTTTAATTACCGTATTTCCATTAGTCACGATTGCTTATTTAATTGATGCCGTGAAAGGTAGACAGTGTCAAGCTTTTAGAGCTTGGTGCACTGAGTTTTTTGTCAATGTTTTTACGCAGTCGGTACACGCTATTATCTATGCCATCATTGCTTCTGTATGTATCAAACAAGTACAAAATGAAATGGCCGAAAGCGCTAATATGAACTGGATTATCATTATTGTTGCGATTAACTTCCTATTCCAAGGCGAGAAGATAGTAAGAAAAGTACTTGGTGCAGACGGCGCAAATTCAGATAGAGGTATTGGAGAATCAGCAAAAGCCGGAAGAGGCGGAATGGCTAGAGCACGTCAAAACTTTAAAAAGATTGGCGGAATGTTTAGAGGAAGAGATTAGTATTTATCCTTGTGGGTGGTCAAAATCACGGCTGCCCATGAGGAATCAATGTACGAAGAGAAAGGAGGAAAAGAAAGATGCATAAGACAAATTATTTAAAAAGAATGATGTCAATATTGCTTGTTTGTGTTATGCTGTTTTCTTTTACTCCTTTGGCTTTAGCGGATGTAAGTGCGGATGCACAGGCACTGGCGGAAAAAATTTCGCAGGGCATTACGTTTGTGGATTATTATAAGGAAAAAAAGCTTGAGTATTCAGGAGACATGTCAAAGGAGTCAAATACTTTTGCAAAATTACCTGAATTATCAGAAGAAAGTGGATTTGTTTATGATAACAACACACTAAAATATAAGGACGAAAGTGGAGATTTGCATGATGTACGTTTGGAAATTAGTGTTAACAATAAAACAGTCAATGCTTCTTCTGGAGCAGTATTGTTAGAGCAAAATAGAAATGAAGGATTAATCCCGATTATTCAGACGGTAGATTACACCAGTGAAGAAGGAATTAATACATATGCAGGCAAGCAACTAGACGTTAAAGTTACTGTTTATGACGACGTTACAGGAAACACTTCTATTGCAACAGGCAGTGCGAATAAAGAAAAAATCGCAGATGGAGATATTCGCTCAGAGAATGTAACAAGCAATTCGTCTTGGTTACAAGATCTTAAAGAGTTCCTTTTTGCGCCGGTGACACTTGGACTTAGACTACTCGAAGAACTATTAACAAGTCTTCTATTATCTCTTGGTGATGGCATATTGGTGCAGGTTTCTAATGCGATTGGCCAACCGGTTGATATTGAAAGTGTTATTTATGGTGATGTTGCAAAAGTTAGTATCGATTTTTGGGGCGGCGGCGGAGAAGTGGCTGCTTCCATGACGGGAGTGGTAGAGACTTGGTATGGCGCTTTTAGAACGATAGCAATCGGCGTATATATTATGATTTTGCTAGTAATTGGCATAAAAATTACATTCTCAAGTACTGGTTCTGGAAGAGCAAAATACCAAATGCTATTGAAAGACTGGGTAATAGGCGTGGCACTATTATTCCTATTCCCTTACGTAATGAAAATAGCGGTAGATTTGAATACTTCCTTGGTAAGACAAATTGGCGGTGCCTCAGGAGCAATTGGAGCACAAACAGAAGAGACAACACAGGCTCTCAACGACTTAAATAGTATGGGAGTTGCAAATTGGTTTGGGGGGGACGCCATTGTGGAAGTACTCCAAACAGCAAAGGGAAAGACATTTCCACCAACAGCAGCAGATGGCATGATGTATATTCGCTATTTAGCAGGCCAGCAAAAGAGAATTCCATTAACGATAGTATATTTAATTATGCTATTCCAAACTTGTGTTATCATATTCGTATATTATAAGAGGGCATTCATGACAGCCTTTTTGATTACGATTTTCCCATTAGTGGCAATCTCGTATACTGTAGATAAGCTAGGAGGAGGAGTAACAAGGACGCATGCTTTTGGTAACTGGGTAAAAGAGTTCATGCTAAATGTCTTTATGCAATCATTCCATGCTGCGACGTACGTAGTAATTGTAAATGTAGGAATCAGTGCTTTTCAAGGAAGCGGAAACTGGTTTTTCTTGGTTATTTGTACTACATTCCTATTCCAAGGCGAAAGAATTTTGAGAAAGATATTTAACTTAGGTTCAGGATTTGGAACTATGAGAGACCTTGGCGAGACAGGACTTGCTGCTTGGGGCGTTGCAAGAGCGTTTGCAAATAGATCTAGCAGAAAGACTCCAGAGGAGAGAGCGACGGAGAGTGACGACGACGATAGTGATAGTGACGACGCAAGCGATATGCCAGAGGTTCCTCACGTACCAAATATACAGGCTACTCCAGGGGCACAAAGCAATTTGCAGGCAATTAATGCAGGTGGTAAGCCAAGTGTCAATCCGCAAATGGCCAAATTATCTGGTGCACAGGCTGTCACTTCTAGCATTGCAAGCGGAGTGAGAGAATCGAGAGGCAGAAGAATGCTTACAAGTGCTGCGGGAGCTCTTGGTGGGGCAATGGGCGCAACGCTTGGCGCAACATATAAACTTGCATCTGGCGCAAAGATTGACGATGTAGCGGTTGCAGCTACTGGAGGATGGGCTGTAGGAAAGTCGGCAGGCAAGTTCTTTGTGGCGAAACCAATTAACGGAATTTCGAATGCATTTGCCGGCAGAAGATATAAGAAGGCAGTATTAAATGGAGAGTATGATAAGGAATTGCAGGATGCTGGAATTGATTTGAGCTCTATGGAAGCTAAGACAGCTGATTTAATAAGACAAGCTTTGGCAGAGCAAACAAGTGCTGCAATCAGACGTGGCGAGAAAGTGGGAGAATACAAATTCCAAAAATCGATCAATAAGAATAAATAGCCCTGTAGGGGCAGCGTACCACGCTGCCCGCAATGGAGAAAGGAGGTGGCGATATGAATCGCAAAAATTTAATCATGTTAATACTGATAGCTGTCATGTCGCTATCTCTAAGTAGTGTAGCGAATGCGAATATTAGCGATGGAGCAGACACAATTACTTCTAATGAATTAGATACTACGCCTAAAGTTGCTGTTGACGAAGAGGGCAATAACATGATAGCGCTAGACAAAACAGATCCTTATACTGTTACGGCTACGGTTACCATTGAAGTAGATGTAACCGAAATATTCCAACAAGATGGCAACAATAATAATGTGGATGTGGATTATCGATATAATAGAATTGAGTTCCGTGAAGGCGTTGACTACTACACAAATGGAAAAATATTGTTATTTGTGTCAAAACATATGCAGAATGGTACTGGCTCTACTTATGAAGAACAATTAAACATCACGGAAGATGCGATACGTTTTGAAACAGACCCTTCAACAGGAAAAACATTAGCATATATTACCGTCGAATATGATGTAGAAAGTGAGAATGAAGAAGAGTATGTCGACGGATTAACAATTGATTATAGACGACAAATACATGACGATAATACTGGCGGATGGAATACGGAAGATATTGTATCTTCTAAAGTAGATTTGAAAGAAGCAGTGAATAATGCTGGGGGATATGCCGATCCGGAAAATGCAGATCCAAGTGGTATGATTGGAGGATCTACGGCTAATGGCTCTGTAGAAAAACCATTTAAAATCACGATTGCAGAAAGTACACCGCCAGGAGTTTGTGTCATACACTATAAGGATTTACCATTTTATTTTTGCTTAGATGGAGGAAAGGAAGGAACCTATTTATTAGAACTAGACGAGCAGGAAAAGACAGTCACATTTTTATGGAATAGTACGTCGAAAAACGTAGGATATATTCCAGAGCATAATTCCAATTCGGAAACATATGACCAAACTGGTGTAACACCTCTAAATATTTCTTCAATGACCTCTGCGGAAACAGTTCCGACATTTTTAATAAAAGAATATAGTACTAGACTGCTTGATCAACACGCAATAAAAGGATATAAATTAAAAAATGGATTTGCTAATGCTAGAACGTCCATTGCAAGTTTTATTCAGAAACCTAATGCCTATGTATTTGTAAATAGAACACAAAAATATAGAGATAGTCATGGAACTCTTAAAGAAAACGACGTAATATATGAATTTGCTTTAGAGCCTAACGACGAGAAGGCTGGATGGCTTGAGTCAATGATTACTAGATTTTTGGCTGATATTGGTGATAAACTTTTAACATTAATGCAAAAATATCTTGGAGCAAACCTAACAATTGATGGCATTATCTTTAATGAGTATGAGCCGACAGTAATTGATTTAGAAGGCAATAGAGGAGTACTAGGACAGATAAGTGGAACCATTAATACACTGTTTACCAATTTCCAGACAATTGCGGGAGGAATCTACTTAGCACTAATCCTGTATGTTGGAATTAGAATATTGATGGACGTAGGAACAGGCGGACAAGCGCGATACAGACAGCATATAACGAATTTGGTTGTGGGACTAGTATTATTGTTTGTTGGTCCAATGTTTTTCAAGTATGTGCCAACCATTACGAATGAGATAATACAAAGAATGGCTAGCTCGAAACAGCCAGCTTATACATATTACAACATTGACGAGGAAAAACTTAAAAAATGGGGATTTGACGAAGCAACAATTGAAGAGTTGCTAGGTACTTCTGGTGAGGATACAAGAACAGTATGGGTAGAAGCCTTGACAGGTAAGAGAGACGACTTGTTAAATGCAATGCCTGATTTGGAGGAAAAATCCGAAGAATATAATGCACTTGCGACACAAATAGCACAAGATATACATGCTAATTATAACGACCCTGACGACGAGGCAGCACCGGTTGCGGCAATTATGGGATTGGTAACGTCGTATGTGGATGGTAGAGTTTCGAGAGATACAGAAATAGATAGACAGAGCTTTAATAATTTATTTGGAACGTTATTTAATGAAAACGGAGATAGGGTTTATCAGTATGCGGAGGCATACTATCATGTACAAAATACTAGAAAAATAATAGATACATTAAACGAAGTGATTCCTGCACTTGAAAAGGACGTCATGGGAGAAATGAGAATGCTAGCTGGACAAACAGGACGTTTTGCTTATGCATTAGTATGGTACATCCTATTTTTCCAAATGATTATTCTACTATGTATGTATTATAAAAGAGTAATAGTAATGGCAATTTTACTTATCATTTATCCATTGGCGGCCATGACTTACCCATTAGACAAGGTAAAAGATGGCAAGGCACAATCACTAGAGACTTGGTATAAAGAATTTACAGTCAATATCCTTGTGCAGATAGCACATGCTGTGGTATATGTGGTATTGGTAGAAGCGGGAAGAAACATTTATGTGGCGAATAGTAATAACTGGTTATTCTTCTTGCTTGCAATATTATTCTTATTCCCAGCAGAGAGACTTCTAAGAGCCATCTTTGGATTAAAGGGAAGCACAATTAATAACTTACAAGCTAATGTTGCCGGCAGTGTGGCTGGAGTGGCTACCGCGGTTAGTGTTGGTAGAAATACGGCAAGAATGGTTAACCAAAAGGTAGGCATTACACAAGGCGGAAAAGACGCGAAGGCGAAAGAACAGAAGAAGCAACAAGATGCTAAGGATGCAAGAGATAAGAAAGATAGACAAGCACAAGCTAGGGCTGACCAAAAGCATAGACAAAGACAGACTAAGGCCCTTGCTAGAAGAAGAGCAATGGCTGTTAAGGCTAATATGAGTGCAGCAAGAAAAGCGGCATACGGCGTCATGAATACGGCCGCGCAGGCAAGAGATATTGCTTATAAAGCTGGCAATGCTGGTAGAACACTAAGAGGACAATATAGAAGATTGCAAGATTCAAGAGCTGCAAGCTTTGCAAGAGGAGCATGGAAAGTTGCACGTAGTGGCGCTGGAATTGCTTATGGTGCAAGTAGGTTTGTAACAGAGGCTGGCAAAGGCGGCGGATTAGGCGCAGCGTATACGACTGGAACAATGGAAGGACGTTTGATTGGCGGATTTAAGAAATATAATGCTACTCCTTCGGCAATTGATAACAGGATTAATCGTTCTGGTGCAGCTGGAAGTGGAAGTGCAGCGGCAAGTAGCAGTGCTGGTGGCTCTACGACTGGCGGATATACTTCTTCTGGTGGTACGACTTACAGGAGCCCTGGAAGCGGCAGTAGTACAGGCGGCTTGTCAGGAGGTAGTAGTTCTGGCGGAGGCAATACTAGAATTAATACGAGAGTGACACAAAATACGCAAATCAATGGTGGCAACAGTAATAATAACAATTCGAATGGTAATGGCGGAAGTCATTAGTGAAAAGTGAAGAGGACAAAATTTGCTTCACAAATTATGAAAGGAGGGCACTATGAGAGAATTACTAAAACGAATGACAATATACATACTTGTGCTTATGGCACTGCTTAACTGCATAGTGCCTGGAAACGTGGCATTTGCAGCAGCTGGATTAACGGACGAGCAGGCAATCATATTGGCTGAGAATGTGATACCGGGGGGACGCGTTACTAGTGGTGTAAGTGCTGTTAATGGAGAATATGCATTATTTATAGATAATGAACCAGGAGATAATGTAAGTGTTTCTGTAGAAGATGGGAAATTATTAATCAATGGAAAAACATATGCAGTGGGGTTAGAAGCAATTGGAGTAATGAGTAGTGGATATGAGTACACTGCAGATTCTACAAATGCAGTTGACGGTGGCTATGGAAGAATTCAGATTAATATGAAGATAACGAGTGCTACTGCAGATCCGAGAGATCCGTTCGTATTTGGCGAAACACCAGTGCAACTTAAGTTCTATAATGTAGAAGATAGTAGTGATGTTAAGAAGGTTCGTGTAGAATATGACGACGACGGCAACGTTTCTTCTTCACAAGTTGTTGATCCGAATGAACAGCTAGCGGAGGTATATAAAATAGAGGATTATGACTCTGCTTCTTTCATTGAACGTTTAATTACCGTATTCTTTGTAACGCTTGGCGATGGCGCAATGTGGGCTATTGGGGCAGTTTGTGGCGAGAATATTAGCTTAGACGCTTTGTTTTTTGATACTTATTCGAATACACGCCTTGCCATATTTGATGGCACGAGCGTAGGACGTAATCCGATTTTAGAAAGCGGAGCAAAATCAGGTATCACAAAGGTATATAATATTTTCTCGGGAATTGCAATTGCTACATTTGCGGCCACGCTACTATATATTGGCATCAAGATATTGCTTGGTAGCACGGGACGAGACAAAGCAAAGTATAAAGAGTATTTAATGACTTGGGTAAAGGGTGCACTAATTCTATTTCTTTTCCCATTTGTCATGAGACTTGCGATTGAGTTAAACCATGCTTTTGTCACAGACCTAAGTGGTGTAAGGCCGGATGGAAGTATTATGCCAATGATTGAAAAGTCACCAGTTCCTATTTATAGTGGAACAACACTTGATTTTGCAGGTGCATCTCTCAAAGAAGAGAAAGATATGAGCTATATGGAGCTAATGAGAGAAAATGCTGTAAAGACAGGTAGAGCAGTTTATGCAATTTGTTGGCTTATCTTAATTATTGAGTTAGTTAAGTTTATCATTATGTACTTCAAGAGATTGATCATGACAATCTTCTTGATTGCGGTGTTCCCATTGGTTACGCTTACTTACGCTATTGATAAAGTGGGAGACGGTAAATCGCAGGCATTTGATAATTGGTTTAAAGAGTACATGCTAAATGTATTTTTGCAGACGTTCCACGCTTTGAACTATGTCATTGTCATGGGAATTATTAATACGGTAGGTGGAGCCGTTACGAAGGGCGACCCAGTAAATACGGTCAACTACATTTTGGTATTAGTAGGTATTACATACATTGCAAAAGGCGAAGGAATCTTAAGACATATCTTTGGACAAGAAGGTGGCGTTGGTACTGTTAAAAATGCTACTGAGTCTTTGGTTAAGACTGCTGCGGCTGTAAAAATAGCGCAAGATGCGAAGAAGAGATTAAAAGATACGGGTAAGAGAATTTCGAATTTAAATGCAAGAAGAAAGAACTTAACAGACGAGCATTTAAGACTTGCAGAAGCGAAAATGAAGGAAGAGGATGCGAAGTTTAGAGCTGAGAATCCAAATGCATTAGGCCTAGAGGCTTACATGGCTTTAGATAGAAAGACAAGAAGAGAAATGCGCGACGATGTTGCGACGGCAAGTAGTGCACTTCCTATGGGGGATGGTGAGGCATTTGCTGACGGAAAAGGGCAGCTTTCTCCAGGCGATTTAAGAAAAGCTTTAGAGAGAATGAATGCTAATAGTAATAATCCAGCATATAGAAGAGAACTTGAGGAGTATTTGAGGTCTAGAGGATATAACGAAAATGAGATAGAATACTTGATGGATGCTCAAAATACTTTGGCATATCTTGCTGCTGGACGTGGCCTAGATATTGACTTTAATACGAAGATTGATATTTTGGTCAATCGTCAGAGTAGGCCTGGTAGATCTGGACTTAGCGGAGATCGATATGACGAAATTACAGATAATTTATTGGCGGCATATGGAATGACTACGGAAAGCTTACTTGCTGAGAAGGATAGATTGAATGAAGCAAAGGCTAGTTACAGTAGTTTTGGTAAAAATAAGAAAAATAGAGTGAAAACGAAGAGTACTCGTGGCCAAGACAAGAGAGCAACGCAGCCAGTAAGAGTAAACGGCGCCGGAGGAAAGGGCACACAGGCGTCTGGCGCAGGCGAAAGCGGCGGAGGATATTCTTCTGCTGGAAGAAGACAAGGCGGAAGAGTTGCGGCACAATCGAGAAATATTAAGAACTATAAGCTTGCAAATCAGAAGAAAAAGAAGAAGGCAAACGGGGCTGCACAAGCGACAGACCCATTGCAAAAGACATACGTGGAGACTTCAAAAGACGTAGTAGGAAATAAGAGAACGGCACAAAAGAAGAGAACGCAGGCAAGAGTAGAAGCACAAAGAAAAGAAAATGCAAAGCAGAAAGAGACGAAGAGAATCGTTGAAAATGCTTGGGGAGCAAGAATAGCAATGACTTCTGGGACAAACACTTCAAGCACAGAGGAGTCACAAAGCACTTCTCAGACAAGGCCAAGATACACGCAGACAAGAGTGGCTACGGACACAACGCCAAATGCTTCTGCAGCATTCATTGCACAATATGCTGGCCTTGCAGGACTTGTTGCTGATGCGATTGACCCGGATAGCACACCACTACAAGCCATGATGGCAGAGCAGGCTTTCGATAGCGAAATATTAAATCGTGGGCTAACGGCAGACGACGCGGCTGTCAAGTCTATGAGAGCCGAAATGGAGAAACGTACTACGAGACTTTCGAGAGACAGAATTAACCAAATGATTGAAGAGCAAGAGACGAGAATTGAGTACGAGGGCGGAAATGTTACAAGAAGCATAGACGAAATGATTGACGAGGCTGCGATTGCGGCGGAAGTTTTAAACACAGGACATGCAACGCTTAATGAGCTATGGTGGGCACGTGACACGTTAGAAGATAGCGACTTAAGTATTATCAAAGATCATTTACAAAATAGCTTAGAAGAGCACGACATTTATTTGGCAGTAGAGACATTAAATAATGTGGAGGACCTTCAAGGAACAGCAAAAGAGAGACAAGGTATTGTTGATAATTCTATTAGAATTATCAAGGAGCATCAAGGAGATAACAATCCACTTTACAAGAAATTAATTCAAGGGTTACGCTTTAATCCAAATACGCTAAAAATGGGAGAAATGCCTGTTGCTGTTGAGTCAGACGCAGAGTGGCCAATTAAAAACTCTGATAAGCCTGAGCCACAAAGCAAGATGGCGCAGGAAGCATCTGCTAGATTGAGAGAAATGAAAGAGGCAAGAGAGAGAGAGCAGCAGCAGTACCGAGATTCTATTTATAGAGTGGGTAAGTCGTACGACATTGAAAAAGAAGAAAGTAAATTGAAAAAGAAGAAAGTAAGACTTGCGAAAGATATTGCAAGAGAAATTGTAGACGATACAGCAGGAGCTATGGGCGCAGTGCTTGGATTTTCTGCGCATCAGGCAGTAGATACAACGCCTACTGTAAGAGAGGCTGTATCAGCTACTGTATTGGGTTCGGCGGCAGCGTCTAACGCTATGGACAGTGCCATTAATGTTGTTGGTGGCGTATCTAATGAAGTGATTAAGACAGCAAAATCAATTCGAGGCGAATTAAACGAAAGCCGTGACGGCAGAAATCCGATTAAGCTTAATAAGAAATAGAATAAATTTTGAAAGGAGTAGGCAATCATGAAAGCCTTGTTTCGAAAAACAATTATTTTAATACTTGTGTTGGCGACGCTAATGGGCACTGTATTGCCTACAAGCGTGGTTTGGGCAGCGAACGGTTGGCAAACATTTGCAGAGATGCTAAGGGAAGAATACGAATATGGAGATTCCAAACTTGAAGTGACTGGTGTTGAAGGAGGAAATATATCATTTAATACTTCGTTTAACACGATTGTGAAAGAGTTGCAGGAACATGTTGCAGATAGATATTATGTGGATAATCTTGGAGGAGGAATGTCAACAGAGCAGAGGGCAACACAGTATGGAAATGCTGTTCTTCCTAATGGCGAGGTTTATTTAACAGATTCAAACTTTAGAACATATCTTGCCTATAAAAAAGAAGATGGCACATATGCGCGTATTAGTACAGTTAATTATAATTTTTATAACAATGCTGATACACACATAGACGATTCTATTAGTTTGGCAAATGATTCTTACTCTCAGGAGATAAAGTATTACCTTGAAGACGTTTTAACGAAAGATTCAGAACCAGAATTATATGTTGTTGTATGTGCTAATACTGATCCCTTAAGGGCTCCGTCTATGGAAGTTGAAACAGAGAGGTTTTTGGAGATACCTTTAACGGGAGTAACATTTGAGAATGTGACAACCGATGGAAAGTCTAAACAAGATTATAAGGTAAAGTATGGTCTTTCAACGCCAACTCTTCCAGCAGGCCCAGCAGATCCTAGTGATCCTGATCCAATCACTCCGACACTTCCTACGCAAGAAGGGCCTGTTCCTTTTAAGAGTGGCTGGTGGGATATTGCTACTTCAGTTAATGTGGAAAATGCAGGAAATAGCAATAAGGACTATAAAGCTGGTATCTATTTTCAAGTGGAAGAAAATGGAGTTATGCAGCTGGAATTAAGTACTGACGATGGAAAAATAGATGCTTCTAAGATAAAAATTTATAGGGTTTCACAAATTGATGGCACAATTTCTCCTCTTCCGCTTGCAGATGGAGCGATAAAAACATCGGCTGGAGAAGAAGGGGAAGGAAAGTTTGCAAGTGAAGACGAAAAAACAGCACCTCTAAGAGCAGGAGAAACATATGTAATTATAATAGATGGAGAGTACGGAGAAGAAGACATAGACAATAAATATATGTTACATCTTACTAAGTTGAGCGATGAGCTTTATGCAGTTGACGAAGGATTTGGTAACGTGGACTATAATGGTGTTTCAAAATTGAAAGTTGTGAAGGAAGTTGACTATATCTTTGACCAGCTTGAAAAAATGATTTCGTACATGGTAAGAGGTACGGCAAACACCTTGATTAAGCTAATTAATTTGGCCGTCGGCGGAAGCAACGGGGTTACGATTGACGATGTTATTTTTAATCATTATGCGCCAACGAGACTTTTGTATTTCAATGCAGACGAGAGAAATGCTACAGAAGTGGTTCTTGGCGAGAATGGAGAGCCGGAACTTGACAAAAGTGGTAATGAAAAAATTCGTGCGGTTAATCCACTAATTAGAGATATTGCAGAAGGCATTGAGTTGTGGAGCGGGGTATTTACAGGAATTGCAGTGACAGGATATTTGGCAATACTGCTTTATATGGGCATCCAAATATTAATTAATTCGACATCTAGCAGAAGAGCAGAGTTTAAGAGATTTTTAATTGACTGGATTGTGGGGCTTGGAATTCTATTCTTTACGCCACTTTTGGTTAAGTATGCGATAGAAATGAATGACGATTTGGTGGCATCAATTGAAAATCAAAAGGTTGCGGCAGCGCAGTCTACAACGCAATTAACGAATGCAAAACCAAATATGAGTATTAGTGCTGACGCAAAGGCACCTGATATAAATGCATGGTCGAAGTCCTTAGACGAAAATCCTTTTCAAAATAGCAGTAATTATATGGCACAGATGGCAAATCAAGCAGAAAGTACGAAGAGACTTTCTTATGCTGTTGTATATTTGATTATGGCTTGGCAATTATTATTGATTGTCGTGGCTTATTATAGAAGATTGTTCTTAATTGGATTTTTGCTAGTGCTATTTCCACTTGTTGCACTTAGCTACGCAGTGGATAAGGTCAGAGATGGAAAGTCGCAAGCGTTTGATAGATGGGCAAAAGAAATTTTCCTTAATATCTTTCTTCAGACATTCCACGCCATTATTTATGTGTTTGCGATTAATGCAAGTTTTGTTGGCGGCAAGACGAACGACTGGATTATTATGATATTAGGTGTTTCTTTCTTATTCAAAGGAGAAGAAATTATCAAAGGATTGTTTGGACAGAAGTCGGATACAGCAGCGTCACTTGCTAGTAGTGCAGCTAGGACGATTGCTACGTTTACTGCCGTGAAAGAGCGGAGGCAAGCGATTAAAGGATAATGTTATTGGAAAGAACAGCCATTTGGGAAGAGCAATTACTGCTAATCGAGAGGCAAGAAAATATGAGTTAATGGCAGATAATTTTGATGTACTTTCAAGTACAGGGCCTGAATTTAAAATGCCTGCAGCAAGTGCTTTGGCTCATGCACCAGCTGTGATGGACGCTGATGCAGAGCAAATTGGAGAGGCAATTCAAGTTTGGAACAATCGTGAATTTGTGCCTGCGGCAAAACTTGCGATTGCCATGGATAGAATTGCAAATTATCATGGCACGCATCCAGAAATGCTTCAAGATTTGAAGGCAAGCGGTGGAGCTTCTGGTATTGCAAGACTACAAGATGTGAAAGAGAATGCGATTAGGCAGTTAAATTCTGGAGTAGACAAGGCTACCGTAGAGCAGAATATTAAGCTTGAATTAGACACGATGTTTGAGGAGAAGGACGTGGAGAGAGTACAGCAAGCCTTGTATCGTCAGATGGCAATGCCACTAAATTCAAATCACTTGAAGCGTAATACTTTTGAGGGCTTTGTGAAAGCAGAGGTTAATGACGCAAGAGATAGACAGAAGGAAATTGCTAAGAGTTATTCAAATCTTAGTCCAACAGATGGAAGAATTGGCCGAGCTGTAAACAATGAGGCAAATGATTTGCTTGATAAAGTTTATGGCACAACAACGACGACAAGTGACCAAAAGGAGATGGCTAAGCAAGTTACAATTGTTGCAAATAGAGCTTCTGGAAAGTTTAGTGAAAAGCAGCAAATAGAAGCTATGAGATATATTGCAGAGCATAAGGGTGACGACCAGAAATATCAGGATATGCTTGATACTGCGCTTGACCAAGACTTTGACGAGCTTAATGCAAGCCTTGCAATTAGTGTAAGAGATAAAATTTCTGGTGGTGAGAACTATTCAGAGGATGTAAGGAAGTGGGCAGTAGATACAAAACAGCATTATGTGGACGAAGATAATGCTGCAGAAGAAATTAGTGTAGTTACGCTTTATAACGAAAGACTAAAGTCTGACGACGAAATTGTGAAAGATATTGTCAATGAGAGGATTGCAATGAATCGCGACGAAGCTGAGATGCTTAGAAAATTTGCGGAAGATCTTGTTGTAGAGGAGAAAGCACCTGAAGCGACTGTCAATGGAATGACGAGAGACGATATCTTGGATAAGGCACAAATAGAAAGAGAAAAGGCTTCTGAAGAAGCTGTGAGAGCGACGGTTACGTCTGCTAGTGCAATACTTGCTAATCCGATTGGGGCAGCGGCAGGAATTGCGTTTGCTGAGACAGATAAGGGCCCATTTGCAGAGGGAGCAGCTGGTGCTTTTACTGGAATGGTTGCAGGAGACGCGGTTGCTGAGACTGTGATGGGTGGCACGAGAACAAGAACGTATAAAATGAGAAACCCTTATACTGGCGAGATTGAAGAAGTAACATTGCGAGTGGGCGGAGCTTTTGCTGAAAATATCCAATCGTACAATGACCCTAGCTTGCCGTCAGATGTTTCTGCTAGAATCAGAGACCAGTTCTTAGATACGAAAATTAAAAAGCAAAAAGCTGAAGACGAAGCGAGAAGAAAAGCGATTGACGCAGCAAATAAGAGAAATAAAATGTAAAAAATAATGACCGGATTTCCACGAAATAGGAAGTTCGGTCATTTCAATTAATTCTTTAATATGCAGTCTATTTTCATTTCTGCACTTTGCTCAAAAATGCTATAGAATACGTCATTGAATACGGCGTTGATTAGCGCAATGACGTTATTAAAGTTTTTATATTTGCAAGTAATTTTGTATTGATTATCATTTTCTAGCAGTACGGGAATGTTGTTGTTATATAGTTCGTTTAATACGGTTAAGGAGATGTCCTCCAAGTATAACTCGCCGAGTAACTCTGCCGGTTTGTGACCAAATTTAATGGCAATTCTGCCGAGCGGCGATTTCATATAGGCCTTTTCCTGAAATTCATTTGCTTTATTTTCAACGATGGACTGAATGGCGTTCTCTAGATTTGTGTAGGATATTTGGATTTCACAGTTGCCAGCGTTGTCAAATGAATTTCCTTCAAAATAACTATTTTCATTAATTAGTTTACAAACGGTAGATAAATCAAAGCGCGAGACGTACCTGTCTAGGAACTTTCCAAAGTCATAGATAAAATTACCAATCATAATGTTATTGGCTTCGTTGTCGTCTTCTTTGAGCTCACAGTTTGTATATTCTTCGATATAATCTTTGACAGATTTAAAAGGGTCTACTTCATTCGTGAGTAATTTGATGTAGGTAGGAATGTCGTAGATGTTCCTGATATCAATGTTTTTCGAGATGCACCATTTAATAAAAGCAAAAGAGTTTAGACCATATTTTACTGGTTTTTCTTTAGCAATGAAAGTACCAATGAGCGCGCTGCTGATAGAATTTAGCCTAATCACATAGGTTTTTCTTTGGTCAGTGGTAACATACAATTTCGAGAAATTTGCCGTTGGATTTAAGCTAATATAACTGCTATTTTCAATGGCGGCCATGGACTCTAAAAAGTCTTGATCGTCTGCAATGTAGATAATTTCATTGTCGCTCGTCTCTTCAAATTTGATTGAAGTAAATTCCAACAAGAACTTTTCGATTTCGTCCGGATTTTCAATACTTTGCAAGTCGGAAATCAAAGAGCGTGTGCCGTTTAATTTGCCAGACAAAAGAACCTTTTTACTCTCTAAAGTAGTATCCATAAAACATCCTCCTTACTTAAAAACATCACATCTGTCTTCCATAGGAATTATAGCATACGAGTTGCTTGTTTTCAATAATTGTGGTAAAATTATGCAAATGATAGGAAATGAGGGCGAATGATGCGAAATATAAAAATAATCATTGAATATGATGGGAAGAATTTTGCTGGCTGGCAAAATCAACCTGGAAAAGTAAGCGTGCAAGGAGAAATTGAAAGAGCGCTTCATGAAGTAACTGACGAAGAAATCAATGTCATGGCTTCTGGCAGAACGGATGCGGGAGTGCATGCGCTTGGACAAGTTGCAAATTTTCATACGAATACGAATATAGAAATTCATAAAATTCCTTATGCGATTAATTCGAAACTTCCAAAGAGCATTAGGGTAACGAGTGCGGAAGAAGTAGAAGAAAGGTTCCATGCGAGATATAATTGCAAGGGGAAGACGTATCGATATATCATTAATAATCATGAATTTCCTTCGGCATTAAATCGTTTTCGAGAGTTTCATATTGCACAAGAATTAAATGTGGAGGAAATGAAAAAGGCCTTGCAATTTTTTGAGGGAACGCACGATTTTAAAGGCTTTAAGTCTTCTGGGGGAAGCGAAAAGAAAACGACAGTTAGGACCCTAACTAAGTGCGAATTGAAGGAAGAAAATAAAATCATTACTGTGGAATTATCGGGGGATGGATTTTTATATAACATGGTTAGAATTATTGTGGGAACGATTGTGGATGTTGGACTAGGGAAAATCAAGGCGGACGATATCCCAGATATTATTGCTTCTTGTGACAGGACAAAAGCGGGAAAAACCTTGCCACCACACGGATTATATCTCGTACAAGTAAATTATCTGTAGGGGCGGCGTAATACGCCGCCCGCGCGTTCTTAATGATATTTGTCACTTTTTTGAAAATGTTAGAACTTTTGTTTGACAAGAACACCTATTTGTGATATTATCTTTTTGAACAATCATATCTTAGAAAGGGTGTTGTTAAAAAATGAAAGAAACAAAAACTACAAAAACCACAAAATCGACTAAGAAAGAGGATAATGTTGTCAATATATCAGAGGCAAAAGTGACAGATAAACAAATGCGTGTTTTGAACTACGTCAAAGAATGTATTAGAAGAGATGGTTATGCACCATCAGTTAGAGATATTTGCAAGGCGCTAGATTTGAAGTCTACTTCTACGGTTCACGGATACTTGGTAAGACTTCAAAAGAAAGGTTTAATTCAAAAGGCCGCATTAAAGCCTAGAACCATTACAATTACAGGCGATAATCATTCAAGCGAAGATAAGCCTTTTTATACTTCAAAAGAAATGGTAGACGTGCCAATTGTCGGAAAAGTTACTGCAGGCGAGCCAATTTTGGCTGTGGAAAATATAGAGGATTCCTTCCCACTTCCAATTGATTTCGTTGGAAATTCGGAAACATTCATGCTTAGAGTTCGCGGGGATAGTATGATTGAAGCCGGCATTTTGAGCGGCGACTTAGTGCTAGTAAAACAGCAAAATACCGCTGAAAATGGCGATATTGTAGTAGCACTAATCGAGGACGAAGCTACAGTAAAAACATTCTACAAAGAAAAAGGATTTATTCGTTTGCAGCCGCAAAATAGTTTCATGCAGCCAATTATTGTGCCTACTTGTACAATACTAGGAAAAGTGGCTGGCGTATTTAGAAAATTATAGTATAAAATAAAATTACCTCCTAATAATATCATTATTAGGAGGTTTGTTTATGAAAAAATCTTTTTTAAATAAGCTAGGGCTAAACAATGCCAATGTAAGAAGAAAAGGAAGCGGAATCATTGAGGATAGAACAGAATATGGAGAATTTATTGCAAGCTTTGATGCGTGGATGACGCCAGAAGAGCAGAAAAAACGAGCAGAACACTTGCAAAACTTAGGAAAGAAGAAATGAACTATCCAAGGGGGACTATCCAAGGGGGACGGAGGAAAATGGATAAAACCTTATCCATTTTCCTCCGTCCCCCTTGGATAGTTAATCTTCTTTTACCAAGTACACATTCCACTTCTGTCTGCCAAGTTTTAATGCGTAGCTTTTATCGAATACGGCGTAATCAAAACGGTATTTCCCTTTGACGGCGTTTCCAGTGTCCATTGCAACTACATAGCCAAGGCCTTCTACATAGAACTTGGTTCCTAATTTCCAATATTTTGTGTCTACTGCAATAGAAACTCCTGCAATGATTGGCTTTCCGGAAGCGGTATACCCTAGATTATTGCTACATTCTTCCACGCTTGGCGTATAAGCAGTGCCTTCAAATTCTCCAACATATTCTAATTTGCTATAGTCAACAGGAGAAGTTACTTCTTCTGCTTGTCCATAGTTTTGAGGCTTGATGCCTACGTCGGCGGCTGTTTTCAATGACTGTTGCAATTTAATGTTTTCTTGTGCAAGATAAAGATTGTTTTTTGCAATGATTTCAGCTTCTTCTAGCATTTGCTGTCTTTCTTCTTCTAATTGGTCTTTTTCCTCTTGAATCTGAGCCTTCTGCTCTTCTAACTCACTTGTTTGCTGATTTAGCACTTCATGTTTTTTGGCATACTGTGCAATCGTGTCTTGAGAATAAAGCCCAACAAGTGCTGTAACAGCAAAAAGGCTGAGGCAAGCACAAGAAATTCCTTTGATTAATTTTTTATGTTTCATTTCATTTTTTCTAAAATTAAATATTGATTTATACTGAGGAGCAATATCCGATCTGCTCATTATTTTCCTCCTAATAGCAAGTTTGGTGGAGCTGACGAGAATTGAACTCGTGTCCGAATACCCTAAAATATCAACTTCTCCGAGTGCAGTTTGTTTTTTAAAATTTCCGCGATAAAACGCCAACAAACAGGCTTTTTATTTTGGTAACTTGATCAAATACCCACTATCGCAAAGTTTTGATAGTTTCGTTTCCACTTTATTTGACGCCCGATGCTAGCCAAGTGGCACACTAGGTCGAACGAAGCCGCACTTAGGCAGCTAATGCGAAATTATTTTCGTTAATTATTTTTTCTCTCGTTTTTTAGATGGCCTACGAGAATCCATCACTCGCTATTGATATCCGCAGATAACCGTCGAAACCATTACAGCCCCATATACGGATGAACGGCTTTGCCGTTACATAGTTATTATAACAGATTATTATTTTTTTAGCAATGGAAATTATGATTGATTTCTTTTTTGTTTTATTATATGATAATTACCATAGAGGAGGAAGAACGAATGAAGAAAATAATTGTTTTAGTGGTAATAATTTTAATAGTTGCTTTTGGCATATTTTATTTGGCAACTGATACGCTAAAGCCAACGGAGACACTAAGTGATTTGGAGGCGTCAAAGCTTGCGAATGAGGCGTATTTAGATATATTAATTGATATGGAGCAGTATGATAAAGATTCTGTGGAGAAATATAGGCTTTTAGAGACGGCGATGCGAATTGCAAGAGAGCTTGATTTGGTGCAAAGCATCGAAGAGCCGATTTACAGAGAATATGTGCCGAGAGAGACAGTGCATACCATCATTCAGGAATTGACCGGAATTACCCTAGAGGGGCCGATTGTGGAGGAAGATTTCTATTATTTGTATGACGACGAGAATGATTATTATTATATTGTTCCTGTTGGTACGGATTGGATTCACTTGGGGAAAGTGAAAGAGGCTATCAAGAAAGGAAACCTTTATACTATCAATTGCACAGGCGTTGTGAGTGATTATAACGGCGGCACAGACACTGTGTACGACAATATGAAAGTGACATTGCTTAAGAGAGACGATTATAAGTATGTAAAGTACCAGCTTGGAGGAATTGAGACTTCTGAGAGAAAACAATTTGATGCGTATAATCCTTATGAGGCAAATGAGTATGGCATAAGTGAGCTAGGAAGAAGTTTAGTGGCCTATTCTTTTACGCCAAGTGCTTATGACAGGACGATTTTGCTTAATTTTGAGATTCACGGGTTTGAAGATAAATTTGACAGAGATGGTCAGGTTTTGGTAGATACAGCCAATCGATTGATGGAATACTATAACGAAAATCCGGAAGCCTACAGAAATACTAGAATTGTGATTGTTCCATCGGCAAACCCAGATGGATTAGCAGAGGGGACATCGAATAATGGTTTTGGACGTTGCAATGCGAGCGGTATTGATTTAAACCGAGATTTTGATGCGGAATATAAAGTGTTTACGAATGAGAGAAACAAGACTTTAGAGGCTTTTTCAGCGCCAGAGTCTAGGGCATTACGTGATTTGGTTTTGCAATATGACCCGGATGTAGTAATTGATTTTCACGGCTGGGAGAATGACACGATTGGTGATGGTTCGATTGCGGAAATCTTTGAAGAAGAGCTAAATTTAGCGCATAAGACGGAATTTAATGTAAATTGCAGCGGCTATTTTTCATACTGGGCACATCTAAACGGCGCCGAGGCACTACTTGTAGAATTTACAGACGAAAACATCCCATTTGATAATTTAGTAAAAGCATTAGACAAAATTATATAAAACATCTTCGCATGCAGCACGGTATCACCGTGCTGCATTTTCGGGGTGGCAGAAAAGTGAGTGCCCTGGCAGAAATTGGAAACGTGCGCATTTTCGGCGTCGCTGAAAATGCGCATTCTGGAAGAAATTGGAAAGATGCGCGTTTTGGGGGTGGCGGAAAAGTGTGCATCGCGATTGCCCCTGCATTTTGTGCTTGAATAAGTAGCTGGTGTGTAGTATAATAGTAGCGCAAAAATAAACTAAATTAGAGGTGCGATATGTTTGATAAACTAGAGAGCGTGGAGAAGCGCTATGAAGAATTGAATATGAAAATCAGCGACCCTGAGGTGATTGCGAATCAATCAGAGTGGAAAAAGCTTATGAAAGAGCACGCTGATATTGAGGATATTGTGGAGAAGTATCGAGAGTACAAAAAAGTTGTTAATACCATAGAAGAACTAAAGGAAATGCTAAATGACAAGGAAATGCACGATTTAGCGCAGGCCGAGCTAGACGAGAGTAAGGAAAAACTTCCTAAAATCGAAGAAGAATTGAAGCTTTTATTAGTTCCGAAGGACCCAAATGACGATAAAAACGTTATTATGGAGATTAGAGGCGGTGCTGGCGGAGAAGAGTCTTCTCTTTTTGCGGCAGATTTGTTCAGAATGTACAGTATGTATGCGGAGAAGAAGAGATGGAAGTTTGAAGTAATGAACTTGAATGAAACAGAGCTTGGCGGCATCAAAGAGGCATCCATTATGATAACGGGTAAGGGCGCATACAGCAGATTGAAATTTGAGAGTGGCGTGCATAGAGTGCAAAGGGTTCCAGAGACGGAGACGAGCGGTAGAATTCACACTTCTACGGCTACGGTGGCTGTGTTGCCGGAAGTAGACGATGTGGAGATTGAAATCAATCCTACTGATTTGAAGATAGATACATTCCGTTCTAGCGGCGCCGGTGGACAGCACATTAACAAGACGGAGTCTGCTATTAGAATTACGCATATTCCGACGGGCGTGGTAGTGGAATGTCAAACAGAGCGTTCTCAAATCCAAAACAGAGAATCGGCTATGAAAATGCTTCGCTCGAAACTTTATGAAACAGAGCTTGAAAAGCAGAATTCAGAGCTTGCAGCCGCAAGAAGAAGCCAGGTTGGAAGCGGCGATAGAAGCGAGAAAATCAGGACTTACAACTTCCCACAAGGAAGAATTACAGACCACAGAATTGGCCTTAGTATGTTCCAAGTAGACGAGTTTATGAATGGCGGCATAGACGAGATGGTGGATGCGCTTAATGCGGCGGATCAAGCAGCTAAACTAAGTGATGAGTAAAATCTGTAGGGGCAGCGTATTACGCTGCCCGTTTTGCGATTTTATCAATTGAAAAACAATATTGAAATTTGCGGGCGGCGTGCTACGCCGCCCCTACGGAAACAAATAAAAAACAAGAAAAATGTGTTGACTTATTAGACAGAAGATGTTAAAATATAAATTGTTATTGTTAAATGGAATAATTATGCAAAAGACATACGGAAAGGCGAGTTTTGAAGCAATGAAATGCGTAGGATTAAAACAAGTGCTAAAGGCAATTGAGGCAAACGAGGTAACAAGAGTTTATATCGGAAAAGACGCGGAACAACACGTGCTTGACAGGATTATTAGTGCTTGTGAGGGAAAAGAAATTGAAATTGTAGAAGTTGATACAATGAAAAAGCTGGGCGAAATGTCTGGCATTGAGATTGGGGCTGCTACGGCAGCAGAATAATGTGAATATAATTGTAGGGGTCGGCGTCTCGACGACCCGCGCCCATACAATATATATATAATATTTATTTCAAGGAGGTGAATTAAGAAGAAATGCCAACGATTAACCAATTAGTTAGAAAAGGAAGAAAAGACAAGACATCTAAATCAAAGGCTCCTGCATTGCAGAAGGGCTACAACTCTAAACTAAAAAAGGTAACTAACCAATCAGCACCACAAAAGAGAGGAGTTTGCACAGTCGTTAAAACAACGACACCTAAAAAGCCAAACTCAGCTTTAAGAAAGGTTGCAAGGGTAAGACTTACAAATACGCAAGAAGTTACTGCTTACATCCCAGGTGTTGGACACAACCTACAAGAGCACAGCGTTGTTCTTATTAGAGGCGGAAGAGTAAAAGACCTTCCAGGTGTTCGTTACCACATTATTAGAGGTACGCTAGACACAGCTGGTGTGAAAGATAGACAACAAGCTAGATCTAGATACGGAGCTAAAAAGTCTAAAAAGTAATTGATTTAGAAGGTGCTTTTAATATATAGATTAGTTTATAGATAAAAGCACTTACGGAAAGCGATAATGCTTTCAGAGTACCTTGTTATGCGAGTTTTCGCATACGAAGAAATTTTAAAAGGAGGGAAGAATAGTGCCAAGAAAAGGATATGTTGCGAAGAGAGAAGTATTACCAGATCCAATGTATAATAGCAAAGTTGTTACAAAGTTAATCAACGCTGTTATGCTTGATGGTAAGAAAACAGTTGCTCAAAAAATTGTTTATGATGCGTTCGATATCGTGAAAGAAAAGACTGGTAAAGAGCCATTAGTAGCATTTGAAGAAGCAATGAATAACATAATGCCTGTACTAGAAGTTAAAGCGAGAAGAGTAGGTGGAGCTACTTACCAAGTACCTATCGAAATTAGAGCTGATAGAAGACAAGCATTAGGATTAAGATGGTTAGTAAGATATGCTAGAGAGCGTAATGAAAAGACGATGGCTGAGAGACTTGCTAACGAAATGATGGACGCAATCAACGGAATGGGCGGAGCTTTCAAGAAGAAAGAAGATACGCATAAGATGGCTGAGGCAAACAGAGCGTTTGCTCACTACAGATGGTAATTGATTGCAAATTAATTTACAAATTTGATAAAGAGGAGGAAATAAAGTGGCAACCGGAAAGAGAGAGTTTTCTTTAGAGAAGACTAGAAATATCGGAATAATGGCTCACATTGATGCTGGTAAAACAACAACAACAGAGCGTATATTATTCTATACAGGTAAGACACATAAAATCGGTGAAGTTCACGATGGTGCTGCTACTATGGACTGGATGGTTCAAGAGCAAGAAAGAGGTATTACAATTACTTCTGCTGCTACAACTTGTTTCTGGAAAGGCCATAGAATCAATATCATTGATACACCGGGCCACGTTGACTTTACAGTTGAGGTTGAGAGATCTTTAAGAGTACTTGACGGTAGCGTTGCAGTATTCACAGCAAAAGATGGTGTACAACCACAATCTGAGACGGTTTGGAGACAAGCTAACAAGTACAACGTTCCAAGACTTGCGTATGTTAATAAAATGGATACAACAGGTGCAGATTTCTACAATGTTGTAAACAAAATTAGAGATAGATTACACGCAAATCCAGTTCCAATACAATTACCAATTGGAGCGGAAGATACTTTCGTAGGTATCGTTGACCTTATGAAAATGAGAGCTTTCATTCATAAGGACGACCTTGGAAAAGAAATTGAGGAAACAGATATTCCAGCTGACTTGAAAGAGAAAGCTGAAGAGTTCAGAGCGCAAATGATTGAAGCTGCTGCCGAACAAGACGATGCATTGATGGAGAAATATTTAGAGGGCGGCGAATTGACGATTGAAGAAATCAAGAAAGGCCTAAGAATAGGAACACTTGCTTGTAAGCTTACAGTTGTAACTTGCGGTTCTTCATATAAGAATAAAGGCGTTCAAGAATTACTTGACGCAATTCTTGATTACATGCCTGCTCCAATCGATGTACCAGCAATTAAGGGCGTTAACCCAGAAACAGGCGAAGAGGAAGAGAGACCTTCTTCAGACGAAGAGCCTTTCGCAGCGTTAGCATTTAAGATTGCGACAGACCCATTCGTTGGAAAGCTTTGCTTCTTCAGAGTTTATTCAGGAACTCTTGAGACAGGTACAACAGTACTTAATACAAACAAAGATAAGAGAGAAAGATTTGGTAGAATTCTATTAATGCACTCTAACCACAGAGAAGATATCGAGAAAGTATATTCTGGAGATATCGCTGCGGCTGTAGGACTAAAGGATGTTACTACTGGCGAAACACTTTGTGATCCAGCACATCCAATCGTTCTTGAGTCAATGGAATTCCCAGAACCAGTTATTTCTGTTGCAATCGAGCCTAAGACAAAGGCTGACCAAGAAAAGATGGGTATTGCACTTTCAAAGCTTGCTGAGGAAGACCCAACTTTCAAGACGTATACAGACCAAGAAACTGGCCAAACAATTATTTCTGGTATGGGTGAGCTACACCTTGACATTATCGTTGACCGTTTGAAGAGAGAATTCAAGGTTGAATGTAATGTTGGTGCACCACAAGTTGCATACAAAGAAACAATTAGAAATAAAGTAAAAGCACAAGGTAAATTCATTAGACAGTCTGGTGGTAAAGGACAATACGGTGACGTATGGCTAGAGCTTGAGCCACTTGAACCAGGAACTGGAATTCAGTTCGAGTCTAAAATCGTTGGTGGTGCCGTTCCTAAGGAATACATCAAACCAACAGAAGATGGATTTAGAGAGGCTTGCAATACTGGTATCCTTGCTGGTTACCCAGTAGTAGATGTCAAAGCAACATTAGTAGATGGTTCATATCACGAAGTTGACTCTTCAGAAATGGCCTTCAAGATTGCTGCATCTATGGCATTCAAAGAGTGCTGTAAGCTAGGAAAATCAGTTCTTTTAGAGCCGATTATGAAAGTTGAAATTGTTGTTCCAGAAGAATATATGGGCGACGTTATCGGCGATGTCAACTCAAGAAGAGGTAGGCTAGAAGGAATGGAAGCACAATCTGGTAACCAAGTAATCCATGCATTCATTCCACTTTCAGAGATGTTTGGTTATGCAACAGACTTAAGATCTAGAACACAAGGTAGAGGAACTTATTCTATGGAACCAAGCCATAACGAAGAAGTGCCTAAGTCAATTCTAGAGGCAATTACAGCGCAAAGAGCAAAATAAAAATGGATATTATGAATAATCCGTAGGGGTTGCGTACGACGCAACCCGCAAGAAAAATTAAAAACATCTTGAAAATTTGAGATATAATTAGTAAAATGTTTTTAACAAAAATGATTTCAAAATTTAAAAATATAAAAAAATAAAAGGAGGAAATTTATAATGGCTAAAGAGACATTCGTAAGAAACAAACCACACGTTAACATTGGTACAATCGGACACGTTGACCATGGCAAAACTACTTTAACAGCTGCTATCACAAAAGTATTATCTTTAAAGGGAGAAGCTGAATTCAAAGCTTATGACCAAATCGACGGTGCTCCAGAAGAAAGAGCAAGAGGTATTACAATCAATACTGCTCACGTTGAGTATGAAACAGAAAACAGACACTATGCACACGTTGACTGCCCAGGACACGCTGACTATGTTAAAAACATGATCACTGGTGCTGCACAAATGGATGGTGCTATCCTAGTTTTATCTCCAGCTGATGGCCCAATGCCACAAACAAGAGATCACATTATACTAGCTCGTCAGGTAGGCGTTCCTTATATCGTAGTATTCCTAAACAAATGCGATATGGTTGACGACCCAGAAATATTAGACTTAGTTGAAATGGAAGTTAGAGAATTATTATCTAAATATGACTTCCCAGGCGACGACACACCAATCATTAAGGGCAGCGCTCTTAAAGTTTTGGAAAGCACATCAACAGATCCAAATGCTCCAGAATATGCTTGCATTAAAGAGTTAATGGATACAATTGATAGCTATATCCCAACTCCAGAAAGACCAGTTGACCAACCATTCCTAATGCCAGTTGAAGACGTATTCACAATTACTGGTAGAGGAACAGTTGCTACAGGTAGAGTTGAAAGAGGAACAGTTAAACTTCAAGACGAAGTTGAAATCGTTGGTATCGCTAAAGAGACAAAGAAGACAGTTGTTACAGGTGTTGAGATGTTCAGAAAACTTCTTGACCAAGCTGAGGCTGGTGATAACATCGGTGTTCTTTTAAGAGGTATTCAAAGAAACGAAATTGAAAGAGGCCAAGTATTAGCTAAACCAGGTACAATTCACCCACACACAAAGTTCAAGGGTCAAGTATACGTTTTAACTAAGGAAGAGGGCGGAAGACATACACCATTCTTCAACAACTACAGACCACAATTCTATTTCAGAACAACTGACGTTACAGGTGTTGTTCAATTACCTGCTGGTACAGAAATGGTTATGCCAGGTGATAACATCACAATGGATATCGAAATTATCTCTCCTATCGCTATTGAGCAAGGATTGAAGTTCGCTATTCGTGAAGGTGGTAGAACAGTTGGCGCTGGTATCGTTACAGAAATCGAAGCGTAATTGATATTTAGGCATAAATTTTAAAAAAGGCGACGTGAAAACGTTGCCTTTTTTTGTGTCTTGTATTATAATCTTAAAAGTATACTACTTGGTCAAATTGATTGAAAAATATAATAAATGTAGTACAATATACATATATCTGTATCAAAGCAGATGAAAGGAGCAGGTATGAAAATATTACTTGACGCAATGGGCGGAGACAATAGTCCTGACGAAATGATTAAGGGCGCCGTAGAGGCGATTCCAGATTTAGAGTCAGAGATTATTTTAATCGGTGACGAAAATGTCATAAAAAACAAAGTCAAGGAAATATATAATAAAGAGGATATTTCAGAAATTAGTCCTAGATTGAAAATCAAACACGCATCAGAAGTCATTTCTAATGAAGAAACGCCTACAGAGGCCATCAAAACCAAAAAAGATTCTTCGATGGTAGTTGGTTTCCAAATGCTAAAAAATGGCGAGGGAGACGTATTTGTATCGGCAGGAAGCACAGGTGCTTTTATGGCAGGAGGATTACTTCAAGTGGGCAGAATTAAAGGCGTTGATAGGCCAGCGCTATGTCCAATGCTTCCTACGTATGACGGAAAAGGTTTTATGCTAATTGATTGTGGCGCTAATACGAATTGCCGCCCTATTAATTTAGTCCAGTTTGCGAAGATTGGCTCGATTTATATGCAGCAAGTGGAGAAGAGGGAAAATCCTAAGGTGGGACTTCTTAACATTGGTGCCGAGGAAAGCAAGGGAAACGACTTATTAAAAGAGTCTTATGCACAGCTTAAAGAGGCAAAGGATATTCATTTTTACGGTAACGTAGAGGGAAGATATATCTTTGATGGCGATGTAGATATCGTGGTTGCCGATGGTTTTACCGGAAATATTACCTTAAAGGTAATCGAAGGAATGGGCGCGACGGTCAATAAAATGCTGAAAGAAGAACTTTACAAAACGCCTTGGAGAAAATTTTTAGCATTTTTGCTAATGCCAGCATTTAAAAATTTCAAAAAGAGAATGGACTATAGCGAGTATGGAGGCGCTTTGCTATTAGGTATCAATAAGCCTATGGTAAAATGCCACGGAAGCGCGAAAGCAAAGCTTGTAAAAATTACTTTATTACAAGCAGAGAAATTTGCAAAGAATAAAGTAGTAGAAAGTATACAAGAAAATATTGACAAATAATTAATTATATAATATTGTTATTCTATGAGTAGTAGAAAACAAAAGAAGGGGGTTTTTGGAGTGAATCCAGATGCAATTTTAGAAAAAGTAAAAGAGGTAATTGTTGATCAACTAGGTGTTGACGAAGAAATCATTAAGACGGATACGTCTTTCATTGACGATTTAGGCGCAGACTCTTTGGATATTGTTGAGTTAATTTTGGCATTAGAAGAAGAATTCGATATTCAAATTCCAGATAACGAAGCTGAGAAGATTTCTACAGTGGGAGATGTAGTAGAGTATATTAAAAATAACCAATAAATTTTATTAATGTGTATTGTAGGGGCAGCGTATCACGCTGCCCGTTTCGTACGAACTGCGTTATATAAGGAGGTGAATATATGAGTATTGAACAAGAAATTAATTATGAGTTTCATAATAAAGAATTGTTGCAAGTGGCATTGGCGCACACTTCTTATGCTAACGAGCATAAGGGACAAGCTAGCAATGAGCGAACGGAGTATTTGGGAGATGCCGTTTTAGAGCTAATTTCTAGCGAGTATATTTTTAAAAATTACCCGAATTTATCGGAGGGCGAAATGACGAAAGCCAGAGCATATGCAGTTTGCGAGAATTCTTTAGTAAAGGTGGCAAGCAAATATCATTTTGAAAAATTTTTGCTGTTAGGAAAGTGTGAAACATCTGGGCCAAGGCCTTCTATGCTAGCAGATAGTGTGGAGGCTGTGATTGGCGCAATCTTCTTAGATAGCGGATTTGAAGCCGCCAAAGCCTTTATTTTGCCAAACATTATTCCGTTTATCGAAGAGTTTGTCAAAGGCGGAAATAAAGATTATAAAACACAATTGCAAGAGAAATTGCAAGTTCACGGCGATGTCAAAATCGAGTATAAACTAATTGCAGAAAGAGGCGAAGACCACGAAAAAGTCTTCGAAGTAGAAGTATATTGCGACAGCAAATTATTAGGCAAAGGACAGGGAAAGAGCAAAAAAGAAGCAGAGATGGAGGCCGCAAAGGCAGCACTACAATAAGATTTGTAGGGGCAGCGTATCACGCTGCCCGCTAGCAAAAACGAATTGCGTTAGAGCCACAAAAAACGAATGCCAGAAAAAATACCAACAAATAGTTGGTATTTTTTTGTTGTTGTGATACAATTGTCTCGTAGGAGTGATGGTATGAAAAACGTGCTAATATCGGGCTATTATGGATTTAACAATACGGGCGACGAAGCAATGATTGAGACGATGTCAAACATCCTTGCCAAGCGTAATTATGGCCTTATTGTGTTATCTTCTAATCCAGAAAGAACGAAAGAGTTATATAATGTGAGAGCGTATGATCGATATAAACTTTCAGAAGTTATCAAAGCCATTAAGAAAGCGGATGTTGTGGTAAGTGGCGGCGGAACTTTGTTTCAAGATATTACGAGTAAAAAAAGCATTTGGTATTATCTTGGTATTGTGAAGCTTGCCCAATTGCTTGGCAAAAAAGTTTGTGTGGCTTATCAGGGTATGGGCCCAATTGATACCAAATTATATCGTCGTATGACAAGAAACACACTCAATAAAAAGTCTGTCAAATACGTAGCGCTAAGAGATAATAGTGCGATAGAGTTTGCGAAAAATATTGGAATTAAAGAAGAGAAAATTTCGTTTTCTTCCGATATGATTTTTATGATGGACCCTCCTGCCAAAGAGAGAAGTCTAAAAATTTTGAGAGATAATTTGCACGGATATAAAGAGGGACAAAAGTTAATTGGACTATCCATTAGAGAATGGAAAGATAAAGATAGAACCGATTTATTTGCGGAATTTGCGGATAAGCTAGTGGAAGAGTACGATGCGAGAATTGTTTTCTTCCCGTTCCACAAGCCAAAGGACGCGGAAATCAGCAAGATTGTGATGCATAAAATGAAGCACGAGGATGCGGCGGCGTTAATCCCAAATCGATATTTGCCTTCGGAAGTCCTTGGCACAATGGGACTTATGGATGTTAATATCGGCGTAAGACTACATTCACTGGTTTTCTCAGCCGTTATGAACGTGCCAACCATTGGCATATCGTATGACCCGAAAATTGATGGCTTTTTGGAGATGATTGATATGAGGCCGGCATGCACTTACAGCGAATTGTCAGTAGAAAAATTGATGGAACATACAAAAAAATATATTGAGGGAGAAAAAGTGGATTACAGCGCCAAGATAAAGGAATTTAGACGCATTGGCGAAGAAACTTTGGACAAAATAATAGACGAAATAGAAAATTGAGGACGGATAAAATGAAAAAAGATATTTTTAAATTTGTGTTAGCAATTCTTCGGAGGTGCACTGGTAGGCCTTGCTACTGGATGGATACTGCTTCCTCTAAAGCTTTCTACGGGAGGATTTAGCGGAATTTCTACGCTAGTATACTATGTGTTTCACATCCCGGCTGGCTGGGTAACACTTGCGTTAAACATTCCGTTATTTTTAGTTTCGCTAAAAATGCTAGGAGTTAAATATAGTTTTAAAACATTGGCAAGTATGGTTTCTTTATCGTTTATGCTAGAAGTGGCACAGAGATGGCAGCCGCTGACGAATGATATGATTCTCGCTTCGATTTTTGGAGGGGTGTTGGTTGGCATTGGCCTTGCGCTTGCCCTAAGAGGAGAAAGCACAACAGGCGGAACAGATTTAATTGCAAAGCTTATTCAATCGAAAAAACAATATTTGAATATGGGCGATATTTTGTTATTAATTGATGGACTCATTATTTTGGCTTCTTCTTTTACGTTTGAAAGTATCGAAGTTGCTTTGTATTCAGGCATTGCAGTATTCGTTATGACGAAGATAATTGATTTGATTTTGGATGGCGGAAATTACGCAAAAGCAATGTTTATCATTTCAGATAAATCGGAAGAAATTTCAAGGTATATTACCAATGAAATCGGCTTGGGAGCTACGATTTTAGACGGTAAGGGCGCCTACTCGCACAAAGATAAAAATGTACTTTTGTGTGTGGCAAACAAAAGAGAAATTCCAAAATTGAAAGACAAGATAAAAGAAATAGACGATAGATGCTTTATCATAATTACTACGGTGACGGAGGCGATTGGCGAGGGCTGGAATGAAAAATAAATGTATCAAAACGCGTAGGGGCAGCGTATGACGCTGCCCGAAATGAAAGGAGATTTTATGGAACTAACTGAAATTGCAAGAGAAGTGAGAAAAGATATTTTGCTCCAAGTGTACAGTGCACAGTCGGGGCACCCAGGAGGAGCACTTTCGTGTGCAGATTTACTTACGAGCATTTATTTTGATTTGATTAACGAGGGAGATAAAGTGGTTCTATCGAAAGGGCACGCATCTCCAGCGTTATATGCTGTGCTTGCGGAGAAAGGATTTTTTCCAAAAGAAGAGTTAACGACATTTCGAAAAATCAATAGTCATTTGCAGGGGCATCCATCGCTTTTAAAAACAAATGGGGTTGATGCTTCCAGTGGTTCTTTGGGGCAGGGGCTATCGATTGCAAATGGAATGGCGCTTGCGTTTAAAATGGACAACAAGCCAAATACAGTATATGCTATTTTAGGTGATGGCGAATTGCAAGAGGGCCAAATTTGGGAAGCGGCTATGACAGCAAATCAGTATCGTTTAAATAATTTGATTGTGTTTGTGGATTATAACAAGTTGCAGATTGATGGCTCGAATGACGAAGTAATGCAGGTTGCGCCTGTCAAAGAAAAATTTGAAGCATTTGGTTTTTTTGCACAAGAAATTGATGGACACAATTTTGAAGCAATTAGAGAAGCGGTTATGAAAGCGAAAGCACAAGAAAAGCCAAGTGTCATTGTCGCCAACACCATAAAAGGAAAAGGTGTGTTGTTTATGGAAAATCAAGTTTCATGGCACGGTAAGGCACCAAACAAAGAACAATATGAAAAGGCGGTGAAAGAACTGTAGGGGTGGCGTATTACGCCACCCGCGGGCAGCGTGCTACGCTGCCCCTACAGTAATTTTGGGGGGCTCAAATGGAATTTATTAAGATGGCAAAAATGGGTTTCGCATTTTTGCAAGAGCCCCCAAAAACGAATTGCGTTACATTAAGGAGGTAATGAAATGATTTCGACAAGAGAGGCATACGGCAAGGCTTTGGCGGAATTGGGAGAGAAGTACAAGGATGTGGTAGTTTTGGATGCGGATTTGGCCGAGGCTACCAAAACAATTGAATTTAAGAAAAAGTTTCCAGATAGATTTTTTGATATAGGTATTGCAGAACAAGATTTAATCGGCACGGCAGCGGGACTTTCGCTTGCTGGCAAAATTCCGTTTGCAAGTACTTTTGCTGTTTTTGCAACGGGAAGAGCGTACGATCAAATTAGAAATGCAGTTGCTTATTCTAAATTAAATGTGAAGATTGCGGCTACTCATGCTGGCATTACTGTTGGCGAGGATGGGGCTTCCCATCAAGCTTTGGAGGATTTGGCATTGATGCGAGCTGTACCAAACATGGTGGTTTGCTCTCCTTCTGATGGGACACAAACAAGGTGGTTAATGGAAGAAGCAATCAAATATAAAGGGCCAATGTATCTACGTTTAACGAGACCAAATACAGAAGAAGTTTATAGTTCGGGTACTAACTTTGAAATTGGAAAGGGAATACAACACGGTGAAGGAACAGCTGCTACTATATTTGCAACAGGTGTTACAGTTAGTGAAGCATTAAAAGCACAGAAAATTCTTCACGACGGGGGAATCGACATTAGAGTGGTAGATATGCATACGATTAAACCGATTGACGAAGAGCTGATTATCAAATGTGCAAAAGAAACAGAAAAATTAATTACAATCGAAGACCATAATATTATTGGAGGACTAGGAAGCGCGGTTTGTGAAGTGCTTTGCGATAAATATCCTAAGCAAGTTACGAGAATGGGCATCAACGACGAATTTGGCCAATCAGGAAAATGGAATGAACTAATGGATTACTATAAAATAACAGCAGAGCATATTATAAAAAATGTCATATAATTTGTAGGGGCAGCGCACTACGCTGCCCGTGCTATGTTGCCTGCATTAAATGCCAGATAAAAATATTATTTTGTGAAAAAAGTGTGAATTTTGCACTTTTTTCTTTTTTATGTCAAACTAGGGGTTGATTTTATCGAATTTTATTGATAAAATTTATTTGCCAATTGAAATTCAATCCGTAGGGGTCGGCGTCTCGACGACCCGAAAATGAAAATCAGATATGAATGCAGAAACCCCTACAACATACCAAAGATAAGTGTATTAGTGAGTTCAGGGAGGTTAATAATGATAAGGTTTGAAGAAGTGTCTAAGACTTATACTACAGGCGTTGAAGCTGTTAAGAACACTAACCTAGAAATCGACAAAGGAGAATTTGTTTTCATTGTAGGAAGCAGCGGTTGTGGAAAATCTACAATGATAAAAATGATTTTAAAAGAAGTTGAACCAAGTGAAGGAAGAATATATATAAATGGAAAAGATATTACAAGATTACCAAAAAGCAGAGTACCATATTTGAGAAGAAGTATGGGTATTGTGTTCCAAGATTTCAGATTGTTAGAAGATAAAACAGTTTATGAAAATGTTGCCTACGCAATGAGGGTTATCGGAGCAAACCCTAGAGCAATTAAAAAGCAAGTTCCGAATGTGTTATCGTTAGTTGGACTTTTAAATAAAGAATCGGCTTATCCAAATGAACTTTCTGGCGGAGAACAGCAGAGAGTGGCCGTGGCTAGGGCGATTGTCAATAATCCAGTTATGCTAATTGCTGACGAGCCTACGGGTAATCTAGACCCAGAGACAGCTTGGGAGATTATGTCTTTATTAAACGACATTAATCGTCGCGGAACTACGGTTGTAGTGGCTACGCACGCGAAAGAAATCGTGGACAAGATGGAGAAGCGTGTTGTGGCAATTGATAAAGGTGTTATCTATAGCGACATCAAGAAAGGCGGGTATGTAGAGCATGGGTACAATTAGTTATTGGTTTTATGATGCTATTTCTAGTATGAAAAAGAATTTGAAAAATGTTTCTATTTCCATTGGAACCATGATTGCAACCATGCTAGTAGTTGCGATTGCATTTATTGTGGTTGAGAATGCAAAGTATATGATTAATTTGCAAAAGGATAAAGCATCAAAGATTACAGCATATTTGACGCCAGATGTTACAGACGAACAAGTGGTAGAGATTCGAAATGAGCTTAATAAAATGAGCGGTGTAAAGGAGTTTTCTTATACGACTAAAGAAGAGGCTATCAAGAAAACAAGAGAGGAAAATCCTACACTTTTGAAAGGGTATACAGACGAAGTGGTGGAGTCATTCTTTTCCGCCTATTATACAATCACTTTTGAGTCATTAGAAGCGGAAGAAAATATTGTTGCTGCACTAAGAGTCATGGACGGAGTTGGCAAAGAAAAAGAAGATATTCAAGTGACAGATAGTGCTGTGGAAGCAATCAAAAAAGCGAGAACCGTTCAGGCAATTGGTTTGACGCTCCTATTACTTGTTGTGGAATTATCCGTTTTCTTGATTATGAATTCTACGAAATTAATGCTTTATGCGAAGAGAAAAGAAATTTCGATTATGAAGTACGTAGGAGCGACGGATGGATTTATTAAGGTGCCATTTATTATTCAGGCGATTATCATTGCGCTGATTGCGGCGCTTGTGACAATGCTATTGGTGAATATCTTTTATGGAATTGTGGCTGGTAAGATGGCTACATATAATTTACTTGCGAGCGAAGACATTATGTTTAAATTGACATTAATTTTATTAGCGGTAGGTACGGGAATTGGTATTATTGGAAGTTCAGTATCTATGAATAAGTATTTGGATGTATAAATTTTTATTGAGATTGTTCAATAAAAGAGGAGGGAACAAATGAAAAAATTTATTTCGATTTTGGTGCTGATAGTACTGAGCGCTTCTACCGTTCTTGGGGCTACGCAGACTCAATTGAATAACAAAAAAACGGAGTTAAATAATGCTAAGACTCAGCTAAATAATGTTAAGAAAGAAGAGAGCTCAACGCTAAACCAGATTAACAATTTGGACCAAAGCATTAACTCTACTGAGACGCAGATT
This sequence comes from Clostridia bacterium, assembly GCA_017469545.1. Lineage (GTDB taxonomy): Bacteria > Bacillota > Clostridia > TANB77 > UBA1234 > RGIG4465. The sequence continues at coordinate 117,916 of JAFUGE010000006.1, forward strand.
GAAAATACAGAAATTGAAATAGGAAGAATTGAAGAAAGTATTAAAATTACAGAACAAAATATTGAGTATGCCCAAAAGGAATATGACGAGAAGTATGCACTAAGAACAGAGAGAGTACTTGTTTATTACAAGCTTGGCGCAAGCTCTGTGTGGGACGTTGAATATTCTGTGGAAGACGAGACAGAGGCACTTCATTTGAAGAGACTCATGTGCAAAATAATGGATTATGATAATAATCTTGTGGACGAGTTGGAAGCAGACAGAATTGCTTTGGACGAAAAAAAGACTGCATTAGAAGAAGAGCAAGTAAGATGTGCCAATTTAAAGGCAGAATTGGAAGAGAAAAAACTAGCGTTAGAAGAGACAAGAGAAAAAAGGGTGGCCTATATGGCTGAGCTTAAATCTTCGGAGTCGGCGTTGTCAGCTTCTGTAGATAAGCTAAATGCAGAGGCGAAGGCTTTGGAGGCAGAACTTGCCAAAGCGGCTGCTAGCAGCTCTTCTACCAAATATACTGGTGGTTCTATGACATGGCCACTTCCTGGCTATTATATTATTACATCGCCATTTGGCAATCGATTACACCCAATCCTTAAAGTGTATAAGTTACATACAGGTGTTGATATTGCGGGCGCTGGATGTAATGGGGCTTCTGTTGTGGCAGCCAATAGTGGAACAGTCATTAAAGCTACGTACAGCACAGCTTATGGAAATTATATTGTCATTGACCATGGCGGTGGAATCACGACGCTTTATGCTCACTCTAGCAAGTTGCTAGTAAAGGCAGGCGATTACGTAACAAAAGGCCAAGAAATCATGAAAGTAGGAACAACAGGCTATTCTACAGGACCACACTTACACTTTGAAGTAAGAGAGAATGGAACATATGTAAATCCGCTGGATGCTTCAAAAGGTTATTTAAAGAATTAATTTGTAGGGGCAGCGTATCACGCTGCCCGTTTTTGTGAGATGCATATTTTTTGTTTGCCTTGCAATATACCACTTTTGACGCGAATTTTGTGTGAAAGATTGGCTAAATTTGACAGTTAACATAAAATATGATATAATATATTTGTTCCATAGGAACATTATTAAAATTGGCTGTTCCGTGCGTTTGGATGCTATTTTAACCCTTGTGTTGATAAAGAACATAAGATACGTTAATTTAGCTGAAAAAAGCCACTAGGAATGGTCAAAAAGGAGGTTTCCGTTATGAAGATGCGGAAATTCGTAGCCATGTTTACTTTGCTAACCTTGGTGTTGGCGCTGACTGTGCCTGCTATGGCGGGGGATAATCCTCCGGAAGAACCAGAATTGCTAATTGTCAATCCGGAACCGGAATGGGTACAAGGCCCCGGGGTCATTTGGGTTACTCAGAGTGGAGTAGCTGCGTACCTCGAAAGCCAAGGAATCGAGGTAACTAACACCTGGGCAGCGAAGGATGCCATGGGCATTGAACTTGCCAGTGGCTATGTTCTTTCCATTCCGGCAAAAGAAGATGGCATGATTCGGCTGGATTCGTTAAAAGACGTTATTTGGTCGAATTGGGAGGTATTCTTCCGTTAATGCGAAAAGCCCGCGGACGATAAGTTCGCGGGCTTCCTCCGTTTTAGATGGCGGGCGGCGTATTACGCCGCCCCTACGAAACAAATGAATTGATTTTCATTGATAGATATTATATACTATAGGCATGAACGGAGGGCGAAAATAATGGAAAAAGTGGATGTTTTAGGCGTGAAATTTGATAATGTGAATATGGAAGAGGCAATAGAGAGATGTAAAGAGTTTTTGAAAGGCGACCAGGGAAATTTGATTGTTACTCCAAACCCTGAAATCGTAATGATTGCGAAAGATAATGAAGAGTTTAAAGAGATAATTAATCATGCAGCACTTGTGATTCCCGATGGAATCGGAATTATCAAGGCGGGGAATATTCTAGGAACTCCGCTTAAAGAGCGTGTTGCGGGCTACGATTTGATTTGTAATCTATTGGAATTAGGGAAAAACGGGAGCATTTCTTTCTATTTTTTGGGCAGCAAGCCAGGATATGCGGAAGAGGCAAAGCGAAAAATGGAAGAAAAATACCCAGATATTAGGATTTTAGGCACACATGATGGTTATTTCAAGCCCGAAGAAGAGGGAACCATTATGGAAGAAATTAAGTCTCTAAAACCAGATGTTCTGCTTGTGGGAATAGGAATGCAAAAGCAGGAAAAATTGATTAATAAGTACTTAAATGATGGTATTTTTAAAATTGGAATCGGCTGTGGAGGCTCAATAGACGTGCTTTCCGGCAATGTCAAGAGGGCGCCAAAGCTATTTATTAAAATGCATATGGAATGGGCTTGGAGGCTATTAAAAGAGCCTAGCAGACTTGGCAGAATGATGGTCTTGCCGAAGTTTTTACAAGAAGTGAAGAAAATTAAATAATGGTAGGGGCAGCGTATCACGCTGCCCGTGCAATATGTCGGGATATTATTGCAGGCCGCACCCTACAAATTCACATAAAACCATTGAAAAATCCTGTATTTATAGTATAATATTATGGAAAAATGATTAGGGGTGATTGACTTTGATAGCAATTGGTTGTGACCATGGTGGATATATTTTGAAACAAAAAATAATGGATTATTATCGTGGGTTAGAGTTTAAGGATTTTGGAACGATGTCAGAGGAATCTGTGGATTTCCCAGACTTTGCCATTCCGGTTGCGGAAAGTGTGGCAAGCGGAGAATGCGAAAAGGGAATTTTGCTATGTCGCAGTGGGATTGGCATGTCTATTGCGGCGAATAAAGTAAAAGGAATTCGTTGCGCTTTGTGTTATAGCACGGCTACGGCTATTTCTGCAAAGAGGCATAATAACGCCAATGTGATTGCAGTTGGAGCAGACGAATTAGACTTTGAAGAAGTAAAAAATATTATTGATTTTTGGCTTAAGGAGGAATTCTTGGGTGGAAAATATCAGCTTAGACTAGACAAAATTAGTGAGTATGAAGAAAGAATGAGGTAATTTTATGATTTTAAATATGGTAATAGCCTTTGTGGTTGCTGCGATAGCCGCTGCAATATTTACGCCTTTTACGATTCGATTGGCGTATAGAGTTGGCGCTATTGACGTGCCAAAAGACGAAAGAAAGATACACAATAAGCCAATTCCGAGAATTGGTGGTTTGGCATTTATTGGTGGTTTTTTCATTTCAACGGCGCTTATTTTTCTTTGCTGTGAAATCGATAAAACAATTAATTTTACCGACGTGAATTTACTGGGCTTTTTTGCGGGAGCCATTATTATTGCCATTACAGGTTTTATAGACGACGTCAGAGATATCAAGCCATGGATGAAACTTTTAGGACAAGCCTTGGCGGCCATTTGTGTTATTTTAAGTGGTGTTAGAATTGGATTTGTGAATATTCCTTTTTTTAATATTTACGGATTACATGAAGCAATTTCTATTATTGTTACATTTTTCTGGATTATTGGCGTTACGAATGCCATTAATTTGATTGATGGCTTAGATGGCCTAGCGAGTGGTGTTTCGGCAATCGCTACGGTATCACTTTTAGTGATTTTCCTATTAAACAATGCTGCAGAAATTCCACTTATCATTGTAGCAGCGTTGCTTGGAGCTTTAATTGGATTTTTGCCATACAATTTTAACCCAGCCAAAACTTTTATGGGCGATGCGGGCTCGAATTTCTTAGGATATACTTTGGCTACGATTTCTATGATGGGCATGGCAAAAACATATACAGCGATGGCAATCGTACTTCCAATTATTGTTTTGGCACTTCCGATTTTTGATACTTTATTTGCCATGGCGAGAAGGATTCTTTCTGGCAGATCTATTATGCAAGCTGACAGAGGGCATTTGCATCATAGATTGTTAGACGCAGGGCTTACACAAAAACAAGCCGTTTTGATTTTATATGCAGTGACAGCACTTCTTGGATTATTTGCAATCGTGTTAATGCAGAGTAGTGTTTGGAAAGTGGTTGGCTTTCTTGCAATTATACTACTTCTTATTGTTTTGGAATCTAAGAATGTTTCAAACAGCAGAAGAAAAGTGATTGACTCTCCAGAGCCAGAGAATTTATCAAATGGTGGAAAGCTAAAAGTAATGACTGTTTTTGGTACGAGACCAGAAGCAATTAAGATGTGTCCATTAGTGTTAAAGTTAAAAGAAAATCCGGAGATTAATACGGTGGTGTGCGTGACGGCACAACATAGACAAATGCTAGATCAAGTAATGGAAGCATTTGATGTTAATCCTGACTACGATTTAAATGTTATGAAAGATAAGCAAACATTATCTCATATTACAGCAGCTGTTTTAGAAGGACTTTTTGATGTCATTAATCGAGAAAAGCCAGACATCATTTTAGTCCATGGTGATACAACGACGACTTTTGCTGCTGCACTGGCAGCCTTTTACACTAAAACAAAAGTGGGGCATGTAGAAGCAGGGCTAAGAACTTATGATAAATATTCGCCATATCCAGAGGAGGCAAATAGACAAATGGTAACGAAACTAACAGACATCTATTTTGCACCAACGGTGAATAACAAGAATAATTTGCTAAAAGAAATGATTGACGAAGATTTGATTTACGTTACAGGAAATACGGTAATTGACGCACTTAAGACTACAGTAAGAGAAGATTATACCTTTGACCATCCCGTACTTTCTCAAATCGATTTTCATAAAAAAGTAATTTTTATGACAGCGCATAGAAGAGAAAATCTTGGCGAGCCTCTAAGAAATATATGTGAGGCAGTAAAAGAGATTGCAGTAAATAACCCTGAGGTAGAAGTGGTATATCCAGTGCATTTAAACCCTGCTGTGCAAGAAGTGGCGCATGGCGTGCTTGACAACATTCCAAATGTGCATTTGATTGAACCGCTTGATGTCATGACAACACATAATTTGATTAATCAATCGACATTAGTGCTTACTGATTCTGGCGGCATTCAAGAAGAGGCACCATCTCTTGGCAAACCTGTATTAGTACTTAGAAGCGAGACGGAAAGACCAGAAGCAGTAGAAGCAGGAACGGTTAAAATAGTAGGAACCAACAAAGAATTAATTGTGAGCGAAACACAAAAACTATTATCTGATAGTTATGAGTATATGAAAATGAGCAAGGCTGCTAATCCTTATGGAGATGGAGAAGCTTGCGGCAGAATTGTGGACGCAATTTTGCATTACTTTGGTTTAAAAGAAGAAAGACCAAAAGATATTTATGAGGGCTAGGCAATGTGCGGTAGGGGCAGCGTATTACGCTGCCCGTCACGCTGCCCGTCGCGCTGCCCGATTATCGATATTGGAGGATAAATGTATGACAGCACGAGAACTGGTAGTAAATTTGCTGTATAAAATTGAAGTGGGCGAGGCTTATTCGAATACCACACTCGATAAAGAATTAAATAAAAGCGATTTGAGCAGAGAAGATAAGGCACTTGCTTCTCAAATTTTTTACGGTGTTCTAACTTGGAAATTGACGATAGACGAAATTATCAAACAATATTCAAATATTAGATTAAAAAAGATTTCTCCTTGGATTTTAAATATCCTAAGGATTGCCATTTATCAAATTGTTTGGCTTGATAAAATTCCGGTAAGTGCCGCAGTCAATGAGAGCGTGAATCTTGCCAAGAAATATGGCCATCCAGCCTCGGTAAGTTTTACCAATGCCATTTTAAGAAAAGTAAGCAAAGATGAGCTGGATAAACTCTTTACATACTTGCAAAAAAAGATTTTAACGGAAGACGAAATTATTGCAATTACAACTTCGCATCCACAATGGTTAGTGGCCGAACTATTGAAAGAATATGATATCAAATTTGTGACAGAGCTATTAGACGCCAACAATCAAATTCCTGAAACAACACTAAGAGTCAATACGCTAAAGACAACAGTGGACGAAGTGAAGAAACTGTTGGATTTAAAAAGGATAGACTGCAAGAAAGGTAATCTGCCAGATAGTATTATTGCGAAAAAAATCAATGAATTTGATACACCACTTTATGTGGTACAAGACGAAGCGGCGCAGCTTGCTTGCATTATGCTAGCACCAAAAGAAGGAGAGTTGGTTTTAGATGCTTGCAGTGCTCCAGGAGGAAAAACTACTTATCTTGCACAGCTTATGAATAATAAGGGAGAGATTGATGCTTGGGATATTCATGAGCACCGTGTAAAATTAGTGGAAGAAACGGCAAAGAGATTGGGAGTAGAAATTATATCTGTGAAAGTCAATGACGCGACAATCTATGATACTTATTGTTTTGAAAAGTATGATAAGATTTTATTAGATGTGCCTTGCAGTGGAATTGGTGTAATTAGAAAAAAGCCAGAAATCAAGTGGACAAGAAAAGAAGAGGATATTCCGGAATTAGTAAAAATTCAAGCGCAAATTTTGGATAACGGCGCAAGATATTTAAAACGTGGCGGAACGTTAATATATAGTACTTGCACTGTATTGAAGCAAGAAAACGAAGAACAAATTCAGAAATTCTTAAGTAATCATAAAGATTTTGAATTGGTAGAAGAAAAGAAATTATATCCACACATCGACAACACAGACGGCTTCTACATCGCGAAGCTGGCTAGGAGGTAGAAATGAAAAACCTAAGAGACCTTTATTTATCAGAAATTGAAGAAGAACTTGTGAATATGGGAGAAAAGAAATATCGCGCGAAGCAAATTTTTGCTTGGCTTTATCGAGGCGTGGATTCTTTCGACGAAATGACGGATTTATCAAAAGATTTGATTCAGAAATTAAAAGAGAATTACGAAATCAAATGCCTTGAAGTTGCCAAATTTCAAAAGTCCAAAGATGGTACCATTAAATATTTGATGGAGCTAAAAGATGGCAATGCGGTAGAGAGCGTTTTAATGAAGTACAAGTATGGAAATACGGCTTGTCTATCCAATCAAATAGGTTGCAAAATGGGCTGCAATTTTTGCGCGTCTGCTAAGATTGGATTTGTTAGAAATTTAACGCCAGGAGAAATTATTTCTCAGATTTTAGAAATTGAAAAACATAGTGGTGAGAAAATTTCAAATATTGTTTTTATGGGGATTGGAGAACCGCTTGATAATTATGATAATGTTATGAAAGCAATTCGTCTTATTAATGACCCGAAAGGACTAAACATTGGCGCAAGACATATTAGCATTTCTACTTGCGGATTGGTGCCAAATATTATTAGACTTGCAGACGAGAATATGCAATGCAATCTTTGCATTTCGCTTCACAGCAGTAAGGACGATGTGAGATCTTCCATGATGCCGATTAACAATCGATATTCGATTGCAGAAGTGATGGAGGCGTGCAAAGAATATATTCAAAAGACGAATAGAAGAATTACTTTTGAATATGCTTTAGTGGACGGGGTAAATGATTCGCTAGCAGATGCAGATCATTTAGCAAAGCTACTTCGTGGAATGCTTTGCCACGTAAATTTAATCCCTATTAATAAGATTAAAGGCGGAAATTATGAGAAGAGTAGTACAGAAAAAATACTAGCTTTTCGTGATTATTTGAATGATAAAGGAATTGTAGCAACCGTAAGAAGAGAACTTGGCTCCGATATTGATGCGGCCTGCGGCCAACTCGTGCGCAGTCAAAAGTAGAAAACGAAAATTTTGTAGACAAATATCAATTTTACATATATAATAAACGTGACGATAAATCAGAAATTGAGGTGAGAAATTTGCGCTTTTATGGACTTACAGATCGAGGTAAACAAAGAGAGAATAACGAAGATTGCATTTACGTTTGCAATGTGACCGACGACTTAAAGCTTTTTATTATGGCTGACGGAATGGGCGGAGCTAACGCCGGCGAGGTTGCAAGTAAAGATGCAATAGAATGTGTGGAAGGATATATTCAGTCTGAGTTTCCTAAAATCCAGCCTGAGAAGGAGCAAATTGAAAATTTAATTAGAACGGCAATTGAACGCGCGAATAAATATATATTTGAAAAATCAAAAACGATGCCAGAGTATAAAGGGATGGGCACAACGATTGTCGTTGTGATTGTATATAAAGGCAAGGCATATATTGGGCACGTTGGCGATAGTAGAGTATATCGATTTAGAAAACACATCATTAGGCAGCTAACGAAGGATCATTCCTACGTACAGGCCTTGGTGAAAGAAGGTACCATTACAAGGGAGGAAGCCAGAAACCATCCACAGAAAAATGTATTGTTAAAAGTTTTGGGTGGCGAGAAAACGGTTGAGCCGGATGTCATTACGAAGGGGTTTGTCAAGGACGACATACTTTTAATTTGCACGGACGGATTAACGAACATGTTGGAAGAGAAAGACATTTATGAGACAATTATGAAGCATAAGGATTATTTAAAAAATGCTTGTAAAGCGCTAATAGATAATGCCAATATGCTTGGCGGTTATGATAATATCAGTGTAATACTAATTTCTAATGACTAGCGGAGGTTAATAGTATGGAAATGATCGGAAAAGTTTTAGGAAATAGATATGAGATAAAGGAACTTATTGGCACAGGCGGAATGGCTACTGTGTATAAAGCAGGAGATAAACTTTTAAATAGAAATGTTGCTGTCAAAATTTTAAAAGACGAATTTGCTAACGATGCAGAATTTTTAAAACGCTTTCAAGTAGAGGCGCAAGCAGCGGCAAGTTTATCACATCCTAATATCGTTTCGATTTATGATGTAGGAGATCAAAACGAGCTTCATTACATTGTAATGGAATTGATTAATGGAAAAACGCTAAAAGAATTGATTAAAGAAAAAGGAAGACTTCCTTGGAAAGAGGCAGTACGAATTGCATCTCAAATTGCTTCTGGCTTGGAACAAGCACATAAAAATCATATCATTCATAGAGATATCAAACCACACAATATTATCATGACGAAAGATGGTGTGGCAAAGATTACAGATTTCGGAATTGCAAAAGCGGTATCTAATTCTACGATTAATGCTTTTGGAACAACAGTAGGAAGCGTACATTATTTTTCGCCAGAGCATGCAAGAGGTGGCTACACAGACGAGAAGTCAGATATCTATTCTCTAGGTGTTGTACTTTATGAAATGCTGACAGGCAAGCTTCCGTTTGATGCAGAAACACCAGTGAGCGTTGCACTAAAACATCTGCAAGAAACTCCAGTAGAGCCATCAGAGCTTGTTCCTGATATACCGCTTGGCGTTAACAATATTGTTATGAGAGCAATGCAAAAAGATGTCAATGAAAGATATGCATCTGCTACGGCAATGTACAATGATTTGCAAAAGACGCTTAGAACGCCTGGTGGCGATATGTCAGCGACAATTACCTTGGATGGAAGAAGAGATTTTCCAACACAAAAAGTTCCAATTGTTGGTGCTGTGAGAAATGATGTGGAAGAAAAGCATGTGCAAAAAAATGTAAAGTATGGTGAGGACGATATGGGTAGTAGAAAAGGAAAGAAAACAAAAAAGCAAGCTGTAACAAAATTATTAATATTTATTTTGCTTGCAATAGCTTTGTTCTGTGGAGCATTTACGATAGCACTAAAAGTTGCTCCAGCAATATTTGGTGAGAGTAATCCGGAAGTTCCAAGTATTGTTGGACTTCATAAAGACGAGGCGCAAAAGCTATTAGAAGAAAGAGGACTAAAAATGGAAGTACAATCTACTTCTGCAAGTAGTGAGTATCCAAAAGACTATGTCACATATCAGCAATATGCAGAAGGCTTTGGTTTAAAGAAAGGCGCTACGGTTGGTGTTAGAATTAGTAAAGGCGCTGAAACAGTATTTGTGCCAAATGTTACGACTATGACAGTCGAGGCTGCTAAGATTGAAATCGAGAAATATAATTTAGTATATAAAGAAGAAACAGAAGCAAGCAACACTGTCCCGAAGGGAAGTATTACAAGGCAATTACCTGTATTCAATACAGAAGTAGAAGTTGGTGCAACTGTTACCGTATATATCAGCGCTGGTCCAGTAGATGGAATGATGGAGACACCTAATGTAGTTGGTCAAACAGAAGCAGCAGCGAGAGAAATTTTAGTAGCAGCAAACCTAGTTCCTAAGGTAGAGTACGTCAAGAGCCCTACAGGAAAAGAGGGAGAGGTTATTAGCCAATCACCTGAAAAAGGCGAGTTTATTTCTGAGTTAACAGAGGTTGTTATCATTGTCAATAAGCAAGAAGAAGAACCTACTACTCCTAATAATAATGATAACATTACTGGTAATAACAATCAAACAGGAAATGGCAACGGAAATGGTACAACGACGAAGCCTACGACGAATGCTAAAACAATTTCTATTGACTTATCCAACAAAGGTACAAGAGATACGTTTGTTGTAAAAGTAGAATTACAAAGTTCAAAAATAGGAACAAAGATATTACATGAAGAAGTACATCAAAGAAAAGACGGAAAGATAACCGTGGAATTACCAGATGGTTCTGAAGGCAGTATGATTAAAGTATATATTGACGATAATCTTGATTCTGAAATGATTGTCAAATAATGTTATCATAGCATATTGTAGGGGCAGCGTAACACGCTGCCCGCAAAATAGGAGATGGTTATCATTCAAGGGATAATTACAAAAGTTTATTCTGATAGATACAGAGTAAAAGTGGAAAATGAATATTTTGATTGCACAGCAAGAGGCTTGTTTAAATTAAAAAATAGCAAGCCTCTTGTAGGCGATAGGGTAGAAATAAAAAATAATCATATTGAAAAAATTTTGCCGAGAAAAAATGAATTTGTAAGGCCGCCCATTGCCAACATTGATCAGCTCATTATTGTGGTAGCGACGGCGAATCCAAAGCCTGATTTATTGCTCTTAGACAAGCAATTAATGATGGCAATTAAAAATAACGTAGAGCCAGTGATTTGTATCAATAAAATTGATTTTGAAGAAAGCTATGAAGAGATAGTGAATGTTTATGAGAATATTGGCTATCAAGTTATTACAACAGACGCGAAGAACAAAGTAGGCATTGAAAAATTGATGCTTTTGCTTCAAAATAAAATCACGGCATTTGCAGGAAATTCAGGAGTCGGGAAATCGACGTTAACGAATAACATTATGGGCCACACGGTATCAGAAGAGGGATTAACCTCTGAAAAACTGGAACGAGGAAAGCATACGACAAAGTATGTGGAACTATATGAAGCGGCAGAAAATACATACGTGGCAGATACTCCAGGTTTCTCTACATATGAAGTACAAGATATTTCATATAAAGAATTAGAAAACTATTATGAAGAATTTACTCCGTATATGAAAGATTGCAAATATCGTGGTTGCACACACATCAAGGAAGACGAGTGCGGAATTAAAAATGCCGTGAAGAAGAGAAAGATTGATAAAGGCAGATATGAAAGATATTGCGAGCTATATGAAAAGTTGAAGGGAGAAAAGAAATGGTAGAAATTGCAGCGTCAATTTTAGCTGCCGACGAGGAGAGGCTGGAAGAAGAAATTGCTGATGTTATCGCATCTGGAGCGGATGCAATTCATATTGATGTAATGGACGGCGTTTTTGTGAATAATACCACGGATGGTGAAAAAATGATCAAAGCCGCCAAAGAAAATACGGAGGCTTTTTTAGATGTGCATTTGATGGTTGAAAATCCATTAGCATATTTGGAAAAGTTTCAAGAGGCGGATAGAATTACTTTTCACATGGAAGCTGTGAATGAAAATGAGGCAAACGAGATTATCGAAACATTGCATCAACGCGGAAAAAAAGTGGGAATTGCAATCAAACCTAATACCAAAATCAGTGCACTGAAGAAATATCTTGAAAGAATTGATATGGTATTAATTATGACTGTCGAACCTGGATTTGGAGGACAAAAATTAATTCCAGAAACTTTGGAGAAAGTAAGAAAACTAAGAAGCAAAAATGCTTCGCTTGCCATAGAAGTAGATGGAGGAATTAATTTAGAAACATCCCGTGATGCAATAAAGGCAGGGGCAAACATCTTGGTGGCTGGCACGGCAATATTTAAGCATCAGAATAGGCGCGAAATAATAGATAGGCTAAGAAATAATTCTTGACAGAAGACGGCAAAAATAATATCATAATATTGCTAAGCAGGGGCGTAAATTTCTTTGGGTTTCAGATACACAAAACCAATATTTGTGACTTGTTGAAAATTGATGCGCTTCCTACTAACAAGCACAGTAAAGGGACCTCTTATGATTGGTCCCTTTTACTTAAAATTTTGTAAGTACAATATACGAGGAGGATAATATGAAAAAGTTTTGTACTGTTTTAGTATTTTGTATTGTAATGTTGTTTGGAGTTTTATATGCGGCGGAAAATGTGGTATTGAAGGATGCGCCAGATTTTGAAGTGTTTTATCATAACGGAAAAGTTGCTGTGATTTCAAGTATCAAAAATGACGAGACACTTAGCAAAGACATTGTTGCAAACAATCACTTGGTAGAGAGATATTCAGTCTATTTACCACTTTATCTTCAAATAGATAATGACGGACTAATTACGCGAGCTATGTTAGTGAAGAATGGCCAAAACACGGCTACTGAAAAAGAATTGATTCCGACTAATTTAGGAGACAAATTAGAAGTAGGTATCGAGCAAATCGTGGGTATGCCTGATGGTGTGGGAATGATGGCGGAAACGATTTATCAAAGTCACAAAATATATAAGTATGAAATTAATTGGACAGTAAGAGGATTAGTGCAGAAAGTGACTCATTTAGATGTCGTTGTGCTACGTGAATTGCAAATCAGAAATTATGATTATATTTATGAAAAAATGATTAACAAGGACTATACGGATATTTATTCTATCGTTATGTCTATGACAAATGGAGAGTTAACAGCATTGGAAACATATTTGACAGCAAAGTATGGTGTAGAATGGGACGTTGACGCAAAATTGATGCAGGAAATGCGTGAAATCAATATATCTCAAATCACTTTTACGGACGTTTTAGAAAATCATTGGGCATATAACGTGATTAAAAGCATGGCCATCAAAGGCATATTAAATGGTTATGAAGATAAAACTTTTAGACCGGAAAATTATTTAACGAGAGCAGAGGCAGCACAGGTTTTGGCAAAGACTTTTGGACTTACTGAAGTAAATAAAGAGGAACTTCGTGATGTTTCGGAGGATTATTGGGGATATGATGCCATCAGAAAAGCGAGCCGATATATTCCTATGAACGGTAATGATTTTGATAGTGAAACGAATATTACTCGTAAAGATTTTATTGTAGCCATCATGAGAATTTTGGGAGAAGAGAACAAAGCGAATGGAAATGCTTTTTCGGATTTGGAAGGACTAAGTGAGGAAGAGATTGCTAAAATCAATTTGGCTCATTCGCTTAATATTGTGAATGGCTATGAAGATGGTACATTTAGACCAAATGAACCTTTAACGAGAGCAGAAGCTTGTGCAATTTTAGCAAGAACGAAATAATTGCATACAATGAAATGTAGGGGCAGCGTTATACGCTGCCCGCAAACAAAATTTGCAAAACAAATTTTGAAGGAGGAAAGACAATGAAAGTAATTATTGCAGCAGGAGGTACTGGCGGCCACATCAATCCTGGAATTGCAATTGCGAATATGCTAAAAGAGCACGGGCATCAAGTAATCTTTGTTGGTACAGAAAGAGGAATGGAAAATGATTTAGTTCCCAAAGCGGGATACCCTTTAGTACATATCCATTCACAGGGATTAGAAAGAGGGATGTCGCTTAAAAATATTGGCACAATGGTTACACTTTGCAAAGGGATCAGCGAATGCAAAAGATTAATCAAGGAAGAAAAACCGGATTTGCTTATTGGCACGGGAGGGTATGTGACGGCCCCACTTATGATAGCCGGAGTATCGAAAAAAGTGCCAACCATGATACACGAAAGCAATGCTTTGCCAGGAAAAACTACGATATGGCTTTCTTCAAAAGTAGACACGGTTGCTCTTGGATTTGAAGCGGCAATGAAAAAGCTTCCTAAGGCCAAACATGCTGTATATACGGGAAATCCTACCAAAATGAAGCCTCATGATAATAAAGAGAATATGAAGAAAAAGTTAGGTCTTGACGAGAAAAGCCTCGTACTGGTTTTTGGAGGAAGCCAAGGAGCGAAGAAAATTAACGAAGTAATGGTAGAAATGATTAATCATAATGACTTAAAGAGCTGTAATTTGATTTATGCGACGGGGCCTAAACATTATGAAGAAATCATGTCAAAGATAAAGAATATACCGGAAAATGTAAAAATTGAGAAATATATTTATAACATGGACGAAGTAATGGCGGCCAGTGATTTGCTAGTATGCAGAAGCGGAGCGCTTACCACAAGCGAAATTGGGATTGTAGGTGTGCCTGCCATACTGATTCCTTTCCCATATGCAGCCGAAAATCACCAATTTTTTAATGCAAAAACACTAGAAGATGTGGGCGGCGCTGTCATTATTGAAGAAAAGGACTTAAGCAAAGAAAAATTGGCCTCTATGATTAATGATTTGATAGCAAATAAGAGCAATTTAAAGCAAATGGGAGAAAATGCTAGAAAAATTGGAAATACAAAAGCAATCGAAAAGATACAATATGAGGTTGACAAGCTTACCAAATTATGTTAATATATTATAGGAAAACTGAATATTTCTATCTATATAAATACTAATTAATATTAGGAGGAGCAAAAAATGATGTTAGCAGAGCGGGTAAGAGGGAATTATCTAACCCTGAAGCAGGAATTGTTCAATAAAGGAATTGTTGAGCCGTATTGCTTTAAGAAGTTCGTTGAAAATGAGCTACCTGAGGAGCTGCCGGAGGTCGTTTCGTTCGACTCGGCATTTCAGCGGGGGCAAAAGCTATTGCGGAATGACGAAATCGATCCAATTTTATATGGGCGGGAAAATGAGGAAATCTTTGCTGTCGAGTACACTTGGTTTGAGCAGCGGAGATTGACGATTTTCCTCTACGGGATTGATTATCGGGCGGCATTCGCCCACATAATCAAGAAAAATATCCCTGATATTCCTCTGGGACTGGCAACAAAGATTTCGCAGGAGCTAACCCATGACGACTACTACTTAATCCGGCCTTTTAACTACTATCGCAATGCACTTTTGTATTCCAATGCGATAGTTAATAGAAGCAGGTATTACGTGGAGGAAGGAGAGACACTAAAGGATCTCCTAAACGGTGACACGCTGGTATTTAGCGTCAACCGGAAGAGGTATATAGACATCGACGACGAGCTGCCCTCGGCATTCGTTATCGACCGCGTTCTGTATATCTATCAACCTTAAAATCAAAAGCAACTGTTGTTATAACAGTTGCTTTTTGCTGTTTAGTAGTATAAAATACAGGTATGTTGAGGTAGCCCTCTTAGGCTGCCTGTGAGAAAAAGGAGAAAACGTGAAAAAAGTTATTATTGCGGAAAAACCAAGCGTTGCAATGGAATTTGCAAAGGCTTTGAAAATCAATACAACGAGAAAAAATGGCTATTTAGAGTCGGAGGAGTATATTGTGACTTGGTGTGTCGGCCATTTAGTGACCATGAGTTACCCGGAAGTGTATGACGAAAAATACAAGATGTGGAGATACGACACATTGCCTTTTATTCCGGACGAATGGAAGTATGAGGTAATCGATAACGTCAAAGCACAATTCGAGGTCGTAAAAGGCATCCTGACGCGTGAGGACGTGGATACGATTTATGTCTGCACCGACTCTGGGCGTGAGGGAGAGTATATTTATCGCTTAGTAGACAGTATGGCAAATGTGCAGGGAAAGCAAAAAAAGAGAGTCTGGATTGATTCACAGACGGAAGAAGAGATTTTAAGAGGCATCAGGGAGGCAAAAGATTTATCAGAATATGATTCTTTGTCAGACAGCGCTTACTTGAGGGCACAAGAAGATTACTTAATTGGAATTAATTTTTCAAGACTACTTACCTTGATGTATGGCAAAAAAGTGGCTAGTATGAATGGCGAAGAGCGCGTATCGATTTCAATTGGCAGAGTTATGACTTGCGTTCTTGGTATGGTTGTTGACAAAGAAAATGAAATCAGAAATTTCGTGAAGACGAAGTTTTATAAAATTCAATCGCAGCTAGAGGGAGAAGTGACGGCTGAGTGGAAGCTAGATAGTGAAAAAGTGGACAAGCCGGATGTCTTAAAAATGGCGTTTGAAAAGAACTTATTGTACAACGATAATGGCTTCAAAAATGAGGGAGACGCCAAAGCCTTCATAGAGGCACTAAAGGCAAATGCTACGAACGCCGTTGTAACAGAAGTGACGAAGAAAAAGCAAAAAGAAAATGCTCCACTGTTATATAATTTGGCGGAGATTCAAAATGACTGTACGAAAAAGTTTAAAATTTCTCCCGACCAAACGCTAGAAATCATACAAGAGCTATATGAGAAAAAATTAGTTACTTATCCAAGAACAGACGCCAGAGTGCTTTCTACGGCCGTGGCGAAAGAAATTAGCAAGAACTTAAATGGCCTTGCGAAATGGGGAAAAAACGAGGAAATCAAGAACATCATTCAAAATATGATAGAAAACAAATATAGCACGGATATCGTAAAAAGCAAATATGTTGACGACTCTAAAATCACCGACCACTATGCGATTATTCCTACCGGGCAAGGATTGGAAAACTTCGACAAAGTTTCGGAGTTGCATCAGAAGGTATATCAATTGATTGTCAAAAGATTTTTAAGTATTTTCTTCCCGCCCGCAGAGTATAGCAAGCTTGCAATTACACTAGAAATCGACGGGCAAAAATTTTATGCCAATAGCAAAATATGCACTAATAGGGGATATTTGTTTGTTATTTCGGAAGAAAAAGAGGCACAAGTGGATAACGATACCACAGAAAAACTTGCCAAATTAAAGAAAGGGCAAACGCTTGCCATCAGTGATATTGTTATCAAAGAGGGAGAGACGACGCCGCCTAGCCGATATACTTCCGGCTCTATGATTTTAGCGATGGAGAATGCAGGAAAATTAATTGAGGACGAAAAATTAAGAGAGCAAATTAAGGGAAGTGGCATTGGCACGAGCGCAACAAGAGCCGAAATTATCAAGAAATTAAATCGTATTGGTTACTTAGAAACAAATGCCAAAACGCAGGTTTTGACGCCAACAAATAAAGGAGAACTTATTTATAAAGTGGTAAGATATTCGATGCCAGATATGCTTAATCCACAGCTAACAGCAAGCTGGGAGAAAGGGCTAGATATGGTGGCGAAAAAGGAAATTCACTCAGACGAATTCAAAGGAAAGCTAGAGAATTACATCAGATCAAAAGTAGGAAAACTAAAATCGTTATCCTGGTAGGAGAATGTATATGAACGAAAAATTTATGAAGCTGGCACTAAAAGAGGCTAAGAAAGCCTATGAAAAGCAGGAAGTGCCAATTGGCGCCGTGATTGTAAAAGACGACATTGTGATAGCAAAGGCACATAATTTAAGAGAAGTCAAAAATCAGGCCTGTGCCCACGCTGAAATATTGGCAATTGAAAAAGCGTGCAAAAAGCTTGATAATTGGCGATTAGAGGAATGTGATATGTATGTGACGCTAGAGCCTTGTGCGATGTGCGCAGGGGCTATATTAAACGCTAGAATGAGAAATGTGTATATTGCGGCAAAAGAACCAAGAAGCGGCGCCTGCGGCTCACAAATCAATTTGTTTGAAGACTACGTCTATAATCATAAAGTGCACTACGAGACAGGAATTCTAGAAGAAGAGGCCAGAACACTAATGCAAAGCTTCTTCAAAGAACGCAGAGAGTCCAAATGATACAAGCCGTGCCGTAAAGCGAGTGATACGGCAATTGTTCACACAAAATTCATTTGACAAAACCTCTAATAATTAGTATACTAACTATCGTATGCTAATTAAAGGAGGTATTTTTATGGAAAAAGAACTAGGAGAATATTTTAGAGAAATTAACACGGCGGTGTATAACAAATTAGAAGAAAGACTTGCCAAATATGAATTAGTAAAGGGTCAAGCAAGACTTCTTTTGCTAATCAAAGATAACGATGGCTGCACCCAAAAGGAACTTGCTAATTTTGTTGGTGTCAAATATTCGTCAATGAGTGAGAGATTAAATAAGCTAGAAAGAAACGGATACATTGAGAGAGTATCTGACGAAGAGAACATGAAGTACAAGAGAATTTTTATCACGCCAGAGGGAAAGACGGCCGTGGTACAATGCAGAAAAATCCTAAAAGAAATTGACGAGCAAATATTCAAAGGAATGACCAAAAAGGATAAAGTACAATTTGAAACATATTTAAATAAAATTATTAAAAATTTGTCTAAATAAATTGTAGGGGCAGCGTAGCACGCTGCCCGTAAATGGCATTATATGCCAAAGTAATAATTGCAAAAATTAAGGAGAAAAAAGATGTTAAAGTATTTAAAAAAATATTGGTATGCTGTGATTCTGGCGCCACTACTTATGATAGTAGAAGTATATGGCGACTTAACAATACCAAAGCTAGTTGCGAGAGTAATTGACGAGGGAATCGCAGTGCAAAATGAGGCGATAGTAAATGAAGTAGGATTAAAAATAATTCTACTTACGTTATTAATGCTAGTTGGTGGAGTAGGATGCGCGATATTTGCAAGTATTGCAGGCCAAGGATTTGGTGCAGAACTAAGAAAAGATATGTATAAAAATATACAGAGTTTTTCTTTTGCAAATATTAATAAATTTAAGACATCTTCACTGATTACAAGACTTACTAATGATGTAACGATGTTAGAACAATTAGTAAAAATGGGACTTAGAATGATGGTTCGTGCGCCTATTATGTTTGTTGGCGGAATCATTATGGCGATTTCTATTAATGCAAGGCTTGGTTTAATTATTGCCGTTGTTCTTCCTGTTATGATTATCATTGCGGCAATTATTGCTAAAAAAGGACTACCATTTTTTAATATCGTGCAACAAAAAATTGATAGAGTCAATAACGTTATCAGAGAAAATTTAATTGGTGCCAGAGTAGTAAAAGTATTCACGAGAGAAGAACATGAGGAAGAACGATTTGAAGTAGCGAATAACGATTTAATGAATACAACCATCACAGGATTAGGAATTGTAATGTGGATTATTCCAGTGATATCGTTAATTATGAATTTAAGTATTGTGGCAGTTGTTTGGGTTGGCGCTAAGTTAGTTGGTGTGAATGGATTTGAAGTAGGAGATATCACTTCTTGTATTACCTACATTACACAAATTTTATTCTCATTAATTATGCTTTCGACTGCCATCATGAACTTAGCAAGATCAAAGGCGTCTTACGACAGAGTCAAAGAAGTGCTAAAAGAGAAAAGTGATGTAGTCAATGGTGAGAATCCTATTGAGAAAGAGATTGAAAATGGCGAAATAGAATTTAAAAATGTTTGCTTTGCCTATAAAGATTCGGATGGCTCATATATCTTAAATGACTTAAACTTCAAAATCAATCCTGGCGAAATTGTTGCCGTGCTTGGCTCTACGGGATCTGGTAAAACTACTTTGGTAAATTTGATTCCAAGAATGTTTGATGTATCCGAGGGAGAAGTTTCGATTGATGGCATCAATGTCAAAGATTATGATTTGAAAATTTTAAGAGAAAACATTGGATTAGTTTTGCAAAAGAATATCTTATTCTCGGGAACAATTGCGGAAAATATGCGCTGGGGAAAAGAAGACGCCACAGACGAAGAAATTGAGAAGGCTTGCGAAATAGCACAAATAAGAGACTTTGTAGAAGGACTTCCGGAAAAATATAATACGCTTGTCGGACAAAGGGGCGTAAACTTTTCTGGCGGTCAAAAGCAGAGGCTTTGTATTGCCAGAGCAATTATCAAGAAGCCTAAGATATTAATCTTAGACGATAGTATGAGTGCTCTTGATAATTCTACAGAAAACAAATTAAGAGAAGCTTTGAAAAAAGAAATGAAAGATACTACTGTGGTAATGATTGCCCAAAGAATTAATACGGCCAAAAATGCAGATAAAATTATTGTGCTTGATAAAACGAGAATCGTTGGAATGGGCACACACGACGAATTAATTAACAAAAATGAAGTGTATACGGAAATATATAATTCACAAATGGAGGTGACATCAAATGGCTAATACTAATAACAATTCACCTCAAAGACCTATGGGAAGAGGAAGAGGTAGAGTAGCTTTTGAGAGTGCAAAGGATACAAAGGGAACTTTGAAGAGACTACTTAAGTACATTGAAAAAGATAAGAAAAAATTAGTTGTTGTATTTTTACTGGTTATCGTAAGTTCACTTACCAGCATTCTATCTACCTCAATTTTAAAACCTATCGTGGACGATTATATCGCTCCGAAGGATTGGCCAGGACTAATTAGAATGATTGGACTAATGATTTTACTTGCTGTGATAGGCGCACTTGCAACTTTAGTGCAAAATAGAATTATGCTTAAGATATCACAAACTACGGTAAGAGATTTGAGAAGAGATGTATTCAATCAGCTAGTAAAACTACCAATTCGATATTATGATACGCATTCTAGCGGCGAGCTTATGAGTAGAATTACGAATGACCTTCAAAACGTGACGGATATTTTATCTAGTAGTATTGTCAGTATCTTTTCCAATGTGCTTACATTTGTAGGAGTAACCGTGGCAATGCTAATGATAAGCCCTACACTGACACTTTTAAATATTATAGCAATTCCAATTATTATATTGATCACTTCTAAAATTGCAAAAATCAATAGAAAACAATTTATGGCACAACAAGCGGAACTACGGAAGAATCAATGGATTTATCGAAGAAAGAATTTCAGGCCAATATGTTGTCAAAGCTTTTGAAATGGAAAACAAGAGTATGGAGGAATTTTCTGTTATCAATAATGATTACAGAAAAGTAGGAATCAAAGCAGAAGCTTTTGCGGGACTTGTCATGCCACTTGCAAGAAACTTAAATGGATTAACTTATGCAGCTACCATAGTTGTTGCTGGAATATTAGGCGTAAGAGGAACATTATCAATTGGAGATTTTACGACATTGACGAGATTTGCAAGACAGTTTGGACAACCGATTAATGAAATCGCAAATCAGTTTAGTTCGATTCAATTAGGATTAGCAAGTGCAGAGAGATGTTTTGAAATCATTGACGAGAAAATAGAGATTGCAGACGATATCAGTAAAGTGGAATTGGAAAATGTTAAGGGCGAAGTAAAAATCGAGGGCGTTTATTTTGGTTATGACGAGGGTAAAACAGTCCTTAAAAATATCAATCTGGACGTGAAGCCTGGTGAAGTAATCGCGATTGTGGGCCCTACTGGTGCAGGAAAGACGACGATTGTGAACTTACTTACTCGTTTTTACGATGTTAACAAAGGCAGAATTTTGATAGACGGAATCGATATTAGAGATATGTCAAGAAAATCACTTCGTGAAGCAATTGGCATGGTGTTGCAAGACACGGTTTTATTTGCAGAAACAGTGAGAAATAATATCCTATTTGGAAAGCTTGACGCCACAGAAAAAGAATTAGAGACAGCATCAGAAATGGCAAGAGCAGACGAGTTTATTAATCACTTACGTGATGGCTATGATACACTTCTTAATGAAGACGGAGGCAACTTAAGTGTTGGTCAAAGACAGCTTTTAAACATTGCAAGAGTGTTTATTAATCAACCTAAGATTTTAATCTTAGACGAAGCAACAAGTAATGTTGACACAAGAACAGAAGTAAAAATTCAAGAAGCAATGTTGGAGCTAATGAAAGGAAGAACAAGTTTTGTCATTGCCCATCGACTTTCCACCATTAGAAATGCTGATAAAATTATTGTCATTGACAATGGCCAAATCATAGAAGCGGGCACGCATAAGGAACTAATTGAAAAACAAGGAAGATATTATCAGCTATATACTGGTGTGTAAAGAGAAAATTGTAGGGGCGGCGTATTACGCCGCCCACACACGTTTTTTACATTTTTTCGATTTCTTCTACTGAAAGGCCAGTGATTTCAGCAATTGTTTCTACTGGAATTCCTTTGTCCTTAGATTTTTTTGCAATTTCAATTTGCTTTTCTTTTCTACCACGTTTTTCGCCGCGTTTCTCACCACGTTTCTCACCACGTTTCTCGCCAACCTTTTCGCCCTCTGTTCTAGCATACTGTATTCCACTATTGTAGTCTAGCTCCCATTTTCTCTTTAAAAAAGCTAATCTTCTTACAGCTTCGTCTCCCACTAAATATTCATATTCTTCGGAAGCTTCTTTGATTAAATTATTTTTCTCCTCAGCCATTTTTACTAACTCCTTTCGTGAGTAATCAATGAATAAAAGCCATTGATCTAATTTCCTGTCAATATTGATTTCACTTCTTAAGAACTTAGGCAGTTCTATGAAGTGTATCTCTTGTTCTTCTAATGTTTTGCTTTTATTATGCTGCTCTGTCATTTTCCAGATAGTATGGTGCTCCTTAATATCTTTAAAATAATCGAAATTTAAGATACCAATGGCAATTGCTTTGTTTAATTCATTATATGTTTTTCCTTTTTGCAAATCGCTTGTATATAGCTGGTTTAAATAGTATGTCAATCTTTTTTCAATATTGCCTTGATTCACATTTTGCATTTCAATATCGATAAGAGTGCCATCGTCAAATTCGGCTCTAACATCTAATATACCAACTTTATCGTCCAGGTTTTCAGGCAATAATTCTGTCTCTTTTTCGAGAATCACATCTTTGATTCTAATATTCAGAATAGCCTCAAGGAACTCTTTCACTTTCTCTTTACTTTTTACTCTGCCAAATAGCCTCTTAAAAATCACATCATTTTTAGGCACCAAAATTTCTTCTTCATTAATCATATTATACATCATTCCTTTCAAATTTACTAGTCCTTTTATATCTTTTTGTCATTTGCATGGTTAATGATAAACTTCCTCCTTTCTTTTTATATTTCTTGTTTGGAAAAATTCTTGTAGCGGATGCTACAAAATAGAATTTGTTTAGATAGGCGAGAAGCCTATCTAAAGATTAAGTACATGTTACATTGGAATTTTTTATTTGTCAATACAAATTTTGGAAAAATTTGTTGCTTTTTCGTTTTTAATTTGCTAGAATTTAATTGTAGGAAATTCACGGGCGTAATCGGGCGGCGTGATACGCCGCCCCTACAAATGTACGTCAATGTGGGCGCAAACCCGTATGCCTGTAAGGGCAGCGTAATACGTTGCCCACAAACAGGGTTGATACACGTTAATTGCAACAAAGATATAAAAATTGGAGGAAACAAATGAGAAATAAAAACCATGTAACCGTTGGGGCTGTACACACACACACACACACACACGAACGTTTCGTTAAACATAGAATTTGCTCGTAAGGGTGGCGAATTACGCCGCCCACAGAACGCGTGCGAGAATAATAGAATAAGAGACGGATAAAATAGAGGCTGGCTTTGTGTCTTTTGGCACGAGGCTGGTCTTTTTGCGTTCTCGTGGTGGGCATGGCGGGCGGCGCAATCGGGCGGCGTAATACGCCGCCCCTACAAAATATGCATCAATGAGGGATACATGCCTGTAGGGGCAGCGTATCACGCTGCCCGAAAAGAGAAATTAAAACGGAAGGAATGATTTAAAAATGAAAAATAAAAAAGGTATTTCATTAATCAGTTTAATTATTACAATTGTTGTGATTATTATTTTAGCAACAATTGTAATCAGAGGCACAGGAGATTCTGCAGAAGAAGCAAGGTTTGCAAGATTTGCACAAGAGTTTTCGGATTTCCAAGATGCAATTGACCAACAATTTTTATTTGCATACAAAAGATATGCCTTAAAAGCGCAGAGTGTTTCTAAGGCACAAATCTATTATGGCCTAGCGACGGGACAAACAGTAACGAGCAGTACGACACCAGTGGCTGCAGGCACGGTGGCTAGCCTTAGTATTCAGCCGAGTGCGCTTTTAGGCACAAATTATTACGAAATTGCAAATGATACGAATATTCCAAATTGGTCGGAGGATAAAGGGTACACAACAGCGAGAAGTGCAGAGCATCACTACATTACAGACGAAGGAGAACTATTTACTCTACCAGGATATACGTATAGAGAAAATGGCACAACGAGTTACTATGTGAATGCCAGCAAGTATTATACAGGCAGCATGATAGACGTAGAAGATTTAGCAAGTGGTGGGACAGATTTGGAGAAGTTACAAGCTTTGCTTTTAGGAGATCAATATTATCCTGGATATAGTTTAAGCTTATCTGATGGCACGAGTGCAATGTGGCTAGATTATAATACGACTACAGGTGATTTTATAGTAGGATATAACGACGTAGCGTACAGAGTCGTGTATGGCGAGGATACTAATGGAGATTGGGTAATCACAAGCGTCACATCTGCAGGTAGTGTTAATTTAAGTAGCTTAGGAATGCACAGTGGATCACTTGTGACATATAGAGGAACATTTACGAGTAGCCAATACTCACAAAATAGAAGTATCTATTGGGTAAATAATATTGATAGTACAGGCTATGATTTTGGATATGATGCTTCGGGGGCGCTCGTGTCTTACCGGATTACCGGCTAAGTGAGCCGTTGCCAGCGGTGTGAGTCGGCGCAGTTTCTATCCTCTAAAATCCATGGCGCAGAGCGTAACATGTCAGTAAAGTGAAATACGGGCAGCGTACTACGCTGCCCCTACGGATTGTGCATACATATAATAATTACATGGAAACGTCATTTACCTTCGTGCCCACTTGGCACAACGTATTTTAAACAAGGAGAAAAACAATAATGAATAAAATCATGATTGCTGTGAAAGAGGTACATCCTCAAGATATATGTATGTATAAAAAAGGCTCGTTTTACCATGTGTATGATAAAGATGCTAACATAATGGCGTATTTTTTTGGCTATAAAATAAAAGAGATAAGAGGCGGTGAGATACAGGCGGGTTTTCCGCAAGTCTCTCTTCAAAAAGTATTGAATAAACTAGAAGAATATCAAATTAATTATGTGGTAATGGATAGAAGAAATCAGTATGATGTAGATTTTAAAAAGAATTTTGCGTTGGCAAATCAATATGAATTATACTGTCGTTTGGCTCGTAAGTATACGAACTGTTTGAAGCGTATTGATAAGCTATCTCGTTTTTTGAAAGAGAATATTCATAAGGAAGAATTTTTAGAATTAATTTCTAGATTGGAAAAAATAGCATATGAGAGAAGAAAAGTTTAAAGTCATTCAGTTTATACGAAAATTAATTTTGGAAGTGGACAAAGAGCTTGAAAATTTTCCTAAAAAGGATTTAGAGATAAAGAATAGACTTAGAACTTCAAGTTATGATTTGTTGGAACTTGCGTATGAAGCAAATTCCACAAAAAATTTGGAGTTTAAGCAGGAATTACTAACGCGAATGATTGCAAAGATAAAAATAATGGACTTTTTACTTAATTTAAGTTATGACAAAAATCTACTAACGGAGAGAAAGTATTTGAAGTTAGCAAAAATCATTGACGATATTGCCAAGTATACTAATGGTTGGCAAAAAAATATCGTAGGGCAAAGTTGAGAAAAGCGCACTTTTTTGGTTAGGGCATTATTGCTTCGGGGGCGCTCGTGAATTACGAAAAACCAAAAACCGAAAAATAATAAGTGAGCCGTTGCCAGCGGTGTGAGTCGGCGCAGCTTCTAAAAAACTGTGGTTGCATTGACCAATTGTAATGCAAGAGAAGTTTTAGATAGAAACAGATTTTGTCCTTTCGCTTAAATAGCGATAAAATAAAAATAGATAATCAAATTTGTTAGTAGCTTGATAGCGAAGGGGAGTTTGATTTAGTACTATTTTTAATGGTGCCTTAGTATTAAGGTGCCATTTTTACATAGGGCTTTGTAAAATACCAATGTTGAGCAAAGGCCATAGAGCGAAACGTTACCACATTGATATCTATGATATTTTAACTTTGTTTTTTTCTTTATCCTTTGATGCTTAGCATAAATGCCGGCAGTATTTCTTCCTAAAAAGATAAAGTTATTTTTATGATTATAAATTCTCGTTTTCGAATTTAAAGTGAGTTTTTCTTTTGCTAGAAATTTTTTGATTTCTTCCAGACAGTGTTTTAAATAGTCTTTTGATGGGTGAAATAGTAAAAAATCGTCTTGATATCTCACATAGTATTTTACTTTTAGTTGTTCTTTGATAAAGTGATCAAGATCATTTAAATAAAATAAAGCTAGCATTTGACTTGTCATAGTACCGATATGGAGGCCTTCAGCATTACTGTCGATAATATCAAATACGATTTTTAATGCATCTTTATCTTTGATTCTGCGTGAAATTTTTTGCTTTAAAATATCATGATTAATACTGGCAAAGAATTTGGTAATATCGCATTTTAAAATATAAAAATTTTTGTATTTTATTTTACATTTTCTTCTATACATATTTGCAAGAGCAATTCCTTTGTTTGTTCCCATTCTCTTTCTAGAGGCGACGTTTGCGTCTGACAAACACGGAAGTAGGGAGGGATATAGAATATATTTTGTTACTAGGTGATTCACGATTTTATCTTCTATGCCTTGACTATAAATTTCTCTTGTTTTGGTGTCATGAATAATAAATCTATTATATTTTCCTACTTGATAATTTCTTTCGGATAATGTTTTGTAAGTCCTTGCGATGTATATAGATTGATAGTCACGAAGCAATTCTTTTTTACGCTTGCTCATTATATTCTGCGAAATCTTTTGATAGGCGTATTTGATATTTTGAATATTGCACATGTTTTCATACAAATTATTTTTTCTTTTCATAAATTTCTCCAATGTGCAGAAATAAAAATGACTTCTCATTTTGAGAAGTCATTTTTATTTCAAAACTATTTTTTTGCTACGGCTTTTTTAGCAACAGCTTTTTTAGCTGGAGCCTTCTTAGCGGCTGGTTTAGCAGCTACTTTTTTAGCTGGAGCTTTCTTAGCAGCTGGTTTAGCAGCTACCTTTTTAGCTGGAGCTTTCTTAGCAGCTGGTTTAGCAGCTACCTTTTTAGCTGGAGCAGCTTTCTTAGCAGCTGGTTTAGCAGCTACTTTTTTAGCTGGAGCAGCTTTCTTAGCAGCTGGTTTAGCAGCTGTCTTTTTAGCTGGAGCAGCTTTCTTAGCAGCTGGTTTAGCAGCTACCTTTTTAGCTGGAGCAGCTTTTTTAGCTGCAGTTTTCTTTGCTACTGGCATTGGATTGCCCCCCCTTCTTTTGTAAAACTTTTTTGAAAAAAGTTTTTATATACATTTTCAATTTATACTACAATTAAAATATAACTAATTTCAACATTTTTTGCAATACTTTATCGAAAAATTTTTAAAAAAGTTTGATGGTTAGTCGACTAACTATCAAAAATAAATTCGATAAACGCAGTAATATCAATAGATGCAAAGAATGTAAATAAAATGTAAAACTTTTTCAAAAAATCGCTAGTATTTTAAAAAAGAATATATTATAATGAGAATAAAGGTGGTGGATGTATGGAATACGATAAACTGCTAAGAGAAGAAAAAAGAAAAATTGCTAATTTAATTAATCATGAATTTGTAAATTTAGATTTTTCAAATTTGAAAATGATTTTAGATAATAACTATAACGAACCAAGATGGATGGATGTATACATCTTACTATATAAAGCGAAATTGCCAGCGGATATTGAAGCATATGATATTTTACTTGAGAAATTATCAAAGCCGTTATTAAAATTTTATTTTAAAAATGAAGATGAAAAAAGATATATTGTGAGTGCCAACGACAGAATTATGAACGAGTATGTGAGGTATTTAATTACGAAAGAAAAAGTTCCATACAGTTTTGAAGCACAATATATGCCGGATAAAGAGTACATCAAAGAAATTTTGAAATATAATAAATTTAGAAAATGTGGTATCTATGTAAAACACATTAATGAAAATGAATTTTTACTAGAACCGATTAATTACAAAATAACAAATATAGAAGAAGCAAAAGAAGTTTATGAAAAAATATTTGAAGCTTACGATTTATTTGTTAATTTAAAAATGGATAAGAAAAATTTCTTGGAAAATTTTGATATGTGTATTGAGTTGGGACACGACAAGAGAATGATTGCAACGCTTAGTACAATGCTTACGTACTTTGATATTGATTTTGTTGTTGAGAATGATTACATTACGATTCAAAATACTAAGATTAAAATTGAAGACGAAGAAAGTGCCAAATATTTTCAAGAGCGTTTGTTAGACGCTTATCAATTTTTTAGAAATGTAATCAATAGTGAAAACAAAAGAGACATTGTCAGTGAAGTATATAACAGAAAAGTTTCTCCGGAGATTATGAAACAATTTACAAGCGAAATTGCTAGATATTTAAATATCATAGAGAATAAGGATTTAGCTGATTGGATTGTTACGATTTCGAGAGAGAGCAAATATACATTAAAGATAACATTTGACGAGCAAGGCGTGTTTTACATAGAAGACGCGATTATTGTGACTCCGTTAGACGCCAGAGAATACTACATTGATTATATGGAGCACAAGAAAGATAAGGTAAGTATGGTGGCATATCAAAATACCATTTTAAATCGTATCAAAAAGGTTTGGAATGTCATTAAGAGCAAATTTGGGAAAAAGAGATAGTTGACATTCATAGCAATTCGTGCTAGAATGAAGAAACCAACAACAAAACTGTTGAAAAGCTTAGTATTTAAGTATATAATCATACCGTAAGGTACATTTATAGGAATGGCGAGGCAATAGTAGGTTATGAACCTCGTCAGGTCCGGAAGGAAGCAGCGATAAATAGCATATACTGTGTGCTGCGCCATCCCTATAAGTGTATCTTGCGGTATGTTTGTTTATGGAGGTGTATGATGGCGTACGTAGCTTTATACAGAAAGTTTAGGCCGAAGACTTTTGGTGAAGTGGTGGGGCAAGAACATATTGTTCAGACGCTGAAAAATCAAATTCAGAATAACCGTGTTGGTCACGCGTATTTGTTTAGTGGCGGCAGAGGAAGCGGCAAGACGTCTACTGCCAAGATTTTGGCTAGAGCAGTGAATTGTGAGCATCCAGTAAACGGGGAGCCTTGCAATGAATGCGAGATGTGTAGACAAGCGTTAGAGGGCAGCTTGGTGGATATTACAGAAATGGATGCTGCCTCCAATAATGGCGTGGATAATATTAGAGATATTAGGGAAGAAGTGGAGTTTATTCCGACTAGCGCGAAGTATCGAGTGTATATCATAGACGAGGTGCATATGCTTTCGACGGGCGCGTTTAATGCTTTGCTAAAGACTTTGGAAGAACCGCCGGCACACGTAATCTTTATTTTGGCTACGACAGAGCCGCAAAAGCTTCCTACGACGATTCTTTCAAGATGCCAGCGATTTGATTTTAAGAGAATTTCGATTGAAAATATTATCAAAAGATTGAAAGTGATTTGCGAAGAAAATGGCACGGAGATAGAAGAAGGAGCTCTTAGAGTGATTGCCTTGCTTGCAGACGGAGCCCTTAGAGACGCGATTAGTATCTTAGATCGCTGCATTGCAGAGGGCGATGGATGTATCACGGAGGAGAAAGTAAAGGAGCTTGCGGGCATTCCGAAATTTGAGTATCTTGTGAATATGGCGGACGGACTAGTTAGTTTTGATAGCGATAAAGTCCTTTCGTGTGCAGAGGCGCTAATCGCGGATGGCAAGGATTTGAATGTATTCCTTTGGGAATTAATCAAGATGGTAAGAGATTTGCTTGTTTTAGCCACTTGTAAAACGACAGAAAACTATCGAGAAGACGAGCTTGAGCGACTAAAAGAATTGCTTTCCAAAACAGATAAATATCGCTTGATTGCGCTTATTGATGGGCTTTCAGACCTTAGCAATCAAATGAAATGGGCCACGCAGCAGGAGATTATTTTTGAGGCAGGATTAATCAAGCTTTGTACGGCGAAAAGGCAGGAGCCTACTTCGGAAAGCGTTAGTGTAAGTGCTGCAACCTCTCGAGAGGAAAATCACTCTGATTTGAAATTGAAAGTATTGACAAAATTAAAAGAAAACGGCAAAATATTATTGCGTGCCAAGCTAGAAAGTACTAAAATAGAGCTTGGCGAAGACGGACTTGTACACATTATTTTTGAAAATCCAGTAGATGCTTTTACGAAGACAAGTTTGCAAAAGGACGAGTCAAAGCAGGCTATCAAGGAGGCTGTGATTAGTTCTCTTGGAAAAGAAGTGAGTGTGAAGTTTGTAAATTTAAGAGGAAAGGAAGAATAAAAAATGGCTAAATTTGGAGGATTCCCAGGAATGGGCGGAAATATGAATCAATTATTAAGGCAAGCGCAAAAAATGCAATCAGATATGATGAAGACCCAAGAGGAAATTGAGGCAAAGGAATTTGAAACAACGAGTGGCGGTGGGGCTGTTACTGTTACAATGAATGGAAAGAAAGTGTTAAAAGCAATTAAGATTAAACCAGAAGTCGTAGACCCAAATGATGTGGAGATGCTAGAGGATTTGATTTTGACGGCAATTAACGAGGGAACGAAGCACGCAGAAGAATTGGTGGAAGCGGAAATGCGCAGGTATAATGTGCCGGGCGGCTTGAATGGATTATTATAAATTCGTTTTGTAGGGGCGGCGTAGCACGCCGCCCGCAAACCGGATGTTGTCTGCAATCATGAATGGCGGGCAGCGTAATACGCTGCCCCTACAGGGCACCAGAACGGCGCCTAACGGACGGGCGGGGAAAAACCGGATGTTAACCGTAAAAATAATGGGAAAGAGAGAATAGATAATGGCTTTTAGTGCGTCGATAGAGAAATTAATAGAAGAGTTTGAAAAATTGCCGAGCATTGGTCATAAGACGGCAGTGAGGCTTGCGTTTCATGTGCTTAATTCTTCGGAAGAAGTGGCGACGGATTTTGCAAATGCGATTTTGGATGCAAGAAAGAATTTGAAGTTTTGTTCGATTTGCAATAATATCACGGATGTGGACCCTTGTCCTATTTGCTCTAATCCTAAGAGAAATAAAGATGTTATTTGTGTCGTAGAAGATGTACGTGATATTGTTCCAATAGAAAGAACGAACGAGTATAGTGGCGTTTATCACGTTTTACAAGGAGTGATTTCGCCTGTCAATGGAATTGGCCCGAATGATATTAAGATTAGAGAACTAATTTCTAGAATTGGTAACAATGACGTGAAAGAATTAATTTTAGCGACAAACCCAGATGTTGAGGGAGAAGCGACAGCGATGTATATTTCCAAATTGGTAAAACCATTTAATATCAAAACAACGAGAATCGCACACGGCATCCCGATTGGCGGAGATCTAGAATACACAGACGAAGTAACACTTGCGAAAGCAATGGAAAACAGACGTGAAATTTAAAAATTGAAACATTCAGGGACAGCCCTTTTCGTTTCACACTCGTAACATAAAATCGAAAATGCATGTTTATGTTATCTGTGTGAAACGAAAAGGGCTGTCCCTGAATGTTTCTCGTCTCTTTTGACTGTTTTATGATAAATATTCTTTTACGATTGTTTCTACAATGTCTTTGGTAGCATTTGGTTTTGCGATGTGTTTTTGCATGATTTTCATATTTTCAATTCTAAAATTGTCATTCAAAAGTTGCGTTATAAGCGGCACTGTTTTACTACTATCCCACAAACGCACAGCTGCGCCGTTGTTCGTTAAAAAGTTGGCGTTCTCCTCTTCCTGTCCAGGAATTGGATTAATGATAATGAATGGTACTGTGCTAGCCAAAATTTCCGTAGTGGTTAATCCTCCGGGCTTGGAAACGACGAAGTCCGCTATTTGCATTAGCTCTGGTACTTTATTGGTGTATCCAAGAACGATTACTTTTTTATCACTTCCACTAGATAATTTTTGAAACATCTTTTGGCTGTTGGCGCTTTTTCCTGCAATGGCAACGATTTGTATCTCTTCATTGACAAGTAGCAATGACTTGAAAAAGTTTTTGATATTGGATGCGCCATATTGGCCGCCCGCAAAGAATAATATGGTACGCTTCTCAGGAGACAAACCAAATTCTTCGTAAATTTCTTGTTTATCATATTCTTTTAAAAAGGCAGGCGAAACGGGTATGCCTGTAATGAATATCTTAGATGCGCCAATTCCATTATGCACAAGCCCATATTTCATTTCTTCATTAGCCACAAAATACATATCGACGTACTCCGGCTTTAATTCCCAAAGCTTGTGTGAGATGTAATCTGTAATTACGACGCATAGTTTTGCGCTTGTTTTTCCACGTTTTTTTAAAGAGGCAACCATTTCTGTGATAAATGGATGCGTTGAAATTACGACATCGGGTTGTTCGTCCTTAAATAACTTAAATAGTTTTTGCGATAACATTTTTTGCACCATATTACTAAAGTTTGCAACAGAGTGCTGCTTTTCACTAATTTTATAAATCTCTCCCCAAGTTTTCGGAGAATATTTTACCATATTTAAATAAGAGTCAATGATAATTTTATCGACGACTTTGCTCGTGTAGTGCAAAGCGTCTATCATTTCTACTTTATCATTAGGATAATTTTCTGCGATATAACTTCTGATGCCATCAGCAGCTTTGAAATGTCCGCCGCCAATGGATGCATAAAGAATCATTATTTTCTTGTTCAAATGAATCCCCCCTATGCCATAAGTTTATCATATTTTTAACAGTTTTGGTATATTGACTGATTATTTGGTAAAAAATATTCGTAGAACTGTAGGGGCAGCGTATAACGCTGCCCGTGAATAGAAAGGGGAAAAGTTATGAATGGAAAAATAAACAGTCGTGGAGGTTTTGCACTTGCGTTAGTTGTCATAGCAATCCTTAGCTTTTTGGCAATTTATTTGCAAATGCAAAATAATAAAACAAAACTTGTTTTGAATAGCACTTATGATAAATCTTTTTTTGAATTAGTAGAATACATTAATAATATGGAAACACTACTTGCCAAGGCACAAATTTCAAATACGCCGGAGTATAGTGCAAAGAATTTAACAGAAATATGGCGTCAGGCAAATCTTGCCGAGAGCGCTTTGGGACAAATTCCTATCACACATACAACACTTACCAATACACTAAAATTTATTAATCAAGTGGGAGATTATTCGTATTCGCTTTCGAGAAAAACTATTGAAAACAACAAGTTAAGTGACGAAGACTTTAGCAATTTACAAATGTTATATACAAGATGCAATGAATTAAACATTTTGCTAGGAGAGCTAGCAAGTGACTTAAGCGCACAGAGTCTTAGTTGGGACGAGCTAAGAAAAGAGGAAAATAATGCGCTCTTTGCGCAGGAAGTAGCGAATATTTCTCAAGACAGTTTTGGCAATATCGAAAAAGGATTGCAAGATTATGAAGGACTTATCTATGACGGTCCATTTTCAGAGCATATGACAAGCCCTGAGCCGAAAGGCTTAGCAAATGAAGAGTATAGCGAAGAACAATTGAAAGAAAAAGTATATGAGTTTGTGGATAGAAGTGCGATTACAGAAGTAATTTATGAGGGCGTCGTTGATGGTACGATAACGGCGCATCGATTTAATGTGAAATTAAAAATGGGAAATGATATTGTGTTAGACTTTACTAAAATGCGGTGGGCATCTGCTTTGGATGAATTATAATCGAGAAATAGGAGAAGCAAAAATTGATTTGGATACGGCGAAAAACAGGGCTCTTGCATTTTTGGAGGGAAATGGCTACAAGAATATGAAAGAATCTTATTATACTATCCAAGACAATATTGTTACAATCAATTTTGCCTATATGCAAAGTGGTGTCATTTGTTATACCGATTTAATCAAAGTAAAAGTTGCGTTAGATAATGGAGATATACTTGGAATGGAAAGCAAGGGATATTTAAATTCTCACGTAGAAAGAAATATTGAAGAACCGAAAATCACGCTTGACGAAGCAAGAAATATTATTAATCCTAAGATGGAGATATTATCAGAGGGATTGGCAATCGTGCCTACCGATTGGTCTACAGAGGTTTTGTGTTATGAGTTTAAGGGAAAAGTTGAGGAGAATAATTTTATTGTGTATGTGGATGCGAATACGGGAAGAGAGCAGGATGTGTTTATGATTGTTGATTCGGAAAATGGCCAGCTTGCAATCTAGGCAATTCGCGTGAAAATCAGCGAATTGCGGTGGCGAACGGGAAATAGATAATCAGATTATAAATTCTTATTGATTGTATAAATTGAAAGTGCTAGAATATTTTTGTAGGGGCAGCGTAGTACGCTGCCCGTGAAAAGTGAAGATAGGAGGATATAATATGGAAAAAATAAAGGCAGTTCAATTTGGAACAGGAAAAATGGCAGTATATACAATGAGATATGCAATGGAGAAAGGCATAGAGGTTGTTGGGGCAATTGATATTAATCCAGCAATTATTGGAAAAGATATTGGAGAAATTATGGGCGGAGAGCTTAAAGGCGTGAAGGTAACGGCTTTAGAAAACGCAGAAGAAATGCTTACAAACACAAAACCAGATATTGCATTTGTAGAAACAATGAGTTTACTTAGCGATGTGGGAGATGCACTTCTCTTGTGCGCTAAGCTAGGCATTAATGCCATTACGACTTGCGAAGAGGCATTTTATTCTTGGAATTCAAATCCAGAGCTTACGAAAGAAATAGATGTTTTAGCAAAACAAAATCATTGCACAATAACCGGAAGTGGCTATCAGGATATTTTCTGGGGGCAACTTGTGACATCTATGACAGGCGCAACGCAAAAGATTACGAAGATTAAAGGCAGCTCAAGCTATAACGTAGAAGATTATGGGATTGCTCTTGCAAAGGCACACGGCACTGGACTTACATTAGAAGAGTTTGATAAAGAAGTGGCAGCTGCAGATAGAATTTCGGAAGAAGACAGAAGAGAAATGATACAAAAAGGAGAATATACCCCATCGTATATGTGGAATGTCAATGGATGGCTTTGCTCAAAACTTGGCCTAACTGTGAAGAGTCAAACACAAAAATGTGTGCCACAAACGCACGATGGAGATATTGAGTCAAGCACATTAGGAATGGTAATTAAATCAGGCATGGCCACTGGTATGAGTGCTGTTGTAACGACAGAAACAGAAGAGGGAATCACATTAGAGACAGAATGCATCGGAAAGGTATATGCAAAGGATGACTGCGATAGAAACGAATGGACAATTGAAGGCGAGCCAAGTACAACAATGGTAATCACAAGGCCAGCAACGGTAGAACTAACTTGTGCCACGGTTGTTAATAGGGTGCCAGATGTCTTAAAAGCGGAACCTGGCTATGTCACGACAGACCAAATGGGAGAGCTAATATTTAGAGGAAAATCATTAGAACAATATATGTAGGGTGCGGCGTAACACGCCGCCCGCAAATGGGACACAAACATAAACACGGGGCAGCGTGATACGCTGCCCCTACAACGTTTCAGGTCTTTTTAAAAATTTTTAAAAAATATGTTGACTTTATTTAAAATCGTGGTATACTATATTTGAAAGTCAAAGAAAGTCAAAGATAAAAGCGTGTAGGGGTCGGCCTCTGGACGACCCGAAAATAATATTTATAAAGCGAATATTGTATGGAGGTGAAGGATTATGAGGCTGTCTGAGGTGATTGAGCAATATATTAAGGATATGTTTTCAGAGGACGAGGATTTTATAGAGTTTGGAAGAAATGAATTGGCGCAGTATTTTAATTGCGTTCCGTCTCAGATTAATTACGTAATTTCCACGAGATTTAATCCGGAGAAAGGCTATTACGTGGAAAGTCATAGAGGCGGTGGCGGCAATATCAAAATTAAACGTATTAACGTGACTAATGACAAATATATGATGCATATAATTAATTCGATTGAACAAAATTTAACGCAACAAGATGCTGAAATGCTGATTCAAAATCTTTTTGAGTATGATGTGATTTCGGAGCCAGAGGCGAAACTTTTGAGAGTGGCGACGAATGATAAAGTGCTTAATTTACCAAAAGAATATAGAGACGAAGTGAGAACAAGAATTTTTAAGAATATGATTTTGAATTTAATTTAAGGAGGTTGATTTTTATGAGATGTCAAAACTGTGGAAGAAATGAAGCAAATGTATTTTATACACAAAATATTAATGGAAAGAAGAGCGAAATTTGCTTGTGCAGCGAGTGTGCTGGCGAATTGAATGTATTTGATACTTTTTCAAATCACTTTGACTTTGGATTTGATAGGATGTTTTCTAACTTTTTCGACGATTTCGGAAACTTAGGATTGTTAGAGCTTCCTCGTTTATCACTAGGTAGAAGAGGAAACTTTATAACAGAAGAAGATTATTACGACAGAGGTAATCCGGAATTAGACGAAGCATTGAAAAACATTACCAGCAAAAACAAAGGATTAACGAAGAAAGAAAAATTGGAAAAAGAATTAAAGGAATGTATCCAGAAAGAGAATTACGAAAGAGCAGCAGAAATCAGAGACGAACTAAAAAAATATAGTAAGGATGATAAGAATGACTAATATTTGGCAATAATGATGTAGTAGGGGGCGCATATCGTGCGACCCGTATGATGGGAGGGAACAAATATGACGTATAAATTTACTAATAGAGCAGAAAGAGCAATTACCTCAGCCCAGGAAATTGCAGCAGAGTTAGGGCATAATTATATCGGCACAGAGCACTTGCTAGCAGGATTAATGCGTGAGGGAAGTGGCCTTGCCTACAAAGTACTATCCGCGAATGGAATTACCGAAGAAAAGATTAAGAAATTGATAGAAGAATTTATTGGAAGTGAGGAACCTCTAAAGAAGCTACCAGAGGGATTTACACCGAGAAGTAAAAGAGTGATTGAGATTAGTTTTATGGAAGCGAAAAAGTTAAACAACAATTTTATTGGCACAGAACATTTGCTTCTTGGAATTATGAAAGAGGGAGATAGCGTTGCTTCTAGAATTTTGATGGAACTTGGTGTGGATATGCAAAAGCTATTTTCAGAATTATTAAAAACGTTGACTGACGAAAACAATGCCAATGGCACGACCAATCGAAAAGTGCAAAACTACAATCAAACACCTACGCTAAATCAATTTGGAAAAGACTTAACAAATGAAGCGATTGAGGGAAAGCTTGACCCAATCGTTGGAAGAGAAAAAGAAATTGAAAGAATTATTCAAATACTTAGTAGACGAACTAAGAACAATCCGTGTTTGCTTGGGGAGCCTGGTGTAGGTAAAACTGCTGTTGTGGAGGGATTAGCAGAAAAAATTGTTGATGGAGAAGTGCCAGAAAATTTAAGAGATAAAAGAGTGGTAACGCTAGATATTTCTTCTATGGTTGCAGGAGCAAAATATAGAGGCGATTTTGAAGATAGATTAAAGAAATGCTTACAAGAAATTAAAAAGGCAGGAAATGTGATTGTATTTATTGACGAAATTCATACGATTGTTGGCGCTGGTGCCGCAGAAGGAGCAATTGACGCTGCTAATATTTTAAAACCACTTCTTGCAAGAGCTGAAATACAAATCATTGGCGCAACAACACTAAATGAGTATCGTAAATATATCGAAAAAGATGCGGCATTAGAAAGAAGATTCCAACCAATTGATGTAGGCGAACCAACAGTAGAAGAAACGATTGAAATCTTAAAAGGAATTAGAGATAAATACGAAGCACATCACAAAGTAAAGATAACTGACGAGGCTTTGAAAGCGGCAGCAGAGTTATCAGCCAGGTATATTAATGACAGATTTCTTCCAGATAAAGCAATCGACTTAATGGACGAAGCGGCTTCTAAAGTGAAATTAAATTCGCTTACAGCGCCGAAAGAAGTAAAGAAGATTGAAGTGAAAATTCAAGAGATAAATAAAGAAAAAGAAGACGCCATTAATACACAAGATTTCGAGAAGGCGGCAAAACTTAGAGATAAAGAGCAAAAAGAGAAAGAAAAACTAGAAAAAATCAAAACGGAATGGGAAAATAAAAATCAAATTGCGGATGTAAAAGTAACGGAAGAGGAGATTGCAGAAGTGGTTTCTAGTTGGACGGGAGTCCCAGTCGCAAGGCTTACTGAAGCGGAATCTCAGAGACTTTTAAAATTAGAAGAGGAGCTTCATAAGCGTGTTATTGGCCAAGACGAAGCAATCGAAGCAGTAAGCAGAGCGATAAGAAGAGGACGTGTAGGTTTAAAAGACCCGAAGAGACCAATTGGCTCATTTATCTTCTTAGGCCCGACTGGTGTAGGTAAAACAGAGACTTGTAAAGCCTTAGCAGAAGCATTATTTGGAGACGAGAATGCTATGATAAGAGTCGATATGTCAGAGTATATGGAAAAGCATACCGTATCAAAGCTAATTGGTTCGCCTCCAGGATACGTTGGATTTGACGAGGGCGGACAATTAACAGAGAAGGTAAGAAGAAAACCATATTCTGTGATTTTGTTTGACGAAATCGAAAAGGCACACCCAGATGTATTTAATATTTTACTTCAAATATTAGACGATGGAAGACTTACTGATTCACAAGGTAGAACAGTCGATTTCAAAAATACGATTATTATCATGACTTCTAATATTGGCGCTAGAAACATTGCGGATAACAAGAAAATTGGCTTTGGAGATGGCGATAGTAAGGCGACTAACTATGGCGATATTAAAAAGAATGTAATGGACGAATTGAAAAAAGCTTTCAGGCCGGAATTCTTAAACAGATTAGACGAGATTATTGTGTTTAAGCAATTAGGTGAAAAAGAAATTGAAGAGATTGTAGATTTGATGCTAAAAGATTCTATTTCGAGACTTAAAGAGCGTGACATTAAAGTAAAAATTGCAGAAAGCATGAAGAAATTTATTTCTAAGAAAGGATTTGACCCGCTTTATGGTGCAAGACCTTTAAAGAGAGTAATCCAAACAGAAATAGAGGATAAACTTGCGGAAGCAATTTTGGAAGGAAAAATAAAAGACGGCGATAGTGTCACTATTTCAAGAGTGGACGATAAGACGATTATTGAATAATTTGTAACAATTCTGTAACATAAATGTAACACAAAAAGTGTTGCATTTATGTTTTTTTAAAGGTAGAATATTTATGATACTAAGGATAAAAGGGGTGAGTTTTGTGTGGAATGATTTAATTAAACAGAAGATTATCGACGAATTGAATGAGCAATTTGATATTATTAATCCAATTGCGCCTACTGAGAATCATTCTTATGCGGACTCCATATTTTCTCCTGCAACAGCTAGTATGTTTAAACCAATTAGCACAGATGTTTTGAATACGCCTAATTATTTTGAAACTACTATCAATAAGACTAGAACAATAAAGGAAATTCCGGTTCATACGATTGCTTTTTCGGATTCGTTTGACACCAATACGGTTTCTAATATAAGTTTAGCGTATGCACCTTCTCCTATTAATGAGGAAAATGTATATGATATGGATCAAATAATCAATAGCGCAAATGCAATTACATTTTCTCTTACGCCAGAGCAAAGAGGGGTAGCAATTGCAAAGAAGGCTAGCTGGAAGGACGTGTTATTTCACGATGCTAGTTTGATAGGAAATACTGACTTTGGTGTGGCAGTGAAGAAGTTCTGTAGTATGCAAATTAAAATTTAAAAATATATATTTGGGAGGGGAAACAAATGACAAATACTGTTGAAACATCTAATGAATATGAAACATTAGAAGCAAGGGGAGTGGCAGTAAAGAAAAAAACGACGGCGAAAGATATCTTCTTTGGAGATATTGATTGGAAGGCTTGCGGAAAGACATTGACTAGAGAAGTAAGCTTTGAGGGCTTTAAGAGAGTAATGACAAGTGACGTTGATTTCGGCGCAATTAAAACAGCTTTACTTAGCCCTGTTCCTGATGTAAGCATAGATTTGGGTGGCGCAATTAAAAAATTCTGCGGCATTCAAGTAAAATTTTAAAAACGAAATGTAGGGGCAGCGTATCACGCTGCCCGATTTGTTTGTCAAAAATAGAAAACATGTGAAAAATTTTGATTTTACGGGCAGCGTGATACGCTGCCCCTACGGTTTTTTACGAAGAAATATCTCTTTTCACTTGACAAACAGCAAAAATGGGTGTAAACTATTTTAGGTTTACAGATAGGGAGCGTTTGATGTAGGGGACGCATATCATGCGACCCGTGCAAAGAGAGGATTGTTTTTATGGAAAAAAGCGTTCATGTAAGTATGTTGCTTGAGATTTATGGAAAATTGCTTACAGATAAGCAAAGAGACATCATTGATTTGTACTATAATGATAACTTATCTCTCAGTGAAATTGCCGAAGAGCTTGGCATCACAAGACAAGGCGTTCACAAGAATTTAATTGACGCTGAAAACAAACTGTTTGATTATGAAGAAAAACTAATGGTTTTGAAGCGAAAACTGGAAGAGCAAGAAGCATTAGAAGAAATCATAAAAAAAATAAAGGACAAAAACATAAAGACGGAACTACAAGTTTTCGAAGAAAACTTTTTTCCGGGGCTTAATTGAATTTTATAATATAGTGCAAATGCCTAAGCATTTGCACCAGAGCCCCGGAAAACGAACTGTGTTACACTTATTTGGGGCGCGGCAAGGCCCCCGGAAAACGAACTGTGTTACACTTATTTGGGGCGTTGCAAGGCCCCCGGAAAACGAACTACGTTACACTTATTTGGGGGGCGAACGCACACGACGAAACAATACGGGCGGCGTGGTACGCCGCCCCTACGGACAGAGATACAAACTGGCAGGAAGGAGGAAAACAAATGGCATTTGAGGGACTTTCAGAGAAATTTCAAGGTATTATCAATAACCTTAAGGGAAAATCAAGAATTACGGAAAATGACGTCAAGGAGATTACGAGAGAAGTAAAATTGGCGC
This sequence comes from Clostridia bacterium, assembly GCA_017469545.1. Taxonomy (GTDB): domain Bacteria; phylum Bacillota; class Clostridia; order TANB77; family UBA1234; genus RGIG4465. The sequence goes on from JAFUGE010000006.1 coordinate 158,781, forward strand.
TTTTAGAAGCGGACGTTAACTATAAAGTGGTAAAAGATTTTACTAATAAAATTTCTGAAAAAGCTTTGGGACAAGATGTTTTAAAAAGTCTAACACCTGGTCAACAAGTAGTGAAAATCGTTCACGAGGAATTGACGAACTTGTTAGGTTCGAAAGAAGAAAAACTTAACTTATCGCCAAATCCTCCTACGATTATTATGCTAGTAGGATTGCAAGGTTCTGGTAAGACAACGATGGCAGGAAAACTTTCAAATATGCTTAGAAAGCAAGGGAAAAATCCGATTTTAGTTGCCTGCGACGTATACAGACCGGCCGCGATTGACCAGTTGGAAGTACTAGGAAAACAGCTTAATATTCCGGTTTATGCGAATCGAGAAACGAAAGATGTATTGCAAATCACGAGAGAGGCAATGAAAGTAGCTAATTCCAAGCTAAATGATGTCATTATTATCGATACAGCGGGCCGACTTCATATTGACGAGACGCTAATGACAGAGCTTAAGAATTTAAAAGAATTTGCAAAGCCAAATGAAATATTGCTTGTCGTTGATTCTATGACTGGTCAGGATGCAGTCAATGTTGCACAAAGCTTTAACGAGCAGCTAGAAATAGACGGTGTTGTACTTACGAAGTTAGATGGCGATACAAGAGGTGGTGCCGCACTTTCTGTTAAAGCGATTACTGGCAAACCAATTAAATTTGCCGGTGTTGGCGAAAAAATGAATGACATTGAAGCTTTTAGCCCGGATAAAATGGCAAGAAGAATTTTAGGAATGGGCGATGTTCTTTCTTTAATAGAAGATGTTGAGAAAGCATTTGACGAGAAAGAGGCTGAAAAGCTAGAAAAGAAAATCAGAAAAGCAGATTTCACGATGGACGATTATTTGAGTCAGTTAAAACAAGTAAGAAAAATGGGCTCAATGAAATCCATTATCAATAAATTGGGACTTGGCACAATGACGGAAGAGCAAGAGGAGAAAGCACAACAAGAGTTTAAGAGGACGGAAGCGATTATTCAGTCTATGACAATGGCTGAAAGAAATGATCCGAGCATTTTAAACGCAAAGAGAAGAATTCGTATCGCCAATGGCTCTGGCACAACAGTTCAGCAAGTGAATATGTGCGTGAAACAATTTGATATGACGAAAAATACAATGAAACAAGTAATGAGCAACAAGGGTAACCTAATGAAAATGGCGGGAAAAATGGGAAAAAATCTTACGCCAGACGACTTAAAGAATTTTAAATTTTAGAAATAAATTATTGCAAAATCTGTAGGGTGCGGCGTAGCACGCCGCCCGTACGAATAGGCAAACGCAGATGCTATGCTGTGTCAAGTAACGGGCAGCGTAATACGCTGCCCCTACAGGGGCGATACATTGGTAGGAGGTGAAACAATGGTAAAAATCAGATTAAGAAGAGATGGTGCAAAGAAAGCTCCTTACTACAAAATAGTAGTAGCAGATTCTAGATACCCAAGAGATGGAAGATTCATTGAGGAAATTGGTTTATATGACCCAATGAAAGAGCCAGAAGTTTTAAAGCTTGATACTGAGAAGTATGAGAGCTGGGTAAAAAACGGCGCTGTACCAACAGACCGTGTCAAAGCATTATTCAACAAAGCTTCTAAGTAGAAGGAGGATTATTTATGGAAGAAATGCTAAAAACAATTGTAAAATACTTAGTAGATAATCCAGACGCGATTGAGGTTACTAAGCGTCAAGAAGAGAAATCTACAACCTTGGAACTAAGAGTTGCTGGGGAAGATATGGGCAAAGTCATTGGTAAACAAGGGAAAATGGCAAAAGCAATTCGTACTTTAATGAAAGCATATGCTACAAAAGAGGGCACGAAGATTAATGTAGACATTATGGACTAAGGAGTAAAGTATGACAGAATATTTTGAGATTGGACTAATCTCGAATACGCACGGACTAAAGGGCGAAATGAAAGTGAGACCCTATACCGAGAGTATGAAGAGATTTGAAGAATTGAAAAAAGTTTGGATTTTACAAAATGGCGTTCAAAAGGAATACGAAATCGAAAAGGTTCGTTACCAAAAGGATGTTGTTTTGCTAAAGCTAAAGGGCATCGACGATATAAGCGATGCGGAAAAGTTCAAGAATCATACGATTATAATTCCACGCGAAGACGGGAAAGCACTTGGCGAAAACGAATATTTCATTGCCGATTTAATTGGTTGTGAAGTATACGCAGACGAATTCTTAGGAATTCTAGACGACGTGTTTACCGCTGGCGGCAGCGATGTCTATGTTATCAAAAGAGAAAAAGAAAAAGACCTACTTTTGCCAGCTTTAGCATCAGTCATTAAAAAAGTTGATGTAGAGCAAAAAAGAATAGACGTTGAAATTCCTAGGGGGTTATTAGATTGAGGTTTGATGTATTAACGCTGTTTCCGGAAATGTTTGATGTGATGCATGCGAGCATTATTGGAAGAGCGATACAAAATAAAATCATAGAACTAAATTTAATCAACTTTCGAGAATTTTCAAAAGATAAGCAAAAACACGTAGACGATACGCCTTATGGGGGCGGAGCGGGGATGGTCATTAGGCCAGAGCCGGTTTACGACGCTTACCAACATATAGTTAGTAGCCTAACTAATAAACCGAAAGTAATTTATCTTTCTCCGAGAGGAAAAGTTTTTAATCAACAGATGGCAAGAGAGCTTGCCAAAGAAGAACATCTCATTTTACTTTGTGGGCACTATGAGGGCATAGACCAAAGAGTGATTGACGAGATTGTTGACGAAGAAATTTCTGTAGGAGATTATGTACTTACTGGAGGAGAACTTCCAGCAATGATTGTGATGGATGCCATTAGTAGAAATATTGAGGGCGTGTTAAAAGACGAATCGATAGAGGAAGAGTCCTTTAATAACGGGCTTCTAGAGTACCCGCAGTACACGAGGCCAGAAGTATTTCTTGATAGAAAAGTACCAGATGTGCTTTTGTCAGGACATCACGCAAACATTGAAGAATGGAGAAAAAATAAATCACTGGAAATCACGAAAGAAAGAAGACCAGATTTGATAGAAAGGAGAAAACAAAATGGATAAAATAAA
>JAFUGE010000007.1 GCA_017469545.1 Clostridia bacterium
TAATCAGGAAATTCCAATAACGAATGAACACGTAGAATACATTTCTAACTTTAACTATGAGATGGGTTCAAGAGCTTTAAGAGTCCTTGCCATGGCATATAAATCGATTGACATCCTACCTACTCCTAACGAAAAATCTGCATTAGAAAGCAATTTAATCTTTATTGGAATGGTGGGAATGATTGACCCAGCAAGGCCGGAAGCAAAAGAAGCTGTTGAAAAATGTAAAACCGCAGGAATTAAGCCAGTTATGATTACGGGCGACCACAAAGTAACGGCCGTTGCTATTGCCAAAGAAATTGGCATTTTAGGAGAAAACGACAAAGCAATCACGGGCGCAGAACTTGAAAAAATGAGTCAAGAAGACTTAGAGAAAAACGTTCAAGATTATGCTGTTTATGCAAGAGTTTCTCCAGAGCATAAAGTAAGAATTGTCAAGGCTTGGCAATCCAAAGGCGAAATCGTTGCTATGACAGGCGATGGCGTCAATGACGCGCCTGCACTAAAAACGGCAGACATCGGTGCTGCTATGGGAATCGTTGGAACAGACGTAGCCAAAGAAGCTGCTGACGTCGTTTTAACAGACGACAACTTCGCAACAATCGTTTCTGCTGTAGAAGAAGGAAGAAGAATTTACGACAACATCTTAAAATCAATTCAATTCCTACTATCTTCTAACATCGGCGAAATAATAGTTTTATTTATAGCTACAATGCTTAACTGGGTTACTCCACTACTTCCTATTCATATTTTATGGATTAACCTAGCAACAGATAGTTTGCCTGCCTTGGCGTTAGCGGTTGACCCAGCAGAAAAAGACATTATGAAGAGAAAAGCAAAAAAGAATAACAACATCTTCACCAAGGGAATGATTTGGAGAATTATTTACCAAGGAATTATGGTAGGCGCATTGGCACTACTTGCTTTCTCGATTGGATGCAACTTCAATTATACAGATTTAGATGCTATGCCTGTAGCACAAACTATGGCATTTGCAGTACTAGCAATCAGTGAATTAGTACACGTATTCAACATCCGCTCTAATAAAGAATCCATCTTTAAAATCGGATTTGGAACAAACAAAATGTTACTTTTAGCAAACCTAGTCTCTTTCCTACTCGTGTTCCTAGTGCTAGAAGTACCATTCCTACAAAACATCTTCGACGTAGCACAACTAGACGGAATCCACTGGCTATGGGTAGCAATACTTGCCATCGCACCACTTGTCATAGTCGAAATCTTTAAGCTACTAAAAATAAACACCGTCAAGGACGAGTAAATGACTAAGGGCGCACCCCACTAGCGCCCTTGATTCTTTCTGCTTGTTAATTGGCACTAACAGGTACAGTTTGTATGTTGTTTTTTCGCAGTCCGAGGAAGTTGTACGACGTAGCGGATTCCCGCGAAGCCATGTGAGGCAAGAAAAAATAATATACAAGCTGTACCGTAAATATTTAGCATTTAACTTCCTATGAGGAAATTTTTTAAATTAGTACTTGACAACGAATTTAAGGCGTGTTATCATATATTTTGTCGCAAGGATATGCGGGTGTGGCGGAACTGGCAGACGCGCTAGACTTAGGATCTAGTGTCTCAGACGTGGGGGTTCAAGTCCTCTCACCCGCACCATTCTTGCACAGGGGGTGTTAAGAAGTATATAGCTTCTTAATGCCTCTTTTTTTATCTATACAAAATTTTTATTTCAAAGGAGTTCTTATGAAAAAACTATTTATCTCTTCTTTCCTACTTCCTGTATTTCTCACCATCTTTATTTCCCTGTTCATTATCCCCGTGCTATATGACAAAAATTATGTATTAAAATACAACGAAAACGTAGTCGCCATTCAGGAAAAAGCAAGCTACATCTGGCCCACCCCAGGATACAAAACCATCACATCCTACTTCGGATACCGAGTATCTCCCACCAGTGGCGCCTCAACCTATCACGGCGGCGTAGACATCGGTGCCCCGCAAGGTACCAAAATCTTAGCAGTGGCAAGTGGAACCGTAAAATATGTTGGGTGGAATGGTGCCAATGGTTATACAGTTATGATTTCGCACGAGAATGACGCTGTAAGCACTTACGGTCACGTATCCGATAACTTTCTCGTATCCGTCGGAGACGTCGTCAGACAGGGCGATGTCATAGCAAACGTCGGGCCAAAATACATCGCAGGCCCAGCAAATAATCCTTACAAAGACTCCACTGGCAAAACAACCAACGGCGCCACAACCGGCCCCCATCTTCACTTCGCCCTATCCATCAGCAATAAAAAAGTAGACCCTCTAGATTATCTACCGAAATAAAACAGCAAAACGGGCAGCGTATTACGTTGCCCCTACAAATCATTTATTTATTTTTGCTATGATTTTCGTTTCTCCTTCTTCGTTTTTCATTACACAAGTGGTCCCGTCAAAAATCACTGTTAATTTTTCGCCATACATTGTTTGCTTTTTGTAATGTATTTCGAATTCATTTACGACAAAGTCGTCTGGCAATACTTCCAAAATGAAGTCTGCATATCTTGCATTGTTCACGTGGCCGTTTGTATCAAGGTCTCTTTTTCCAATGACAATTTCTTGTTTGACTCCCTCTGTAATCTCTTCTAAAGATTTTGCAATAGGTGTGTCTAAAGCTTCTCTTTCAAGCGCTCCATACCCCTCTTGCATTTCTGGAAGCATCTTCATAAGCTTCTTTTCTATCAAATTATATAGTACCCAATGAGAAGATGCCAAAATTAAAGTCTTACCGTTTTCGTCTAAAATTTCAAGATCTCTGTATGCTCTAATTCCTTTCGTGCCTCTACTCCAGGTTCTTACTTCAACATAAGTATCAGACTTTGGATAGTCTAATATCTTTACTTTCCAAGCAAGTACAAGCCAGCCCATTCCAAGCTCTATCATTCTCTGTGCCCCATACCCAATCATATGAGAATGGCCAGTAGCAGCATTTTGCAATAAGTCTAATATTTTAGATAATTTCAATCTGTTATTTCTATCAACATCACTATAACCGATGTAGTATTTTTGTGAATAATGGTAATCCATTTTTTCTTTCCGTCCTTTCAAATTTTGTGGGCAGCGTCATACGCTGCCCCTACAAAAAAATTTCCAATGATACCGTAGGGGCAGCGTAGCACGCTGCCCGCAAAAGCATCATTATCCAATTATTCTGTGACCACACAATTTATCTGATCTTTGGTCCTAGATGCTCCCCGCCAATCACGTGATAATGAAGATGCATCACTGTTTGTCCGCCATCTTCTCCATAATTGGTAATCACTCTAAAACCGGTTTTGTCCACGCCTTTAATTTTAGCTACTTCTTGAATTGCTTTATGAATAGCTACAATATATTCCATATCCTCGTCTGTTAATTCCATCATATTTGCAATGTGTTTCTTTGGAACCACTAGCGTATGCACTGGCGCCACTGGGTGTGCATCTTCAAAGGCAATTACTTTATCATTTTCATAAACAATCGTAGACGGAATTTCTTTAGTCGTTATCTTACAAAAAATACAATCTTCCATAATACATGTCTCCTCTCACATTGTAGGGGGCGCGTAGTGCGCGACCCTACATTTCTTCTTTCTAATGTTCTGCTCTGTAATTCGTGTCAAAATTAGTGAGTTGCTAGGAGCCTAGATTGAGCAAACCGGAGGCGTACGAGGGTACGTTGAGGATTTGCTCAATCGTAGCGACAACGCAAATCGCTGATTTTCACACGAATTACTCTAATATGGCTTTAATTCTGCGTACTCCCGACGAAACCGCTTCTTCTTTCTTAATCTTAAAGTGTCCCATATTGCCTGTTCTTTCAACGTGAGGACCCCCGCAAATTTCTTTGCTGAAGTCTCCAATTGTATAAACTTTTACTTTGTCGCCATATTTATTCTCGAATAATCCCGTTGCGCCGCTTGCCTTTGCTTCTTCCAATGTCATTTCTTCGCAAGTAACCACTAAATCTCTTTGAATTTGTTCATTAACCAAATCCTCTACTTTTTGAAGCTCTTCTGGTGTTACTTTTTGTGGATGCGCAAAATCAAATCTCAATCTTTCTGCTGTCAAGTTAGAGCCCTTTTGTGTCGCGTGCTCTCCTAACACAATCTGCAAAGCTTTATGTAGAAGGTGTGTCGCTGTGTGGTAAGCAGTTGTTTTTTCGCTGTGGTCAGCTAGTCCACCTTTAAACTTCTGCTCAGCGCCTGCTCTTGAAAGTTCTTGGTGTTTCTTAAATAATTCTTGGAAGCCATCCATATCAATTTCGAAATTATTTTCTTTTGCAAGCTCTGCTGTCATTTCTGGAGGGAATCCAAAAGTATCATACAAATGGAATACGGCTTCTCCGTCTAACTTCGTTTTTCCTTCATTCTTTGCTCTTTGCACATTTTTCGCAAATTCTTTTTCACCATTTTCAAGTGTCTTTAAGAATTTATTTTTCTCTTCTTCAATCACTGCGACAACTGTGTCTTTATTTGCTCTCGTTTCTGGATACATCTCTTCTAAAGTAGTAATAAACGTCTCCAAAAGTGTAGGCATATTGCTTGGATCAAAACCAATCTTTCTCATATGTCTGATGGCTCTTCTAAGAAGTCTTCTTAAAATATAGCCCTGCTCCACATTGCTTGGTCTTACGCCATCAATAATCATAAAGATGGAAGTTCTAATATGGTCTGCAATAATGCGGCAGCTAACTTCATTTGGCTCTGTTGATAGCTCTTCAATCTTAGCGATAATATCAGAAAATAGCTCTGTTTCATAAACAGACTTTTTGCCCTCCAAAAGTCCAATCACTCTCTCTAGGCCTAAACCTGTGTCAACATTCGGATGTTCTAGTGGAATTAGCGAACCATCTTTTTGCTTATTATATTGCATAAATACATTATTCCAAATCTCTAAGTACTTACCGCAACTACAAGTCGGGTCGCAATTTGGTCCACACTTTTCTTTCCCTGTATCGAAAAAGATTTCTGTGTCTGGTCCGCAAGGGCCTGTCTCTCCTGCTGGGCCCCACCAGTTATGCTCTCTGCTGCAATAATAAATTCTCTCTCTTGGAATTCCTGCTTCCTCCCAAATCCTTGCGGCCTCGTCGTCTCTTGGGATTCCCTCTTCGCCAGCAAATACAGTAACAGAAATGCGATTCATGTCAAATCCAAGTTCTTTCGACAAAAATTCATAACTCATATGAATCGATTCATTCTTAAAATAATCGCCTAAAGACCAGTTACCAAGCATCTCAAAGAATGTTAAGTGTGAGTTATCTCCCACGTCGTCGATATCACCTGTTCTAATACATTTTTGATAATCTGTTAAACGTTTTCCTTGTGGATGTGGTTCTCCTAGCAAGTATGGTACTAAAGGATGCATTCCAGCAGTCGTAAATAATACAGTTGGATCATTCTCTGGTACTACCGGTGCACTCGGAATTTCCTTGTGTCCATGTGCTTTAAAAAATTCAATATATTTTCTTCTTAATTCGTATGCTCTCATTTTATATTTCCTCCTCACGGGCAGCGTAATACGCTGCCCCTACCATTTTTTATTTTTCAAATTGCTATATTTCTTCGCGAACAAGATAATCCTTATACGCCATCAGTATCTCATAAATTCTTACCAAATTCAACTCCTCGTTACTACTTGGAATTAAAATATTCAAGAAATCTTCCATACCTTTTTTCTTCGCTTCGTCTTTTAAATTGTACGTCGTAATGTCGTAAATAATTTCTTTCATTCTATTTGGCGTAATGCCTTTATCAGAAGCATCTAGCAAATTAATATGGTCTGTGCTCCACAAATCTTCTCTCAAAAAGCTTCTCTTCAAATATGTTTTCACAAATACAATAAAATCTTTTTCTGACATCGTTTCGTTTGGATCAAAAGTATTATAATATCCTAACGATAAAATACCTTTCTCACACATCTCGATAATAAATTTATAATACTGTCCTCTGGTATCTACCACAGGCTTTGACTCCGTATCAATATAAACTCCCATTGCTTTCATTCTCGCAAGCATATCATTGGTCAAACTGTAATTGCTTAAGATTTCTTGGAAGTTCGCTTTCCTTTCTATCGAAATTGCACAAGCCGCCCCGGCTGACTCCGCTAGCGTCATACCTGTTGGAATCACTCTGGCAGAACCCGCAGCAATAGAGGTGTACGAACCAGATCTTCCAATCGTTAATAAATTTGTAAATCCTTGTGGAACAATGACTCCAAAAGGAATGTAGTACTCGTCAGGCGAGCCAATGACATATCCCCAGTCGTAAATACTTGTCGTTTGCAAATCGATTGGATAAGACGCCATTGCAATCGCATTAGAAAACATCGTAGACTCTAATTCATCTTTGACTGTCAATCTATATTCTCCGACGATATGTCTTGTCTCTCTCACATAAAGCTCTGGCGCGACTGCCGCAAGTTTTGCATTTTCAAAACCAGGAACATTCTTGATTAAAAATTCTGCAACATAATCCGCTTCGACCACACACTTGTCATACGCCGCTTGCTTCGCACTTTCGTCTAGCATATTCGCATTCAAAATTTGCAGTGAATTAATCAAAACGCTGCCATCGTCTTGCCTTCCAATATTTAATCCTTTTAATCTCATATGCGCTTGCTTTGGCACATACGTCTGCGTAATATGGGTAAAGCCCCACGCGCTGTCATTCGTACAGCCTGTATTGAGCCTATTCTCTTTGATAATGGTTGAGCGAATCTCTTCCCAATCAACGCCCTCCATTTTGATTACTAATGTCGCTGACATCGCACGATTTTTCTCGTTAACATCTTCCCAACCAACCGTATATTTTCCGCCGGCCATCACAGTAATATCAGCATCTTGCGTGCAATCCATATAGGCCTTTGCCACATATTTTTTGCCATCAATTAGCACATAATTCACTTGTGTATCCGACGCGCCAACGCTCATTTCTTTTACGTTGTACATCGTCGTAATGTTTTCTTCCGCCTCAAGCAATTCTTCAAAAGCTTTCTTGGCAGTCTCTACATCAAACGAATCTCTATTGCCAATCTTCTCATAAAACTCCTCAAAAATTCCTTGACTAAGTAGCGTGCCATTTTTATCTCGATTCATATCAATCGTATTGAGTAAGCCATACGTCATAAGGCCTCCTGGGCCATCTCGCTTTTCCACTAGCAACGTCTTAAGTCCATTCCTTGCACTAGAAACGGCGCCCACAACGCCCTCCGGCTCTGCTCCAAATACAATCACATCATATTCTGCTTCCACTTCCAAATCGTCGTACTCCGGCTTTTCCTCTACCCTCTCTTGGATAATCGCATTGTCAGGTTCGATTTGGGTGTTTTTATTTTCTTCTTCTTTATGACCATTATTGGAATCGTCCACAACCGGCGGCTGAATCACAATATCCCAATTCTGTTTATTGACTTCATAGATAAGCATTCCCGTAAGCGCTGCAATAATCACACATAAAATCAGTATAATTGCTGTTGTTTTTTTCATATCTTACCCCCTATGACTTACCACAATAAATTTAAAATTATGGCAAGTAATATTCCTACAAAAGCGCCTACAAAAACTTCAATAGGCGTATGCCCTAATAGTTCAATTAGCTTTTCTTGTATATTAATATTTTTGCCATCAGACTCTATTATTTGATTTAACACTCTTGCCTGCTTTCCGGCAGCCCTACGCACTCCCGTCGCATCATACATCACAACAAATGTCATAATCAAAGCAAGCGCAAAAAGTGGAGACTCAAGTCCTTCTGTTAGTGCAATCGTCGTATCTAGCGACGTCATAATAGCCGAATGAGAACTTGGCATACCGCCAGCTCCCCACAACCTTTTCACGTTTAGTTTTTTATTTTTCACTAAATCAATGATAAGCTTCAAAGTCTGGACAATCAGCCAAGTAATAATCGGTATCCACAAATGCTTATTATTCCATATTGTCCCCATCTGCTAGCTTCTCCTCTTGATCTAGTTTGAAATTTTCCTCTTTCATTTCTCCGTCACAATTCTCAATTAATACCGTAATTCTTTTTTCTGCCTCTTCCAAAAGCTGATTGCAATACTGAGATAGCTCCATTCCTGTTTGGAATTTTTTCACAGACTCGTCTAAAGACAAGTCGCTACTTTCTAATTCGTTAACCACATTTTCAAGTTCACTAATCGCTTCTTCAAAAGATTTTTTCTTCATATTATCCTCCAAATAAATAATCCATCGTAGGGGCAGCATATTATGCTGCCCTCGGGTGGCTAAATAAAGCCACCCCTACGGTATAATTTCAGCTTTTCTTTCTCCATCCTGCAACACGATTTTTATTTTATCGCCAACAGTTAGGCTACTAACTGTCCTAACAATTTTTCCTTCTGCATTTTCAATAATGCCATAGCCTCTCGACAATGTCTTAAGAGGACTTAGTTTGTCAAGTCCTGCCACTCTCTCAGTTAGCTTCATACGATTGTCTTTCAAACATAATTTCATTTTATCTTGCATACGTTTCACCATATTGTCTAGCAATAGCTCGTCCTGTCTAATTCTTCCGTATGGCTCACGTAATGATTTTCGCTCTCTCAATGACTCATACTTGCTTCGCATATCCGAAATCTTCTTCCTTAGCGAGCTAGAGAGTCTTCTCTGATTGGACTGAAGTTTCCATTTTACTTCGTCTAACTGTGGCACAGCAAGTTCTCCTGCTGCAGACGGCGTCGGCGCTCTCAAGTCCGCCACAAAATCGGCAATCGTAAAATCCGTTTCGTGTCCCACAGCCGAAATCACTGGAAGCTCTGATGCAAATATTGCTCTTGCCGTCTCCTCTTCGTTAAATGGCCATAAGTCTTCCAATGAGCCTCCGCCTCTTGCCACAATAATCAAATCCACATTTTTTTCTCTATTAAAATATTCAATCGCTTTCACAATCGTAGCTGCCGCACCTTTTCCTTGCACGGCAACTGGATATAACTTAATATTCACATTCGGAAATCTTCGCGTCGTCACGTTAATAATATCACGAATGACGGCCCCTGTTTTCGAAGTAGCAACGCCAATTGACTTTGGAAGCATCGGAATTTTCTTTTTATATTTCTCGTCAAACAAGCCCTCGTTTTGAAGCTTTTCTTTTAGCTTTTCATAAGCCGTATACAAAGCTCCCATTCCGTCTTCTTCCATTCCCTTGACATATATTTGATAAATACCATCTCTCTCAAATACAGCAACCGTACCAAGTACAACGACGCTCATTCCATCTCTCGGCATAAAGTTTAAATTTCCTGTATAAGATTTAAACATCACACACTTAATCAAAGACTTCTCGTCTTTTAGCGTAAAATACATATGTCCGCTATAATGATTTTTGAAATTTGAAATTTCTCCCTTTATGTAGACGTTATTCAGCATCATATCATTATCAATCACGTCTTTGATATAACTATTCAATTCTCCTACCGTCATTGGAGTCGGTCTTAACATTTTATCCTCCGTTATTTCTCTTCACTATTTTTACTGATAATTTCTGCTAATACGCCATTAATAAAGGATGGCGAGCTCTCCTCGCTAAACGTCTTTGCAAGCTCCACCGCTTCATTCACAGAAACTTTATAAGGAATGTCGTCACGATACAAAATCTCATAAATAGCAAGTCTTAAAATAGCAATGTCAACTTTACTAATTCTCTCTGTGGTCCATCCCGCCTTTAAATGTTCACCAATATAATGATCAAGTTCTTCTTCCTTTTCTTTCACACCGGCTGTAATTTCTTCGATGTATTTGTTATCCTCTTCGGTAATTTCTTTCTCTTCTTCCTCGTCATTTTTTAATAGCATATTCGCAAGCTTCTCTAATTCCTCGTCCTTTTGAAATGCCGTCTCAAAGATCACTTTAAATGCTACTTCTCTTGCTAATTTTCTACTCATACTTCCCCCTAAATTTTATCAATAAAGTTCTTTAATTTTTCCTTTAACTCGCCTTTATTTTTCTGTGCATAATTTCCCAAATAGGCAAAGCCAACAATAATGCCAATAACCAAAGCGGGATACCATAAACCAAATACAACAAATAAAATTCCTACGATAACGCCAATAATAGCGCCAATCCACTCTTTTATTTTCTCCATACTTCCATACCTCCTATTCGCTTACTTCTTGGTTCTCCTCTTTTGCTACCTCTTCGTGAGCAAGTTCCTCTTTTACTTCTGCGACTACTTCCTCTTTCACATCTTCTACTGCTTTCTGGATTTCCTTTTTCTCCTCTACCACTTTTGCTTGAGGTGCAACTTTTACTTCACTCTTCACTGCTTTCTTATTTTTCTCATAAATATTTTTTACTTTAATGTTCGTGCTTAACGTCTTAATGCCTGTTGTTTCGTCAATTACTTGCTCGATTCTCTCTTGAAGCTGAGCCGTTAAAGCCCTAATATTCGTATTAGCTAAAACCGAGATGGCAGCATAAATTTTGATGCCTTTATTCTTCTTTACCATTTTAGCTTGTACTTCTTTCACTTCTGGAAATTCAGAAGCAACGCTACGTACTGTATTATCAATCGTATCTTGTGATATTTCGATCATACCACGATTGGTTTCCACTAAAATTGGGCCCTTGTCTTTCGACTTAAAGCTAGAATTAAAAATGGTAACCTTTAATACTGCCAAAACAACTACAATGGCAGTAATTAAAGAAATCTGCTTTACGTTTTCTGCGAAAACATACTCACCAATGATACCATATACTCTGTCAGTACTTACATAACCTATTAAAACCAGAATCACCGTAATGGCTAGTACCAATATTGCTAGTGAAAAGATAAATGAGATTAGTTTGTCTATGAATTTCATTTTTATTCCTCCTTTGAATTCACGTGAAAATCAGCGAATTTTTTTATTTTTATTCTGCATCTTGTTCTTTGGCAACATCCTCTGCCTCTGCGCTTTCTGCCTCTTCGTTTTCTGCCGATTGCTCCTCTGCACCTTCTTCTGCAGGCTCTTCTTTTACTTTTTCTTTCTTAACTTCTTTTGGCATATTTACGCCTTGCACGTGAATGTTTACTTCGACAACGCTTAATCCTGTCATATTCTCTACTGCTGTCTTTACTTTGTTTTGAATTTCCCAAGCGATGTCAGGAATTCTGCATCCGTACTCAACCGTAATGAATAAATCAATGATTACTTCTTTCTCTCCAACCTGAACCTTAACACCTTTTGCAAAATTTTTCTTTCCAAATACTTCAGAAATGCCTCCAACTAAACCGCCATTCATGCTTGAAACGCCTTTTACTTCTGAAGCAGCCATGCCGGCTATAATAGCAACAACGTCGTCTGAAATCTTAATGCCATTTACCTCTGTCTCGTTCTCTACTTGCCCTTCCAATACTTCTTTGTTTTCGTCCATATCTAAATAACCTCCTTTTAAATTTATTATCCTCATTAATAGAGATGCCCCTCCGGGTCGCCGAGGACGTCGACCCCTACATTTCTTCTACATCAAAACAGTTCCGACATCTATCTTGTTACCACGCAAATAGTCTTGTGCATTCATTCTTCGTGCGTTCGGCATTTGTAGTTCTTTTATCTTTAAAATGCCATTTCCCGTTGCCACTTTAAGTCCCTCTTTGCTATCAGAAAGCACTATCGCCCCAGGAATTTCGTTTGCCAAATCTTCTTCCACTTCTGCATCCCAAATTTTTACCATCTGTCCATCCATAAAAGTATATGCACCTGGCATCGGATTTAAACCTCTTATCAAATTTCTGATTTCTTTTGCCGATTTACTCCAATCAATCTTGCCATCTTCTTTATGAATCATAGGTGCTATCGTAAAATCGTCGCCTTGTTTTTCTCTTGGCACAAAGCCCTCTGCCACTTTCTCCAAAGTCTCTACAATCAGCTTTCCACCAAGCCTCTTTAATTTCTCATACAAAGTTCCGAAATTATCGTCGTCCTCAATTTTCACTTTCTCTTTCAAAATCATATCGCCAGTGTCCATTCCCACATCCATATACATCGTTGTAATTCCTGTATACTCCTCGCCATTGATAATTGACCACTGGATTGGCGCAGCGCCTCGATATTTTGGAAGTAATGATCCGTGCACATTAATCGAACCATACTTTGGAATCTCTAACAATTCCTTTGGTAATATCTGTCCAAAAGCAACAACAACAATCACATCAGGCTTTAAACTTCTTATTTTTTCGATAAATTCTTCATTCTTTTTTACTTTTTCCACTTGATAAACAGGAAGCCCTTTACTAAGCGCATACTCTTTCACAGGCGTTGGCCTTAACTTCATTCCTCTGCCAGATGGTCTATCCGGCTGTGAAACAACGGCCAAAATATTGTGTCCCGTGTCATAAAGTCTTGCTAGTGACTCCACCGCAAAATCAGGCGTGCCCATAAAAACTATATTCATTCTTTCCTCCTATTCTTCGTCTTCTGCATCATAAAACTCCGTCGCCTTTTCTGTAAATAAAATTCCATCCAAATGATCAATTTCATGGCACAACACCACAGCCAATAAATCTTTCGCCTTGATTTTCACTTTTTCGCCATTCTCATTCAACGCCTCAACCACTACTTCTTTCGGCCTTGTCACATCACCAAGCTTTCCAGGAACACTAAGACACCCCTCTCTACATACTTGCTCTCCCTTTTTCTTGGTAATCACAGGATTGATAAGCTTGTATGGCCCAACGCCATTTTCTTCTTGACTTAAATCAACAACGATAGCTCTCTTTAAAACTCCAACCTGTGGAGCCGCAAGTCCTACTCCATCTGGTGTTTGGTGCAACGTCTCTAACATATCGTCAAGGAGTTGCTGCACTTTTTCGTCGATTTCCGTGATTTCTCTCGCTCTCTTTTTTAAGATTTCGTCGCCGATAATCCTTATTTGCCTCACTGCCATATTTTCTTACCTCCTAAATCTATACCATACTGTTTGGGTTAATATCAAAACTTAGTCGCACATCGTTTGGCTTCTCCCTATAGTATTCCTCCAAACAGCTTGCTAATACACTTACTACTGCCTCGTCCACCAATTCTTTCGCTAGGACTCTATAGCGATACAATCCATTGATTTTAGAAATTGGGGCGGGCATTGGTTTGTACGCTTCTAAGCGAGAAGAAATAATGCGATAAAAGCGCTCCGCTTCCCTTTTGACAGCCTCTTCATCCTCTCCACTTAAAACACCTATTATTATATCGCAAAAAGGGGGATATTTCAACTTTTCTCGAACAATTATTTCCTGTTTATAAAAATTTTTGTAATCTTGCTCTTTTGCCGCCAAAATACTAAACTCGTCTGGCATATACGTCTGAATAATCGCGCGCCCTTTTTTTTCGCCTCTTCCCGCTCTACCAGCGACTTGCGTTAGTAGTTGGAACGTTCTTTCATTGGCTCGATAGTCCGAAATATTAATGGACGAATCCGCCGCCAAAACGCCTACCAAAGTGACATTTTCAAAATCGTGCCCCTTGGTAATCATTTGCGTTCCAAGCAAAATGTCAATTTTCTCATTTTGAAACTTGCTTAGTATCATTTCGTGTGCATTCTTCGTCCTCGTCGTATCTACATCCATACGAATCACAGACGCCGTCGGAAAATATTTTTTAATCTCCGCTTCAATTTTCTGCGTTCCCGTACCGAAATATCTAATATTTTTACTCCCACAACTTGGACAAAGAAAGACATTGCTTTGTTCCTTGCCGCAGTAATGGCAAAGTAGCTTATTCCTAGTCAAATGGTACGTCATAGCCACATCACATTGATCACACTTGACCACATAGCCGCAATCTCTACACATCACAAACGTAGAATACCCTCTTCGATTCAAAAATAACATTGTTTGCTCTTTATTTTTCAAATTTTGATTGATTTCTTCATAAAGTTTTCTGCTAAAAACCGTCTTATTCCCACTAGCAAGCTCTTCCCTTAAGTCAACAATTTGCACGTCTGGAAGTCCCATATTGGAAATACGGTTTGGCAGTTCTAACAGTGTTATCTCCCCATTTGTTGCTTTGTAATATGTCCTTAAATCCGGAGTTGCGCTGCCAAGCACTACCGGTATATCATATGACTTGGCAAGATATCTTGCCACTTCTCTCGCTTCATATTTCGGCGTCGTTTCTGATTTATATGAGGCATCATGCTCCTCGTCAATAATGATAACGCCAATGTTCTCCAAAGGGGCAAAAATAGCGCTTCTGGCGCCAATCACAATTTGAGACTTTCCCTCTTTTATTTTGCGCCACTCGTCGTATCTTTCACCAGGCGACAAACGGCTATGCAAAATCGCAATACAGTCTCCAAATCTTGATAAAAATCGATTGGTAATCTGTGGCGTAAGCGAAATCTCTGGCACTAGCACGACAGCCGTTTTCCCACTTTTAAGCACTTTGTCAATTAATTGCAAATAAATCTCCGTCTTTCCACTTCCCGTCACACCATATAGCAAATATTCCCCAAATTCATTTACTTTTATCTTATCCAAAACCTCTTGCTGCCTTTCCGTTAGTGGCAAAGGCTCTGATCTTTCCACTTCTTTATTCGCAAAAGGGTTCCTGCTCACTTCCACTTCTTCTAGCTTTACAATCCCATTTTTCTCTAAAGTCGTCAGTACGCTTCTTGTCGTATCTGTAAACAGCAAAAGCTCTGAAACAGGCACTTCTCCATTATCTAAAAGAAAAGAAACAATTCTTCTTTGCTTATCTGATTTGATTTGCTGCAAATCAATCTCCATCGCAAGCGATGCCCACTTTTCTTTCTTCGCCTTGACATTATCCACTTTATTTCCCGTTCCCGGCGGCACCAATAATTTTAGGGTATCCGACAAATTGCAAAAATATTTCTTTGCCATCCACTTTGCTAAGTTTAGCTTTCTTTCGTCAAAAACGGAATCCACCACGCGAATAATATCCTTGCACTGAAAATCGGAGGTTTCTTTGATGCCTACAACATAGCCAATCTCCGTGCCACGCCTTGCGCCAAAAGGCACCAAAACACGCGTGCCAATGGATAAATCCATCCCCTCCGGAATGCCATAATCAAACGTCCTATTCAATTCACTTACCGATAAATTCACAATTACCTCAGCAAACATAAATCCTCCTATTTTTCTATCAATAGGATACTAAAATTCCCCTAAAATGTCAATGTGAAATAATCTGTATTAGCGACGTTGCACCAGCTATCATTCAACAAAAAAAGTGGCATTTTCAATCGAAAATACCACTTCTTTTCAGCACATATTATGGCGCTGCAACCCCCGCTAACGAGCGTAGCTGTTTTTCTTTCTCCGCAAGAGTTAATTCTGGTTTATTATAAAACCCATCGTATTTAGTGCATTTGAAAACAATGCATTGTGAAAGTTCATTATCAACATTAAACGTCTCAATTCCAAACGTAACATCGTCATACTTTTCAAGTCTCTTTTTCAAATCGCGAACCTTTTGGCAGCCACCATTCTCGTCAGAGGCCGCACAAAGAAATTCGCAATCATGACACCTATGTACACTGTTTGAAATCTCGACTTTTTTCCCAGGAAGTTCTGCATAGAAATACTTTCCTTTTCTCTTAAGCAGAGCCCCGGGTTTGCCATTCTTTCTTAAAACATTGATTCTTGCAGGATTAATTTCTTTGAAAGGAATAGACTCTGGAAAACCCTCTGGAAGCTCATTCCTTACCAGTGCCTCTCTGCCAGACCGAGTTCTCAGCTTATTGAAATACAATTCATATCCTCTAAGCTCATATTTCGTGATTACAGGTAAATCACATTGACAATTGCTATCCATCTTAATTCTCCTACCCGATTTGTTAGAAAACAAAGCAACACCTGAAGAAAACAAAAAACAACTCTCCTTTCTGCTAATAAGCACAAAGCCAAATTGAGTAAAATTGATACTTCAAAATTATACTATCTTATGTAAATTTTGTCAATATCAATTTCTAGCTTTAGTACATGCCTTCCATGCCAGCGCCCATACCTGCTCCTGCATCGTGGTGGCAGCATTTTTCTTCTTTTTTATCTGCTACTAAGCTCTCTGTCGTAAGTACCATTGCCGCAATACTTGCTGCATTTTGAAGCGCGCTTCTAGTTACTTTCGTAGGGTCAATAATGCCCTCTTTCTTCATATCCACGTACTGCTCATTCAAGGCATCAAATCCCACTCCGACATTGCTTTGCTTTACTTTATCTAAAATAACGCTGCCCTCAAGACCTGCATTGAACGCAATTTGCCTTACTGGCTCTTCTAATGCTTTTAACACTGTCTTAACGCCAGTTTTCTCGTCGCCCTCTGTTGTTTCTAATAATTTTTCTACAACAGGAATCGCATTCACATACGCTGTTCCACCGCCGGCAACAATGCCCTCTTCAACAGCAGCACGCGTTGCAGAAAGAGCATCTTCAATTCTTAATTTTCTTTCTTTCATTTCTGTCTCTGTTGCGGCCCCAACTTCGATTACAGCAACGCCGCCAACTAATTTCGCAAGTCTTTCTTGCAACTTCTCTCTATCAAAATCAGACTCTGTCTTTTCTAGTTCGTTTCTAATTTGCTTTACTCTTTGTGCCAAAGCCTCTTTATCGCCAGCACCATCCACAATAATCGTATTTTCTTTCTCGACTTTTACTTGTCTTGCTCTGCCTAGTTGCTCTAACTGAACCTCTTTCAAATCTAGTCCAAGTTCGTCTGTAATTACTTCGCCTCCTGTAAGAATCGCAATGTCTTGAAGCATTTCTTTTCTTCTGTCGCCAAAGCCAGGGGCCTTAATTGCCACACAGTTAAACGTTCCTCTTAATTTATTTAATACAAGAGTCGTAAGCGCATCGCCCTCTACATCGTCGGCAATAATGACAAATCTCTTACCTTGTTGTACAATTTGCTCTAGAATTGGCAAAATCTCTTGAATATTAGAAATCTTCTTATCCGTAATCAAAATATATGGGTCATCCATTACGGCTTCCATCTTGTCAGTATCCGTTACCATGTAAGGAGATATGTATCCTCTATCAAATTGCATACCTTCTACAACACTTAAATTCGTGCCCATCGTTTTAGACTCTTCAATGGTGATAACGCCATCATTTGAAACTTTTTCCATAGCGTCTGCAATTAAATTACCAATCGCTTCGTCATTGGCAGAAATCGCAGCAACACGAGCAATGTCAGCCTTTCCATTTACTTTCGTACTATTCTCTTTAATGGCTTCCACAGCCGTATCAATGGCTTTCGCCATTCCTCTTCTCATTACCATTGGATTAGCACCAGCTGCCACATTTTTAATTCCCTCGTGAATCATAGCTTGCGCCAAAACAGTAGCCGTCGTCGTACCATCGCCGGCAACATCATTCGTTTTTGTAGAAACCTCTTTTACCAATTGTGCTCCCATATTCTCAAATGGGTCGTCAAGTTCTATCTCCTTTGCAATTGTCACACCATCATTTGTAATCAGTGGTGTACCAAACTTTTTATCCAACACAACATTTCTGCCCTTAGGCCCAAGCGTCACTTTCACTGTATCAGCAAGCGTGTTAACGCCTCTTTCCAAAGCCTTTCTAGCATCCTCTCCATAAATTACTTGTTTAGACATATTTCATTCCTCCTTAAATTTGAAACAACGCAGTTCGTTTTTCGGGTCCCCTGCAAAAATGTTACACATTTTTGCTATCTCAAGAAATTCATTTTGGTCCCCGAAAAATGTTTTTCTTCGAAAAACAAGGGCCCCGAAAAACGAACTGCGTTACAATAAAATTACTCGATAACACCAAGTATGTCAGATTGTTTTACTATTATGTACTCTTCTCCATCAAGCTTAATTTCTGTACCGGCATACTTTGCGAAAACGACTTTATCGTTTTCTTTCACTTGCATTACCACTTCTTTTCCCTCTATATTTCCGCCAGGCCCTACTGCAACAACAACTGCTACCTGTGGTTTTTCTTTTGAATTTGCGGCAAGAATAATGCCACTCTTTGTTGTTTCTTCACTTTCTACCATTTTTAATACAACTCTGTCTAGCAATGGTTTAATCATAAAAAGACCTCCTTCAAAAAATTGACAATAAATTGCAAAATTAGCACTCGTTATTTCCGAGTGCTAATTTATCATATACAATTTACTTAAAAATGTCAATGAATTTTTTGTGAATTTTTAAAATGATCCTCTTAATTAATTCTTTCAATCTTTTAATCCAAAAATAATAAATTGTGTCACTTTTTATTTTAGTCAATTTTCTTTAATCTCTGCCTGTTTTCTTTTTCTAACTGCTTTAAGCTTTTTTCCGGTGTTGGTAAATCTTCAGGCATTGTTCCGCCTGCTTTTTTAATGGCATTTCTTACAATTTTCCCAATTTTATAATGAGTCTTGTTTGCCTCATTTTCGCCTTGAATTTTGTCTTTTTTTAATCGTGACTCCGTTTGAGTGATTCGGAATAGGTTTGCTGCTAGTTCTTCACTGCCCATATTATCTAAAATGTCTTCGCGATACCTTAATCCTTTTCTTTTAGCAATATCGTCAGCCGTTTCGCCATTATATAGGCCTTTATAACCTGCATTATGGAACTTATCAAAATTTTTCACTCCTGCATTCTTAGCAGCCTGATTTAGAGAGTAATTACCTTTTCTTGTTAAGTCTCTTTGATAAAATCTTTTTTCGTCTTCCGTTAGCATACTATATTCTTTTTCTGTAATTTCTTGTTTTCGAGTTTGTACTGCAAAATATGTTTGAGCAAGAGCAATTACCTTTTTGCGCGGATCTCCATTTTGAGCAATCAAATAACAAGCATAACGAGTTAATTTATAATCTTTAATTTTGACCTCTGCATTATTTGCACGTTTTGACAACTTGTCGACGTCGACAAATTGTTCAATTGCACTATTTCCGCTATTTTCACATGCTAGTTTCGCCTTTTCAATAACGTTATCGAATTTTCTCCATTCCTTATAGTCTAAAACTTGTTGCAGTTCTCTGGCATACCAAAATTCGCTCTCATTCCCACTTCACATTTTCTTGCCCAAGAAAACTGATCAATTCATTTTCTGTCTTTTCGTTTATCTCTAATCTTAA
>JAFUGE010000008.1 GCA_017469545.1 Clostridia bacterium
TGAGCTATATAAGCAGCTTTTATTATATCTCTAGTTCGTCGCTACCTATAATATGCTTAGTAACTTTGCCTTTTATACGTTGTACGGCGTTGTCAACTGCTTTTTCTGTCGTGCCGATAAGTTTGGCCATTTGCTCGTAGGAATATCCGTTTAATCGATAACGAAAAACGTCTTTTTCTAACGGGCTTAAGACAGAACCCATTTTGGCATAGACTTGAGAAAGCATTTCTTTTGCAGCAATGGTATCAGCTACGTCTGGAGTAGCAATTTCAATCATGTCCATGACTTGTCGGCCGTCCTCTGAGTCACCAAACGCTTCTTGCGTTAGGGAAATAGAGGAGTTAAGCGGAATGTGCTTTTGCCTTGTGGAATTTTTGATGGCTGTCACGATTTTTCTTTTGATGCAAGTGCTAGCAAATGCACTAAAAGGAACGTCTTTATCTAAGCTGAATCCATCAATTGCGTTTAATAATCCAACCATACCTTCTTGCGATAAATCATTTTTATCTCCACCGGCAATAAAGTATTTTCCTGCTATTTTTTCAACAAGTCTCTCGTATTTTTTCAATAATTCGTTACGAGCAGAAATGTCGCCACTTCTGATTCTCTTGATAGTTAGTCGATCTTCGTCAGTAATATCAAATTTGTCTATGTCGAAATCATATTGTTTTTGCAAATCTTCTAACAAGTGCCTACCTCCTAAAGATATTTCTACACGTATTATATCCCTAATATCTTTTAAAAGTCAATATATTGGCGAAAAAAATCATTTTATAATTGGAGAAGATTTCATTTTTCTTATTGTTTTTTCGGATGATTTAAGATAAACTTTAATTGATGGGGGGAAGGGGTATGAATAAAAAGTTTTTGGTTGTATTAATTATTCTTTTGGCAATTGTTTTAGGAGTCGTTTTGGGACTTCTTCAAGTGAAACATAGTCGTGACAAGGAGAATACGGAAATTCAGATAGATAACCCACCTGTCAGCGAAAATGAGAATGAGAACGAAAAAAATGATACGCAAGAGACAGAAGATCCAATCGTCACAAAAAAAGAGACGAAAGTAAGGGCCGTATATTTAACTGGTTGGTCTGCGGGCACGAAGTCGAAGCGAGAGAGTACAATTACGAATTTGAAAGAAAATGGTTTTAATGGCGTTGTCATTGATATTAAGGACGAAGCAGGTAGACTTTCGTATGATTCGGAAGTACAGGATGCAGTGGACATTAAAGCTTCGCAGAAAATGATTAGTAATGTGAGAGACGTAATCCAAGAATTTCACGATAATGATATTTATGTGATTGGCAGAATTGTGACTTTTAAAGACCCACTATATGCGAAAAGTAAGACGGAAGTGGCCTACCAGTATGCGGATGGCACACTTTGGAAAGATTATTCGGGAAATAACTGGCCAAACCCATACAATACCAAGTATTGGGAATACCCTATTGCGCTTGCGGAAGAGGCGGCAGAGCTTGGCTTTGACGAGATACAGTTTGATTATATCCGTTTTCCATCTTCGGAGGGAAAGGTAAAGCAGATTGCGTTTGGTTTTGATTCAGATACCAAAACGAAGGCAGACGTGATTGCGGGCTTTTTGAGCAAAGTAATGGAAGAAATGGAGCCATATCACGTAGTGATTTCTGCGGATGTGTTTGGAATTACGACAAAGAGGGCCGGGGATTTTGAAAATATTGGGCAGGATTTTGCAAGAATTGCGAAGATTGTGGATGTGATTTGTCCGATGGTTTATCCATCACATTATGCCTATAATGAATATAAAATTCCAAAGCCAGACAAAGACCCGTATCACACGGTTTATGGCGCTTTAAAGGATGCAAAGGCAAGGATAGAAGAAGCAATTCCTAGCACAGAGCACAGTGCAATGATTAGGCCATATCTTCAAGATTTTACAGCATCTTGGCTTGGCAGTGGAAATTATTTAACGTATGGAACAGCTGAAGTGCAAAGTCAAATTCAGGCTTGCTTCGACTTAAGAATTGACGAGCTAATTTTGTGGGATCCAAGCAATAAGTATTGCTACGATGCTTTGCAGCAGGCGACTTGGCTTAGCGACGAGGAGTATGAGGCGAAATTATTAGAAGAGCAACAGAAGATGGAACAAGAACAGGTAAATACGGAGTCCAATGAGGGAGTAGAGTAGTTTATAGGGGCAGTAAACAAGAATAGTTTGCGGCCCCTATGGTTCATAAAAAGGGGGATTTATCTATGAAAAAGATAATTATGTTGACAATAATGGGAATTTGTGCTATACTTTGTTTCGTTGGTTGTGAGAACGGAAAAAAACCAGGTAAGACAATTGAGGAAGGACAGCAAAATATAGAAAGTCAGGAAGAGAATGTAGCGGAGCACAGCGTGCTCCAAGAAAATGAGCCTGAAGAAATTATTGTTCCTGAGGTTTATCATTATAACGAATCGGGTAAAATTATCATAGCGATGTATCATAAGTTCACGAGTGGGACGGAAAGCGACGAGTGGACGAGGTCGTTTGACAATTTTTATCAAGATTTGGAGTATCTTTACGAGCACGGTTATCGTAGCGTTTCGCTTCACGATTATTTGAACAATGAAATGAAGGTTCCAGTGGGTTGTACGCCGATTGTGTTTACTTTTGACGACGGAAGTAAAGGGCAGTTTCATTTGATAGAAGCGGAGGATGGCAGTTTGATTGCAGATCCAGAGTCTGCTGTGGGCGTGATGGAAAGATTTTATCGTGAGCATCCTGATTTCGGGCTAAATGGGACTTTCTTTATTAATGGTACGGGATATTTTGGAAGTACGGGAACGCGTGCACAAAAACTTCAGTACTTGATTGATAAAGGGTTTGAAATTGGTAATCATACGAATACGCACGTTAATTTTAGCAAGGCGTCTATCGACGAAATTCAAAAGGAGATTGGCGTCGTGGTAAAAGATGTGGCTGAAAATGCCAATGGATATGTGGTGGATACTTTGGCACTTCCGTTCGGAATAACATCCAAAGAATATGCTGACTATATTAGAAGTGGCGAGTACGAGGGGACTCGCTATGAAAATAAAGTAGTTTTATTAGTGGGGGCAAATCCTGCTTTGCCAGTAAGCAATGAAGACGTGAATCTAATGCGCTTGCCTCGTGTCCGCGCGAGAGGCGGCAACAAAGAAGTAGAATGCGATTTGTATTGGTGGCTAGAGAGAATGGAGAAGAACCCAGAAATGAAATATTACAGATTGGAAAATTGAAAGGAGAATTATTTTGACAGAAGAATTAAAGACAAATGATAATGTGGAACAAAGAAAGCCACAAAGAAGAAATAACTATAGAAGACCGGTAAAACATAAGAATAGCGCGGAAGGAAAGGCAGAGAAGAACGTGCCAAAGGCAAAAGAGCAAGCCAAAAATGAGAATGCAGTAGAAGCCGTGAAGGAAAATAATAATCAAAAGCATAGGAGAAATAAAAGCAATCCAGAAAAGGCAAAGAAGATGGCGCCAGTCATTGAAGAAAGACTTACTAACCCTAAGAGCAAGAATATTAAGAGAGAGAGACTTAAGATTATTCCACTTGGAGGGCTAGAAGAAGTCGGAAAGAATATGACAGTTTTTGAGTACGGCGACGATATGATTTTGCTTGATTGCGGCGTTGCTTTCCCAGAAGACGAAATGCTTGGCGTTGACTTGGTAATGCCTGATATCACGTACTTAGAGAAGAATAAAGAAAGATTAAAAGCAATTGTAATTACGCACGGACACGAGGACCATATTGGCTCGATTCCGTATGTTTTGAAAGCAATTAATGTGCCAATTTATGCGACAAGATTGACGCTTGGGTTAATTCAGACGAAATTGGAAGAGCATAAATTAGTAAGACAAACGGCAATGAAGTGCGTCAAAGCAGGCGATATTGTTACGATTGGTAATTTCAAAGTGGAATTTATTCAGTCAACCCACAGTATTGCGGATTCCGTTGCGATTGCCATTCATACGCCAGTGGGTACAGTCATTCATACGGGTGACTTTAAAATAGACTTTACGCCGATTGACGGAAAAGTAATGGATTTTGCAAGGCTTGCAGAGTTAGGCTCTAAGGGAGTTTTGGCGCTAATGTCGGATAGTACTAACTCCGAAAGACCGGGCTATACAATGTCTGAAAGTAGCGTAGGAAAAGTGTTTGACGAGATTTTCTTGGATTGTAAAAAGAGAATTATCGTGGCAACATTTGCTTCGAATATCCACCGTGTACAGCAGATTGTCAATGCAGCGATGGAGAATAACAGAAAAGTCGCTATTTCAGGGCGTAGTATGCTAAACGTCATGACGGTAGCCAAAGATTTAGGTTATTTGGACATCCCAGAAGGCGTATTAATTGATATTGACGATATTGATTCGTATGCACCAGAAAGACTTGTGCTAATCACTACGGGTAGCCAAGGGGAGACGATGTCGGGACTTTCTAGAATGGCTTCGGGAAGTCACAAAAAAGTAGTCATTACGAAAGACGACTTAGTCATTATTTCGGCGCATCCAATCCCAGGAAACGAGAAATTGGTTTCTAACGTGATTGACGATTTGTTTAAGATTGGCGCAGACGTAATCTATCATTCGATTGCGGATGTACACGTTTCGGGCCACGCGTGCCAGGAAGAGCAAAAATTGATGCTTTCGCTTGTAAAGCCGAAGTACTTTATTCCAGTTCACGGAGAATTTAGGCATTTAAGGGCACACGCAGAAACAGCGAAAAAAGTGGGCGTAGACGAAGAAAATATTGTATTACTTTCCAATGGTAAAGTGCTAGAATTAGATAAGGATTTCTGCAAAGTGACGGGAACTGTGCCATCAGGAAGAGTATTAATTGATGGATTAGGTATTGGTGATGTCGGCAATATCGTACTTCGTGATAGACAGCATTTATCAGAAGAGGGATTGATTGTTGTGGCGCTTACGATGGATTCTCACAGCGGAGAAATTTTGGCTGGACCAGATATTATTTCACGTGGATTTGTTTATGTAAGAGAATCAGAAGACTTGATGGACGAGATTGAGAAAGTGGCGAAAAAGAGCTTGGAAAAGTGCAAAACGAAAGAATGGTCGACAATTAAGAGTATGATTAAGGACGATTTGCACGATTATATTTATTCGAAGACGAAGAGGAATCCGATGGTGATACCAATTATTAGTGAAGTAGAGATGTAAACTGTAGGGGCGGCGTAATACGCCGCCCGTTACACATATTGCTGTGACATATTTAAATAGCGGGCAGCGTGGTACGCTGCCCCTACAGATATGAAACAATGATTCTAGGGGGAGTTTTTATGGACTTTATCAAGGATGTTTTGCGTGGTGTTTTGATTGGCGTGGCTAATGTCATTCCTGGCGTGAGTGGTGGAACCATTGCTGTTTCGATGGGAATATATGATAAGGTAGTTAGCGCGATTAACAATTTGCGAAAGGATTTTAAAAATAGCGTTATGACGTTATTGCCGTATGTGATTGGCATTGTAGTTGGCGTTTTGGGGCTTGCTTTTTTAATTGAAATGCTTTTTGAAAAGTTTCAAATTCCGACAGTGATGGCATTCCTAGGGCTTATCCTTGGCGGGTTACCAGCGATTATTAAAAAAGTGGAGAATGAGAAGTTTAAAGTAACACATTTGATTTCGTTTGTGCTACTTGTATCACTGATTCTTTTTACAACATTTTTTACGGCCGGAGATAATGCTGTGACAGAAATTTCGTTTGGCGTCGGTTCAATTTTGCTGATGTTTGTGCTGGGATTTATTTCTGCGGGAACCATGGTGGTACCAGGTGTAAGCGGTTCGATGGTTTTAATGATGCTTGGCTACTATGAAGTCATTATTCAGACGATTAATCAGTTTGTGAAATCGCTTCTAGCATTTCATATGGCAGAAGTATTGACAGCAATGAAGATATTGGTGCCATTTGGAATTGGCGTGCTTGTAGGAATTTTTGTGATTGCTAAAATTATTGAATTTTTATTAAGGAAATATCCAAACGCTACATATTGGGGCATTATTGGGCTAGTCGTTGCGTCGCCAGTAGCCATTCTTTTGCCGGTGCCGTTTGCTGGCATTACTTTAGGCACGGCAATCGCAAGTGTAATCACTTTTGCCGTAGGATTCTTTGCAGCAATGAAATTATCGGAATAGGCATGACGTCGAGACGATAAAAATATAGAAGAATACTTGCATGACAAAATTACTTACGGAAGGACAAAAATTCACAAAAATTTTTGTCCTTTTTTGTTGCTTTTAAAGTGGCAATACGATAAAATATTTGTGAAAAATACTAAGGAGGGAAAAAGAGAAATGCGAAAGAAGATTTTTTTATTTTTGACGCTAATAGTGACGCTATTATTAGCAATGGGAGTGGCGTCTTATGCGGGACCAGTTACTCAATATGGTGAATGTGAGCATCCAAATAAGAACACTACATATAACTATGTTAGTTTGACGAAACACAGAACAAAAGTAGTATGCAAAAGCTGTGGTAAAACATTAACCAATAAAAATGAAGATCACACCATGAGCAATGGTAAGTGTACAAAGTGTGGATATGTATCGCATACGCATAGTTATACTATTTTAAAATCAGATGCGACATATCATTGGTATGAATGTAGTTGCGGTGCAAGGGATACTTTAACTACACACTCATACATAACAAAATACGATTCTACATGGCACTGGAAAGCATGTAGAACTTGTGGATACCAACAGCCTAATACATCAGCTAAACATACATTTGGAAGTGCATATATGGATGATGATGCTCCTGTAGGAAAGCATTTTAGGGATTGCACGGGTTGTTCATATGCAAAAACAGAAGCACATAATGCTGCTGGAAAATATAATACTTCTTGGGAATCATATCACTGGAGAAGTTGTAGTTGTGGCAGCGACTATGGATATGAGAGTCGAACGCAATCACATTCCTATAGTTCGTCAAATCATACGTGTGTGTGCGGACGTAAATACAATAATGGACGTGATGTGACGACATCCGGAGGATCAAAGGTTGCCTATACAACACATATATTTGATAATAGCGGAAAGTGCAAAGTTTGTGGCACGGCAATTACTATTAGTGGTGACGTTAACAACTTACCTGATTGGTCGGCGTATACACCTGGTGACCCTGGAAACAGAAGCTGGACAAGTGGTAAATTGACTCAAAGAATTAATGGTGTACTTGATAGTAATTCTTATGCTTTAGCTTGTACGTATCACACATATACAGCCCATAATGCTACTTGGCATAGTGCAATTGCGGCTATACGTCCTGGTTCTTCATATACTGCACAGCTTGAGTATGGAGGTGCTACAGGGGGAACACGTGCTGTCAGAGCAACTATATCAGGAAGTACAATTACATATAGCGGTTTACCTACTTCAGGTAGAGTTTCTCTTGTATTAACAATAGCTGGTCAGACTTTTGTAAAAAGATACACGGCTGGTGGTGGCCTTTCTTCAGACCCAGGTCCAAACGTAACGCCTACTGTTTATACAGTAACAGAAAAGTATATCTATAGAGATGCTTCTGGTAGAGAAACGGAAATTCAACCATCAATATCAAATGCAGTAACGTCAGGACAACCGTATGCAGGAAGAACGGTACCTTCTACAATAGGAAATTACAGATACTCTAATACACCAGGTTATACGTCAGTACCTGTAACGATAACGAGCGTTACAGGAGATATAACAATAGTGCATTACTATACCTATGTTAGCCCAACAATTACTATTAAGCATGTTGATTTAAGTACGGGAAATTTGATGGCAGGTACGTCGGTTGTGACCAAGAATCTTCCATTGACGAGAGAGCCTTCTCTAACGTTAACAGGCGACTATAGGAATAAATATGCAACGCTTGATGGAGTAAAAACTACTGAGTCGCAGAAGTATACAGATAAAACAACATTATATCGTGAGAGTGTACCAGATAATGGTTCCAATAGAGAATTAATTTTCTATTATGAAAAAGCTAAGAGAATTAATGTTAGAGTAGAATGGATAGGAGTTGATACAAATACCGGCGATGAGACAGCTCTTTTCCCAGCGCAAACGACAAGTATTGTAATGGGAGATAATACCTATGCTTATTCTAGAGAGAATGAAGCTTTGGCAAAAGGATATAGCCATTTGATTAGAGTAGAGATAAGTACACTTGGAGACTTTACAGGGGGAATTGGAGTTTTAAAGGTTATTGCTGAAGGCTCTTCGATTAGTATGAGTGGAAGTGATATTAAAGCAGGAAAAGATGTTACGATTACATATTACTACGATAAAGTTAACTTGATAGTAAAATATGTGGACGAAAATGGCAATCCAATCCCTGGCTATCCAGAAGTAACGAAGCCATTGCCAACATCACCAACAAACGAAACAGCACCAACGATTCCAGGATATGTATTGAAGGAAGTAACAAAGAATGGTACTCCTACGACAAATCCTGTTCGAGTAGGGGGCGAGGGCGAAGATGTAGAAATTATCTTCGTATATATGCCTACATTAACTGTTAAGTATGTAGACGAGGCTGGAAATGAGATTAGTCCAAGCAAGACGGGCATTGAATTACCAAAAGGGACGAATGTTACAGAAAATGCAATAGAGATTAGCGGATATGTATTTAAAGAATCTAAGATAGATTCTGGAAGCCCAGTAGCAAATAGAAGCACTGTTACGGTAACGGGTAATTGTAAGCCGATAGAGATTGTGTTTGTTTATAGAAAAACACCAACCATCACGGCACGTGTTAACCCACCAACAGACAAACCAACACCAACGGACCCAAGCAATCCAAATAATCCAAATAATACAAGAAGCCCATACTATGGACTAGATATCATTATTTTGGACGAAGTATTTGAGATTGAAAGAACAATAGCAAACTTAGATGTTGCGCCTGCTGGCTCAACAGTAAGAATTAAATTCCCATTTGATGTATATTATAATGGCGAATTTAAGAAAGCAAATACAGAATTTGTAATAGAGACAAGAGGCTCTGGCACGAGAGCAACAGATGCATATGCATTTAGACTTCCATCATGGATTATCGAGCAATCATATAAAGGACAAACTACGATAAAGATAGTTGCTCCAGACGGAACCGTATATGATAGCGCTGTATTAGATATTGGTGTTATTGGAAGACTATATGACTTCACAGTAACAACATTAGAAGGCGACACGATGTGGCAATCTTCAATGTTTGGTGGAAGCAATAGTGGCAAGGAATACAAGGCAGATACACTTCCAATCGGACAAAGCAGAGTAAATTCTAACGTATCTACTTTGCCAACAAATTCAGCAATTACAACGCAAAATACAGCATACAGATATGGCATTAAATTAGGAAGCACATTCTTATTCAGTGTGAATACAAAGGGCTTGAAGTCAGACAAAATCAGAATTACACCAATGCTTGAGTATTATGACAAAGACGGCAATAAGCAAAATAACGTTGTATTTAAATACTATGTGCAAGGTCAAGGCGAGCAAGAATTTGCTGGTACAAATGGCTTAATTACGGCTACTGCTACTGGAAATAACTTTGCTACAACACTTAACAAGAATACAAGAAGGACTACAGAAGTTTTAACAGAAATGCAAAAAGCTATTCAATTAAAAGGATTAAGCGAAACGTTGGCATCAGGCATATCGGGATATGCTAATGTTAGAAATGCATACAAGAACTTCGACTCAACGGTTTCGAGAGATTTTGGAAGCTATGCAACATTAACACTTCCAAATACTTTAAGAATGCCATTTGCTAATTATGCAGCATCTGATTTAACAAAAGCAGAAGCACATAGAATTGGTAATACATTTGCAAACAACAACTACACAGTTATGAACGTAACAGCAAGAAACTTAAACTATGTCACATCCGCTGTTAGTGAGTATTACAGCAAGGCATCTACAGTAAGTATGGCAGAAAATGCAATTGTCAATTCGCTAGGTCATTGGTATGCAGAGTATAAACTTCCGTCAACATTGACAGTAAAATCTAGTGATGGAAAGACAACTTATACGAATGGATACATTGTAGTAAGATTTAAGATTGAGTCATTAGACGAGAGCGGAAATGCATATCTAGCATATGATTTAACACAGTGGAAGAAAGAGAATACAGCATTTAGTGGAAATAACGTAACCGTACATTTCCCAACAACAGCATACAAAGCTTCATTTGACAAGACAATAGACGTATCAAACGGATATTATCCAGTAGCCATTTATGAAGCAGGCCAAAGCATCAATAAGGATTATGAGGTTGCAGGAACACACTAAAGTCAGCCGTTGAGGCTTTGCCGATTACGGATGACTTATGCGAAGCTACGCAAAAACAAGAGCACTAACAGAAAAGACAAAAAACAAAGTTTTTTGTCAGCACTAATACAAAGAAAGAGGTTTGCGTAGCTAAAGAAGCCGTTGAGGCTTTGCCGATTACGGATGAAACGGGCAGCGTGCTACGCTGCCCCTACAAATGGGGTGGCGTAGCACGCCACCCGCAATATAAAAATAATTTGGAGGTAACAAATGAAAAAGATTATTTCATTAATTTTGATAATTAGTATGCTTTCTTTGGGCTTTTGCTTTGCAGAGGAATCGAAATTTACTGATGTACAAACAGAACATTGGGCATACCAATACATTGATTTCCTAACGAGTCAAGGAATCATTAATGGTATGGGAGACGGCACATTCCAGCCGGAAGCAACTTTAACGAGAGGCCAGTATATTAAGCTTGTTATTTCTACTATTTTATCGCAAAGTGTAAATTTGGACGAAATTGACACGGATTTTGACCATTGGGCTGCTCCATACGTAAGATTAGCAGAGGAGTACAATGTAATTAGCGAAGGTTCTGTTACACTAGATAATGTTGACGAGCCGATTTCGAGACTTGAAATGGTAAGAATTGTAGCACTAGCAGACTTAAACATCTTAAAGACAGACTTAGAAAGAGACGATAGTATCATTAATTTTTCTGATACGAAGAACATAAGTAACATGGACGAGCTTTTACTAATCCAAGCAGTTTCAAGAGGTCTTGTTAACGGCTATACAGACGGAACATTTAGACCAGACGGATATATGACGAGAGCAGAAGCTTCAGCCATTATTTACAGATTCTACTGGCTATAAATCATACAACAAAACGGCGCCCCATGCGGGCGCCATTTTTTAGCCCACAAATTGCATAGAGGAGCGAGAACACATACTTTTCACATATTCCCCCCTTGAAAATAGGAATAAAGTGTGATAGACTAAAAACCGATTAAAACATACGGAGGTAAGAGATATGAGTAAAGAACTAGCGGATTTAATATTTCCTAATATCACAAAAACACCAGAAGATTATGAGAAGATGTATCCGAAGAGAGATTTGCTTGAGGGAGCAATGGTTACGAGATTTGCACCTAGCCCTACAGGATTTATCCATATTGGTTCTCTTTTTGGAGCGAATTTAGATAGAAGATTGGCAGACCAAACAAATGGCGTTTGTTATTTAAGAATTGAAGATACGGATGGCAAAAGAGAGATTGACGACGGCATCAATGTAATCATTAATGGCCTTAAAGTTTTCGGCATTGAGTTTGACGAGGGCGCTATTAACGAGACAGAAGAAAAGGGAAATTATGGCCCATATATTCAAAGCAAAAGAAAAGACATTTATCAATGCTATGCGAAGTCGTTAATCGAAAGAGGACTGGCTTATCCTTGCTTTTGCTCTCAAGAAGAGTTAGATGCGATTAGAGAAAGACAAGAGAAAATGAAAGTCGTTCCGGGATATTATGGCGAGTTTGCGGTTTGTAGAAAATTAAGCGAGCAACAAATGATGGAAAGAGTAAAGAACGGCGAGCCATATGTCATAAGACTTAAGTCGCCTGGCAGTATGAGTAGAAAGATTAAGTTTAAAGATATGATTAGAGGAAATATCGAGTTTCCAGAAAATGTACAAGATATCGTTTTGATTAAGTCGGACGGGCTTCCAACATATCATTTTGCACACGCGGTAGACGATCACCTAATGAGAACGACGCACGTTATCAGAGGCGAAGAGTGGGTTTCTTCGATTCCTCTTCACGTACAATTATTCCAAGTACTAGGATTTGAAATGCCACAGTACATTCATACGCCTACGATTATGAAAGAAGACGAAGGCAGCAAGAGAAAGATTAGTAAGAGAAAAGACCCAGAGGCAGCGGCTTCGTATTATAAAGATAATGGTATTCCAAAGGAAGCAGTTATCGATTACTTAATGAATATTCTAAATTCTAATTTTGAAAATTGGAGAAAACAAAATCCACATGCACCACTTTCGGAATTTAAAGTAGACCCGCACAAGATTAGCTCTAGTGGCGCACTGCTAGATTTAGTAAAATTAAGTGATGTATCGAAAAATACGATTGCTACTTTTACAGCAGAGAAGATCTATAACGAGGGCTTAGAATGGGCAAAAGAATTTGATACAGAGCTTGCTGAGCTAATGGAAAAACACAAAGACTTTACGATTAATATTTTGAACATTGAAAGAACTGGCACGAAAGTAAGAAAAGATATTGCAAAATGGAGTGACTTAAGAGAAAACTTAGCATATTTGTACGACGAAGTTTTCTATGAAAAACCAGTAGAATATGAGTGGCAGTCAATTACGGATAAAGAGACAATTCACCAAATCTTGGAAGAGTATTTGAAAGTCTATGACGAGAATGACGACAAAGATACTTGGTTTAACAAAATGAAAGATGTGGCGGAGAAATTTGGATATGCTCGTGAAGTAAAAGAGTATAAGGCAAATCCAGAAAGTTACAAAGGCCACGTGGGAGATATTAGTACGGTTATCAGAGTGGCATTAACAGGCAGAAGAAATACACCAGACTTGTATGAGATTTTGAAGAATTTGGGCAAGGAAAGAATAGAAAAGCGCTTCGTCGTGGTGGGGTGAAAAATGTAGGGGCAGCGTATCACGCTGCCCGCAAATAGACCACAGACATAAATACGGGTCGCGTAATACGCGCCCTCTACAAATTTATGAAATGGAGAGAATAAAAATTATGGGACAAGCGAGAGGAAAAAAGAAAAATAATGAAGTGACCAAATTACTTGTTTGGCTTTTGATTGGGATTGTAGTAATTGTGGGAGCAGTTGTTTTAGCAACTCAATTAGGGAAAATCGATAAATCGCAGTACACAGAAATCAAATTTACAGATATGTATGAGACGGAGCGTACCGTAAAAGATGTCTCTCAAAAGCTAAAACTTTTAAATGGACAAAAAGTGTTGCTTACAGGATATATGGCAGAGCAAAGCCCTGTGGACGAGAGCTTTATCTACTTGGTAAATCAGCCATACGTAGTATGCCCATTCTGTACAGTTGGCGATACTACGAAACTTGAAGTTATGACTGTTTTGATGGCAAATGGCACGGGAATTTCGTTTAGAACAAATGCTGTCAATGTATATGGAACATTGGAAGTAGAGCCTAAAGTAGATAGCTTTGGTTATACAACGCAGTTCAGAATTTTGGCAGATAGAATCGAAAACTTAGAGGAAACAGAGGGCGACGCCGAGGTAAATGCATATTATCTAAGCTTAAACGAAGCGGGAATGATATTAGACATTCAACAATTACAAATGAATATTGATAGTTTAACTAATCCGGAAACGCTATTGTTCTATTACGATACAGAAAATCCTGTAGAAATTATTGATCAATTAAAAGCAGATTCTTCTCTTGATTTTGCTGGTTATTTGGAAGGCATGGGAATGGCTGGAACCGATCAGACGGGACAAGACGCATACGTGAAATATATTAAGGAGTGCCCTGAAATTGTGGCAAGCTTAGAGCCAGAGAATGAAAAACTTGCTGCACTAAATAATGAATTGATTGAGATTTATAACGAGGAAATTCCAATCCTTGAAAAAGTAATGGCGATTGTGAAAGACATTAAAGGAAATGATATGACAGAAGAACAGAAATTTGCGGCATATAACGAACTTGTTTCATATAGAGAAGCAAATTTAGCATTGTTTGATCAGTTTAATCAGTGGAATAATAAACTTCGTGAGTAATTAAACGGTGCAATGCACCGTTTAATTACTGGAATATACACTTATTCTTCGAATTAATAAAAAGGAGATTATTATGATAAATTTAAAAAATTTACGTATGAAATATTATGATAATGGGACGGAAATTGAGGCGCTTAAATTGAAAAAGATTTCGATTGAAGATGGCAAGCACGTTGCGTTTATTGGTTCTTCTGGTTGCGGAAAAACGACGCTATTCAATTTAATTTCTGGAATGATTACGCCTACCGAGGGAACCGTTGAAGTCAATGACGTTGATTTAACTACGTTAACGGAAGTGGAGAGAGACTTGTTCCGCGCTAATCACATTGGCTATATTTTTCAGGATTTTAATTTGTTTCCGGATTTTACGGCGCTTCAAAATGTTTTACTTCCAATGTCGTTTTCCAAGAGATATTCTAAAAAAGAAATGAATGAGCTTGCAAAAGATATTTTGAAGAAAGTGGGAATGGGAGAGAAGATTAATCAAAAGGTGAAAACACTTTCTGGCGGTGAGAAGCAGAGAGTAGCGATTGCGAGAAGCATCGTAAATAAGCCGGACGTGATTTTGGCGGACGAGCCTACCGGAAATTTGGATTATAAGAATGGCGCGAAGATTATGGAATTGATTAAAGAGATTGCAAAAGAGGAAAAGGCCACATTGATTGTGATTACGCATAACAATTCGCAACTAGATATGTTCGACGAGGTAATCAATATTGAAGAATTGAATGAGGTGATAAAATGATATTACAATTTATCAAAACGAATATACTTTCAAAAAAATTGAGAAATTTCTTGACGATATTTTCGATTCTTGTGAGCGTGATGCTGATTATTATGGTGCAAAATTTAACGGCGCAGCTAAAGAGCAATGTGGTTGAAAATGCGGGCACTTATGATATTTTGGTGGGCGCCAATGGAAGTGCAACGCAGCTTGTGCTTAGCTCGATGTTCTACTACGATAATCCTATTGGAAATATCAACATTTCCTATTACGAGAATTTACAGAAAGATAGTAGAATTGTGAAAGTGGTACCGATTGGTATGGGTGACAATTATAATGGTTATAAAATCATTGGAACATCGACAGACTTTTTTGACGATGGCTATGAATTAAAAGCGGGAACGCTTTTTGAAAAAGAGGGCGATGTTGTCATTGGCTCTACCGTAGCGAGAGCTACAGGGCTTAGCATTGGCAGTACTTTCTCTGGAATGCACGGACTTACGGAATCAGGTGGCCACGAGCACGCAGATTTTAAATATACGGTTGTGGGAATTTTAGCACAAACCAAAACACCAAGTGATACTGTTATTTATACAGATATTCAAAGCGTTTGGGCTGTGCATGGACTGGAGCATGACCACGATCACGAAGAGGGAGAAGAACACGACGAAGAAACGCTAATGGCAGAAGAAATGGAGCACGAGGAAGAGGAACATACTACGAGTGGCCACGGCACGACTTCGAGTGAAGATTTGATTACTGCGTTATTAGTCAAAACAACAAGCTTAGCCAACCAAGTGCTAGTGACGAATGAATTAAGCAAAAATGCAGACATACAGGCGATTAACCCTGCGGCAACACTTAGAAGATTACTTGTGACGTTAAATGCGGGAGAAGTAATTGTGACACTTGTTGCGTATGTTTCGATTTTCTTATCTGTCATTGTACTATTTACAACGATGCTTTCGGCTTCGATTGAAAGAAGAAAAGATATTTCGATTTTGAGGGCATTAGGTGCTAATCGAAAAACTGTATTTTTAACAATTTTATTGGAAACCCTTATCATTGCTTTGATTGGGGCAATTCTAGGATTTGTCATTGCGCACTTAGCCATTGGCATTGCGGGAAATTATACAGCAGTCAACTATGGAATCAATATTAGTGGCTTTTCAGTGCAAACATCAGAAATTTTTGTGCTAATTGGTGCAGTGCTATTAAGCGTGCTAGCGGGAATTATACCAGCAGTGATGGTGTATAGGACGGATGCTACAAAATATCTGAAGTAGTTATTTCGTGCCGGGGTGAAAAGGCGAAGCCACGGCTGGGCGCCCGAAGGGTGACCAACGGACAGCCCGGGACAAATAACGGATGTGAAAAGCAAAAATAAATATTTTAGGTATTTACTTTTGATTTTTTTGTGATATAATGTTCATGATGTTGATAGAAAGAGACGTTGAAAAGGAGAGTATGTGTTTTTTGATACTTTGAGCGAGCTGGGGATGGTGAAAGCCTGGTAGTGGAGAGAATGCAGAAAATCACCTTTGAGTTTTAAAGCTGAAATTTTAAGTAAGTTTTAACGGTTGTTCCTCGTTATTGGAAACGCATATGATTTAGTATGTAGGTGGTAATAAACAAAGTATATTTAAAGCTTTGTCCTATAATCTAGGACAAAGCTTTTTTGTTTTATGTAGCGGCGCACAATGTGCGCCATGGCGGTCAATGACCGCCGCTACGAAATAAAGTGCAAATTTAATTATAACGGACAGCCTGGGAGAAAAATGAATTTGAAATAAAAAAGAAAGGAGATAAATTAAAATGTGTGACAATTGTGCAAAAGGAAATTTATACAGCAAAGTTTCTACAGATTTGAATTTTGTCGAAAGAGAAAAGAGTGTCGTTGATTTCTGGAAGAAGAATGACATTTTTAAGAAGAGTGTGAAATTAAGAGAGGGACATCCGACTTTTATGTTTTATGATGGGCCTCCAACAGCGAATGGCAAGCCTCATATAGGTCACATTGAGACGAGGGTTTTTAAAGATGTTGTGCCTAGATTTTGGACAATGAAAGGCTATGAAGTGCCAAGAAAAGCTGGCTGGGATACGCATGGACTTCCAGTAGAATTGGAAGTAGAGAAGATGCTTGGTATTAATGGTAAGCCTCAAATTGAAGAGTATGGTGTAGAACCATTTATTAAGAAATGTAAAGAAAGTGTTTGGAAGTATAAGCACGAATGGGAAGAAATGAGCGACAGAGTAGGTTTCTGGGCGGATATGGATAACCCATATGTTACATACGAGAATAATTATATTGAGTCAGTTTGGTGGGCTTTAAAAACAATTTCTGATAAGGGTTTGTTATACAAAGGCCATAAAGTTGTGCCTTATTGCCCAAGATGTGGTACATCGCTTTCTTCACATGAAGTGGCACAAGGATATAAAGATGTGAAAGAGACATCTTGTATTGCAAAGTTTAAAGTGAAGAACGAGGAGAATACGTATATTCTAGCTTGGACAACGACTCCTTGGACACTTCCATCTAATACAGCGCTTTGCGTAAATGCACACGAAGAGTACGTTGTAGTAAAAGTGCAAGATGGTACAAAATATATTTTGGCGGAAGCATTGGCTTCTAGCGTTATCAAAGAAGAATTTGAAGTTGTAAGAAAATGCTTAGGTGCCGAACTAATCGATACAGATTACGAACCATTATATGATTTTGCAAAGCCAAATAAGAGAGCTTGGTTTGTAGTGGCAGACGACTATGTAACACTTACAGATGGTACTGGTATTGTTCACATTGCGCCTGCTTTTGGTGAAGACGACGCAAGAGTGGGAAGAGATAATGATTTACCATTTATTCAGTTAGTTGACGAACAAGGTAATTATACAAAAGAGACTGGCGAGTGGGCTGGCACTTTTGTAAAAGATGCAGATAAATTAGTGCTTGACGATTTGAAAGAGAGAGGATTACTATTCGAAGCAATTCCTTTTGAACATTCATATCCTTTCTGCTGGAGATGTGACACACCACTTCTTTACTATGCAATTGATACTTGGTTTATCAAGATGTCTGCACTTCGTGATAGACTTGTTAAGAATAATAATACAGTTAATTGGATGCCTGAAAATATTAAGGATGGTAGATTTGGTAACTTCCTAGAGAACGTTATCGACTGGGGACTATCTCGTTCTAGATATTGGGGCACACCACTTCCAGTATGGGAATGCGAATGTGGTCATTTCCACACGATTGGAAGTATTGAAGAACTTAAGAAATTAGGTAACAATGTTCCTGAGGATATTGAACTTCATAAACCATACATTGACGAGATTACGATTAAGTGCGACGAGTGTGGCAAAGAAATGCACAGAGTACCTTATGTTATTGACTGCTGGTTTGACTCTGGCTCTATGCCTTTCGCACAATATCATTACCCATTTGAGAATAAAGAATTGTTTGAGAAACATTTCCCAGCACAATTTATTAGTGAAGCAATCGACCAGACGAGAGGATGGTTCTATACATTGATGGCAATTTCAACGCTAATCTTTGATAGGTCTCCGTTTGAAAACTGCTTAGTATTAGGCCACGTGCAAGATAAAGACGGATTAAAAATGAGCAAGCACAAAGGAAATGTCGTAGACCCTTGGTCGGTACTTAATAAGCAAGGTGCCGACGCGGTAAGATGGTATTTCTGCGCAAGCAGCGCTCCTTGGCTTCCTACAAGATTTTATGACGATGGTGTGAGCGAATATCAAAGAAAGTTTATGGGTACGTTCTGGAATACTTATGCATTCTATGTTTTGTATGCCGATATTGACAAGTTTAATCCAATGGATTACAAGTTAGAATACGAGAAGCTTTCGCAAATGGATAAATGGGCTTTATCAAAATTAAATTCTTTGATACAGTTCGTGGACGAATCAATGACAAACTATGGTATCACAGAATCTTCAAGAGCCATCCAAGATTTTGTAGACGAACTTTCTAACTGGTATGTCAGAAGATGTAGAGATAGATTCTGGGCAAAGGGAATGGAGCAAGATAAGATTAATGCGTATATGACGCTATATACTTGTTTAGTAACTTTGGCAAAAGTTTGCGCACCATTCGTGCCATTTATGACAGAGGAAATTTATCAAAACTTGGTTGTAAACTTGGATAAAAATGCACCGGAAAGTATTCACCTATGCGACTTTCCAGTAGCAAATCAAGAGTATATTGATAAGAAGCTAGAAGAGAATATGGAATTAGTTCTTGATATTGTAACACTTGGTAGGTCTTGCAGAAATGTTTCTAACATTAAGAATAGACAAGTACTATCTAAGGCATATGTTGGAACAAAGAGAAAATTAGACGAAGCATATTACTACATTATCAAAGAAGAATTAAATGTTAAAGAGATTGAATTTGTGGAAGATGCAAGTGAGTTTGTTTCATACAATGTAAAACCAAATCTAAAGACTGTTGGACCAAAATGCGGTAAGCTACTTCCTAAGATCAATGAAATGCTTCGTAATGGCGATGGCACAGCTTATGTTAGAGAGCTAAAGGCCAACGGCAAAGTTGTGTTAGATGTGGAAGGCGTTTCTATTGAATTGTTAGAGGAAGATTTACTTGTGGAGACAACGAAATCTGAAAAGTATATTGCTAGCCAAGATGCCGATGTAACCGTTGTTTTAGACATTGAACTAAATGAGGCATTAATTGAAGAAGGCTTTGTGAGAGAGTTAATTTCTAAGATACAAAACTTGAGAAAAGACTCAGGATTTGAAGTGCAAAACCATATTGAAATGACATACTTCGGAAATGAAAAACTTGCTGAAATCATTGAAAGAAATAAAGCACAAATTTCTGACGAGACATTGTCAGATAAGATAGAACAAAAAGAAAACGACGGAACAGAGCTAGACATTAATGGAGAGAAGATCACTGTGAAACTTGTTGTTTGTGCATAAACTGCAGGAGGCGAGCGCATGAGTAAAATATTTGTCGTAGATGGAACTGATGGAAGTGGGAAGCAGACTCAGATTGAGAAGCTTTGTAGTAGAATGGAGGCGGAAGGAATACCATATGCGAAATATGCTTTTCCAAGATATGAAAATCCGTCTTCAACTTTAGTGAAGATGTATCTAGCTGGCGAGTTTGGAAGCAATGCACAGGAGATTAATCCGTATATTACATCGCTGTTTTATGCTGTGGACAGATATGCTTGCTATAAGCAGGAAATGGAGAAAGCAATTGAAGATGGAAAAGTGATTTTGCTCGATCGATATACGACTGCCAATATGGTGCACCAGGCTGGAAAAATTAGCGACTTGGCAGAGCGTGATAAGTTCCTAGATTGGCTATACGAATTGGAGTTTGGGCTTATTGGACTTCCTCTTCCGACAGAAGTGTTTTTCCTAGATATGCCTTTGGAAAAGGCGAAAGAATTGATGGCCAACAGGCCTAACAAGATCACGCACGAGAAGAAAAAAGACATTCACGAAAGCAGCGAGGAGCACTTAAAAGCGGCATACAATGCGGGCGTTTACGTGGCAGAAAAATACCACTGGTATCACGTCTTGTGTTGTGCGGAAGATGGCAGCGTTAGGCCAATTGACGAGATACATGAGGAAATTTATTCTGAAATAAAAAAGCATATTTGCTAAGGCCAAAAATAAAACCGGTACATATAATATCTTAAAGGTATTAAGGTACCGGTTTTTTATTGGGGGAATGTTTATGAGGGAAATTTATATAGATCACGCTGCGACGACGTATACAAAGCCGGAAGTGTTGCAGGAAATGCTTCCGTATTTTAGTGAGAAGTTTGGCAATGCTTCTGCGATATATGGCCTGGGGCAAGAGAGTAAAGTAGCGATAGAAAAAGCAAGAAATCAGGTGGCCAAGGCAATTAATGCTTTGCCGGAAGAAATCTATTTTACCTCAGGAGGCTCGGAGTCAGATAATCTTTTGATTAGCGGCTTTGCAAGGGCTAACAAGCATGAGGGCAAACATATTATCACGAGTAAGATTGAGCATATGGCTGTCATTAATACTTGCAAAGCACTGGAAAAAGAGGGATTTGAGGTCACTTATTTGGACGTGGATAAAGACGGAATGATTGATTTACAAGAATTAGAAAATGCGATTCGAGAGGATACCATTTTGATTAGTGTGATGTTTGCCAATAACGAAATTGGCACGATGGAACCGATTAAGGAAATTGGAGAGATTGCCAAGAGACACCATATCGTCTTTCATACGGATGCTGTGCAGGCAGTGGGAAATGTGAAAATAGACGTGCAAGAACTCAATGTAGATGCGCTATCGCTCTCTGGGCATAAGTTTTATGGACCAAAAGGAGTAGGGGCACTGTATGTGAGAAAGGGAATCGAGTTCGAGCCGATTATCCATGGCCGGCCATCAAGAGAAGAATCAGCGTGCGGGTACAGAGAATGTGCCTGGAATTGTGGGGCTTGGCAAAGCAATAGAATTGGCGAATAAAAATATTGAAGTTTATCATACGAAGCTAACGAAATTGCGTGACAGTTATATGCACCAGGTTTTTGAGAAAATTCCAAATGTAAGGCTCAATGGGCATCCCGAGAAGAGACTTCCGGGGAATGCAAATATGACTTTTGAGGGAGTGGAAGTGGGGAGTTTGCTACTTCTTTTATCAGCAAATGGCATATATGCCTCTGGAGGTAGTGCTTGTAACTCTAAATCTACGACGCCATCGCACGTGCTTACGGCAATTGGATGCAGTAGAGAGGAAGCAAAAAGCACACTTCGAGCCACATTTGGAGAAGATAACACCACGGAAGAAGTAGACTACGTCGTGGCAAAGCTTCAAAATTTTGTGGAGCGATTGAGAAAATAAGAATATTGCATTTTTGATATTTAATTGTATAATAATTGTAGGGGCAGCGTTATTCTTACGCTGCCCGTGGGGCATATGATATGCGTCCTACAATATGAACGAAAAATGAATCAGGAGGCAATACAAATGAGAACTTTGATTTTTAAAATGGAGAGACCAGATTTGGTGCACGAGGGCGATGTTGTGGAAGTGGAAGAGGGACAACTTCCATCTAGTTGGTACTATGTGATTGAGCCAGCAGTAGCGATGTCTGGCAACATACCAATTACGCAGCGATTGAAAACCAAAACGGGCAAAATCACACACATCAAAGCAACAAACATAGGCTACTACTTGACGGTTGAATTTGACGAAGACGAGGTTTGAAACATTCAGGGACATCCCTTTTTGTTTCAACTAGGTCACATAATTACGAAAATGTCACGCATTTGAAACAAAAAGGGATGTCCCTGAATGTTTCAGTTGAAAAAAACTATTTTCGTGATATAATGGCATTGTATATAAATTTTATTGGGAGGGATTTAATAATGACAAGATTGATTATTTTAGGTGCACCTGGTAGTGGTAAGGGTTCGCAATGTAAGTGGATTACAAGAGATTACAATGTGCCACATATTTCTACGGGGGATATTTTAAGAAAGAATATTGCTGACGGAACAGAGCTTGGTATGAAAGCGAAAGCATATATGGATAACGGTGAGCTTGTTCCAGACGAGTTAGTCATAGATTTATTGAAAGCAAGGCTTGACGAGGCTGATTGCAAAGAGAATGGATTTTTACTAGATGGTTTTCCAAGAACAGTGGCGCAAGCACAGGCTTTGGACGAGTATCTAAGTGCTCATGGAATTGGTATTGATAAAGTTATTAATCTTGAAGTCCCAGACGAAGAGA
The DNA here is from genome assembly GCA_017469545.1 of Clostridia bacterium. GTDB lineage: Bacteria > Bacillota > Clostridia > TANB77 > UBA1234 > RGIG4465. The sequence goes on from JAFUGE010000008.1 coordinate 22,577, forward strand.
TTATGAGTAGAGCTGTGAATAGAAGAACTTGCGAGAATCCTGATTGCAAAGAGATTTATAATTTGAGAGATAATCCTCCAAAAGTAGAAGGAATTTGTGATAAGTGCGGAAGCAAGTTGTTCCAAAGAAAAGACGATAATGAAGAGACGGTTGCTAACAGACTTAGAGTATATCATTCACAAACAGAGCCACTCATTGCTTACTATGACGAGAGCGGCAAGGTTTCGACTGTTGTGGGACAAGAACGTCTTGAGGATACAATAGCGTTGGTGAAGTTTGAATTGGAAAAATAATTTGCACGGGCAGTGCAGAACATTATTTGCAATACCTTGCGGGCAGCGTAATACGCTGCCCCTACGGATGGGATAATGAATTTGAATTTTAATGGAGAACGAGAAAATGATTGCATTAAAAAACGAGAAAGAGATTAAGAAGATTAAGGAAGCCAGTCATATTGTTTTTTTAGCCCACGAGGCAATAAAGAAGGCAATTAGGCCTGGCATTACCACGAGAGAGTTAGATAAAATTGGCGAGGATGTGATTAGAGCAAATGGCGCAAATCCTTCTTGCAAGGGATATCCGCAGGGCTCGAAAAATCCGTTTCCGGCTACTTGCTGCATTTCGGTCAATGACGAGATTATTCACGGCATTCCGAGCGATAGAAAGCTTCAAGAGGGGGACCTTGTTAGCATAGATATTGTGGCTGACAAGGACGGATATTTCGGAGATGCGGCAAGAAGCTATGTGGTTGGCGGCAACAATCCCGAAGCAGAAAGGCTGATTAAAGTGACGGAAGAGTGCTTTTGGGAGGGAATTAAGAATGCCGTAATTGGTAATCGCATTTCGGATATTTCTCACGCGGTGCAAATGCACGCTGAAAAGAACGGCTATTCTGTAGTAAGAGAATACCAAGGGCACGGCGTTGGGTTTGAAATGCACGAAGACCCGGGAGTGCCTAATTTTGGTAAACCGGGAAGGGGCCCAAGGCTTCAAGAGGGAATGGTCATTGCCGTGGAGCCTATGATTAACGAGGGAGAAAGATACATTCTAGAGGGCGACGATGGTTGGACAGTCTATACGGAAGACGGCAGTTTGGCCGCCCACTATGAAAATACCATTGTTATTACGAAAGATGGACCAAAAGTTTTGACGATGGATTAAATTGTTTTGAAAATTTCCATAAAAAGTTCAGTGTTTTTGTTGACACTGGACTTTTTTCGTTGTATAATATCTGAGTTAGAGAATGCCCCTTTAGGTGCATTAAAATAGGTTAGAAAGGTTTGAGTATAAATTGCGGAATAGATGTAGGAGATATTGTATTATCTACGGCAGGAAGGGATAGGAGTTCTTACTTTATTGTGACCCAGGTAGAAAATGACTATGTTTATTTGGTGGATGGAGATATACGAAAAGTCGAAAATCCAAAGAAGAAAAAAGTAAAACACATTGAATTGACAGAATTTCACGATAGTGAGATTGCCGATAGATTGATAAAGAATAACAAGATAACGAACCAAGATATAAAAAAATGTTTAAAAAACATCATTAAATAGCAAGATGGAGCACAATGTGCTCCGCTACGAAAAGTGGAGGTAAGCATATGTCTAAGGAAGATATTATTGAGGTAGATGGTACTGTTACAGAGGCTTTGCCTAATGCAGAGTTTATTGTAGAGTTAGAGAATGGCCACAAGTTACGTGCCCATATTTCTGGCAAATTGAGAATGAATTTTATTAAGATTTTACCGGGCGATAAGGTTAAAATTGAGCTTTCGCCATACGATTTGAATCGTGGACGTATCACATGGAGAGCTAAATAAGCGCGGCAGCGTCTTTTTAAGACGTATTATATATAAACTGGTATTAAAACCTTTAAGGGGGGAAAAGAAATGAAAGTAAGACCATCAGCAAAGAAGATTTGCGACAAGTGCAAAGTAATCAAAAGAAAAGGTGTTGTTAGAGTGATTTGCGAAAATCCAAAGCACAAACAACGTCAAGGCTAATTGGTAGCATTGCTACAAGCATGGAGCATACTGTGCTCTGTGACAAAAATTTTGATATGAATATTGTTTTGGGCGGCTGTCTGGGTAGAACCAGATCCAAGCAGTATTTACATATAGCTGTGCTTACGTCACTAAGCACACACAAAAGCAGAACAAGAAGAATTTATGGAGGTGTATTTTTTAAATGGCTCGTATAGCAGGTGTTGACTTACCTAGAGAAAAGAGAGCTGAAATCGGCTTGACATATATCTATGGTATAGGAAGAACAAAATCAAACGAAATCTTAGCGAAAACAGGAGTTAATCCAGACACTAGAGTGAAAGATTTAACAGAAGAAGAAGTTATTAAGATAAGAGAAGTAATTGATAAAGAGTATAAAGTAGAAGGCGATTTAAGAAGAGAGCAAGCTTTAAACATTAAGAGATTAATGGAAATCAATTGCTATCGTGGTGTAAGACATAGAAAGAATTTACCAGTAAGAGGCCAAAGAACTAAGACAAATGCAAGAACAAGAAAAGGCCCAAGGAAATTAGTTGCTGGTAAGAAGAAATAAAGGAGGGTGAAATATCGTGGCTAAAGTTCAAAGTAAAAAAACAACGACAACTAGAAGAAGAAAAGAGCGTAAGAACATTGAAAAAGGGCAAGCTCATATTCACTCTAGTTTCAATAATACAATCGTAACGATTTCTGATGTACAAGGAAATGTTATTTCTTGGGCAAGTTCTGGTGGACTAGGATTCAAGGGCTCAAGAAAGAGCACGCCATTTGCTTCTCAAAGCGCAGCTGAGACTGCAGCAAAAGCAGCAATGGAACACGGATTAAAGACGGTTGAAGTTTATGTTAAAGGCCCAGGTGCTGGTAGAGAAGCAGCTATTAGAGCTCTTCAAACAGCAGGACTAGAAATCAGTATGATTAAAGACGTTACTCCAATTCCTCACAATGGATGCAGACCTCCAAAGAGAAGAAGAGTATAGTCCGTAGAGGAGCACATCGTGCTCCATAGAAAATAATTTAGAAAGGAATGAAAAATAGATGGCAAGATATATAGAAGATTCATGCCGCGTTTGCCGTAGAGAAGGCGAGAAGTTGTTTCTAAAGGGTTCTAGATGTTATACTGACAAATGTGCGATTACTAGAAGAGCTTATGCGCCAGGACAACATGGCCAAAAGAGAAAGAAACAATCTGAATACGGTATGCAATTAAGAGAAAAACAAAAAGCAAAAGCATTTTACGGAGTATTGGAGTCTCAATTCAGAAAATACTTCGAAGAAGCTTCTAGAAGAAAGGGCGTTACAGGTACAAACTTACTTCAAATTTTGGAAAGCAGACTTGATAATGTAGTTTATAGATTAGGACTAGCTACTTCAAGAGGTCAAGCTAGACAATTAGTAAGACATGGTCATTTCACAGTCAATGGTCATAAGGTAGATATTCCATCTTACCTTACAAAAGTTGGTGACGAGATAAAAGTGAAAGAAGCAAGCGAAAATAGCGAAATCTTTAAGCAAATCATTGAAGCTAACGAGAATGGCAGACCTGTACCAGCTTGGCTAGAAGCTGATTTAGGAAATAAATCAGGTAAAGTTGTAGCTGTTCCAACAAGAGAAGAAATCGATTTACCAGTACAAGAACAATTGATTGTTGAGTTGTATTCTAAATAGAAATAATAAGTGATAATAAAAATTAAAATATTTAGGAGGTCAGAGAATGATTGAATTCGAAAAGCCAAAAATCGAATGTTTGAAGTTGGACAATGATAACATGTATGCAAAATTCGTATGTGAACCTTTGGAAAGAGGTTATGGTATTACTTTAGGTAATTCTTTACGTAGAATATTGTTATCGTCATTGCCAGGCGCAGCGATTACAAGCATAAAAGTAGATGGAGTTCAACATGAATTCACAACGATACCTAATATAGTTGAAGATGTAGTAGAAATTATCTTGAACTTGAAAGCTGTTCGTTTGAAGATTCACGATAACGACGAAAAGCTTTTAAGAATTGATTTCGATGGTGCTGGTGAAGTTACTGCAGGCGACATTGTTGGAGACAACAATGTGGAAATCTTGAATAAAGATTTACATATTTGTACCATTGCCGAGGGCGGAAGCTTACATATGGAATTAACGGCTGATCGTGGCAGAGGATACAATCCATCTGTTAAGAATAAGAAGCCGAACCAACCTTTGGGAATTATCCCAATTGACTCTATTTACACACCAGTAAAGAAAGTTAATTTCTATGTGGAAAATACGAGAGTTGGACAAATAACAGACTATGATAAATTAACAATCGAATTGTGGACTGATGGAAGTTTGCTACCACACGAAGCATTAAGTTTGGCTGCTAAAGTTATGACGGAGCACTTAGATTTATTCATTGACTTGTCGGAAGCTACTAGAAATACAGAGATTATGGTAGAGAAAGAGGAGTCAAAGAAAGAGAAAGTGCTTGAAATGACAATTGAAGAACTTGATTTATCAGTAAGATCTTACAATTGTTTGAAGAGAGCAGCGATCACTACTGTCGAAGATTTAACAAATAAGACAGAGGACGAAATGATGAAAGTGAGAAACTTAGGTAGAAAATCTCTAGAGGAAGTAACAAATAAATTACACTCATTAGGATTAGATTTTGCACCTAGTGAAGATTAGAACATAAGGAAGGTGAAATAAAGTGGCAGAAAATAGAAAGCTTGGAAGAACAGCTGATCATAGAGTTGCAATGCTTAAAAATCAAGTAACTAGCTTAATTTGGCACGGCCAAATCATTACAACTGAGCAAAAAGCAAAGGAAGTAAAGAGCATCGCTGATAGCTTGATTGCATTAGCAGTAAAAGAAAAAGATAACTTTGAAACAGTGGAAGTAAAGAAGTCTAAGGCAAAAGTAGACGAGAAAGGAAATAAAGTAACTGAGGCTGCTACAAGTAAAAACGGTAAAAAGTTTAACAAAGTAGTAAGAGAAGAAGTTACTGAGACTGTTCAAAAGGATTTACCATCAAGACTTGCTGCAAGAAGAAAGATTATGAGAAACATTAACAAGGTAAAGGACGAAAATGGAAATAACGTTGATTTACCAGCAAAGATGTTTGGCGAATTAGCTACAAAATATGCAGACAGAAAAGGTGGCTATACAAGAATTGTTAAACTAGGACAAAGAAAAGGAGACGCAGCTGAAGAAGTTGTACTTCAATTAGTTTAGTTTCATAGAACATAAAAAATAGTGGCATACGCCACTATTTTTTTATGCAATTATATTTCCCTTTTCTTAGTGAGGTTCAAATAATTTTATAGCAAATATTCTCTAATTTGTAGCCTTTTTCTTTGATTTCTCCCTTCTTGCCGTTCTAGGTATTTTTTACGTATTGAATCTCATAATAGATTTCATCCTTATTTTTATAGAACCAATTTGATATTTCTTGTACGGCTAGAGGCTTAAAATACACCTGCCAGTACTCGTTTTTTGAAATATCTTTGACAATTGCAATGTAGTCGTCCTCATAGTAATGCTTATAGGAAATTTTGTATCCTAAATTTCTAGCAATAGCACCTATAAAATTAGAGTGGGGAAGATTGTTCTCAGAATAAAGACTCAGCTGTTCTGCAACGTCAGAAGCTAAGCAATAGTTACTCTTGATAGAAACATCAATTTTGGATTTAATCTCCTGTACATCAAGCTGTAAATCCTGAATATTTTTCGAATTTAATTCGATTTGGTTTAGGGCAAGACGCATAAAGTCAAATATATTTGACGGGTTATTTATAATTTCACGGTATCTTTTTTCTACCTCAATAAAATATTTACGTATTTTTCTGCCAGTCTCATTATTTTCTATCATACAAATTTCTTTAGCGGTGTCAACTGTTAAATAGTACTCTTTTGAAGTTTTATTACCATATTTATTTGCTTTCTCAAATTTGAGAAAGCAAATAAAGTCTTCATTTTCTATAAATTTGTACTGTTCTAATCTCCTTTTAATCCAGTCAGCAAATTTCGTGCTACTTTCTAAAACCTGGTGTAGTTCTCTTGCATTGATTAATTTCTCATTAGTATCATTTTCGTAAATTGGTACGATACCTTCTTCGACTTTTTTAAATTCCATAATCATACATTCCTTCCTTACGTATATTTTTGTTTTTTGGAAAATTTTGGACGTATTTTTAGGAAAAACGCAAAAAAGTTTACTAATTATGGAAAATAGGGTTGACTTTTTTTTTTTTATGTTAAACTATAATTAAGCAACTGAGTTTTGGATGGGTTGCAATCATAATTGATTATAGGAGGAGCAGAAAGCAATGTTTGGACACGATGAATTGAAGGCGAAGGTTTTTTACAACGAGACGGGTTTTCATGCGGTGTACAAGTTTCCCAATGGCTATGGAGCTTCAGTGATCCGCGGTCCCTATTCCTATGGTGGCAAGTTCGGCTTGTACGAATTGGCTATCTTGAAGGATGGAGATATCTGCTATGACCACAATGAAGTTACCGGTTTAGATGGTGTAGTTGGATTCCAGACAGAAGAGCAAATTGGCGAACTTCTGGAACGGATTCGGTTACTCTCTGACTCTGACGATGCAACCAATTAAGGAAAGGAAGGTATCACTATGAGCAACGTGACTGGCTTTCGTGGCGGTGAGACTGGCGAGCGCTTTACCTATCGGATGGCCAATGGCTGGACTGCTGGTGTAGTTCGTTTGGACGACGGGCGGATTCTGCTGCAGGCCGAAAACGAGAACGGCACAAGCGTGGACACGCTCGTTGAGAACGAAAGAGAGCTCGAAAAGCTTCTCAAACTTCTCACCGACGAGCTAAAATTTCCTACCTAACCCGACCGACCCGCGACTGATTAATTTCAGCCGCGGATTTTTCTATTGTTTTTAAATGTTTGTAGGGGTCGGCGTCCTCGACGACCCGCTAACCAAAATATCTATCTTGCTCCCATTTATATGGATTATTTTGAATATATTCTAGTATTTTTAAATATTCTTTTTCATTTCGTATAATGTGTTCATAGTAATTTCTTTGCCATATTTTTGCATTACATTCTTTATTTGTTAATCGTTTAAAGGTGGAAATTAATGCTGGCAACCTATTATTTGCATAATGACTTTTAATCTGTCCAGTATTATTTTAGATAATATACATTTTCGAAATTGAGTGCAGATTGTTATGAAATAATAACCTTCTGCGGAATAGTTATAATATTTAATTCTTAATTCTTTTCTATTTGGTAATTTATTTTCCATAATTGTAGTATAATGTAATCAAATTAAAAATACTGTCGAAATTTGTATTTTGGGTGGTATTTTGTAATCATTTTCGACAGCGGGTCGTCGAGGACGCCGACCCCTACAGATGTGATAATTTGGTATTAATTAGCGAAAATACGTCTGCCCGTATTTTTTCCATTTTTCTCTTGTATATGATTGCCAAATTTGCTATAATAAGAATATAGGTTTACATATTTGGAGGAGTAGTATGAGTCAAGATACAAAAATACGTGAGTATACGGCAGAGGATTTGGAATGGATTAAGCAATGTTTGGCGCAAAGGACGAAATTAACGGGCAAAATTAAGAATATGCAGCAGTATGGGGCGTTTGTGGCGCTTAAAGAGGGCATAGATGCTTTGCTTCCACTGAAAAATATTTCTGTTAGTAGGATTAAGAGTCCAGAAGAAGTATTAAAAAAAGGCGAGGAGATTGATGTAGCGATTACAGAATTTGACGAGACGACTGGCCGCATTACGGTTTCGCATAAGGAATTTCTTGGCACTTGGGAAGAGAATGTAGGAAAGTTTAGCCCTGGCGATACGGTTTGGGGCACTGTGAGGGATACGACTCGCGGCGGTGTGTTTATTGAGCTCACGCCGAACCTAGTTGGTTTGGCTGAACATAAAAGTGGTTTGAGTTATGGAGAAAAAGTGGAAGTTTTAATTAAAAAGATTTCTCCGGAGAACCACAAGATTAAACTAGTAATTCTAGATTAATTGAAGGAGGATTTTTATGGTAGAAGATAATGAAATTAAGACACCTAAGTCGCCATTTGCGATGAGGGAGAACGAAATCAAGGTTTTTGATGGAAAAGACGGATACGCATCTGTGAATCAGGTTGTATTCAAAATTGATATGGGGTATATCAATGAAGTGCATTTTCAAATTATGGAGATTATTAACGAGTTTGAGTTTATTACGTCGAGACAGATCTTCCAGATGTTGCAGCATCGTGGAGTAGAGATTAAGTCGCAAGACAAGGTAAACAAGAAGTTAGAGGATATGATTAAGAGCAAAATCATTACGAGATATTATTTTTCAAGTAATGAGGGAAAAGGAATTTACAGAGTGTATTGCTTGGATAAGATTGGCAAATATTTGCTAAATTCTAGAGGCGTCAAGAGCAATTGGCAGCCTACGGATAACACCAAGCCAGTTTATATGATTAAGAGGAGACTTGCTGGAAATCAGGTAATTATTGCATATATGCAGAAAGTAGGAGCTTTTAAGAGCTTTGTGCTAAATCCAATGATGTTTGCGAAGAGGCAAAATACGAAGTTCCAGCCATCTGGCGGGCAGGTTGTTTTGATTAAAAATGATATTAAGATTGACTTTGTTTTTGAAGTTGTAAGGAGAAATACTGGCTGGGAAGAGAAGTTTATGGAGAAAATGAAGCTTTATGAAGAGTTTTATGAAAACTTCCAATCCAAGGATTGTAATTTTGATAAAAAGCCGCAATTAGTAATTGTGGGAGAGGACGACGAGCATTTGATTGAAATTTTTAAGGCGTATAAGAAAGCAAAAGTGGAGCTTAAGGGCATTGAGGCTTATTATACGACGGATTTAAGACAGCTTAGTGAGGAGCTTGATACATCGCTTATTTCATTTAAGCTTGACGAAGAGATGCAGAAGTATAAGATGGAGATAATTAAGACGTCGTTATTAGAGAAATAATAAGAAAGAACGGGCAGCGTGGTACACTGCCCCTACGCATGCATATGCATCATAAAAAATAGCCGCCCCACAAGGACGGCCATTTTCATTTTTCTTATTTCTTGAAATCAATGATTACAGAATCATTGCTGTTCATATTCGACAAATCAACGGTTGCACCGCTATTATCATTTTTCTTTCTTAGAATGGAAGAATCCACTACGACGTCTACTACGTTGTCGTCGCTGGATGCCATTCTTTCTTTGTCATTATTTCCAGTAAAAAAGTGTGAATCTGCCTTTGCATTTTCTGAAGCAGAGGAGCTATTGGCGTCTGCATATAGTTGGAAATCGTATTTCGAGCATTTATGCTCTTCATAATATTTCTTATCAATAAAGTCTGCCATACCACGGCCAACGATTGTCTTACCGCCAGCATTTTTTGTCTTATAAATACATTGTTTGAATTTAAGTCCCACAATCTTGCCAGCCTTGTAATATTCTTCTGGCGCTTTCTTCTCGGCCATTAATGCTTCCGTTTGTGCCTTAGAACTGTCTGCATCTTTGTCGTCGTAAATCTTCTTTGCACGATATGTCCATTTCTTGTATTTACCAAGTTCGCCTTCCCAGAAAATACTTTCTTCGTTCGTCATATCACCAAATAGAATTTGTGTTTTTGTATTGGTAATCACAACGTCTTTAAAATAGGCAAGGGAAGAAGTTTTCGTTAATTGTGACAAGTTCTGTATTGTAATTAATGTTCCGCAGCGATACTTTCTAAACAAAGTAAAGAATGCTTCTGTATCTTTGTTGACGTATAGTGGGAACTCGTCAATGTAAATGAAGTGTGGCGTTCTTGTGTTTTCGTCGCCAGGTCTTCTAAGCACGGCATCTTTAAATGACAAGATTACAAACATACCAAATGCTTTTTGGTGTGTTTCACCCAAGTCACCTTGTCTTGTACAAGCGGTGATTATTTCGCCGTTTTGAAGTGCTTTATCTAGGTCAATATTGTTATTTCTGCTACAAAGTACTCTCTTTACACCAGGATTTCTAAGGAAGTTGTCAAGCTGCGTAATCGCACCATACACGTGCTTTTCCGTCTCTTTTCTGCCGCTACCATAAGTAGAAGCGATTTCATATCCGTGGATATTTACTGGTGGTTTATAGAAGTTCTTTTCAAAGTATCCGATTAATGATTTGTAATCTTCAGCAAGCTGAGGGTCTTTTTTCAAGACTTCGCACATTTCTTCTGCGATATCAAAGTTATTTAAAATGCTAAGCATATCTTCTAGTGTAGGAATTTCGCCATTATGCATTCTTGGATATACTAGCTTTAATAGAATTGCCAAATTTTCGAAAGCCTGTTGCGTCACGTTTGCGAAGAAAGCACTGCTCTCGCTATTTTCTGCTTGGTACATTCCTTTTAATACCGTAGAAATGATAGCTGCAACTTTGGCTGGGTCTTTTCCTGTGAATGGGTTAATACCGTACGAGTTAGGGTCCATCGGGTCGATCACATTAACGTCCATACTGTAGGCATTTGCTACTTTTCTTACTCTTTCAATACAAGCATTATCAGGCGCAACTAGCGTAAATCCAAGGCCTCTGTAGTAGATTTCGTTTGTTGCTGGGTCTACGTAGGTAATCATGTCTTTCATGTAGTCTTTGTATTCTTTCATTCTGCTATCTCTTGGCTTTAAGAAGTTAAGAGTAAAGTTTCTGTTTAGGTAGTCATTGCTATAAGGAACTGTCATATCTGCAAGGCCTGTTTGCAAAGCGTTGTAGCCAAGCTTTTTGCTTAATTCTCTGAAGAAATACTTTCTTTCGATATCATTTGCACACATTGGTTCAACCATGGTAGAAGTTTTACCTGTACCCGTGGCACCTTGAACCATTGTTGCTTCAAATCTTTTCTTTTCTGGAATGAAAACAACTTTACCTGTCTTATCGTCCACACAAATTGGTGCATTGCACTCGAAGGCCTCTGGCAATGTATCTTTCTTTTTCTTGAAGCTTAGCTTTGTTCCACCGTATTCCTCGAAAGATTCAATCCAATCAGAATCGCCGTCAACCACATTTCCCATATAGTATTTCCATCTTCCTCTGAAAGTAGATACGGGAATAATTAAGGAAAGTCCAGCAACCGCAGGGGCGATAACCTCTGGCATATTCGTCGCGATATATTTAAAGTTACTTAAGTTCATTAAGCAGAAGTAAATAATTTCATTAGACCATTGTGCCGTCATTCCTAGGAATATTCCATAAAAGCATAGGGAGAAGAATACGAAAAACTTCATTGGATGCCTTAGGGTAACATTCATTGGCGAGCCACACATAAATTGGAAACCAGCGACACACGCTAAATATGCAAGTGTATATCCGATTGGCGACCAGTATGTAGCAAGCTCTCCCGTAAGAAGTACGCGGAATAGTTCAGCAACTCTATCTACTGCCAATACGACGCAAATAACGGCAAAGATATATGCGACGTATTCGTTAAGATTCACTTTCATTTTTTCTACTAAAAACCACCCTAATAGAAACAATATTAGGACAGCTACTAATCCATAAATAATATAGGTTAACATGTTTACCTCCATAAGCTTACTTGTTGACAAATCAACACATCTATATTATCCTATATTTTGAGGAAAAAAACAAGTCATTTTGCGTAATTTGTTCAAAAAATTATGTAAATATTAGGAAAAGAAAGGTGGAAATGCAAATGATAGTGGTAGGCCTACGGAAATCCGGGAGAGCAGTACAAAAATACAAGACACAATGTTGGATTTAAAGCAGTGGATAAGATTGCAGAAAAGTTGAATATTGAAGTGAATAAAGAGAAATTTAGTGGACTTTTTGGGGAAGGAATGTATAATGGCAAGAAAATGATGCTCCTAAAGCCAAGTACATTTATGAACTTAAGCGGAGAGAGTGTGTGCGAAATCATTAATTTCTATAAAGTGCCGCTATCGGATTTACTTGTCATTTATGACGATATTGATATTGATGTTGGGAAGATTAGAATTAGGCCGGAGGGCAGCAGTGGCACTCATAATGGTATGAGAAATATTAGTGATATGCTAGGGAGCCATGACTTTGCGAGAATTAGAATTGGTACAGGTAAGCCATTGGAAGGAATAGATTTGGCGGATTATGTGCTAAGCAATTTCTCGACTGAGGAGAGCAAAGAGATTGATAATGCTGTGAATATGGCGGCGGATGCTGTGCTTGAAATCATGGATAATGGCGTGGAAAAGGCTATGAATATTTATAATTGAAAGGTAGGGGCAGCGTATCACGCTGCCCGTAAAAGGTGGTGTAATAAATTGCAAAACGTAATCATTAATCAAACAAATGACGAGACGTCGGTATACATTTTAGAAAATAATAAGCTGTGTGAAATGTATTGCTACAGAAAGGACATAGAGAGTACTTTAGGCAATATATACAATGGAAAAGTGACAGATATTGTGAATGGCATGCAGGCGGCGTTTATTAATTTGGGGCTAGAAAGAAATGCCTTTATTTCCGTGAAAGATGCTTTGAAAAAAGTGGATGTGGCGAAAGAAGAGCAAGATACCAATCTTAAAATGTCGGATGTATTGAAAGTGGGCCAAAATGTGCTAGTTCAGGTAAAGAAAGAACCGACGGACGGCAAGGGAGCCAGAGTTTCGACACATATTACTTTGCCAGGGAAATATATTGTTTTGATGCCGGGAACGGATATTTTGACGGTTTCACAAAAAATAGAGGACGAAGCAGAGCGTGAGAGGCTAAAGCAGATTATTAGCCGTGTGTTACCGGGAGAGTTTGGGGCGATTATTAGAACAGACGCCATAAATGCTAGTGAAGAGGCGCTTACAAGTGATGTAGCTAGTTTATTTGATAGCTGGAATGATATTTTGGAGAAGGCCTCTCAAAGTGACGATGTTGGCATTTTATATGACGATCACGATATCGTAGAAAGAACGATTAGAGACGCTATTAATCAGAATACACAGAAGGTATATGTAAATAGTGAAGTGGTGTACTCAAGAGTATGTAGCGCTTTAGGGGACGAGAGATGTATTTTAGATAAAGACGCTGATTTGGTTTCGAAATTTGGATTAGAGGCGGAGATTGCCAGGGTACAAAATCGAAAGGTTTATTTAAATTGTGGTGGACATATTGTGATTGACAAGACCGAGGCGCTGACGGCTATTGATGTGAATTCGGGGAAATATACGGGCTCTAAGGACTTGGAGAGTACGACTTTGAAAGTGAATTTGGAAGCGGCCACAGAGATAATGAGACAAATCAGGCTGAAGGATATTGGTGGAATTGTGGTTGTGGATTTTATCGATATGCATACCGAGGAAAATAAGAATAAAATCATTGAATTAATGAGAAAAGAAGCGAAAAAGGACAGAAGCAAGGTGGACGTGAGAGACTTTACGCAGCTTAATTTAGTGGAACTTACTAGGAAGAAGATGTATGTGTGAATTTGCGCTTGCAAATGGATAGAAGGAGTGGTATACTTTAGATAATTTAATACTTGTGAACTCTTCTGGGAAATAGAAAGGAAGGAGAAGTATGAACATCGCTGGCTTACTTGTTATCCTGGCAGTAGTAGCAATTTATGCATTCATGTTTTTGAAGAAGCGGACTAGCAGATATGACAATCTCATTTACTATGGAACGTTACTTGTTTTATGCGTGTTTATGATCGTCAATCATCCTCTTGTAGGTACTCTTTGTACGTTTATGGGGGCTGTGGTGATTTTGATGTTTCACCTCGACGATTTGACACGCAGGGAGTTACCGCAGAGCATTTTGATGGTGTATGTGGTTTTTGGCCTGTTTGCTTTGTTGATGCTTTTGGGAATGGTTGAGCTTGTTGTTGGAAGATTGTTCTAAGTTTTTGGTCACTCGAATTCGAGTGACCTTTTTTGTAGAAAATGTTTGACAAGTGGCAATAAGCGTAGTATAATACTCCTTGTGTAATCCGCCTAATTATGGTTATAAATGCCGTCAAACGGCTACCTAAGTAAGAGATTAGCGAGTTTTATATAAGAGGAGGTGCTAGAGATGTACGCAATCATCGAAGCATGTGGTAAACAATACAAAGTATCAGAAGGAGATTTGGTTTTTGTTGAAAAACTAGAAGCCAACGAAGGCGAAAAAGTAGTATTTGACAAAGTATTACTAATTTCTGATGGCGAAAAAGTAAAGGTTGGAACACCTACACTTAAGAGTGCAAAGGTTGAAGCCACAGTTGTTGAGCATGGTAAGGCTAAGAAAGTTCTTGTTTATAAGTATAAAGCTAAGAAAAACGAGAGAAAAACACAAGGCCACAGACAACCATACACAAAGATTAAGATTGAAAAGATTAGCCAAAGAGCTAGTTCAAAGAAAGCTGCAGAGACGGCTGAAACAGCAGAAGCTGCTGAATAATAGTTGCATTTTAGAAAGAGACAAATAGAAATTATGACGAGAAAGGGGAGAGAAAAATGGCACATAAAAAAGGTATGGGTAGTACCAAGAACGGACGTGATAGTGAGTCGAAAAGACTTGGTGCCAAAAGAGCTGATGGACAATTTGTTTTAGCTGGAAATATTCTAGTTAGACAAAGAGGAACAAAGATCCATCCAGGTACAAATGTAGGAATCGGAAGCGACGATACATTGTACGCAAAAGCTGACGGAATCGTTAGATTTGCAAGAAAAGGTAGAGATAAAAAACAAGTATCAATCCAAACGATTGAGGAATAATGAATCTGTAGGGGCAGCGTATCACGCTGCCCATTTTGCATTTTTGTTGTAAATTTATGTTTTTCGTGTTATAATACCATTGACGAAAATCACGGAGGAAAGAAAAATGTTTATTGATTATGCTAAGATTACCATTATCTCTGGGAATGGAGGAAATGGTGCGATTAGTTTTAGAAGAGAAAAATATGTGGCGAACGGTGGCCCTGATGGCGGAGATGGCGGCAAGGGCGGAAGCGTCTATTTTCAAGTGGACCTAGGGCTTAATACGTTGATTGATTTTAGATATAAAAAGAAGTTTGTGGCGAAGAATGGGGAGAATGGCAGAGGAAGTCGTTGCGCTGGAAAGAGTGCAGAGGACTTGTATATTAAAGTGCCACAGGGAACAATTGTAAAAGATGCTGCCACTGGCAAGATTTTAGCGGATTTGTCAGAAGTGGGACAAGTAGAATGCATTCTAAAAGGCGGTAAAGGCGGCAAGGGAAACTGCCATTTTGCGACGCCTACCAGACAAATTCCTAATTTTGCCGAGACTGGCGAACCGGGCATGGAGCGAGAGGTTATTTTGGAGTTAAAGCTGATTGCCGAAGTAGGACTTTTAGGCTATCCAAATGTTGGAAAATCAACGATTTTGTCGAGAATGACACTAGCGACACCAAAGATTGCGGATTATCATTTTACGACGTTAGAGCCAAGTTTGGGTGTTGTGAAACTTAAAAATGGCGATAGCTTTGTGATGGCGGATATCCCTGGACTAATTGAGGGGGCCAGCGAGGGCGTGGGCCTAGGACTTCAGTTTTTAAGGCACGTAGAAAGAACGAAAATTTTGCTTCATGTTGTGGACGTTGCAGGAACAGAAGGCAGAGACCCAGTAGAAGATTTTGAAAAGATTAATCAAGAATTAAAAAAATATAGCGAGAAATTATCAAAGAAGCTTCAAATTGTTGCGGCGAATAAGATTGACGTTTTACAAAATGACGATAATTTTGCAAGACTAGAAAAGGTTGCCAAAGAAAAAGGGTATGAAGTATTTAAAATCTCGGCCGTAACAGGTGAGGGACTAGAAGAGCTCTTTACTTACGTGGCGAAAGTGTTAAAAGAAATTCCACAGGAAGAATTAGACGAGAGCGAGAAGATTGCTTATTATTCGTTAGAAGAGGAAGAAATTCCTTGGGTAATCAAGCGCGATGGTGGCAAATTCGTGATTTCTGGGAAAGAAATTGAGACGATTATGCGCCGCATTAATTTCTCGGATTATGAGTCACTTGCGTATTTCCACAATACGCTTAAGAAAATGGGAATTGATGCTGAACTTAGAAGAATGGGCATCAAAGAGGGCGACATTGTCAAGATTTTTGACTGGGAATTTGAATTTGAAGAATAATACACCCAAATATTACCTATAATATACTGTAGGGGCAGCGTAATACGCTGCCCGCCAAATAACAGCATATCATAGGAGGATTAAGATGGGCAAATATTCTCATAACGAAAACCTGGCAAGCGAAGAAATGAAAGCAGAACTTCTAGGTGAGCTTGAAAGAGCTATTTTAGATTTGAATGTGGCACTAGAAAATTATAATAGTGCCGCACCGGAATTAGTTGATTATTATTCATATCAAATAAAGGCTATGCAAGCAAAGTATGATTATTTGCTAAAACTTACAAAAGATATGAATTTATCAAAATTTAAAAAAATTATATAAGGAGGGCAATATGGGAGAAATTATTCTTTTTATTGTAGCGATTGCTGTAATAGCGCTTGTTTTAAAGCTATTAGGCAAGTCTATGAAAGTAATTGGAGGAGTGCTAATTAATGCTCTAGTTGGCGGACTAATCATTTGGCTTCTAAATATTTTTGGATTAGGAATCGCATTTAACTGGTTAAATGCATTGCTTGTAGGATGTTTAGGTATCCCTGGCGTGATTATCGTTTTAATCTTAAAATTTGTATTTCATGTATAATACATAATTGTAGGGGGTAGCGGAATATGCTGCCTGTTTCTATATCGAAATTTTTTTGCGGGCAGCGTGTTACGCTGCCCCTACAAATTTTTTATTGTAATATTTCATATGATTGTATATAATGTTCCTAAGAGAGAAAAACAAAGGAGAGGGAAAATGAACATACTGCTTGTAACCATGAGCATGCAAATCGGGGGAGCGGAGACTCACGTATTAGAGCTTGCTAAAGGCTTAAAGAGGCTTGGCTATACGGTTTATGTGATGTCGAATGGCGGAGATTATGTGCAAGAATTAGAAGCAAATCAAATCGAACATATTAAGGCTCCAATGCATAATAGAAAAATAGGCAATATGCTAAAATCATATCGAATTTTAAAGCAAACTATCAAGGAAAAACAAATTTCTGTGGTTCACGCGCATGCGAGAATTCCGGCAATGATTGCGGGTTATGCCTGCAAGGTGACCCGCACTCCGTTTGTGACAACGGCGCACGGAGTATACAAAGTAAATCCTGTTTTGAAGCTTTTGACAAGCTGGGGTGAAAGAACGATTGCCGTGAGCGAAGATGTGAAGGAATATGTGATTAAGGAATACGGCATAAAAGAAGAAAATGTTTCTGTGACAGTTAATGGCATTGATATGAATAAGTTCCAGAAAGGAACGGATTACGCACGCCTTGAGGCAGAGTTCTCACAAGAGAAAGAGAAGAAGAAAATTGTGCACGTTAGCCGCTTAGATAAAGAGACTTCAATGGTGGCTCATTCGCTTATTTCGCTTGCGGAGAATTTAGAGGGAATCCAAGTAGTCATTGCGGGAGGTGGCAACGAGTTTGACGCTTTGAATGCTGAGGCACAGGAAGTAAACGCAAAGCTTGGTGCTCAAAGAGTGATTATGGCCGGCCCAAGAACAGACATTAATCAATTTGCGGCTTTGGCAGACATTTTTGTAGGAGTAAGCAGGGCGGCACTGGAGGCCATGGCAAGCGAAAAGCCTGTGATTTTAGCAGGAAATCAAGGGTATTTAGGAATATTCGACGAGTCTATTTTAGATAAGGCTTTGGAGACGAATTTCTGCTGTAGAGGATTTGAATTGCCGAGCAGTGAAAAAATAGAGAGGGACTTGAAAAAGCTACTAAATGGTAGTGAACAATCCCTTGCAGAAATGGGTAAGTATAACCGTGAAACAGTAAAAAAATATTATTCTTTAGAGAGAATGATTGGCGACGCCGTGAAAATGTATGAAAGCGTATAAATTTTCTGTAAAAATATGTTGACAAAAACGAACCTTGGTGGTAGAATTAACTAGCAAACCGCGTAAAGGTTCTTTTTTTTTGAATGCAAAAAGCGGGAAAGCCTTGAGGCGTTACGGAGGTGTAAGAAATGAGAGATAAGATTACATTAGCTTGTACTGAGTGTCAACAAAGAAATTATGACTCTAAAAAGAATAAGAAAAATGACCCAGACAGACTAGAAATGAAAAAATATTGCAAATTCTGTAAGAAACATACAGTACATAAGGAAACAAAATAGTTTCAGTGGGCTACATGTTTGAGAATTGGACAAATTAGAGAAAAGGTGTGGTGAATATGCCAGAAGTAGAAAATAAACCTAAAAAAGGCTTTTTCCAAAGTATGAGAGCCGAACTTAAAAAAGTGATTTGGCCATCTGCATCGCAAACTGCAAAGAGCACAGGCGCTACAATCGCGTTTGTATTATTAATTGCTTTAATACTAATTGTGCTAAACTTTGCTTTTCAAGCGTTAGATTCACTTTGGTGGAATACAATTATTAAATAAAGGAGGAGTAAAATGCCTCAAAATAATGATACAAATACTACGGAAGTTGCAAGATGGTATGTTGCGCATACTTATTCAGGATATGAAAACAAGGTAAAAGATACTCTTGAGAAATCTGTTGAAAACAGAAATATGCAGGATCTTATCCAAGAAGTTGTTATTCCAATGGAAGAGCAAATTGAGATAAAGGATGGCAAGAAGAAAACTACCTTGAAGAAAGTATTTCCAGGCTATGTGCTAATTAAAATGATTATGACGGAAGAGTCATGGTATGTAGTAAGAAATATTAGAGGGTTAACTGGATTTGTTGGCGCTGAGGGCAAACCTGTGCCACTTACTGACGAAGAGATTAGGAATATGGGATTTGAAGAAATGCCTGTTAATATCGACTATGAGGTTGGGGACTCTGTAAAAGTTGTTTCTGGCCCATTGGAGAGCTTCGTTGGCGTAGTTGAAGAGATTAATATGGAAAAATCGAAAGTAAGAGTTTTAGTATCTATGTTTGGAAGAGAAACTCCTGTAGAACTAGAATTTTCACAAATACAGAAAACATAAGTAGGAGGTGTTTAAAGTGGCAGAGAAGAAGGATGTAACAATTATAAAATTGCAAATTCCAGCTGGTAAAGCGACTCCAGCTCCACCAGTAGGACCAGCACTTGGTTCAAGTGGTATCAATATTATGCAATTCGTAAAAGAGTTTAACGACAGAACAGCAGATCAAGCTGGTATGACAATCCCAGTTGTAATCACTGTTAATAAGGATAAGTCTTTTTCATTCATAACAAAGGTTCCACCAGTTGCTGACTTACTATTAAAGGCTGCTAAAATCGAGAAAGGTTCTGCAAAACCTAACAGAGATAAAGTAGCTACAGTAACAAAAGCTACTGTTGAGGAAATTGCAAAAACAAAGATGCAAGATTTAAATGCAGGAAGTTTAGAAGCTGCAATGAGTATGGTTAAAGGTACAGCTCGTTCTATGGGCATTGTTGTAGCTGAATAATTTATTGATGGGAGGCTTAAAAGCCGTTAGTACCAAAGGAGGAAAAAATGAGAAGAGGAAAGAAATATCAAGATAGCGTTAAAATGATTGATAAGACAGCATCTTATGATTCAAAAGCAGCGCTAGAATTAATCGAAAAAATGCCAAAGGCTAAATTTGACGAAACTGTTGAAGCTCATTTTAGACTAGGTGTTGATTCAAAACACGCTGATCAACAAGTTAGAGGCGTTATCGTATTACCTCATGGAACAGGTAAGACACAAAGAGTTTTAGTATTTGCAAAGGGAGAGAAGGCTAAAGAGGCTGAGGCTGCCGGTGCAGATTTTGTTGGAGCTGAAGATTTAGTTCCAAGAATTGAGAAAGAGAACTGGTTCGATTACGATGTAATCGTAGCTACACCAGATATGATGGGTATCATTGGTAGATTAGGTAAAGTTTTAGGACCAAAAGGTTTAATGCCTAACCCAAAATCAGGAACAGTTACAATGGATGTTGCCAAAGCTGTTAGCGAGATTAAATCTGGTAAGATTGAATATCGTTTAGACAAAAACAACATTATCCATTGCCCAATTGGAAAGCTTTCTTTCGGCGCTGAGAAGTTAAATGATAACTTCCAAGCTTTATACGAAGCAATCGTTAAAGCAAAACCAGCTGCTGCAAAGGGACAATACATTAAGAGTATGTCTTTATCAAGCACAATGGGCCCTGGCGTTCCAGTAAAAGCTTAATAACCAAAGACAGTAGGTTGCAAATGTTTGCATAAAATATTCCTACCGAGGTAAAGGATCGGATTTTATCCAAGACATTTATTTCGGTGGAATAGATGTCTTGGATTTTTTTGTAGGGGCGGTGTAATACGCCGCCCGCGGGTAGCGTACTACGCTACCCCTACAATGAATTTGGGCGCCCGGAGGGTGACCAACGGACAGCCTACCACAATGATGGATTATCAATAAGAGGAGGTGTAAAAATGCCAAACGCAAAAGTTTTAGCGCAAAAGCAAAATGACGTAGCAGCATTAAAAGAAAAATTCGAAAAATCTAAATTAGTGATTTTAACAGACTATAGAGGAATTAACGTAGCTGATATTACAAAGATTAGAGCTGACTTAAGAAATGCTAACTGTGAATATCAAGTTGCGAAAAACTCTACTTTAAAATTTGCTGCAAAAGAAGCAAATTTAGAGGGATTAACAGAAATACTAGAAGGCCCTACAGCTGTCACATTTAGCTATGAGGATTACGTAGAGCCAGCAAAAGTTTTATATAACTATGCGAAAGATTCAGAGTTTTATAAAATTAAAGGCGGAGTAATGGATGGTAAGATTATTTCAGTTGACGAAGTTTTGAAACTTGCAAAACTTCCATCAAGAGAAATGCTACTTACTCAACTTGCTACTGCATTGCTTGCTAATATTAGAAACTTAGCTGTTGTTCTTGATCAGACTAGGGAGAAGTTAGAAGAAAATGCATAGAGAAACGCGTGATAAGCAGCAATTTGCTGCGTCAAATGAATTTCGAGTGTCCTCAACGTGCCAGCGCACGCCTCCGGTACTCTCGATTCATTTTCCTTGCAACTTACTACTTCTGACGCGTTTCTCGGAGGTAAATTTTAGTAGGTGCGAGATATGAAATTTAAATTAAAAAGGAGATTATTAAAATGGAAAAAATCGAAAATTTATTAGCTGAAATCGAAAAACTTACAGTTTTAGAATTAGCTGACTTAGTAAAAGCAATTGAGGACAAATTTGGTGTATCTGCAGCCGCTGCTGCAGTTGTAGCTGCTGCTCCAGGTGCTGGCGCTGCTGCTGCTGAAGAAAAGACTTCTTTCAACGTAGTATTGAAAGAGGCTGGCGCTAACAAGATCGCTGTTATCAAAGTTGTTAGAGAAGTTACAGGATTAGGATTAAAAGAAGCTAAAGACTTAGTTGATGGCGCTCCTAAGACAGTAAAAGAGAACGCTTCTAAAGAAGATGCTGAGAAAATGAAAGCAGACTTAGAAGGTGCTGGAGCAGTTGTTGAATTACAATAATTGAATCAAATATTGTATGGGCAGCGTATTACGCTGCCCGCTTTTTTTATCCGCTTTTTCTTGATTTTGACTATGCGTAATGATAAAATGAATAGCGTAAGGAAGTGATTTTTGTGGAAGAATTGACGCCTATGATGAAGCAATATATGGAGGTAAAAAATCAATATCAAGATTGTATTTTGATGTATCGTTTAGGCGATTTTTTTGAGATGTTTTTTGACGATGCGATTACGGCGTCGAGAGAATTGGAATTGACACTTACTGGCAGAGACTGTGGCTTAGCGGAGAGAGCACCAATGTGTGGTGTGCCTCACCATGCGATTCAAAGCTATTTGGCGAAGCTTGTGTCCAAGGGATATAAAGTCGCTGTTTGTGAGCAGATGGAAGATCCTGCGCTTGCAAAGGGCATCGTGAAAAGAGAGGTAATCAGAGTTGTTACGCCTGGCACAGTCATTGAATCGAATATGCTAGACGAGAAGAAAAACAACTATATTGCGGCAATTTATAGAATGGGAATATATTATGGGTTGGCCTATTCTGACGTTTCCACGGGCGAGTTTGCTACGACGGAGATTGTAGAGGGTAACAACTATAACAAACTTTTAAATGAACTTGCAAGATTTG
This sequence comes from Clostridia bacterium, assembly GCA_017469545.1. Lineage (GTDB taxonomy): Bacteria > Bacillota > Clostridia > TANB77 > UBA1234 > RGIG4465. The sequence goes on from JAFUGE010000008.1 coordinate 44,673, forward strand.
AACCGGCCGAGATTGTGGTGAACGAAGAACTTTTTGGTGATGCGACAACGATGGAAGAAATCAAAGAAAGATTTAAAACATATATTACTCCTGCAAGTCCAGAAAACAAAGTAGAGGTAAACGTCGAGCTTCCTAGGGCTATCGAGAAATTGGTATACGCAAAAGAAGCGACGAATATGCTTCTTTCGTATATCAAAGAAACACAAAAAATTGATATGAAGCATATCAACAATATCGAGATTTATGAGATTAATCAATACATGGTATTGGATGGGACAGCAAGAAAAAATTTAGAATTAACAGAGACGTTACGTGACAAAAACAAGAGAGGAAGCTTACTTGGTGTGTTAGATAAAACTTCTACCTCTATGGGTGGCAGATTGCTTAGAAAGTGGATTGAGAAGCCTTTAATGAATACCCAAGACATCCACCAAAGGCTACTTGGGGTAAAAGAGCTTAAGGATGCCGTTATGGTAAGAGGCGAAATGCGAGAAGTTTTGAAGAAAGTTTATGATATTGAACGCCTTACTGGTAAAGTGGCTTATGGCACGGTAAATGCTAGAGATTTAATCGCCCTTAAAAATTCTTTATCACAACTACCAGAGGTAAAGAAGCTAATTGAGGGCTCGAACGCAGAAATACTAACAAGCCTTAATACGCAAATGGACCTACTAGAGGACGTTGTACAGCTAATTGACGATGCGATTGTTGAAGACCCACCAGTTTTAATCAAGGAGGGGGGCATCATTAAATCCTCGTACGACGAAAATGTAGATAAACTAAGAACTGCCGCTACGGAAGGGAAGAATTGGATTCTTGCATTGGAGGCCAAAGAGAGAGAAGAAACGGGCATTAAAAATTTGAAGGTTGGATTTAATAAAGTTTTTGGCTATTACATTGAAGTAACAAAGAGCAATATTCCATTCGTACCAGATCGATATATCAGAAAGCAGACACTAACCAATGGCGAAAGGTATATTACCAACGAGTTAAAAGATATAGAAGATACGATTCTTGGCGCGCAAGAAAAAGTGGTAAATTTGGAGTACGAAATATTTTTAGGTGTTAGGGATAAAATTGCAGCACAAATCAAGAGATTGCAGCAGACGAGTAATGCTGTTGCTACACTAGATGTGCTTGCGACTTTGGCGGAAGTGGCTGATAAAAATGATTATGTGATGCCAGAAGTGGACGAGTCAGAGGAGATTATCATTAAAGATGGCAGACATGCTGTAGTGGAAAGTTTAATTCCAAGTGGTAGTTTTGTACCGAATGATACAACACTAAATACAGGCGAAGATAGGGTAAATATCATTACAGGCCCTAATATGGCTGGTAAATCGACGTATATGAGGCAAGTGGCACTGATTGTGCTTATGGCACAAATGGGAAGCTTTGTCCCAGCGAGCTTTGCCAAGATTGGAATTGTCGATAGGATTTTTACGAGAATTGGTGCGTCGGACGATTTATCGACAGGGCAGTCTACGTTTATGGTTGAAATGAATGAGGTTTCTAACATTTTGATTAATGCGAATAAGAAGAGTTTATTAATTTTGGACGAGATTGGTAGAGGAACTTCTACATTTGATGGACTTTCTATTGCCTGGTCTGTGATTGAATACATTAGTGAGAAGGTTGCGGCGAGGACCTTGTTTGCAACGCATTATCACGAGCTTACAGATTTAGAAGATAAAATGGAAGGAATCAAAAATTATTGTATCGCTGTCAAAGAAAAAGGCGAGGATGTCATTTTCCTTCGTAAAATTATTCGTGGTGGGGCAGACGAGAGTTATGGTGTACATGTTGCCAAACTTGCTGGAATACCAAATGCAGTAACCAATAGAGCAAACCAGATTTTAAAGCAGTTAAAAGAAAGCAATGTGATTAATACCAGCGAGAAGCCTAGTAAGAAAATGAGCAATGTGCAAGAAGTAGATTTATTTAATTATCGATTGGCGGAAATCGCGAGTGAGCTAGATAAAATTGATGTGAATGCATTGACGCCAATTGAGGCACTAAATACACTGTCAAAATTGAAAATGAAACTGTAGGAAACGAATGAAAATCGGCATCTCGCTGTGTCACTGCGATTGTTTGCGGTGCTCGACGTACCATATGTACGACTCCGCTCCGCACAATCTGGTTCCTTGCGATATACCAATTTTGCTTCGTTTCTGTAAAAAATGTAGGGGCAGCGTATTACGCTGCCCGCTGGCGGCATGCTATGCCGCCCCTACAAAAGAAAGGAGATAAAACCAAATGGGTTCTATTGTGCTTTTGGACGATTTAACGATTAACAAAATAGCGGCTGGTGAAGTAATTGAAAGGCCGGCCAATGTCGTAAAAGAATTAGTGGAGAATTCGATTGATGCCGGTGCTACTTCTATTTCGGTGGAGATAGAAAATGGCGGCATTACCTATATTAGAATTACGGACAATGGAAAAGGCATTAGCCCCGACGACGTAGAAATTGCTTTTGAAAGGCATGCTACTAGCAAGATTAGAAAAGCAGCTGACTTGGTAAAAGTATCTACGATGGGCTTTCGAGGTGAGGCATTGGCAAGTATTGCCGCCATTGCAAAGGTGGAGCTGATTAGTAGAACGGCCGATAGCGAGCTTGGTACAAGAATTGTAGTAGAAGGCGGCAAAACGATTCTTATAGAAGAATGCGGCGCGCCTGTAGGGACGACAATTACAGTCAAAGAATTATTCTTCAATACGCCTGTCCGTTATAAATTCTTAAAAAGAGATTTTACAGAGGGAGGATATATTGAAGACGCTGTTTCCAGAATTGCGCTTATTAATCCAAACATCTCTTTTAAAATGACGAACAACAAAAAAGAAATTTTGAGGACGAGTGGAAATGGCGATATTGCGGCAGTAGTGTATAGCATTTATGGAAAAGACATTGCACAGAATTTGATAGACGTAGAATACGATTATGAGGGAATAAAAATTACTGGTGTCACTGGAAAGCCTGAAATTGCCCGCTCTAACAGAGCAAATCAATTATTCTATATCAACGGAAGATATATCAAAGATAAAATTTTATCGGCTGCGGCAGAGGAAGCATACAGAACTTTGATACCACATGGAAAGTATGGATTTTGTATTTTAAATGTGCAAATGAATCCAGAATTAGTTGACGTGAATGTGCACCCGGCCAAATTAGAAGTGCGTTTTTCAGAAGAGGGGAAAGTTTTTAAAGCCGTTAATGGCGCACTAAAAACAGCCTTATTAAAGCAAGATATTACTTCTGAAGCCACTGTGCCGGGCGGCGAAAGTGAAAAAGAAGAAAAGAAAGAAGAGACATTTACAAAGACAGAACATTCCAAAGGACTATTTGATATTTTTAGACCAAGGCCTGTTGAAAAGAGAGATAATGTGATTGTAGCAGACTTCGGTAATAGAGTAGAGGAAGAAAAAGAAGCGTATCATGCTGCACCGAAATCGGAAAGCTTAGTCGATGAACTATTCACGAATAGTTCGGAGGCTAACTATCAAGATGGTGATAGTTCGGCAGCTAACTATCAAGCGAATGAAAATTCAAAAGAAGGAAATGCTGCTACTGAGAGTGCGGAAATGAATCAGACTGTGGAAGAGAAGCCTGTGGAAATGTCGAAAAAATCACAGCAGATGTTTGAAGATATTGCCATAATAGAAGAGAAAGCAAAAGTACCTGAATACAAAATATTAGGTGTCGCTTTTTTAACATACATCTTTTTGCAACTTGAAAATGATGTCTATATTATTGATCAACACGCGGCACATGAAAGAGTATTATTTGAAAAAGTAAAAGAGAACTTTTACAAAAATGGTGGAAAGGAAGCACAAATGCTACTTTTGCCAGATATTATTGAGCTATCAAAGCACGACATGCGTACTGTAAGGGAGCATATGGATTTATTCCAAAATGCTGGATTTGAGATAGAGGAATTTGGCGACAACACAATCCGAATTACGAGTGTGCCTTCTATTTGTTTTGAAATGGATACCAGAACTTTGTTTATGGATATTCTAGATGGATTTGATATTACGAATAGAACGACGAAGCAAGAAGTAGAGCAAAAATTCCTTGCAACTGTAGCTTGCAAAGCGGCCATCAAAGCGGGGATGCATATTGAGGAAAGAGAAATAAGGGGATTATTAGACCAATTATTGGTTTTGGAAAATCCTTTCACATGTCCACATGGCAGACCAACAGCAATTAGAATTACGAGGGCGGAGATAGAGAAGAAGTTTAAACGAAGATAACTGATTGAAAAATAAAATGAGATAAAAAAATGTAGGGGCAGCGTAATACGCTGCCCGCATAAAGGATGGTAAAAAATGAAACCAAAGGTGATTGTGATTGTTGGGCCGACGGCGTCAGGAAAGTCTGGCGTGGCCATCGAGCTTGCCAAGAAAATCAATGGAGAAATTGTATCGGCAGATTCTATGCAGGTATACAGAGAAATGAATATTGGCACAGCAAAGGTTACGGAGGAGGAAGCGGCAGGCATCAAGCATTATTTAATAGATGTCGCAAGTCCTGCCGAAACCTTTAATGTAGCGATGTATAAAAGCATGGCAGAAGAAGCTATCCGAGAAATTATTGCCAAAGGAAAAACGCCTATTGTTGTTGGAGGGACGGGGCTATATGTGAGTACGCTTGTCAATGGTATAGAACTTTCAGAAGTAAAAAATGACGATAGGATTCGAAAAAAACTAGAAGAAAGGCTTACGAATGAGGGAATTGATGTGGTGTTCCAGGAACTGCAAAAAGTAGACCCAGAAGCGGCACAAGTCATTGATAAGAATAATACAAGAAGAGTCATAAGAGCGCTAGAAATTTATGAAGCGACTGGAAAGACGAAAACGCAGCTTGATAGAGAGTCTATCAAGGAAGTAGCATTTGATTATCAAATTTTTGGAATCTTGACGGACAGAGAAGAACTATATGATAGAATTAACAAAAGAGTAGATTGCATGATAGAGCAGGGACTTATTGAAGAAGTGAAGAGTTTGCGAGAAAAGTATACTTTTTCGCAAACGGCACTACAAGGCCTTGGCTATAAAGAGGTCATAGAATTTTTGGATGGAACGATAACAAAAGAAGAAATGATTGAAAAGCTAAAAATGGAAACGCGAAGATACGCCAAAAGACAAATGACATGGTTTAGAAGAGACGACAGAATCCATTGGGCTACACGAGAAAATATTCTTGCAGATATTATGTCTATGACATTGTAATATTTTTTGTTTTTGTATATAATGATTGTAATTGAGTTACAAAGGAGTAAAAAATGGCGAATAAAAAAAATCAGTATCAGCAAAATATTGCTTTAGTTGTTTTGTCGATTATCATTATTTTAGTTGTTCTTTTTGTGATTAAAACAATTAGCTTGCTTAGAAAGCCGACTTTAACGACCATTGTAAAAAATGGTGAATTGATTAAGTATGAAGAAGTGACGGGCTATGTGATTCGAAAAGAAGAAGTAGTGGATACGAGTACATATAGCGGCATTATCAACACTGCCATTTCTGATGGTTATCGCGTGGCGAAGAACGGAACTATTTCTGCCTATGTTTCTAATACGGAAAAAAATTTGGTGAAAAAGATTTCAGAGTTAGACGATAAAATTCAGGAAGTCATGAACAGTCAGCAAACGACGCTCCCGAATGATGTTAAAGTGCTAGATACAAGTATTAAAGCCAACTTATACAATGCCGTTAAGAATAAAGAAGATGTTTACATGGTTTCGGAGTATAAGTCTGCGATTAACCAGAGCATACAAAAGAAAGCAAAGATTGTGGGAGAGCTTAGTCCGAGCGGTTCGAAATTAAAAGAATTGATCGACGAGCGATTAAAATATGAGGCAGAATTAAATAATTCGAAGCAAGTTTTAAAGGCGCCAGTAGCAGGACTTGTGTCATACCGAGTAGATGGCTATGAAAATATATTGACGCCAAATAGTTTGTCGAGTATTTCTATTAAAGAATTGGAAAAGATAAAAATCAATGTGGGGCAGATTATTCCGATTGATACGTCGAAAGTGAAAATCATTGATAATTTTTCCTGCTTTATCGCGATTCCAATGAGTTCTGAGGAAAGCAAAGATACAAAACTAAATGATAAAATAAAGCTAAGATTTGATAATACCGGAGACGAGCTAATTCAAGGAACAGTGGAATACATATCGGAGGAAGATTCACAAAGACTAATCGTGGTAGAGATTACTTCTAATATTGAGGAGTTATCAAAGTATAGGAAGATTAATTTGGACGTAGTTTGGTGGAGAGATGCAGGACTGAAAGTTCCAGATAATGCGATAAAATTTACTTCTGTGACCAATAGCGAAACTGGCATGGTAATCGAAAATATTCCAACCGTGACCATACAAAAATCGTCTTACACCGAGACAGCTTGGGTCAAAATCATTAGACAGGCCAACGATTTTTCTATTATTGAGAACTATACCGACGACGAATTATTGGAGATGGGCTTAAGTGAAGAACAAGTATCTAATAGGCAAACCATCAAATTGTATAGTGACGTTGTACTGGAATAATATTACAATAATGTTACAAGAAAATTAAAAAAATATTACAGTGTCAGAATAGATTGACTTTAATCGAAAAAAATATAAAATATAGATATACAGATGACGAAAAAGGTATATAGGGGGTTTATATTAATGGGTAACAAATTTGTGAACAAGATATGGAATTTATTAGGTGTGGAGAATGACGAGTACGAGGACGAGTACTATGACGAGGAGACTACTTATGCTCCAGAAGAAAAGGAGTACACAGCTCCAACAAACACAAAAAAGAGTAAGGTTGTAGGTATGCCAGGTGTACCACAAGTTAAAGTGATTATTTCACAACCAAGTACTTTTGAACAATCTGAGGAAATTTGTGAGCATTTAAAGGAGAAGAAGTCAGTAATTGTTAATTTAGAATATGTGAATAAGGACGTAGCTAGAAGAATTATAGACTTTATCAGTGGCTCAGTGTATGCTTTAGATGGAAATATTCAAAAAATCTCTAATTCTATCTTTTTAGTAGCTCCATTCAATTATGAAATTACGAATGAAGTCGTAAAAGACGATATTAAAAATAAATTATCTGTATCTTGGATAAAATAGAAATTAGGTGGTTAGTAGTATGATTACTCCTTTGGATATTGAAAATAAGACTTTTAATAAGCAATTAGTCAATGGTTATAGTACAGAGGAAGTACATGAGTTTATGACGGCTGTATTAAAGGATTATGAAAGAATTTATAAAGAAAATATTGAATATAAGGATAAGATTGCAGTTTTAAATCAAGGAATACAGCATTATAAGTCAATAGAGGAGACTTTGAGAAATGCCTTAATTGTTGCACAAGGTACAGCAGATTCTGTGAAGAAAAATGCCAAAGTAGAGGCGGATAACATTGTAAAAAATGCTGAACTGAATGCAATGAAGGCAGTGGACGACATTAATCAAAAAGTTGTAGAAAAGCAGTTGCAACTTGACGAAACGAAGAAACAATTTGACGTATACAAAGCAAAGATGGAGTCTCTTTTGATTTCACAACTTGAAATGTTAAAAGAAATAAATAGAGACCAAAATTAGATGTAGTTAATGGGTCGATAATTTATTGGCCCATTTTTCTAGATATAAAAATATCTTATTTCGGAGGTTAAAATGAAAAAATTTTTATTTGTTATTTTAGCGGTAGTATTGGTTTTTGGCTTGGTTGCTTGTGATTTTGGAAAGAAACCAGGTGGTAATGATGTGAAGAATCCAGAAGCAACAGGAGGCAAATATGCCAATGCAAAAAATCCAGTTGTTACTATGACGATGGAAAATGGAGATGTTGTTAAAATAGAGCTTTATCCAAATATCGCTCCACAAACTGTTGAAAATTTTGTTTCATTGATTAACAGTGGATTTTACAATGGATTGACATTCCACAGAGTCATTCCTGGATTTATGGCGCAAGGAGGAGACCCAGAAGGAACTGGCACTGGCGGAGCTGATTACAATATCTATGGAGAGTTCTCAGAAAATAATTTCAATAACACATTGTCTCATGATGTTGGCGTTATTTCTATGGCTAGATCAGAAGATTACAATTCAGCTAGTTCACAATTCTTCATTGTAACAGGCGAAAATGTAAAGGCTGATTTAGATGGCAAATATGCTGCATTTGGAAAAGTAATTGATGGAATGGAATATGTTTATACAATTGTTAATTCAGAAGTAATCAGAACAGATTATTCAGAAGAATTCTATAATGCATATCTTGCTTCTGACAGACAATTAGAAGCTGGTACAGAGCTATTTGATTTATACTATAAAGAGACTTTGGAAATGGATAAACCAGTAAACCCACCTGTAATCGAAACAATGACGGTAGATACGTATGGCGTCACATATGATCAACCAACTAAATATTAAAATGATTTTGCAAAATTTTCGCGTGTTCGCTTGACTGGAACACGCGTTTTTGTTATGCTTATGCATATAGCACTGTAGGGGCAGCGTACTACGCTGCCCGCAAAACAAATTATATATTAGGAGTGAGAAAATGTTTGCATATATCAGGGGGACACTAGAGGAAAAAGGAACAGATTTTGTAGTGATTGATGTACAAGGTGTTGGATATAAAATTTTTGCGCCTGCTACGACGATTCAAAAGTTAGGTGAAATTGGAAATGCTGTGAAAGTTCATACGTATCTTCAAGTAAGGGAAGACGATATGAGTTTGTATGGTTTTTCAAGCAAAGACGAGCTTAGATTATTTGAATTATTAATTGGGGTTAGTGGAATAGGGGCAAAGTCAGCCAATACGATTTTGGCCAATATTTCGCCTTCTAAGCTTGCTTTGGCAGTCATTACCAATGATGTGAAAGAATTAACAAAACTTCCAGGAATCGGGGCTAAATCCGCTCAGAGAATGATTTTGGAATTGAAAGATAAATTAAAGACAGAAGACGCTTTGTTGCAGGCTGACATGGAGACAACGCAAATGATTACTTCTGATAATAATTTGCAGGAAGCAATTTCGGCTTTGCAAGTTTTGGGATATCCTGCCAAAGATGCTGCTAAGGCTGTCACATCAGTGGATACAACGGGATTAAATGTGGAAGAAATAATCAAACAATCTTTGAAATATTTTGCGAATTAGAAAGGAATTTTTAACATGGCAAATCAAAATCCTTTGGCGTATCGTATGGCGCCAGAGACAATAGAAGAGTATGTGGGACAAGAACATATTTTATCAAAAGATAAAATGCTATATCGATTAATTAAGGCGGATAGATTATCGAGTATTATTTTATGGGGGCCACCTGGCTGCGGCAAGACTTCGCTTGCGAGAGTGATTGCGAAGTCTACTAAAAATAAATTTGAAAAGCTAAATGCAGTTGCGGCAGGAGTGGCTGACATCAAGAGGATTGTGGACGATGCGAAAAATGTTTTTATGAATCCTTCGGGAAGAGTCGTTTTATTTATCGACGAGATCCATAGATTTAATAAATTGCAACAAGATGCACTTCTTCCTTATGTGGAAGACGGAACAGTAATTTTAATTGGTGCGACTACTGAAAATCCGTACTTTTCAGTGAATAAGGCTTTGATTTCGCGTTCTACGGTATTTATGCTTAAACCTCTAACAGAAGCAAATGTGAAGCAGATTTTAAAAAATGCAATCACGAACAAAGAAAGAGGCCTTGGCAATTATAGTATTAAAATCGAAGAAGAGGTTTTGGATTATATTGCTAATCTTTCTGGAGGAGATGTGAGAGTCGCCTTAAATTCGCTAGAACTCGCAATTTTAACAACGGATATGAATGCGGATGGATTTATTGAAATTACAAGGGAAGTTGCCAGTGAATGCATTCAAAAGAAAGTGGCACAGTTTGATAAAGACGGAGATAGCCATTACGATAATATTAGTGCATTTATTAAGTCGATGCGCGGAGGAGACGCAGACGCCGTTTTATTCTATTTAGCGAGGGCTTTGTATGCAGGGGAAGACCCCATGTTTTTGGCAAGACGAATTGCTATTTGTGCTTCGGAAGATGTGGGAATGGCAAACTCCAATGCACTTGTTGTTGCAAACGCTGCACTTCAAGCTATCCATCAAATCGGTATGCCAGAAGCGAGAATTCTTTTGGCGCACGCTGCGACTTATGTGGCAAGAAGTCCTAAGTCTAATGCGGCTTATTTGGGAGTTGATAAGGCTTTGCACGACGTAGAAAATATGGATACCGGTACAATTCCAATGCACATTCGAAATGCACCTGCAGAGGGAATGGCGAAAGAGGGATATGGCGTGGGATATAAGTATCCGCACGATTTTCCAAACCACGAGGTGGAGCAACAATATTTGCCAGATAAAATGCTAGGTACAAAGTATTATGTACCAGACGAAACAGAAGAAAAATTGAAATAAACATTTTTCGTAGTGGAGCACAATGTGCTCCATTTTTTGTATGTAAAGAGTATACATTATTCAAAATGATTCATAATAACTATGAGGTGTTTTTATGGTTTATGTGATTGGACTTGCCGGAGGAATTGTTGGAGGCCTTTTTGGAGCAGGAAGCGGTATGATTATTTTACCAGCGATGGTAACTTTGTTAAAAGAAGACGAATACAAGGCAAGAGGTACGACTTTATTGATTGTGCTTGTCATTACTTTAACGAGCGCCTTCTTTTATTATAAAAATGATTTTTTTGATTTTGGTTCCGCCATTCAAACTGCAATTGGTGGCACAATCGGAGGTTTTTTAGGAGCGAAATTTATGAAAAAAATTCCTAAATTTTGGCTATCAATTATCTTTTATGCGTTTATGATTTTGGTGGCAATTAGAATGCTCTTGTAGAAATTTTACTTTCTAGAATTAGGAGGAAGTATGCTAATCTTAACAGGAATGGTATCTGGAATCATTTCGGGCATGGGAATGGGTGGAGGAACGATTTTAATCATTATCTTAACGAATATTTTTAAAGTGGAACAGCATATCGCACAGGCAAACAATTTAATATTCTTTATTCCAACTTCCATTGCAGCAATCTATGTTCATTCGAAAAATAAAAATATGGATAAAAAAATAGTAATGAAAATGCTTCCAACGGGGATTATAGGAGCTATGATTGGCGCTTCAATTTCGGCTAAGATGGAGGGAGAAAATTTAAAAAAATTTTTTGGAATATTTTTGCTGTGTATTGGTGTGTATGAAATCGTCATAACAGTAAAGAATAAGAAAAGATAAAATTGGAGGGACAGCAAATCATGCTGCCCAAAATTGAAAGGAGAATGAATATGAAAAATTTGGTAACAGGTATGTTGATAGGAGCAGTTATTGGTGGAATGGTAGGCACAGTCGCTAGCGACGAGATATATGACATGAAGAAAAAAATAATGAAAAATGGCAAGAAATTCATGAGAAAGTGCAACATCATATAACAACGATATTGATAATAGGAAGTTGCATTTTTCTGAAAATGTGTTATAATAACAAGTAGTGGTGTGCTATTCTAGTGATTGCTATGGATTGCGAGGACGGGCCTAAAAATCCGTTGAAAGGGCATATCGATGAAGTTCTTTAGTTTGGCTCGCGACGCCCAGTCGAGGGTCTCTCTAGGGAGTAAGGTTTAAGGGCGATCTGCAATGGCATGTAGGCGTTGACCCTTCTACCGTGGAGACACTTCAGTGCGAGCAAAATTTCGCCTGAAGTGATAAACCTGCAAGGCTAATATATTTTGCAAAAAATATTCGTTAGTACACAGTGTAGCTTTCCTTGAGTGAGAATGGCGAATTGCAAATGAAACCATTGTTGCAAAAGAGGATAAACAATCATTTTAGCGATACCGAGGAAATCTCCTAGAGCATTCTATTAAGAGATGCATTGAGGATTGAAGTGTGGACTAAGTGGTAATCTAGGCTCTTTACCGGCGACGTAAAGATGCTGCCTTTAAAGGGAAACCGCTAAGATGGCGATATCTTAGGAGGCAGTAGGGAAATCCTTCTAGACCTAAGCCGCAAAATTTACTTGATGCATTGCCACTACTATTTTTTTAAAATAATTGATGGAGATTGCGGGCAGCGTGGTACGCTGCCCCTACACAATATTTTGAATACAGTATGAAAGGTGAGAAAGATGTCAAATAAAACGGAGCAAAATGTACATAACCATTGGCTAGTAAAAGTGTTTTTTATTACTTTTATTTTGTCATTGATATTTAATTATTTGTCCACGGAAGTGGTGGAGAGTGTTAGTATCGTTACGTCCATCATTATATTAATTGTTGTAATTTTGATAGGAATTCTATTTGATTTGGTGGCGACTGCCGTTACGGCGGCAGACGAAGCGCCGTTTCATGCAAAAGCTTCTGATAAAAAGAAAGGGGCAAAGCAATCGGTTAAATTAGTGAAGAATGCAGATAAAGTTTCTAATTTTTGTGCAGACGTTGTCGGAGATATTTGTGGAATATTAAGTGGAGCGACAAGTGCACTTGTATCAGTAAATTTAAGTAATGCGTTGGGACTTAGTAATATCACGATTGTGACAATGTTAGTGACAGCAACAGTGACGGCACTAACGGTTTTAGGAAAGGCCTTAGCAAAACACATTGCGATTGATAAGGCAGAAGAAATTATTACGACGCTTGGAAAAGTAATGGCTGTATTTTCTAAATAAATATATTTTTGAAAAAATTACATAGAATCATCCTTATTTGTCAATAATAGTAATATGAAATTGACGAATAAAGGGTGATTTTTTTGTATAGAAAAATAATAATTTTTGGTTTAATATTTTTGAATATTTGTCTTGTGGCGAGCGTTTATTTGGTTAACCATGATCCTTCTACAGAGGAAGTATTATCTAGATATGGTTCGAGCGGCAGTGAAGTGAGAGAAATTCAAACAAGGCTAAAACGATGGGGATATTATAATGGGGCTATTGACGGAATTTATGGAAGCCAAACGGTAAATGCAGTCAAATATTTTCAAAGGAAAAATGGACTAACAGCAGATGGAATTGCAGGCAGCAAAACGCTTGCAGCAATGGGGATTGCAGGTTCCAATAAAGCTTCTAGTAATAATCAATCCAATTTGAATTTGTTGGCACATGCAGTTTATGGAGAGGCTAGAGGAGAACCATACGAAGGAATGGTAGCGGTGGCAGCAGTTATTCTAAATAGAGTGAGAAGTTCGAATTTTCCAAGTACAGTTGCAGGTGTGATTTATCAGCCAGGCGCCTTCACGGCGGTAAGCGATGGACAGATTAATCTAGAACCGAATCAGGCTGCCTACAAAGCTGCACAAGACGCCTTAAATGGTTGGGACCCAAGTGGGGGAGCAATCTATTATTTTAATCCTAATACAGCAACAAACAAGTGGATATGGTCAAGACCACTGACTGTTGTAATCGGAAAACATCGTTTCTGTAAATAGAATAACCCAAGGGGGGCCAAGGGGGATGTCCCCCTTGGGTTATTCTTGTCTTTTTTTGCGATATGTTTTAGTTCTAAGATTCCTTTTTTATGCATATATATTCTAATAGAGGTGAAAGGGTGTGTATGAGAAAATATATGCTGAAATTCTTTCTTTTTTTCCTTCTTCGCTAAGTGAAATTGTTAATCTCAATAAAAATATTTGGAATACTGCTGAGGAAATACGAGTGCGTCTTGGACAAGCAATTTGTATTAGGCAAAGTTCGGAAGAAATATTTTTAAGCAAAGTTGTTAATCAGGAAGATATGCTTCGACTTTTAGAAAATTTTTCGAACAACTCTATTTATAGTGTGCAATCTGAGCTCAATAATGGCTTTATTACACTAAAAGGCGGGCATAGAGTTGGAGTAGCGGGAACGAGTATTTTAGAAGATGGTAAAGTGAAAAATATTAAATACATTTCAAGTTTGAACATAAGGATTGCACGAGAAATGAAAGGTTCTAGTTTGAATGTTATGAAATACATATTAGATAAAAATAACTTTTCGAATACGCTTATTATTTCTCCTCCCGGCTGTGGAAAGACAACAATGTTGAGAGATATAGTTAGGTGCCTAAGTAATGGATTTGAAGGATTTAAAGGAAACAATATTGGGCTCGTCGACGAACGTAGCGAAATTGCTGCGATGTATAAAGGTGTTCCACAAAACGATGTCGGAATTCGAACGGATGTTATGAATAATTGTGTTAAGCATATTGGAATGAATATGCTGATTAGAAGTATGGGGCCACAAATCATTGCCACAGACGAGATTGGCGGGAAAGACGACGAGGAAGCGATTAGAAGAGCAACATATTCCGGTATCAAGCTTTTACTAACAGCCCATGGAGACGATATTCAAGATATTTCGAAAGACATTATGGAGAAAAAGATTTTTAAGAATGTAGTTGTTTTAACGAGAAACAATAGGCCTGGCGAAATAAAAAATGTCTACAAATTGAAGGAGGATCAATATGTTGCTTACTGTTAAAATTATTTTGCTGTTTTCGATATTTGGTGTTTCAACTTTGGTGGGATATTTGATTTCCAATAGATATTCTTCAAGAGTAAAAGAATTGCAGGATTTGATTACGTCATTGGAGTTATTTGAGACGAGAATTAATTATACATATGATACGATTCCAGAGTGCTTTCAATATATTGCCAAATACATAGAGGGTAGTGTAGGAAATATTTTTAGAAGGACGGCAGAAATTTTAGAAGACGAAAATAATTTGTCTGCGGGAGATTGTTTTAAAAATATCATTGACGAAGAAAGATATTTGCTTAATTTAAAAGATGTGGATGTAGAAACTATTAAGGGACTATCTGTTTCGCTCGGGCAAATTGATTTAGATAGCCAAATAAAAAATATAAGGCTTATTATCCACACTTTAAATAATTGTTTGGATCAGGCAGAAGAAGAGAAAAAGAAAAACTTTAAGTTGTACAGAAATATGGGAGTTCTTACGGGATTGGTATTAATGATTGTGTTGATTTAGGAGGAAAGTATGGAAGTTCAATTATTGTTTAAGATTGCTGCGATTGGAATTTTGGTAGCCGTGCTGCACCAAGTGCTAGTAAAAGCAGGGAGAGAAGACCAGGCAATGATGACGACGCTAACAGGATTGGTAATCGTTTTAGCAATGGTAGTAAAGGAAATTAGCAACTTGTTCAACACCGTAAAAACACTGTTCAACCTGTAAATGATGCAATTTCGGGGTGGCAGAAAAGTGCGCAAGCTGGGAAAAACTGGGAGGATGCGCATTTTCGGCGACGCCGAAAATGCGCGTTCTGGCAGAAAATGGAAAGATGCGCGTTTTCGGGGTGGCAGAAAATGTAGCATCATTTATGATAGGAGAATGCATATGGAGATTGTGCAAATCATTGGGATTGCTTTTGTGGCGACATTTATTGTCGTTTTATTAAGGCAGTACAAGCCAGAATATACCATACATATTTCGATTATCGCTGGGATTATTATTTTCGGATTAGTTGTTTTTAAACTTTCTGCCATAATAGAACTTTTACAAACGTTATCAAACAAACTAGGTGTGAATGCAAAATTCTTTGCAATATTAATAAAGATTACAGGCATTGCATATCTGTCTGAATTTGCGGTTAATATTTGCAAAGATTCTGGAGAAAGTGCAATCGCTGCCAAGGTGGAGCTAGGTTCTAAAATTTTAATTGTTAGTATGTCTATTCCCATTTTAGGGGCACTATTAGATACAATGGCAAGTATTCTACCATAAAGGGGCTGTTTTTGATAAAACGAATTATCATATTTTTAGTATTATTTTTATGCCTTGGAAACATAGTATTTGCAATTGATTTAAGTGAGTTTTCCAGTGAAATTAAAAAATATAGTAATGAATATTTTCCAGAATTGAAAGACGAAAATCTTGTGGAGAATGTGACAAACATAGAGGATACTTTTAGTGTGTCCAATTTGCTGCATAAACTTTTACATAGTGTTACGGGAGAATTAAAGAACAATATTTCTTTGATTTTTAAAATCATAGGAATAGCTATATTGTGTGCTGTTTTAAAAAGTATACAATCCAATTTTGGAGAGACGGGGATTAGCGAGATTGCGTTTTATGTTTGCTATTTATTGGTGGTAATTTTAATTGTCACTTCTTTTACCAATATCGTAGAACTATGTAGGAGCACAGTGAATCATTTGAGTCAGTTTATGGAATTTCTCATTCCCATTGTCATTAGTTTTTTGGCAGTTACGGGGAAAATCACAACGGTGGCGATGCTTCAGCCGGTGCTACTTGCCATGATTTCAATCATTACTGTGATGCTTACAAATTTCATTATTCCCGTGTTTTTTATCTCTACAGTAATCAATATTATTAGCAATATTTCAGAGCATATCAATGTGAAAAGAATTAGTGAATTGCTAAAAAAGAGTGCCTTGTGGTGCGTTGAAATATCGCTTGTGATATTTGCATCGGTTCTTTCGCTAGAGGGGTCACTTGCTGCTAATGTAGATGGCGTTACGGCGAAAACGGCAAAAAGCGTAGTTTCTAATGCAATTCCTGTCGTCGGAAAACTATTGGGAGATACAGTAGATAGTGTGATGGGTGGACTTTCTATTACTAAAAATGCGGTTGGGACGATTGGAGTGATGGTAATTATAGCAATGACCATTGTTCCATTAGTTAGGACCCTAATTTTAATGTTTACTTTCAATTTGGCGGCGGCAATTATAGAACCGATTGCGGACGGAAGAATTGTAAAGTGTATGTCAGCAATCGGGGATTCCGTCAAAATTTTATTCGCCATTCTTGCGACAACAACATTTTTGTTTGTTATTGCCATTACATTAATGATAAGAATGACTAATTTCAGTGTATGACGCAAAAGCTGGTAGTAGTGCTTTTGCAAAATTGTTGGAGGGAACAAATGATAGAGATGTTTTCTAATTTTGCTTCGTCACTGGTTGCAGCAATCATTGCAATCACGATTGCGGAAATGCTGCTTCCGAATAGTAAAAATAAGAAATATGTGACGTTTGTCTCTACTATGATTTTGTGTGTTGTGATTATTAATCCCATCATTTCATTACTGAATCAAAATGTGAATATTGAAGATTTTTTGGAGAAGCAGGAAACAGAAATTGCTAGTAGTGAGTATACGGCCAAAATGGAATATGCTAAAGAAAAAAGTATCAATGATATGTATCGTGATGCCTTAAAACAAGATATTATCACAAGGCTTAAGGATAATGGATATATTGCCAAAAATATTTCCTTTGAGATAGATAGCGTATCATATGAACCCACTAAAATGGAACTTGAAATAGAGCATAAGGATGGAGATATAGAAAAAGTCGTTATTGATGTATCAAGCAATATTTCTGAAGATATTTCTTTAGTGGAGAAAGCAAAAGTAAAAGATATTTTATATTCAGCTTATCATATTGATAGGAAAAATATACGTATCAATCATAATTAGGAGGCTAACTATGGATAAAATATTAGAGAAAATAAAAACGAAAAATCCAAAAAGAATGATTGAAAATGCAGTCATATTTGTTGTACTACTTGTCATACTTATAATAGTGATCAATAGTTTATATACGCCGGAAGAAGAAAATACGCTGCCAACCATCATTGCAACAGAGAGCCCCAAGAATGATACGTTAGAAAGCAAATTAGAAAAAGTATTGAGCATGATAGACGGTGCGGGGAAAGTGAATGTTATGATTTCCTATTTATCTTCCGAAGAGCAAATTCCTTTGTATGATGTGAAAGAAAATACGACGGTAACGGAGGAGAAAGACAAAGAGGGCGGCACAAGGAAAACAGAACAGACAAGTACAGAGCAAAGTATCATTTTTTCAGAGAGTAGTAATAATAAGCAGCCCTTTATCAAGCAAACCACAACACCTAAAGTAATAGGCGTGATAGTAGTAGCAGAGGGGGCCAGCAATATGAAGGTGAAAGAAAATTTAATCAATGCTGTGGAGGCTGTGCTAGATGTGCCATCACATCGAGTACAAGTTTTTACAAAACAAAAATAATGGAGGAGATAGTATGAGCGTGACATTTAAGGTAATCAAGAAAAATCAAATTTTAGTGGTGGCGGTTTTACTAATGCTGGTGGTGGCTGGATATTTAAATTATCAATATGACCCTAATTCTGTATATGACGTGGAACTTACTGGCGTTATTGAAGATAATTTGGGGGATGCTGTCTTTGTAAATAGTAATAGTGTGGAGTCAAATATCGAAGAGGTTGCTAGCAGCATCCAAGACGCTGATTCGGAGGGGTATTTTATTCAAACCAAAATAGATAGAGCAAATTCTTATGCAGAGCAGATTGAAATTTATGAAAAAATGCTGGAGAATCCGAATATCCCACAAGATCAAAAAGAGACTGCACAAGAGCAAATTCGTCATATTAATGCAGAAAGAGATGCTATTACTATTTCTGAAAATTTAATAAAGCTAAAAGGTTTTCAAAAAGTGGTGATTCTAGTCAATGGCAATAGTATCAATGTCATTATTGAAGAAGAGGAGCTAAGTAGCAAACAAATAGCACAAATTCAAAACATTGTGCAACATGAGTTTGATGCCGAAGTAAGCAATATTCATATTACTGTGAAATAGGGGAAATTCAGGTAATGGTTGATTTTTCTCACAAAACGTGATATAACATGAATGTAGCAAAACGGATTTTTCATTTCTCGGTAATGGAAGAGAAAATTCCGCCTGAAATGGCGTTCATATATAGCTCTTGTTAACCAATAACGTGATACAGGAGGCGTGAAAAATGAAAAGGCTTCTTGCTTTTTTGGTAATGCTAGTAGTTGTGTGTGCATCGACGGTTTCACTGGCAAATGGAGACTTGGGCTATTATTATAGTCGGAGCGGCATCGTGATTTGCACGAATGTGTCTATTCGCGAGAGCCCGAGTACTAGCGCGAAAGCGTATGGACAACTCCATAATGGCGATTCGTGCTTAATTGTTGGCAGACAGGGAAACTGGCTACTCATTGACTTAGCGTCTTGCGGATTCAAAAATAATCCTGAAGGCGTTGGGTATGCAAAAGCTAGCCTCATATCGGAGGAGCCGTACTGGATTGTGCTTACCAAGTATACGGTGTTGTATACTGATCCTTGGGGCACAGGCGATTCCAATGGCGAAAAGAGCGCGGGCACACCTCTCTTAGTCACAAGCGAAAATGGAGAATTTTATTGTGTACAGACTAAGAGTGGCTCTGCAGGAGCTTCTTTCATTCGCAAAAGGGATGTCGGTTGGTACAGCAATTCGCAGTACGCCCAGTACATTGTGATTGATGGCGATGTTCCACTTTACGATTACTATGGCGCGGGCAGCAATCAAGTTGGCAAATTAAAAACGCTTACGATTGTAGACGTTATCTCGTATGGCGGGGCCTATAGCTATATTTGCTATGGGAATGATAACTATGCTTGGATTGAAACTCAACATCTTCAGCGAATTGCAAACTAAGTGATGTATGGGGGCACTTTTATTAGCGCCCCTGTATTTTTATGAAAATTCCGTTAAAATAATGCTTTTTTAGATATTTTGTAATATAATGAGATTATAAATATAGAAAGGGGATACGAGTATGTTAGGTTTGGAAAATATTGGAGAAAAAATAGGAGATTTGGTTAGCAGTAATTTAGGAGATGCTGCTAAAGAAAAGCTTGAGGGTGTAGTAAATGCTAGTGGCGATAATTCAGCTGAATTTAATACGTTAGTGCAAGAATTAATTGCAAAAGTGACAAGTAAAGTTGGAGACGTATCTACTGCAGATAGCACGAAACTTGAAGAGGCTATCCAATCGGTAATGAGCAACGTTAATTTAGAAAATATGGATAAGGGAAAGCTTGTAGCAGCGGTAAAACAGGGAATTGACATACTAAAAAGAACGTTAGGAAATAAATAGGTATTTGATATGCAAAAATCCACCATTTTGGGTGGATTTTTTGTTGAATGGGGCTATGTTTTGTGATATACTGACGGCAAATAGGAGAAAATATGGGTATGAGGAGAATGAAAGTTGAAAAAGTTAGTTGCAATTGATGGAAATAGTATTATGAATCGAGCATTTTATGGAATTATGAATTCTAAAATGCTGGTAACGACGGATGGCACATATACCAATGCGATTTATGGCTTTTTATCCATTTTGTTTAAACTTTTAAATGAAGAAAAGCCAGATTATGTTTGTGTCACATTTGATTTGAAGGCGCCTACTTTTAGGCATTTGAAATATGAAGGCTATAAGGCGACAAGAAAAGGAATGCCGGACGAATTGAGAATGCAAATGCCTATTATTAAAGATATTCTAAGAGCTATGAATATTGCTATTTTGGAAATAGAGGGATATGAGGCGGACGATATTCTTGGTACGCTTGCTAAATATGGCGACGAAAACCATATACAAGTGTTACTTTTAACAGGGGATAGAGATTCTCTTCAATTGGTTTCTGACAATGTAACCGTTAGAATTCCAACGACCAAAATGGGAACGACAGAAAGCACAGACTATACGCCAAGTGTCGTGAAAGAAAAATATGGAATTGAGCCGATAGAATTTATCCAAATCAAGGGACTAATGGGAGATACTTCGGATAATATTCCTGGTGTTCCTGGAGTCGGCGAAAAGACTGCCTTTTCTTTGATTAAGCAATATCATGATGTGGATTATATATATCAACAGCTAGAAGCGGGAAACGAATTAGAGGGTGTTAAAGGTAAATTAAAAGAGAAAATATTAGAGAATAAAGACTTAGCCTATTTATCTCGAGAATTGGGAACGATTAATAAAGAAGTGCCTATTGCCATCAATGTAGAGAATCTTGAAACAAAGGAATTTAATCAAAAAGAATTATACGATATTTTCGTGAGATTGCAATTTAGAAATTTCATTGAAAAGCTTGGCCTTAGCGGAGAGGAAAGTATTGCGACTAATGTGGTAGAGGACGAGCCAATAGAGGTAAAAGAGATAAGTGAATTAACACTTAATCAAAAAGAAATTGCCTATTACTTGAATTCTGGCCTTGCTGTTTTTGATGGGGAAAATGTTTTTTATACAGAAAATCCGACGAAAGAATTGCTGCAGAAAATTTTTGAAAATGATATTTTAAAAATTGGATTTGAAGAAAAGGAAGACTATTTATTTTTAAAGAGAAATGGCATTCAGCCTCAGAATATGATGTTTGATTTGACGATTGCCTCTTACATTCTCAATCCATCAAAAGATAGCTATAAGCTAGACGACTTAATCTTAGAAGAACTAGGAATTATGCTAAATTCCGCAAAAGAGGAGACACAATTAACGCTTGAGGGGTTTAGTGAGGAAAACGACAAAGAGAAAAATGCAAAGTATGCTAAATATATTTTCTTAGCGAAACAAGAATTGGAGAAAAAATTAAAAGAAAAAGAGCAGTATCAGTTATTTAATGAGATTGAAATGCCACTTGTGAAAGTCCTTGCTGAGATGGAATACAAGGGTGTACTTGTCGACAAGAAAATGTTAGAAGACTATTCTGTGGATTTTTCTAAGAAAGTGGATAGCTTAATGAAAGAGATATGGGATATGGCAGGAGAACAGTTTAACATTAATTCTACCAAACAGTTAGGCACCGTACTATTCGAAAAATTGAACTTGCCTGTCATTAAGAAAACGAAGAGTGGCTATTCTACAGACGCTGAAGTGCTTGAAAAACTAAAAAACGAGCACCCTATTATCGATAAAATATTAGAATACAGAACGGTTAGCAAACTAAAAGCAACTTATGTGGACGGAATGTTACCACTGATTAGCAAAGAGGATCATAGAATTCATGCAAACTTTAAGCAAACAGTAACTGCTACAGGAAGAATTAGTTGCACAGACCCTAATTTGCAAAACATTCCAATTCGAACAGAACTAGGAAAAGAGCTTAGAAAAATATTTATTGCGCCAGAGAATTATATTTTTATTGATGCGGACTACTCGCAAATTGAACTAAGAGTACTTGCTCATATTTCACAAGATGCAAAAATGATAGAGGCTTTTAACAATGATAAAGACATTCACGCAGCTACGGCGTCGCAAGTATTTGATGTGCCGCTAGAAGAAGTCACAAAGCAAATGAGAAGTGAAGCAAAAGCCGTTAATTTTGGCATTGTCTATGGCATTAGTGATTTTGGCTTGGCAACGAATTTGGGCACAAGTAGAAAGAAAGCAAAATCATATATTGATAAATATTTTAGAGAGTATCCTAATATTAAAGCATATATGGATGGTTCTGTTAAAAAATGCAAGGAATTAGGATATGTCGAAACATTATGGGGCAGAAGAAGATATGTGCCTGAAATCAAATCGAATAATTTTAATGTAAGACAATTTGGAGAGCGTGTGGCAATGAATGCGCCAATTCAGGGTACAGCCGCCGACATTATTAAGATTGCTATGATTAATGTAGAAAAAGAATTAGAAAAAAATCATTTGAAGTCAAAATTAATTTTGCAAGTACATGACGAATTAGTTATTGAGGCGCCAATAGAAGAAGAAAAAATAGCAAAAGAAATTCTTGTCGGCTGTATGGAAAATGTAATGAAAATGGCAGTGCCACTAAAGGCAGAAGCACAAGAGGGAAAGAACTGGTATGAGGCACATTAAGGAATTTGCGCTATGATGATGCTAACGCAAAAAGGAAATAGTAAATGGAGAAATATCAATTTGGCAGAGATGGTTTCTCTGCCATTTTTTTCTGACGAGGGAAGTAGCAAAAAGTTTCTGTTTTTTCTCTCTTGTAACTTGGGTGTAACTTTGGGTATTATATAATTTGACTGTAAGAGGAAAGGAGTTTTATTTATGGAAATTTTGAGAGTAGAGAATTTGACGAAAATTTATGGCAAAGATACGACACAAGTAGTGGCTCTTGATCATGTTTCTTTTTCAGTCAATAAGGGAGAATTTGTGGCCATTGTAGGGGCTTCGGGAAGCGGAAAATCGACACTTTTGCATTTGATTGGTGGCGTGGATAGACCAACTAGCGGAAAAGTGTTGATTGATGGCCAGGATATTTTTAGTCTCAATGACGATAAGCTTGCCATTTTTAGAAGAAGACAAGTAGGGCTAATTTATCAGTTTTATAACCTCATTCCTATTTTAAATGTGGAAGAAAATATTACGTTGCCATTGGCTTTGGATAATAGAAAAATTAATCAAAAGACTTTAAATGAGTTATTAAAGTTATTGGGACTTGAAAGTAGAAGGACGCATCTTCCTAATGAATTGTCCGGTGGCCAGCAGCAAAGGACGAGTATTGGTAGAGCTCTAATTACCAATCCTACGATTATTTTAGCTGACGAGCCAACGGGAAATTTGGATTCAAAATCAAGTGACGAAATTGTAGAATTGCTAAAGAAATCTAATAAAGAGTATAAGCAAACGATTATTATGATTACGCATAATATGGAGATTGCAAAAGAGGCAGATAGAATTATCAAAATTGAAGATGGAAAGATTGTGAAAGTGGGGGATAATCAATGAACTTACTTAGCAGACTAACTATCAAGAATTTGAAATTGAATCAAAAGAGAACAATTGTTACGATTATTGGTATTATTCTATCTGTGGCACTTGTGACGGCTGTTTCTTCGATGTATGCGAGTGCGATTGCTTCGCTTATCAAATTTGAAGTGACAGAAAAAGGTAATTTCCACCTCGCTGTTCACGATGTGCCGATTAGCCAATTGAGCTTTTTTCAGAATAACCGTCATATCGAGAAAATTTATTTGACAAAAAATATTGGCTATGCCAAATTGGAAGATTCGCAAAATGAGTATAAACCATATGCGTATGTAAAGGCTTTTACCAAAGGAGCATTAGAGAATTTATCTGTCAGACTGCTAGAGGGAAGATTGCCGGAGAATGAAAACGAGATTGTCATTCCTTTGCATTTAGAAACGAATGGCAGAGTGAAGTTAAATGTGGGTGACACGATTACACTAAATGTAGGAAGAAGAATCTCGAAAGAGGGCCATGAGTTAAACCAATATAGTTCGTATCACCCGGACGATGCAACAGAAGTAGTCGTGGATGCAAAAACGAATGAAGTCATTGAAACAATTTATGCTGAGGCAAGCAATGAAAGTATTGTGGATACGAAAGAAATCACATACAAAATTGTGGGCGTAATTCGCAGACCGGCAAACAATATCGAAGGATATTCTGCACCTGGATATACATTTATTACGTATATGAATGATAATGATTTGGGTGATAAGGTGGATGTTTATGCGAAATATACAAAGCAGGCAGTAAAAGATGCAGAGACAATTACCAATGGCATTATTAGTACGCGTGATTATGATATTGTAGAATCCAATACTTATTTGATAAAATTGCAGACGAAGCCTTTCGAAGAAGTGGCGGGCCTTGGTACTGTTGTGATTATTGTGTGTGTAGTGATTGTGCTTACATCCGTATTTTGTATTAAAAATAGTTTTGACATTTCGATTACTGAGAAAACAAAGCAATATGGAATGCTTGCCAGCATTGGGGCAACGAAAAAACAAATTAGGAAGAATGTCTTTTTTGAAGCAACCATATTAGGACTTATCGGCATTCCGATAGGAATTCTTTGTGGCTTTTTGGCTTCCTATATTTTGATAGCCGTCAGCAATTATTTTGTCAGTGATATGTTAACGATAGATTTGATTTTCCGCTTTTCGTGGGGAGCAGTGTTCCTTGCGGTTATACTGGGAGCTGTGACAATTTACTTATCTGCTGTGAGAAGCGCGTGGAAGGCCTCTAAAATTATGCCTATCGTTGCCATCAGAAATGGCGGAGATATTAAAATTAAGGCACGTAAAATAAAAGGTTCCAAAGTGATTAGCAAATTGTTTGGCGTCGGAGGAAATATTTCGTATAAAAACTTGAAGAGAAATAAAAAGAAGTATCGTACGACTGTTATATCAATTGTTGTGTCAGTGGCTGTATTTATTGCGATGTATTCTTTTAGTAGAGATGTTTACACGGCAATCAAGGCAACTTACAGTACGACAGAATACAATTTACTGCTTAATGTTCACATTGGTGACAACGAAGAATTATATCAAAAAGCAATCGAGACGACAAAACTAAATAACATTAAAGAAGTTACTCTTTTAAGGGAAGTCGGATTCGTTGTGGAAGACGTGAAATATACGAAAGAATATAGAGAGTTTCTCCATATAGACGACGAAGACGAGAAGGCCTATGTGAATGTTTTTGCTTTGGGGGAAGAAGCTTACCGAAATTATTTGAAAAAATTGAATCTTAGCTATGACGATATGAAAGATAAAATCATTATTTCCGATTCCAATAAAGTAATGATTCCTAATGAGCAGAATGGTAATGACGAATATGTTCCTATGAAAAAGCTAGACTACCAAATGGGGGATAAAATAAGTGGTATTTTGGAAAGCGAAGAAGAAATCACGATGGAAGTCGGATATTTAACGACGGAAGTGCCATTTGGTTTTTCAATCTATGGTGAGAGTATCAAGGGCTTTGTGAGCGACGAATTCTTTCAAAAAATCAATCCGCAGAGCAACTCTTGTATCATATACTATGACTCAAGCAAGCCAAATCAGTTGCAAAATGACATTGAGGAAGTTTTCAAAGGATATGATCGCGAAATTTATATGAATAATATTGCAGAAAATGTGAAAATGATGGAAAATCTTTATACGCTAATCGCTATTTTCCTATATGGATTTATCATAGTCATATCTTTGATTGGAGTAACTAATATTTTTAATACTATTACAACCAGTATGGAGCTTAGAAAGCCAGAATTTGCAATGCTAAAATCGATTGGAATGACGAAGAAAGAGTTTCATAGAATGATTAGATTAGAGAGTATTTTTGTGGGAGTAAAAGCACTTGTGTTTGGCATCCCGATAGGCGTGATTTTATCTTACGTGATATTTCGATTGTTAAATGCTTATGGATTTATGGACTATCGTTTTCCAATCGTAGCCATAGCTATTGCAGCACTTGCCGTATTTTTGCTAATTACTTGCATTATGAAATTTTCTATGGGCAAGATTAACAAACAAAATATTATTGAAACGATTAGAAACGAAAACATATAAATGAAAATCGCGTGCAACTCTGTAGGGGCAGCGTATCACGCTGCCCGAAAAATATTGCCAATTGAATAAAGGAGAATATCATATGAACATCTTATTAGTGGAAGACAATCTTACGATTATCAAAGGCTTAAAATATTCTTTTGAGAAGAATCAATATCAGTTAATGGATAAAACGACAATCAAAGACGCCAAAGCACTTTTCAAGGAAAATTTTAAAATTGATTTGGTCATTTTAGACATTACCTTACCGGACGGAAGCGGATTTGATTTATACGAAGAAGTAATCAAACCGCTTGGCATTCCTACAATCTTTTTGACGGCAAGAGACGAGGAAGAGACAGTGGTAAAAGGCCTCAATATGGGGGCGGAAGATTACGTGACGAAGCCTTTTTCTACAAAAGAATTATTAGCCAGAGTGAATAAAGTATTGCTTCGAGCCAAAAAGCAGACGGTGATTAAAGTCAAAGATATTCAGTTTGATATGGATAAAATGACGGTTTATAAAAATGAAGAGAAAATAGATCTAACAAGTTTGGAATTAAGATTGCTTCATTTGCTATTTTTGAACATTAATAAAGTAGTGACAAGAAGCGTGATTTTAGATAAAATATGGGAGTGGACGGGAAATGATGTTGACGACCATACGGTAACCGTTTATTTAAAGCGAATTCGAGAAAAGCTGGGAACGGATATGATTATGACGATAAAAGGAATAGGGTATAGAATTGACAATGATTAATTTGGTATTTTTATTAGTGGGAATAGGAATTGCATCGTGTATATTTTTTATCTATCGCTATCAGAGAAATCGAGAGATTACGCGAATGATAAAGTATGTGGAAGAAATTAATAGCAGAAATTATTCGATTAATATGGAAGAGTTTAAAGAGGGAAGGCTATCTATTTTGAAAAGTGAGCTATATAAAACGACGATTATGTTAAAAGAAAGCGCTGACAATTCTTTAAAAGATAAACAAGATTTGAAGAAGTCGTTAGAAGATATTTCACATCAATTAAAGACACCGCTCACGTCCATTTTAGTAATGCTAGATAATTTGATTGACGACGAAGAGATGGCAAAAGAAACGAGAGAAGATTTTCTAAGAGATATCAAACGAGAAATTACAAGTGTGAATTTTTTAGTACAGTCTATTTTGAAACTATCAAAGTTTGATGCTAATACGATTGAGTACAACAAGGAAAAGTGCAAATTAGAAGAAATTGTGAAAGTAGCCCTCAAAAATGTATCTACCTTGTGCGATCTGAAAAACATTATGATAAGCCTTTCGGGAGACACGGGTGCAGAAGTTTTTTGTGACTTTCGATGGCAAGTGGAAGCGGTAACTAATATTATCAAAAACTGCGTAGAACATTCGAAAGAGAATGGCAAAATCAATATTCGTTATGAAGAGAACAAAGTGTACTCTTTGATAGAAGTGCAAGATTTTGGGGAGGGCATTGATAGTGCAGATTTGCCGCACATATTTGAGAGATTTTATAAGGGCAAAAATGCTTCTCCAGATAGTGTAGGCATTGGCCTTGCCCTTTCGAAGACAATTGTGGAAAATGATAATGGAAGAATTAGCGCAGAGTCTGACGAAAGTGGCACGAAATTTATCATAAAGTATTTTAAATGATAGGAAAAGTGTATTGTGTGGGCGGCTTAACAAGCCGCCCATAAATTGCCTCTTGACAAATATGTGTTTGGGCGTTAAACTATGAATTGCAAGGAAATGTAAAGGTATGAAAGGAGTGAGATACGATATGAAAAAGCTATTAAAGATAATAAAAATAGCTGTATTGACAATGATTATGATTTCACTAGTTGTTTCGAATATGTTATCTCACGACGAACACCATTTGGAGACTTGCGAAGTGGAAGATTGTACTACTTGTCATATGATTATGCTTGCGCAAGCGATTGTGAAAGTTATGACCTTTGTGATAATAGTTAGTACGCTAACTTTTGTAATCTATTTTGTTTTATCAAGAATGCACAAGGTTTTGAAAGTTGATATTGAAAAATCTTTAGTGTTTCAAAAGGTTCAGTTTAATAATTAATTGATGATTCTTTTTAAGTAGGCAATTTCTATGCTTACTTCTATTTTCAGTGCAATAAAATAATGGATACCTAAGGTACTTAGGTTTATTTGTAATGCTTAAAAATGATATTTTTTAAGTTTTATTTGTGATACAAAAAAATAGGTGGGAGGAATTTTAAAATGAATATAAAGAGAATTTTGTTTATCATTCTTGCAGTAGCAATTGTGGTAGGAGTTGTTTTTGCCATTGTCAATGTAAAAAAGCAGGATACACTTGTATCTAGTAATGATCATTTGACAGAAAAGTTGAAAGTGGTTTCAAGTAATTTTGCAAGTTATGATTTTTTAAGAGCAATTATTGGAGAGACAGAAAATGTGGAATTAACGTTTTTGTTAGGGCCTGGTAAAGATGCACACAGCTATGACCCAACAGCGAGTGACCTAATTAAAATTCAAAATGCAGATTTGTTTGTATACGTTGGCGGAGAAATGGAAGGCTGGGCAGATAGAGTGATTGAATCTTTGGATAACAAAGATATTGCGATGGTGTGTATTGCCGACTATGTAGAAACAATGGAAGAACAAGAAGTGGATGGCGCAGAAGAGGAGGAGGAAGAAGAAGAGGAAGGCGCTTTCGACGAGCACATTTGGACGTCGCCAGAAAACGCTGTGAAAATGGTAAATGCATTAGAGGAATCTATGGAAAGATTAGACCAAGGCAATAGGGAAAAATATAGGGAAAATGCAGACAAATATATTGCTCAAGTCAAAGAAGTAGATAGTAAAATTCAAAATATTGTAGATAACAAAGTAAGAAACAGATTGTTGTTTGGCGATAAAATGCCAATGCAATATTTTATGGATTACTATGGACTGGAAGTAAGTGCGGCTTTTAGTGGCTGTAGTACAGAGACAGAGCCATCTGCCCAAACAATAGCCTATTTAATTGGAAAGGCAAAAGAAGAAAATATTCCAGTCATTCTATATATTGAGCTAAGCAGTGGAAAAGTGGCAAAAGTCATTGCTGACGAAGTGGGGAATGGTTGCTGTGCTATGCAAATTCAAACGCTTCATAATGTTAGCTTAGACGATTTTAACAGAGGTGAAACTTGGGTAAGCCTCATGAATAGGAACTTGGATGTTCTAAGGGCCGCTTTGCAATAATGAACAAGGAATAAAATAAACTTTTAGGAGGCGAATAGGGAAGATGTCACTGATAAAAATGAAACATTTGTATTTTAATTATCCTACGAAAAAAGAAGCACTTAAGAATATCAATCTGGAAATAAAAGAGGGAACATTTAACTGCATTGTGGGAGAAAATGGCTCTCGGAAAGACGACTTTGCTGAAATGTATTCTGGACTTAAACAAAGGATATACGGGAGAAATTGAAAAAGAAAAGCATATTGGATATTTGCCTCAAAAAAGTGAAATTCAGGCGAATTTTCCAGCAAGTATTGAGGAAGTGGTTTTGTCTGGAACAATTGCGAATCACCCACAAAATATCTTTTACAACAAAGAAGATAAAGAAAATGCGAAAAGTGTGATGCAAAAATTAGGAATATATGAAATGAGAAAAAAGTGCTTTGCAGATCTTTCTGGGGGCCAACAACAAAGAGTTTTGATTGCAAGAAGTCTATGTGCGACGAAAAAATTGATTATTTTGGACGAACCAACAAATGGCCTAGACCCAAGCATTGCAAGACAAATTTATGAACTGCTAAGAGATTTGAAAGAAAAAGATAACATCACTATTTTAATGGTTTCGCACGATATCGAGAGAGCATTAACATATGCGGATAATGTCATTGAATTAATCAATGGAGAAATTAAGTTTGTTGGAAAGCCGCAGGACTTTCAGTTTGGAGGGGAGAAGAAATGATAGAAATAATGACTGAAATGTTATCTCACGCATTTATACAGAGAGCAGTTTTAGTGGGGAGCTTGGTAAGTTTATGTGCGGCACTTTTAGGAGTGAGTCTGGTTTTAAAAAGATATAGTATGATTGGTGACGGACTATCACACGTTGGATTTGGAATACTAACCATATCTACCGTTTTGGGAGTGACATCACCGCTATACATTGCAATCCCCGGCGTAGCAATATTTGCAATCATTCTTCTGAAAATAGATAACAATAGCAGAGTGAAAAGTGATAGTGCCATTGCGCTAATCTCTAGCTCTGCTCTTGCTATTGGCGTGGCAGTAACTTCGGTAACAACAGGAATGAATACGGATGTATGTAATTTTATGTTTGGAAGTATCTTAGCAATGAGCAAGGGAGACGTCATTCTAAGTGTGATTGTTAGTATCGTTGTTGCTATTTTGTTTTTTGTTTATTACAGAAAATTATTTGTGGTAACTTTTGACGAAAATTTTGCTAAAGCAAGTGGACTAAAGGCAAAGAGATATACCAATATTATTGCAGTTCTAACGGCACTAATTATCGTGATTGGTATGAGAATGATGGGAGTAATGCTAATTAGTAGTATTATTATTTTCCCTGCACTTACTTCTATGCGCGTGTTTAAAACATACAAGAGTGTTGTAATCAGCTCTGCTATTATTAGTATGATTACTTTTTGGCTACGGAATTTATTTATCCTATGTCTATAATATTAGTACAGGGGCAATGATTGTCATTGTTAATCTCATTGCATTTATTCTATTTTCACTGATAGATAAAATCAAAAATAACTAGGAGGCGGATATGAAGAATAGTACAGTTTTGGTGATAGGAATTGTGATTGTATTAGTAGTGGCAGGTACTGCCTTTGCAATGAATGGCAATAAGAGGCAAGTGAATCGTGCGAATGTAGAAGAGTTGGTTTCTATTGCAGTGCCAGACGAAAAAGAGGGAGCTAATGTTAGAAAAATGGATAAATTTCTTCCAAGCATAGACGAAACAAATATTTTGGAAATCAAAGAAAATTATTTTATAGAATCTACCAATGATGTGTATTTAAATCTTGACGATTATTTGGGCAGAAGTGTGAAAATACAGGGATATGTTTATACGTATCGTGATAATAACGGAGATATCTGTTATGCTGTCGTTAGAAATACACCTGGATGTTGTGGAAACGATGGACTTGCGGGACTCGATATTAGATATGCGGGGGAGTATCCAGAAGAAGGCGATTGGATTGAAGTGGTAGGCATTATTGGAAAAGATAATATTTTTAATTCCGATAAACCCGCCATATACGTTTATCATATGGAAGAAACAGAAGTGGGAAATATTTTTGTAAATCGTTGATATTACTCTGATTTTGTGATAATATGTTATTTGTGCATTGAGCATCAATTAATGAATCAAACAAGGAGGATTTGGTTATGAATAAAGAAGAAATGAAAGAAAAAATTGCTGAGTTAAGTGAGAAAATGAAAGGATTGGAAGATAAGGCAAAAGACTCTATTGAGTCTGCTCAAATTGCCGGATTGTATGCTAAGGATAAAGTAGACGTAGCTATTAATGAGACGAAAAGTAGCGCAAATGCTTTAAAAGAAAATTTTAGAATCTTTTCTGAAAAAGTAAAAGGAAAAGCTTCTTCTGAATTAATAAAGGCACAAATGAATATTGATGTTGCGAAAAAAGAATTAGAAGCGAAAAAAGAAGAGCACGATAAAACAAAACTTGCCGAGTATATAGAAGATATGGTTGAATATGCTTCAGCGTGTGTGGAATTATCTTTGCTTGCTGCAGAGGAAGCAAAACTTGCCACATTAGAGGCAGCAGGCGCACAAGCAGAATATGACGAGTTGTACGGAGAGTAAAATTTCTTTGTTTATGTAGGGGCAGCGTAATACGCTGCCCTTTTGGCATGCAAATCACCCATTGTTTTATGCCCATCCTGCCTCACTGGTCAGTTTGGTTGAAACTGTTTGATTTTTGTGATATGATTACCAAATAGGGAAAAAAGCGAGTAATGGGGTGAAGTAATGAAAAAGGAATTTAAATTTTTTGAAACTTATGAGATAAATGACTTAAAAGATATGCTTTTTAAAACAACACAAAGGAATAAAAATAGAGTTGCTTTTCGATTAAAAGATAGCAATGGAAAAATATATACAAAGACGTATGCAGAGTATAAGAGTGATGTTGAAGCGTTGGCGACTAAAATGATTCGCGATGGCTTTCAAGGGAAAAGAATTGCTGTGATTGGCAAGAATAGCTATGAATGGGCCATTTCGTATTTGGCATCTGTGATTATCGGCGTAGTGGTTCCAATCGATAAAGAGTCGTCCGACGGCAATATCAAAGAGTTTTTTAACAAGGCGAAGGTGACGGCTGTTTTTGGAGACGAAAAATATATCAAGCGAATTGAAAAACTAATGCCAGAATTAGAAAGCAAACCGAAATTATTCAATATGAATGCAGATATGGAGGGGCTAATTAGCGCGGGCAAAGAGTTACAGGCAAATGGAGATCAAGAATTTGAAAAAATAGAAATTGACCCGAATGAAATGAGAATTTTACTGTTTACTTCTGGTACAACGGGCAATTCTAAAGGCGTTATGCTATCGCATAAAAATATTTGCTCTGATATGATTGCCGTCGCGAAAACGGTAAAAGTCGACCATACGACTTCTGTTTTGTCGATATTACCAATCCATCATACTTATGAATGCACATTAGGATATCTGCTTGTTATTTACGGTGGGGGCAATATTGCTTACGTGGAAGGCCTAAGATACATTACGAAAAATATTGCAGAATACAAACCAACTTTTATCTTGTGTGTTCCGCTTTTGTTAGAAAATGTGTATCAAAAAATATTGAAAACATTAAAGGCAAGTTTGCCAGAAAAATATACAGCTGATGAGAATGCCATTATGGATAAACTGCCATTTTACTTAAAAGTAATTGTGAAACATAAAGTGAAGAAGTCTTTGGGGGGTAGAATGAAAACATTTATCGTTGGCGCCGCGGCTATCAATCCTGCCATTGTAGATGGCTTCTTTAGCATGGGGATTAAAGTGTTGCAAGGATATGGACTAACGGAATGTTCACCATTAGTGGTAGGTAATAACGACTATTATCATAAAGCTGCCTCTTGTGGTATGCCGATTCCAGGCGTTGAGTACGCCATAGAAAATCCAAATGAAGAAGGCGTTGGCGAGATTATTGTAAGAGGCCCAAATGTGATGCTTGGCTACTACGAGAATGAAGAGGAAACAAATAAAGTTTTAAAAGACGGATGGTTTCATACAGGCGATTTGGGATACAAGGACGACGAGGAATTTTTATATATTTCTGGTAGAAGCAAAAATATGATATTGACGAAAAATGGAGAAAATATTTATCCGGAAGAAATAGAGGGAATTTTAAATAGCGAAGAATTGATTGGAGAGGCCATTGTCATTGGTGCTTCTGATGGGAAAGACGACGTACAAGTGAAAGCAAAAATTTTCCCTAATATGGAGGCAATTAAAGAATACTTGGGCAATAAAATTCCGTCTAAAGAGGAAATTCGTAAGGTAATATCTGACGTCATTAAAAAAGCGAATGAAAAATTACCAAATTTCAAACATATCAAATCTTTTAAAATTATGGAGGAGGACTTCGAGAGAACGACAACGAATAAGGTTAAGAGATTCGGTAAAAATGTGGAAGACTATGACGAGAAGAAAGAAGAGAAATAATTTTAGGGTCAGCGTGATACGCTGACCCTAAAATGTTAATATAGATTTACTGGTTCGTCTAGTTGAATGATGGAGTCTTTCTCAGCACTTAGTACGTATTCATTGCTTTCAAGTTCTGCAATCAGATTATCTAATTCCTCAATAGACATATCTCTTTCTGTTTTAACAGCATACATATTGAAATTTTCATAATCATAAATGATTTCTAAATGGTATTCCTCGAATAACTTCATTACTTCGTCTTTGGTAGCTGCAACATCTACTGATATAATGAGTGTGTTTTTGCTATACTGCTGCAAATCACTATTTCCATCAATTTCACCAATCTCTTCAATGTTAGTATTGTCTTGAGGAACAACTTCACTGTGTTCTTGAGTGCAAGCTGTTAATGAGAACAAAAGAATTAAACATAAAATTACTTTCATATAAATCATCCTTTCTTAATGTTTAGACAATATATTATCTAAAATGTTCCAAATAATCAATAGATTTATGAGGATGTTGATTATTGGACATTTTTATGGTATTATGATTTCGAAGAATAACGGATATAGGGGGATTATATATATGGAATGTTTGTACAAAACAACTACAAAATATACATTAGAGGAGTATAAGAAATTTAACAATGCTATTTTGATGAAAAGACACACTTTGCTTTTATTATTGGCAGGACTAGTTTTTATCTTGCTTGGGGGAATTATACTACGAAGTGAGTTTTTAATAATATTTGCAATCATATATCCATTCTTTTTTATTATAATTAAAAATAGTAGTGTAAAGAAAGTATTTAATTCGAATAAACTTACACAAAATGTTGATGTAACATTTGAATTTTATGAAGATCATTTTGAAGAAAATCATGAAGCTGGTCAAGCTAAGATACCATATGAAAAACTTCATGAAATAATAGAAACAAAAACTAATTTTTATTTAATGATTGCCAAAAATCAGGGTTACATGCTTGCAAAAGAAAATATGCCAGAAGGTTTAGAAGAATTTATAAGAACTAAAAGTAAGGTATAAATAGAGAATTATAGTTTGTTCGTAATATTGTAATATTACACGCAAGTTAGAAAATATAATTAGGAGTGATTTATTTTGGCGACATCAAAAGAATATAAAGATTTTATAATAGAACAATTAGATTTATTAGATAATGTAACTTGCAAAGCAATAATACAAATAAAAAATATAATATGCAAGAGCAGTTACCTTATGAAAGTACAAAGCCTATGTATTTAGTTGATGATGTAGATAATATGGAATTATTAAAAGAAATTATACTTGAAACTTGCAAAGGTTTACCAAATAAAAAGTTTAAAGGAGTTTGATGTATAATGGAAAATTTAGAATTGGAAAGATTGAATTATAAGAGGTGTTTGCAAATTGACTGAAAAAGAGAAAATGTTGGCAGGACAAATTTATGATGCTAATTATGATAAGGAACTAATTGAGTTAAGATTAAATGCTAAGGAATTGTGTTATGAGTATAATAATTTAAGACCAAATGAGTTAGAAAAGAAAAAAGAGATAATAGAAAAGTTATTACAAAAATCACTTGGAGCTTTTACAATAGAACCAAATTTTTATTGCGATTATGGATTTAACATTGAACTAGGAGAAAACTTTTATGCAAATCACAATTTAGTCTTATTAGATGCTAATAAAATAAAGTTTGGAGATAATGTTTTTATTGGACCAAATTGTGGATTTTATACTTCTGGACATCCGCTTGATTATGAAACCAGAAATAAAGGATTAGAATATGCCAAACCTATAACCGTAGGAAATAATGTGTGGATTGGCGGAAATGTTTGTGTAATGCCAGGCGTAACAATAGGTGACAATGTTGTCATAGGAGCAGGAAGTGTAGTGGTAAAAGACATCCCTTCAAACGTTGTTGCTGTTGGAAATCCTTGTAAGGTAATGAAAGAAATATAAAGCATATGATAGATGTAAAAAATAAAATTGTCAAGGAGGAATATGTGTTATGGAAAACAAATTTGGATTAGTGTATCAAAATGCAATTACTGAAAATGAAGTAGGAAAGGTAAATATAAGACCAGTAGAGTATGAAATTGATGGTATAAAAGTTTCAGCAAATCTTTACTTGCCTGCAAACTTTGACGAAAATCAAAAATATGCAGGAATTACGGTTGCTCACCCAAATGGTGGAATCAAAGAGCAAGTGGCAGGACTATTTGCACAAAATTTAGCAGAACTTGGATATGTAACGATTGCCTGTGATGCACGTTATCAAGGAGCATCTGGCGGAGAACCAAGAAACAGAGATTATCCAGAAAATAGAATAGACGATATTAGTGGAATGGTAGATTATCTTTCAAAATTAGATTTTGTAGATAACAATAGAATTGGCTCACTTGGAATCTGCGGTGG
This sequence comes from Clostridia bacterium, assembly GCA_017469545.1. Taxonomy (GTDB): domain Bacteria; phylum Bacillota; class Clostridia; order TANB77; family UBA1234; genus RGIG4465. The sequence continues at coordinate 80,866 of JAFUGE010000008.1, forward strand.
TGGTGGCTATACTTTAGCTTGCGCTCAAACGGATAAGAGAATAAAAGCAGTGGCAACTTTAAGTATGTTTAATACAGGTAGAGTAAGAAGAAATGGTTTCTTGGATAAAGACATAGCAACTATACAAGACAGATTAAACAAGTCAGCAGAAGCAAGAAATAAAGAAGTAAATGGAGAAGTTCAATACGAAGGTGAAACACCTCCTATGACAGAAGAACAATTAAGAAATATGATGGAAGGACTTCCTACTGGATTATATAGAGATGGCATTGAATATTATGGAATTACACATGCCCATCCAAATTCAACAGCTAAATATACAACAGCATCCTTAATGAAGTTAATGGCTTTTGATGTAGAAGATAGAATGGATTTAATTAATCAACCTTTACTTATGATGGGTGGCGATATTGCTGATACTTTATATATGACAAAAGATGCTTTTGAAAAAGCAACAGGAACAGAAAATAAAGAGTTATATTTGATTAAAGGTGCAACACATATTAGAACATACTGGGTTCCAGAATATGTTGAAGATGCTACAAATAAATTAAAAGATTTTTTCGGAAAAAATCTATAAAATGGAAGTGATTATTTCGCGGGGATAATATAGCTTGCGTTAACAAATAGTTCATACAATCTAAACTATTTTATACTTCTTTTTCTGATCAAGTACATATATAATACAATTAGAAATTAAAGAAAAGGAGAGAAAAACTATGGAATATTTTGAATTGAATGATGGCAATAAAATGCCAGTTATAGGAATCGGAACATTTATGCTTACACCTGCTCAAGCGGAAGAATCTACTTTTAATGCTTTAAAAGCAGGTTACAGATTAATTGATACAGCTAATGCATATGTAAATGAAAAAGCAGTAGGCAGAGGAATGAAAAAGTCAGGAGTAGCTAGAGAAGATATTTTCTTAACTACAAAGCTTTGGCCAACCGTTTATGAAAATGAAAATGCAATCGATAAAACTTTAGAAAGATTAGACACAGACTATATTGATTTATTATTACTTCACCAACCAGCTGGCAATTACATTAATGCATACAAGATGATGGAAAAAGCAGTTAAAGAAGGAAAAGTAAAATCTATAGGTTTATCAAATTTTGATACGAATCAAATTCAAGAGATTATAGATATGTGTGAAATTAAACCAGCTATTTTGCAAGTTGAGGCTCATCCATATTATACAGAGGAAGAATTAAAAGCTTTTGTTAAACCTTATGGCGTAAGGCTTATGGCTTGGTATCCATTAGGACATGGAGATGCGAGTTTAATAAATGAAGAAGTATTTGCAAAGCTTGGAGAAAAATATGGTAAGTCTCCTGTACAAATTATTTTAAGATGGCATGTACAGATGGGCCATGTCGTAATTCCTGGTGCAACATTAGAAGAACATATTAAAGCTAATATCGAAATTTTAGATTTTGAGCTTACTAGTGAAGATATGGCTGAAATTGCAAAGGTAAATAAAAATAAAAGATACTATGAACCAAATCCTGAAATAATTGCTAGCTATGCACAGATGGCACCAGATATGGATGGACAAGAATAAACTAAAAAGATGTGACTAATTAAGTCACATCTTTTTCCATATAATCTTTTATACAATTAATAAAGAATTCAAAACTTTTAGTTGGATTTTTTGAATAAATTATACCATAAGGAACTTCAACTTTATTTTTAAAAGGAATATTCACAAGCGAAGGATGGACATCTTTCCAGGCATTCAAGCTCATTAGAACATTTCCGTTTTCTTCACAACGATTAAACACATCAATATCATACCAAAATGGAGTTGGTTCAATAGTAACATTTTTACTTTTTTCTAAAATAGATTCTCTCAAGTAATTTGATTTTTCGCTATCGCCATCACAAATCATCATTATTGTTTCATTATCAAGATCGGAATAATCAATTTTTTTCTTGTTTGATAATTTATGGTTTCTAGGAACAGATGCAGTATATTCGTAATTTCCAAGTTGAAGGAAGTTTAATTTTGTTTTCCACTCGGCAGAATCGCAAGGAGTAACAATGCAATCGAAATCAAAATCCTTTCCTTTTAGCGTTGTTAAAATATCAGTATGATTATCTTCGAATGGAACTATTTTAATTTTATAGTTAGGGTACTTATCATTAATTTTATACCATATATCCATTAATGGCTTGCAAGGGCAAATCACTGATGTACCGACTGTTATGGTGTTACTATCATTTTGTACAAGTTTATTTACATGACTTATTGAGTTTTTACAATACTGAACAATATGTTTGGCATCTTTATATATTTGCTTACCAGCATTAGTTAATTTAATTCCATGATTTGTTCTTTCTAATAGTTTAACGCCAACATCATTTTCCATTAAATTCATTTGCTTCATAATTGCAGTAGAAGAAATAAAAAGCTTTTCAGAAGCTTTTGTAAAGCTGCCACATTCTACTACTTCAATAAATATGTCAAGATACTTATTATACATGAATTTCATCCTTTCACATGTAGAGTATATATTAATTTGTATCAACTTTAGGTTAATGCTATTATAACTAATTTGATATTCCAAAGTCAAGTATTTTTAGATATACTTCAAGTAGATAAAAATATTTATGGAGGGATAAAGATAATGAATAAAGAAGAATTTGATAAAGTTAATGTATTTGGTCAAGGAGAGCCAAATGTAAATTTTGCTAGGTATTTTATTGGTAATTCGTATTTGAATCCATTAGCAAAAACAGATAATATGTTTTTAGCAAATGTCACATTTGAACCAGCATGTCGAAACAATTGGCATATTCATAAAGCTACAAAAGGTGGAGGACAAATTTTAATATGCACAGCAGGGGAAGGATGGTATCAAGAAGAAGGAAAAGATGCAGTAGAATTAAAACCAGGTGTAGTAATTACGATTCCAGCCAATGTAAAACATTGGCATGGTGCAAAGAAGGATTCATGGTTTAGCCATATTGCAATAGAGGTGCCTGGGGAAAATACTACCACAGAATGGTGTGAACAAGTTATTGACGAGGAGTATAACAAACTATAAAAACATGAAAGAGGGATTATTTTGAAAACACTTATTGTATATTACTCACAAGCTGTTGGAAATACAGAAAGAATTGCAAATATGTTGCAAGAGAGCTTGAATGCAGATATGGAGAAGATAGATACTGTTGTACCATATACTGGCTCTTATCAAGAAATATCTGAACAAGGGCACAAAGAAGTAAATAGAGGATATATGCCTGAGTTAAAACCAATTAATAGCAATCTTGATATGTATGAAAGAATTATTGTTGCAACTCCAACTTGGTGGTACACAATGGCACCCGCGATACACACATTTTTAGCAAATCATGATTTATCTGAAAAAGGAGTTGTATTAGTACATACACATGCAGGATGGCCAGGCCATTGCTTAGAGGATATGGAGAAGCTTTGCAATGGTGCAAAAATTATTTCTAAAAAAGATATTAAATTTGACTCTGATGGTGGAAATAATTTAGAAACATCAATGACAGAAATTGAAAAATGGATTGAGAGTATTAAATAAAACTGGCTGTGTAAATTAATCTGTGAAAAAATATTTGTAGGGGTCGGCCTCTGGACGACCCGAAATAGGGGGTTATAATATGAAAAGAAATATTTTAGTTTTAGGAATTTTAATGATTGTAATGATTTTAGGATTATGTGCATGTGGGGAACAACCAATAGATAATAATGAAAATAATGTTGAAAATAATAATTCAAATGAAGTTCAAATAGGTAATAATAATGAAACGGAGGAAAATGCAGTGACTACAAATAGTGAAGGAAATGCTTTAGTAGTATATTTTTCTTGGGCAAATCATACGGAAAAAATGGCGAGCGTAATCGCCGCTGAAACAGGAGCAGATGTTGCAGTGATTGAACCTGTTAATGCTTATCCAACAGACTATAATGAATGTACGGAAGTAGCTTTGGAAGAACAAAGAAGAGGAGAAAAACCAGCGATTAAAGATTTAGGACTTGATTTAGAGGACTATGATGTAATATACTTAGGTTATCCAATTTGGTGGATGGATATGCCACAAGTATTATATACTTTCTTAGAAAACAATGATTTCTCTGGCAAAACAATTTATCCTTTTACAACAAGTTATAGCTCAGGTATTATTGGCACGTTTGATAAAATTAAAAATATTGCAACAGGTGCTGATGTGGAAGAAGGACTTCATATTTTCCAAAGAGAAATTGATAGAGACAACTACGAAGAAACAATTAAAGATTGGCTTAAATAATGAGGTATGATACTAAGGGTCGCATATTATGCGACCCCTACGATGTTATAGCGGCAATGTGACTAATACGATGTTATAGAAGAAATGAAAAGGAGCTAGTAAGATGGAAATAAAGACGAAGAAACGAATCAAAATAATAGTTGATATTTTGATGTATGTTTGTTTGATTACACTAATGGGTTATCATATTACAAATAATCTCATTCATGAAATTCTTCGGAACAACTATATTTGTTCTATTTATCATACATAATGCTTTCAATTTCAAATGGTATATGACACTGTTTAAAGGGAAGCACGACTTGCGTAGAAATTTTCACATATTAATTAATGCACTGCTATTAGTTGCAATGATATTAACGATAATAAGTGGCGTTATGATGTCTCGAAGTTTATATACATTTGTTAATTTTGGCAAAGCAGCACTTGCAAGAAGAATGCATTTGATTGCGAATAGTTGGACTCTTGTTTTAGTATCAATTCATTTAGGAATGCATCTTACGCCAATGACGTCAAAAATTAGGACAAAACTGCAAGCAAGTAGAATTAAGTATGCGGTATATGTAATCCTTGTGTTATTTGTGATCCTTGGAATATATTTATTTATCAAAGCTGGATTCTTCCAAGATATGTTTGGCATCACTAGTTTTAAGTTTATGGATACAGAAGAAAATCCAGTAGTGTTTTATTTGAAGCAATTAGATATATCACTTACGATAGCATTGGTTACCCATTGGTTATGGAATGTGAAAAGCGCTAGGAGGAAATATGAGAAAACTAGATAATTTCTTGAAAAATAGGAGTATTGATACTGCAAAATTATTGGAGTATGGATTTACTAAGCAAGGAAAAGAATATGTATATCACACCAAAATATATGAAGAACAATTTGAAATGTTTGTAAGTTTTTCTGCCAAGCAAAACATAGCAAAGATTGTTGACATTGCAAACGAGGAAGAGTACGTACTTGTGGATAATCCAAATTCAGTAGGGAAATTTGTTGGCAAGCTTAGAGAAGAATACGAAAATAAGTTGCAGGATATGATTGAAAAGTGCACGATTTTGGATGTATTCAAAGAAATGCAGTCAAAAGAAATCATTCAATTGGTAAAAGAAAAATATCAGGACGATTTAGAGTTTTTGTGGAAGAAGTTTCCCGATAATGCGATTTGGAGAAACAAAACGAATCGTAAATGGTATGCCGCGTTATTAACTGTTTCGGAAAGAAAATTGGGGATTGATTCGGATGCGGTTGTGGAGATTATCGACTTAAGGTATCAAAAGGATAAAATCAAAGAATTGGTTGATAACAAGTTTGTATTTCCTGGTTATCATATGAATAAAGATAGTTGGATTACGATAAAATTGGATGGTAGTGTGGATACAGAAAAAATTTTAGAGCTATTAGAGAATAGCTATCAATTATCGCTAGAGAAAAAGTAGTTTGTGGAGGAGAGTATGCATTACATTGAGGCGAAATCATTGCTGACAAGGTGGAATGGTATGGATGTAGAGCGGATTGACAAAAGTGGCCTTTTGGAGGTATAATGGCGAATATGCAGGGCAGCTTTGTTTGGCTGCCCGCAAATGATGTACATAAAAGAGGGGACGAAATGTTAAATCAATTTTCAAGAACAGAATTGTTGATAGGTAAAGAGGCATTAGAGAAACTAAGTAATGCAAAGGTTGCCGTTGTTGGAATCGGAGGAGTTGGCTCTTATGTAGTGGAGGGCTTGGTCCGCGCTGGAGTAGGAAATTTTGTGTTAGTGGACGACGATAAGGTTTGCCTTACGAATTTAAATAGACAGCTAATTGCTACGAGGAAGACGGTTGGAAAGTATAAAGTGGAAATGGCAAAGGAAAGAATTTTAGAGATAAATCCAAAGGCGAATGTGGAAACTTTTCAGGAATTTTTCTTGCCGGAGACCGAAGGAATTATTGACGAGAGTGTGGATTACATTGTGGATGCGGTGGATACCGTTACGGCAAAAATCGAACTTGTGATGAGAGCGAATAAGCTTCATATTCCGATTATTTCTTGTATGGGTACGGGCAACAAATTAGACCCTACCAGATTTGAGGTAACAGATATTTTTAAAACAAGTGTATGTCCACTTGCTAAAGTAATGCGAAAGGAATTAAGGACGAGAGGAATCAAGCATTTAAAAGTGTTGTATTCCAAAGAGGAACCGATAAAACCTGACGAGACTTTGGAATGCAGCTGTAAGACGGGCTGTATCTGCCCTCCTGGAACGGTCAGAAAATGTACGCAGAGAAACCAAGTGCCGGGAAGTATTTCTTTTGTGCCATCCGTTGCCGGATTAATCATTAGTGGCGAAGTAATTAAAGATATTATCAATCTGTAGGGTCAGCGTAGCACGCTGACCGCTATGAAAAAGGAGAATAGAGTATGAATAAAAAATTGATTTTTGGTTTAATTTTATGTATTTTGACAATTGGGTTAGTTGCTTGCACGGAGCAAAATGAAGTGATTGATAATCAAGATAACCCAGTCGAAGAACAAGTGCAAGAAAATGTAGAAGTAGTGGATAATGGCGAAGAACAAGCAGTGGAAAATAATGAGAATGAAGCTGAAGTAGTGGAGAAAAACAATAATGAAGAAATAAATGTTGAAAATAGTGAGAAGAAAATTTTAATTGCTTTTTTCTCAAGAGCTGATGAAAATTATTCAGTAGGAACAGTAGATGTTGGAAATACAGAAATCATGGCAGGATTTATCAAAGATTATTTAGGCGATAAGGCTGATACATTTAAAATAGATCCTGTTGTTGCATACCCAAAAGATTATAAAGAGTGTACAGAATATGCAACAAAAGAATTAAATGAAAATGCAAGACCAGAATATAAAAATGCAGATAGTTTAGATATGTCAAAGTATGATACAGTTATATTAGGCTACCCAATTTGGTGGGGTGATGTTCCAATGATTATTAATACATTTTTAGAGAAATACGATTTTTCTGGCAAGACAATTTACTTGTTTAATACACACGAAGGAAGCGGAAATAGTGGAACATACACATCAATTAAAAATAAAATGACATCAGCAAATGTAGATACTAATGGCTTAGCAATTAGGGGTGCTGAAGCAAGAAAAGAGTCTTCAAGAAACACAGTAGAAAACTGGCTAAAAGGATTAGGTTTATAAAGGGAAATAGCTGAATTACTATTTGTATGACACTATTAAAAGCTATGGACTAAGCAAAGAAAAAATGAAAAATTGTAGAATTAAAAGTTGCATTTTAATTTTTAATTTGCTAGAATTAAATCGTAAATTGTAGGGGCAGCGTATCACGCTGCCCGTGAAGAAAGGAGGAAAACACACATGACAAACCTTGTAACCGTTGGGGCTGTACACACACACACACACACACAAGTAATTCGTTAAATATAGAATTTTATAATAAAATACGCGATGGATAAAGTTTCCTAAAAGGGCGCGTACAGACGGGAGTAAAATGTGCACGAAAACAATTTGCAGAGACAAATTGAAATGCACATTTTAGTCCTGTGTGTACATGTCCCTTTTAGGAAACTTTTTGTTTCAATAAAAAATAATGGGAGGTAACAATTTATGAACAAAAGATCAAACAAAGGCATATCTTTAATTGCCTTAATCATAACAATAATCGTAATAATAATTTTAGCAGCAATTGTTATTGGTGGAGTGTTCAACACACCTAATGACGCAAAATTCGCAAACTTCTGCCAAGAGTATGACAGAGTGCAAACAGCAATTCAATTAAAGTACTATGAATTATATCAAAAATATGCAATATCAGTTTCAACAGAAGTGCCAACACATTATGAAATGTATAATGAAGTAGCAACAGGCACAAAGGCAGACACGCTAACAGGAGCAAATAATATAGACTCAGATAAATGGGTAACAATATCAGAAAGTCAGTGGGGAATAGGCAGTAACAAGATATGTGCAAAGCCATCATTTGCTGGTAATTGGTATGTAAGATTAAATGATGGAAAACTAGCCTATGCAGGATTTGAAAAAGGCGAGCAAGATATGTATTATACACCTACAGCACATACAACAGGAAATAGGACTGCACAAGCGGTGGATTATTTTAATGGATTAACTTTAGGGACTGCCGCAGATAGTGAAACGCAAAGTGGACTTTTGGCACTAGTGCTAGGCGAAGGTGGAGGAAGTAGCAATGGAAGTGGAGACGGTGGTGCAGAAACATTACCAGAGCTAGAAGAAGGCGAAGCATATCTAGCACAAGTAGCCAAAGTAGGAGACTATGTAAAATATGTAGCAGATAGTGGCACATGGACACCAGACCCAACTAAAACAGGAAACAGTAATGCAACACCACTAAGAACAGATACAAGTACTGCTTGGAGAGTATGGGAAAACAATGGAACAACAGTAACACTAATACCAACAAGCCCAGTAAACACATTATATTTAGGAACTAGGGCAAGTACAAGTAACACAAGTTCTCCAGCGCCAACAGATGATACAGGTGCAACATATGGAGTAGCAGGATATGTGAATGGACCAAGCCTAATGAATGAAATAGCAAGAACATTATATAGTAAGAGTGGATACACTAGCAGCGTAAGACATATGACATATGAAGATATACAAGCAAAATTAAAAACACCATTTACACCGACAGCAAATAAATATGCGTATTTTAAAAGTGGAGATAGCTCGACGTTATCTGCAGGTTCAGCCTATATGAAGAGGACACACACGACAAGTTTATATAATGGAATCACAGAGCCAAGATTTTATACCTGGGACACAGATGGAGTAACATATGATACAGACCCAACTTCAGAAACATATCAAGTAAGGACAGATAGTAATGGAAGGACATATATGACACCAACAACAGGACACCCAGTATATGTGACATATACATATATCAAATCTTCGATAGCAGCAGATAATTGGGCAGATGTAACAGATACACATGCAACAGGCACAACAACTTATGGAAATATTTTGGGAGGTTCGTATAGTTGGCTGGCCTCGCCGTGCGTGTATTTGAGCACTGGCGGTGCGCACTTCTACATGCGCATTGTTGCTTCGGATTACTTGAACGGCAATTCCTTGGCTGGCTCGCATGGCGAATCGGCCTCTCGCAGCAATAGTCTTCGCCCCCTAGTAACGCTTAGCTCTTCGGTCAGAGTAAATACAACGGATAGTGCCAAAAACGGCTCTACAACAGCAAATGCATGGATAATCAAATAAATCATAGGTGGCGCTCGATTGGGCGCCATTTTAAATTTTGGGGGACGGAGGAAAAATTTAAAAAATAATATAATCGTAAAGTTGTCATTATAAAGGACTAAGCAAGTAGTTGTTGAAAACTGCTTGCTTTTGTGTTATTATTTAGTCAAATAAATGTGATTTTAATGAAGTTTGTAGTAATTATAAAAATCACGAAGGAGTAAGTAATAATGTTAAATCAGTTTTCAAGAACAGAATTATTAATAGGCAAAGAAGCCTTAGATAAATTAAGTAATGCAAAAGTAGCTGTTATAGGAATTGGAGGAGTCGGCTCTTATGTGGTTGAAGGGTTGGTAAGAGCGGGAGTTGGCAATTTCGTTTTAGTTGATGATGATAAAGTTTGTTTGACTAATTTAAATAGACAGCTTATTGCTACAAGAAAAACAGTTGGAAAATATAAAGTTGAAATAGCGAAGGAAAGAATTTTAGAAATCAATCCAAAAGCTAATGTAGAAATTTATCAAGAGTTTTTCTTGCCAGAGACACAAGGCATCATTGATGAAAGTGTTGATTACATAGTGGACTGTGTTGATACAGTTACTGCAAAAATTGATCTTGTGATGAGAGCAGATAAGCTAAACATACCAATTATTTCTTGCATGGGAACAGGCAATAAACTAGACCCAACAAGATTTGAAGTTACTGATGTTTTTAAGACTAGTGTTTGCCCGCTTGCTAAAGTGATGCGAAAAGAATTAAGAGCAAGAGGTATCAAACATTTAAAAGTGCTATATTCAAAAGAGGAGCCAATAAAGCCAGATGAAACACTGGAATGTAGTTGCAAAACAGGCTGTATATGCCCACCAGGTACGGTAAGAAAATGTACACAGAGAAATCAAGTGCCAGGAAGTATTTCGTTCGTACCTTCTGTTGCTGGATTAATTATTGCTGGCGAAGTTATAAAAGATATCATAAAAATGTAGGGGCAGCGTATCACGCTGCCCGCAAAAAAAAGGAGCTTTGTATTATGGAGAAGAAATTAGGTTTTGGGTGTATGCGCCTTCCAATGAAAGGCGAAGAAGTTGATTATGATGAATTTAATAAAATGATTGATTATTATATGGAACAGGGGTTTAATTATTTTGATACTGCTCATGGATATATTGGGGGTAAGAGCGAAACTGCAATTCGTGATTGTTTAGCGGCAAGGTATCCAAGAGAAAGCTATATCCTTACTGATAAATTGACGAAGCCATATTTTAATACAGAGGAAGATATTAGACCATTTTTTGAAAGTCAATTAAAACTAACAGGAGTAGAATATTTTGATTACTATTTAATGCATGCACAAGATAGAGATAATTATAAGCATTTTCAAAAATGTCACGCATATGAAGTTGCGCAAGAATTAAAGGCAGAAGGAAAAGTTAAACATGTTGGAATATCTTTTCATGATACTGCAGATATGTTAGAAAAAATATTAACTGACCATCCTGAAATAGAAATTGTACAAATACAGTTTAACTATATAGATTTTAAAGATGCTGGTGTACAAAGTGAGAAATGCTATGAAGTTTGCAGAAAGTATAATAAACCTGTTCTAGTAATGGAACCAGTTAAAGGTGGAGGACTAGTTAATTTGCCAGATGAGGCTAAAGCCGTTTTTAATGAGTTAAATAAAGACTTAAGTTATGCTAGCTATGCAATTCGTTTTGCAGCATCGTTTGATGGAATATATAAAGTACTTTCTGGGATGAGCAATTTTGAACAACTAAAAGATAATGTCAGCTACATGAAAGAGTTTGAACCACTAAATGATGAAGAATATATTGCAATAAATAAAGTTGTAACAATACTTAAAGAAAATGGTGGTATTCCATGTACAGCTTGTAGATACTGCACAGATGGATGCCCAATGAGAATTTCAATTCCTGATTTGTTTGCTTGTTACAATGCAAAGAAACAATTTAAAGATTGGAATTCATCATACTATTATGATGTACATACAAAGACAAATGGTAAAGCATCTGATTGCATTAAGTGCGGTCAATGTGAAAGTGTATGTCCACAACATTTAAAAATAACAGAACTATTAGAAAAAGTTGCAGAAACATTTGAATAGTAAATAAAAACAGTACTACGATTATGTGTAGTACTGTTTTTTTGAAAACTAAATTGATTTAGAATTTTCATATAATTCATTAGGATCTATATCTTCACCATCTGGCCATTCAATTGTTGTATCAGCAGATTTTAGAAGCAAGAAATATGCTATATTTTTTAATTTTTCATAATATGGATGAATTAACTGTTTTTGCATATTATATAATTTCTTTTCTCCATCGTAATATTCTATTTCAATATCATAATTTTCAAATGCTTTAACACTTTTGATTCTAGGTGGAATCATAAAATAACCTCCTTTATTTCAAAGGCTCGATTTGTGTTTACCAAATACTAATTTGGTAAGATGATAGTAACACGAAAAAAATAAAAATGCAATAAATTTTAAAAAAGTATATATATTAAAAAAACTGATTATTGAATATATAAATTGCACATAATATGCAAAAGGATGTGATTTTGTGAATTCATATTGGATTGACTCTGTTGATAAAATTGAAGGAAAAACAATTGACAAAGATTATGAAGCTGATGTTTGCATTATTGGTGCAGGGATAACTGGACTTAGTACGGGGTATTATTTAGCTAAAGAAGGATTAAAAGTTATTATAATTGATAAGAAAGGAATAGGAGAAAAAGCATCAGGCCATACAACTGCAAAAATTACTTTGCAGCATAATTTGATTTATGATTATTTGATTAATTCTTTTGATGAAGAATTTGCACGCAAATATTTTGAAGCAAATGATAATGCAATTAAAAATATAAAAGAAATAATAGAAAGTGAAAAAATAGATTGTGATTTTGAATATCAGCCTAATTTTGTATACACAGAGAATCAAGATAAAGTACTAAAAATTCAAAAAGAAGTAGATGCAATAAATAAACTGTCACGGTGAAAATAATTATGCAGAGTTTGCAACTAAATGTGAATTACCTTTTAAAATTGCTGGTGCAATAAAGATTAATAACCAAGCACAATTTCATCCAGTTAAATATATGCATGGATTAGCAAACGCAATTGAAAAATATAATGGAATTATTTTTACAAACTCTATTGTTGATGATGTACAAAGAGATGGTGACGATTTTAAGGTCTTTAGCAATAATCATGAAATAAAAGCTAAGTATGTAGTGATTGCATCACATTATCCATTTTTAAATTTCCCAGGCTTTTATTTTTCTAAAATGTATCAATCAACATCATATGCAATTGCTATTGAAACTAGTAAAACAATTCCAGACGGAATGTATATTAATGATGAAGAGCCAACACTTTCTTTTCGAACTGCTAAATATGGAGACAAAAGAATTTTAATCATTGGTGGCGGAAATCATAAGACTGGATTTTCGCCAGATAGCGATGAGAATTATGGATATGATTTTTTGGAGAGACAAGCAAAAAAATATTATCCAGATTGTAATGTGCTATACAAGTGGAATACGAGAGATTGCATAACTCTTGATAAAGTACCATATATTGGAGAGTTTTCACACTTTATGCCAAACATGTTTGTCGCAACAGGTTTTAATAAGTGGGGAATGACTTCATCTAATGTTGCTGCAAATATTATTTCTGATAGTATTTTAGGAGTAGAAAATGAATATGCAGATGTTTTTAATTCTATGAGAATGGAACCAGTAAAAAATAGAGGAGAAATGAAAAATATGTTGGGACAAGTTTTTCAGTCATTTGTTACAAATAGAATTAAAATACCGGACGAAGATTTATCCGTAATAAAGAACGATAATGGTGGAATTATCAAGTTAGATGGTACAACTATTGGGGTTTATAAAGATAAAGAAGGAAATGTATGCGCAGTTGATCCAACTTGTACGCATTTGGGATGCTTATTAACGTGGAATAATGTGGATAAGACATGGGATTGTCCTTGCCATGGCTCGCGATTTAATTATGATGGCAAAAACCTGTATGACCCAGCTTTTAAGGACTTAGATAAGTATGAAATATATTAAAATCTTACCAAAAAGGCTTGTAATCCGTTACAAGCCTTTTTTAATGAAAAATTTTACAAATTACTACACAAAGTCGAAAAAGTGTGATAAAATGAGCGTGATGTGGGACGCAAGCCATGCGACCCGGGAAATGTATATAATTTAGGAGGTAAATTTTATGTCAGGACATAGCAAATGGAATAATATTAAAAACAAGAAAGAAAAATCAGATGCACAGAGAGGAAAAATATTTACTAAGTTAGGTAGAGAAATCCTTATTGCTGTAAAAGAAGGTGGCCCTGACCCTGCATCTAACTCTAAGCTTAGAGATGTTGTTGCAAAATGTAAAGCAAATAATATGCCAAATGATAATATTGAGAGAAGTATTAAAAAGGCTGCTGGAGACGGAAATGCGGCTAATTATGAAGATATTACATATGAAGGATATGGTCCAAATGGTGTTGCTATCATTATTGAGGCTATGACGGATAATAGAAATAGAACAGCGGGAGACGTTAGACATATACTAGATAAGTTCGGCGGAAATTTGGGCACGAATGGGTCTGTAAGCTGGATGTTTGACAAGAAAGGCGTTATTCTTATAGAAAAGACAAGCACAAAACTATCGGAAGAAGATTTAATGATGGAGGCGCTAGAGGCTGGCGCAGAAAACTTTGAGGCTGACGAAGAGTTTTATGAGATAACGACTGCTCCAGACGATTTCTCAAAAGTACGAGAGTATTTGGAAGGCAAGGGCATTGAGTATGTGGAAGCGGAAGTGAAAATGGTTCCACAAACGTATATCGAACTTGACGAAGAGGGCGCAAGAAAAATGGGATTGATTATTGAGAAGTTAGAAGATAATGACGATGTACAGGAGGTTTGGCACAATTGGGATTATTAAATTTTGGTGATTTGAGAGTTTTGCTAGTTGGAATTTTGATCACGGCGGTTATGATTACGATTGGATGCTGGAAGAAGAAGAGCGTTTTTTGCGCGATTATGCTGTTTATTTTTCTAGGGCTTCTGATTTTTCACGTTGTGTCTATGAGTTCTGGAATTAATTTGACTGTGGATTTTACTGGAATCATTGCATCCATTACATCATATTTGATTATTGACGAGATTGAGATTAGAAGGAAGAAGATTAATCAGGTGTTTGAGGATAGATATAAGAATTAATTGGTAGGGGCAGCGTATCACGCTGCCCGCAATGTTTGTTTGGGAGGTGCATATCAAAAATGCGTGCTGTTGTGCAAAGAGTGAGTAGGTCTACTTTGTCTATTGACGGAGAAGTCTATTCGAAGATTGATAAAGGTTTTCTTGTGCTACTTGGTGTGACACATAGTGATACCGAAGAGGATGCCAAAGTGCTTGCGGAGAAGATTAGCAAGCTAAGAGTCTTTCGTGACGAAAATGATAAAATGAATTTGTCTGTTTTGGATATTGACGGTGAAGTGCAAGTTGTTTCTCAGTTTACGCTGTATGCCGACTGTCATAAGGGAAACAGGCCTTCGTTTACGAATGCTGCTTTGCCGGAGAGGGCGAATGCACTTTATGAGTTTTTTATAGAAGAGATTAAGAAGACGGGAATCAAGAATGTTGTTACGGGAAAGTTTGGCGCAGATATGAAGATTGATTTTGTGAATAGCGGGCCTGTGACGATTATACTAGATTGTGTTGATGGGAAAATATTGTGAACATGGAGGTACATATGGAATTAATTAATGAAAAATTGATACAGGAGTTTCACTTAAAGCCGTTTCAGGTTGAGAATGCCATTAAGTTGATTGACGAAGGGAATACCATTCCGTTTATTGCGAGATATCGAAAAGAGGCTACTGGCGAGATGTCGGACGAGCAGCTTCGTGATATGTTTGAGAGACTTACATATTTACGCAATTTGGAGAAGAGAAAAGAAGAAGTCATTCGTTTAATTGACGAGCAAGGAAAGCTAACGGAAGAGCTAAAGTCGGAGATTGAGAAATCCGAAACTATGACGGAAGTGGAGGATTTGTACAGGCCATATAAACAGAAGAAGAGAACGAGGGCGACAATCGCTAAGGAGAAAGGATTGGAGCCACTTGCACTAATCATTTTTGAGCAAGAAAATAAAGGCGATTTGGAAGAATTGGCGAAAGAATTTATTAATGAGGAAAAAGAAGTATTGACGGCAGAAGACGCACTAAAAGGCGCCTCCGACATTATTGCAGAAATAATTTCAGATGTGGCGGAATATAGAAAGCATATCAGAAGACTTATCTATGAGTTTGGTCTCATTACTTCAAAAAATGCAAAAGAAGAAAAGTCTGTGTATGAGATGTACTATGACTATAGCGAGGCTGTAAAGAAGATTCCTAGCCATAGAATTCTTGCCATCAACAGGGGAGAGAAAGAAGAATTTTTAAAGGTAAAGATTGATGGAACGGACGAAGAAATTCTATCGTATTTACGAAAAGAAGTGATAAAAGATAATAGCCCATACGATGCATTTTTAACAGAAACAGTGGAGGACGCCTACAAGAGGTTAATCAAGCCATCGGTAGAAACAGAAGTAAGAAATGAGCTTACGGAAGTGGCGGAAGAGCAAGCGATAAAAGTGTTTGGACAAAATGCGAAAAAGCTATTATTACAGCCGCCGATTAAGAATTTGACAGTAATGGGATTTGACCCAGCTTATCGTACAGGATGCAAGATTGCTGTGATTGACGAAACAGGTAAATTGCTTGATACGACTACGGTTTATCCTACAGAACCACAAAACGATGTCGTTGGCGCGAAGAAAAAATTACTAGAGTTAATTGACAAATATCACATTAATATGATTTCTATCGGAAATGGCACGGCATCGAGGGAGTCGGAGATGTTTGTGGCAGATATGATTAAAGAAGTAAAGCACGAGATATATTATGCCATTGTTAGTGAAGCGGGGGCTTCTGTTTATTCGGCTTCTAAGCTTGCTACGGAAGAGTATCCAGATATTAATGTTTCGCTAAGAGGCGCTATTTCGATTGCGAGAAGATTGCAAGACCCACTTGCGGAACTTGTAAAGATTGATCCTAAGAGTATTGGCGTGGGACAATATCAACACGATGTGAACCAGAATAAGCTAGAGGAGAGCTTGAGTGGGGTTGTAGAGGACGCTGTAAATAGCGTTGGCGTAGACTTGAATACAGCGACACCATCACTTCTTCGCTATGTTTCTGGAGTGAGTAAGACGGTTGCAACTAACATTGTAAAATATAGAGAAGAAAAAGGCAAAATCAAAGAGAGAAAAGAGCTTTTGAAAGTAAGCAAATTAGGCCCGGCAGCGTTTACACAGTGCGCTGGTTTCCTTAGAATCACAGACGGAAAAAATCCTTTAGACAATACTTCGGTGCACCCAGAGAGCTATGAGGCAGCAGAAAAAATATTGGCGCAAATTGGATTTAAAGTAGAGGATTTGAAAGAAAAATTACCGGAAATTCGTGCGAATTTGAATACGGTTAATCCAGAAAAATTGGCGGGAGAATTGGGAATTGGCGTGCCAACAGTAAAGGACATTATCAAGGAATTGCAAAAGCCAGGCAGAGACCCAAGAGACGAAATGCCAAAAGTGGTGCTTAGAAGTGACGTGCTTAAAATGGAGGACTTGAAAGAGGGAATGATTCTGACTGGAACGGTAAGAAACGTTATTGATTTTGGTGCTTTTGTGGATATTGGCGTCAAGAATGATGGCTTAGTACATATTTCAGAAATGAGCGACAGATATGTGAAAAATCCAATGGATATTGTGTCAGTTGGCGACGTTGTGAAAGTGAGAGTTATTAAGATTGACTTGGAAAAGAAGAAAGTTTCGCTTTCTATGAAGAATGTGTAGTTTGTAGTGGAGCACACTGTGCTCCGCTACGAATTTTTTACTATTGCAATTTTTGTATATTGTGGTAAGATAAGTTTATACTAATTTTAGGAGGTATTGTGATGGAGTTAAAAGGATCAAAAACAGAAAAGAATTTGATGGACGCTTTTACTGGCGAATCGATGGCTAGAAATAAGTACACGTATTATGCTAGCAAGGCGAAAAAAGAGGGATATGAGCAAATTGCTTCTATTTTCCAAGAGACAGCGGATAACGAGAAAGAGCACGCAAAGATTTGGTTTAAATTATTGCACGATAATGATGTCCCTACAACAGCTGAGAATTTGAGAGATGCGGCTGCTGGCGAGAATTATGAGTGGACAGATATGTATGATAGATTTGCAAAAGAGGCGAGAGAAGAGGGATTCGACAGAATTGCATATTTATTTGAAGCGGTAGGAAAGATTGAAAAAGAGCACGAGGCTAGATACTTAAAGTTATTAGAAAACGTAGAGAACGGATTAGTATTTAGTAAAGATGGAGATAAGATTTGGAAGTGCAGAAATTGCGGCCACATCGTCATTGGAAAAGAAGCTCCAATGGTTTGCCCAGTATGTGCACATCCACAATCATACTTTGAAGTGAAAGCTGAAAATTATTAATGAGATTACCCGGTCTGGAGAACAGGCCGGGTTTTCATTAATATAACATTGGATACTAATGTATTACTAATTATAATCTGTATTTTCCTGATTCGTCGATTTTTTGTTCTAACTGGTTGATTTGTTTTGCTTGGTTTACTTGCTTTTCTGCCATATTGCGGATTTGGTCTTCCGGCATTTCTCTAAAATTGTTTCCTAGATAGCCTTTGGTTCTTGCGTGAGCTTCTTTTACATTTTCCAGTTGTTCTTCTGGAGTTTGGCTTGGATTTTCGTTTAAGATTTGATTTTTTAATGTTTCGATTTGGTCTTCCCTTACAGTTTGTTTTTCCCTTGCCATTTCTTTAAATTTCGGGTCGCCAATGTCTGAATACTGCTCTAAATGTCTTTCTGTTCTTGTATGATTTTCGACAAGATTGATTAAATTATCTACTTTTCGTTCTTTTTTATCGCACATAGTAAAAACCTCCTTATTTGTAATATTTGCAAATAAGCAAAAAAATATACGAAAATAAAAATTGGCAAAAAATCAAAAAAGCTTGCAACACAAATTTTGAAAGATTATATGCTAAAAGGGTATGCAGAAAATCAGCAGAGATTGGCGTATTTAGAAAAGACAGTGAAATTAATTGATATTGCTCATTGCGGAGTCTAATCCAAAGGAGAAAGAGATTATTATTGAATTGGTAATGAATTTCTTAAGTGAGTAATATATGGACAAGGGTTTCACTGTGAGGGCGGCTTAAAAAGTAAGCAGCCCTTATCAATTGGGTTTATTTCGAGAGAAATGTTGCCTATAGGTTGCGGCTTTTGGGGAATTTTGGTATAATAGAGGTAGAGCGAAGGAAGTTTTTAAGGGGTGTGATTTTATGGACGAGAGGAATCAAGACGGGCCTAAGAATGTGAATATGCCTAGTTTGAAGCAGGAAGAGATTATGGTGATGCGCGTGAGCGGGCTTTTTGGAGCGAATCCGGAAGTTTTTTCTGGGGCACAGGCAGAGTTTTCGAATAGGCAAATTGAGTTTTTAAAGAATTCGGGGATTATTACGGATAATGATATTGAAGAGACTGAAAAGCAAGCCTCAGAATTGGAGAAAAATGGCAAATCGGGTGAAGAATTAAACGAGAGGCCAGACGAAAAGGAAGAGCCTAAAGAAGACGAAGAGGAGTTATCGCAAAATGGCGACGTGATTTCTACAAACGGCGAACAAGACAAGACGGAAGAGAAAGACGAGGAAGAAGCAAAAGTAGACGAGGACAAGCCTTTGACAGCCAAGCAAATTAATGAGGGAGAAGAACTTAGAAAAAGGGTGCTTAGTGTTATCAGCAATTTGCCAGTTGACCCAAAAGAGACAGAATTAAAATTTCAATTGTTGAATGCTTACGGAAAGGTTTCTAGCGAGAGTTATTATAGGCATTTTGAAGATAAGAAATTTTTAAATGAGACGGAGTTTAAGGATAATATTCATAATACGCGTGTGGATGCAGAAGAGATGCACGCTTTGATTCGCGGCGCCGTGGCTGTTCAAGATTATATCCAGGAAAATAGCGAGGAGATGGCAGGGGAGAGCGCGGGGAAAGTGAGCAAGGAAGATAGTACTGTGATTAAGGTTCCAGAAGTGCTGGACGAACTTCCAAAGGAGGAGCAATTAAAGGCGAGAGAAGAAATGAAGAGAAGAATTAGACAAATGATTTACGCTGCTGTGAATAGCAATGAGAGACCAGAGCGTATTTTAATTGAAATTGCTAGCCTGAAGGGAAGAGTTGAGCGTGAGCAGCAGGATTTAGCGGATAGTTTGGGAGGAAGCGACGAGGCAAAACAGGCTTTTTTGGAGGATATGGATACGGCAGAGATAGCAGCGGTTGTTGAAGGGGCTATGAATAGTACGGACCATGTTGAGGTTTCTTTTGAACATATTAACTGGGCAAATCCAGCGGAGAGAAAGAAAGCAATTGCGTTATTAAATGAGGTGCAATTGGCACCGGATGTACCAATTAATAAGATTAATACAAAGATTGTTATTAGTAATGAGGCGGATTTGGAGGCGGCGAAAAAGGCAACTACCGAGCTTGAAGATATTGGTATTCCAGCAGAAGTTGAAGTGGTAACAAATGATAAGGAATTGGAAGAGAAAGCGGAAGAAGAGCTTGGCGGCGGCAACGTAGAAGTAGAAGCTACGGAGGATGTTAATAAGGAAATTGCTGAGACAGGAATGGCCATCGTTATGGGAGTTGCTGCTGGCGCAACAGCAATTGATTCTTTGGGCATAGATAAAGAGTACGAAGAAGAACAAGAAATTTCGATGGGCTTTGGAACGCCTGTTTAAGAGGAGGCATAGCGGATGCAAATTAGTGAGATTAATTATGAGAGAAGATATGCTTTTGCAGAGATGGAGGCCATTATTGAACATTTGGGAGAAGCTTTTAAGAGTAAGGTTCCACATAGTATTTTGAGAAGATTAAGAATGGAGAAGAAGCAGGGATACATTCCTAATTTTGATTTTTCTAAGTCTTTGGTAGGGCAGGTTACGAGGCAAGAGACGAAGAATTTGATGGCGTATTTCTATTGCAACTTTTGGTGCGAAAATGAAGAGGATAAGAAGAAATTAGAATTGCAAATTGAGAAAAATAGGGCTGTCAAGAAGGAATTGGATAGGCAGAAGCGTATGGAGGAAATTCGAAGAAGAGCAGCGATGGAAGTGCAGTCGCTAGACAGTGCACTGAATGAGAGGTTGAAGAAATAATTTTATCCAAGGGGAGCTATCCAATGGGGACGGAGGAAAATGGATAATTTTTTATCCATTTTCCTCCGTCCCCCTTGGATACCCCCCTTGGATAGTATTTATTCGCTTGCTAAGCTTTCTTCGATTACTTCCCAGATAGTGTCTCGATTTAGTTTTGTTTCGGCGGAGTAGGCGAAAATTAAGTCTTCGTCGACTTCTAGTTCTTTCGCAATATCTGCGACGTAGGAGTCTACTTTTGTTTTGGCGATTTTGTCGGCTTTGGATGTGATTACGATGTAGTGTTTTCCTGTTGATTTGATGTAGTCTAGCATCATTTTGTCGTTTTCACTTGGCTTGTGGCGGATGTCGACAAGCAAGATAATTAAATTAATATTTTTTCTGTTTTTTAAGTAGGTTTCTGTGGAAGCACCTACTTTTTCTTGTTCTTTTTTTGACATTTCCGAGTAGCCATAGCCTGGAAGGTCTACAAAGTAGAAGATGTCGTCCATGTTATAGAAGTTTAGTTGTCTTGTTTTGCCTGGTGTGCTGCTTGTTCTGGCAAGTGATTTTCTGTTTGTCATGGAATTGATAAATGAAGATTTGCCGACGTTTGATTTTCCAGCTAGCACGATTTCTGGCATGTTTCCTTTTGGGTATTGCGACTGATTCATTACGGATATTTCGAATTTTGGATTTTTGATTAGCATTGTTTTTCTCCTTTTTTTAATGCGGGCAGCCTAGATAACGCTGCCCCTACGGGTATTGGGGGCGTCATATATTGCCCCTACGTTTTGTGATAAAGAATTATAACACAAATCGTAAATTTATGCAAATTTGTTAACAAAAATTATTGACCGAAGGGATTGCATCTGGTATAATACTATGGATATCGTATCGGATATTGTCTACGGAAGAAGTAAATAGCGACATTTACATAGCATCTTGAATGTAGGTTCGGTTTATGATTAATTATGTTGATGGCTAGTAAGGAAAATTTTTATACTGAGGTGATTTTAGTTTATGCGTAAGGTAAAAAATGAAAAGACTAGCAGGATGTATTTTGGTAAAATCGAAGACGTGCTTGAGATGCCAAATTTAATTCAAGTTCAAAAAGATTCTTATGATTGGTTTATCAAAAAAGGCCTAAAAGAAGTTTTGACGGAGTGTTCTCCTATTACGGATTATTCAGGCAAATTAATTCTTGAATTCGTTGATTATCACTTTAATGAAGAAACTAAATATTCTATCGATGAAGCCAAAGCTCGTAATACGACTTATTCTACGCGTTTGATGGTCAAAGTAAGACTTATCAATCGTGAGACGGGGGAAGTAAAAGAGCAGGAGATCTTTATGGGTGATTTCCCTGTTATGACGGATTATGGTACATTCGTTATTAATGGTGCGGAAAGAGTTATTGTATCTCAGCTTGTTCGTTCGCCAGGTTGTTATTATGAGAAATCGTATGACAAGCTTGGAAAGCAACTATTTGCTGCTACGATTATGCCAAATCGTGGTGCTTGGCTTGAGTATGAGACGGATTCTAATGATATTTATTACGTAAGAATTGATAAGACGAGAAAGTTGCCAATTACGTTGATTTTGAGAGCTATTGGAATCGCGACGGATAGTCAAATCCTTGAATTATTTGGCGAAGACGAGAGATTGGTTGCAACGCTTGCAAAAGATCCAATTAAGACAGAAGAAGAAGCTTTAATTGAGATTTATAGAAGATTAAGACCAGGAGAAATGCCTTCTATTGAGGCAGCTAGAAATTTATTCTCTTCGTTGTTCTTTGATCCTAGAAGATATGATTTAACGAAGGTTGGTCGTTTTAAGTATAACGATAAGTTGTCTTTAGCAAAGAGAATTGCAGGACAAATTTCAGCAGAGAAGATTGTAAATCCAGAGACGGGAGAGCTTTTAGTATCAAAGGATAAAGTAATTACACCTGAAGTGGCAGAGGCTATTCAAGAGTCTGGTATTAATAGTGTAAAAGTAAAAGTAGAAGATAAGGTTATCAATGTAATTGGTAATGGTACGGTTTGGATTAGTAGCTTTGTTGAGGGCGATTTGAAAGACCTTGGCATTGAAGAGAGAGTAAATTATGCCGTACTAAAAGAGCTTATCGAAAATAATAAAGAGCCTAAGAAGTTATATAAGGCGTTAGAAGAAAATATTGATAATTTGCTTCCTAACCATATTACGAAGGAAGATATGGTTGCTTCTATCAACTACTTAAATAACTTAGCTTATGGATTAGGCCACGTGGACGACATCGACCACTTATCTAACAGAAGAGTAAGAAGTGTTGGTGAGCTTCTACAAAACCAATTTAGAATTGGTATTACGAGACTAGAAAGAGTCGTAAGAGAAAGAATGGCAATTCAGGATTTGGATGTTGTTACGCCACAATCTTTGATTAATGTAAAGCCAGTTGTTTCTTCTATTAGAGAGTTTTTTGGAAGCAGCCAGTTATCACAATTTATGGACCAGAACAACCCTCTTACAGAGCTTACGCATAAGAGAAGAATTTCTACGTTGGGACCTGGTGGTCTATCGAGAGAGCGTGCGGGATTCGAAGTTAGAGATATTCACCATTCTCACTATGGAAGACTTTGCCCGATTGAGAGCCCAGAAGGACCAAACGTAGGACTAATTGGTTCGCTTTCTACGTATGCAATTATTAATAAATATGGTTTCATTGAGACACCGTATCGTATTATTGATAAGAAGAAAGGCGTTGTGACGGACGAAGTTCGTTATTTTGGCGCTGAAGAAGAAGATAAATATATTATCGCACAGGCGACAGAGCCAATAAATGAAAAAGGCAAATTTATTAATAGCAAGATTAAAGTTAGATTTAAGGACGAACTTATGGAGGTTGCGCCTTCAGAGGTTGATTTGATGGACGTTTCGCCAAGACAGCTAGTTTCTGTTGGTGCTGCCTTGATTCCATTCTTGGAGAACGACGACGCAAAGCGTGCACTAATGGGCGCAAACATGCAACGTCAGGCCGTTCCACTGATTAAGACAGATTCGCCTATCGTTGGTACTGGTATTGAGTACAGAGCTGCCAAAGACTCTGGCGTATGCGTCATTGCAAGAAACGATGGTGTTGTTGAAAAAGTTACTTCTACGAAGATAACAGTCAAAACAAAGAGTGGCGTAGACGAATATGATTTGATTAAGTTTAGACGTTCTAACCAAGGCACTTGCTCAAATCAAAGACCTATCGTGAAAGCAGGAGAGAAGATTAAGAAGGGCGAAATCCTTGCAGATGGCCCATCTACAGATCAAGGCGAGTTAGCGTTAGGTAAAAACATTCTAGTTGGATTTATGAGCTGGGAAGGCTACAACTACGAGGATGCTATTTTGATTAATGAAGACTTGGTAAAAGAAGACGTTTTAACTTCTATCCACATTGAGGAGCACGATTGTGAGTACAGAGATACAAAACTAGGGCCTGAAGAGATTACAAGAGATATTCCGAATGTTGGTGAAGATGCATTAAAAGATTTGGACGAGAGAGGCGTTATTAGAATTGGTGCCGAAGTTCGTCCAGGCGATATATTGGTTGGTAAGGTTACGCCAAAGGGCGAAACAGAACTTACTGCTGAAGAGAGATTATTAAGAGCTATCTTTGGTGAGAAGGCTAGAGAAGTAAGAGATACATCACTTCGTTGCCCTCACGGAGAGTCTGGAACTGTTGTAGATGTAAAAGTATTTACGAAGGAAAATTCAGACGAATTAGGCACAGGCGTTAACGAAGTCATTCGTGTATATATTGCGCAGAAGAGAAAGATTTCTGTTGGTGATAAGATGGCTGGACGTCATGGTAACAAGGGCGTTATTTCAAGAATTTTACCAAGAGAGGATATGCCATTCTTACCAGATGGTACACCACTTCAAATCGTGCTTAACCCATTAGGTGTTCCTTCTCGTATGAATATTGGACAGGTGCTTGAAGTGCACTTAGGATATGCTGCTAAAGCATTAGGATTTAAAGTGGCTACTCCAGTATTTGATAGTGCGAAGGACGAAGACTTTGCAGAGATGTATGAGAAAGCTGGACTTCCAAGGTCTGGTAAGACAATTCTATACGACGGCAGAACGGGAGAGCCATTTGATAATGAAGTTACCGTAGGTATCATGTATATGTTAAAACTACACCATTTAGTAGACGACAAGATTCACGCTCGTTCTACAGGACCATATTCTTTAGTTACACAACAGCCTCTTGGTGGTAAAGCACAATTCGGTGGCCAGAGATTTGGTGAGATGGAAGTTTGGGCATTGGAAGCATATGGTGCTGCGTATACATTGCAAGAAATCTTGACAGTAAAATCAGACGATGTAGTAGGAAGAGTCAAGACTTATGAATCAATTGTTAAGGGTGAAAACATCCCTGAGCCTGGTATCCCAGAGAGCTTTAAAGTTTTAGTAAAAGAGTTACAAAGCTTAGGCTTAGATATTAAGTTATATAATCACAGTGACGAAAACGAAGTTGAGTTACAAGAAGACGTTGGAGACGACGATATTACATTAAATATTGTTGCACCAGCCGTTGAGACAGACGAAATTCAGGATTCGATGGTTATTTCAGACGACGAAGGAGAAGTAATCGGAGACGACGAAGAGGAAGACGATTATGGCGATGGCGAAGACGACGAGGAACTATTCGACGATAGCTTCTTGGACGACGAGAACTTCGACGACGAAGAATAAATTAACGAAGTGTTATATAAGGAAGGAGAAGAAAGATGGTTGATTTAGAAGTTTTTGACAGAATAAAAATAGGTTTGGCATCTCCTGAGAAGATTCGTGAATGGTCAAAAGGCGAAGTAAAGAAGCCAGAAACAATTAACTATAGGACTTTAAAGCCTGAGCGTGATGGACTATTTTGTGAGAGAATATTTGGACCTACAAAGGACTGGGAGTGCCATTGTGGAAAATATAAGAGAGCGAGATATAAGGGTATCGTCTGCGACAGATGTGGCGTAGAAGTTACCAAATCGAAAGTAAGAAGAGAGAGAATGGGGCATATCGAACTTGCTGCCCCAGTATCTCACATTTGGTATTTCAAGGGAATCCCAAGCAGAATGGGATTGATGCTTGATATTTCGCCAAGATCTCTTGAGAAAGTTTTATACTTTGCTTCATATATCGTTGTAGATGCAGGAGATACTTCCCTTGTAAAAGGACAAGTGATTTCTGAGAAAGAGTACAGAGAGTATGTAGATAAATACGGTGAAGGTTCTTTCCGTGCTGGCATGGGTGCTGAGACGATTAAAGAGCTATTGCAAGAGATTGATGTTGAAAAATTGGCTGCTGATTTAAGAAAAGAATTAGAGGATGCCAATGGCCAAAAGAAAGCGAAAATAATTAAGAGATTGGAAACGGTTGATAGCTTTAGACTTTCTGGAAATAAACCTGAGTGGATGATTCTAGACGTATTGCCAGTTATTCCGCCAGATTTAAGACCAATGGTGCAATTAGATGGTGGTAGATTTGCAACATCTGACTTGAACGATTTATATCGTAGAATTATTAACAGAAATAACAGATTAAAGAGGCTATTAGAGCTTGGAGCTCCTGATATCATTGTTAGAAATGAGAAGAGAATGCTTCAAGAGGCTGTAGATAGTCTTATCGATAATGGTAGAAGAGGTAGACCAGTAACAGGCCCTGGCAATAGAGCTCTTAAATCTTTGTCTGACTTGCTAAAAGGTAAGCAAGGTAGATTTAGACAAAACTTACTTGGTAAGAGAGTTGACTATTCTGGACGTTCTGTTATCGTTGTTGGACCAGAACTTAAGATTTATCAATGTGGTCTTCCAAAGGAAATGGCTGTTGAGTTATTCAAACCTTTCGTTATGAAAGAGCTTGTTTCTAGAGGAATTGCACATAACATTAAGAATGCAAAGAGAATGGTGGAAAGATTAAAACCAGAAGTTTGGGATGTTTTGGAATATGTTATTAAGGATCACCCAGTGATGCTAAACCGTGCTCCAACACTTCACAGACTTGGTATTCAAGCATTCGAGCCAGTATTAATTGAAGGTAGAGCAATTAAGCTACATCCACTAGTATGTACGGCATTCAACGCTGACTTCGACGGAGACCAGATGGCTGTGCACTTGCCACTTACTCCAGAGGCACAAGCAGAAGCGAGATATTTAATGTTATCTGCTAACAACTTGTTAAAGCCTCAAGATGGTAAGCCGGTTACGGTTCCTACTCAGGATATGATTTTAGGTTCTTACTATTTGACGATTGAAGAAGATGGTGCAAAGGGCGAAGGAATGGTATTTAAAGATGTTGACGAGGCTATGATGGCTTATTCGACAGGCGATATTGCTATTCACGCTAAGATTAAAGTAAGAATGTATCGTGAAGTTGACGGCGAGTTAAAGCATAAAGTGATTGATACAACAATTGGTAAGATTATCTTTAACCAAGCAATTCCGCAAGACTTAGGTTTTGTGAATAGAGAAGATCCAGAGGAAATGTTCAATTTGGAAGTTAATTTCCCTGTAACAAAGAAGACAATTGGTAAAATTATTTCTAACTGTATTAAGACACACGGATTAAGCGACGCGGCAGAATTACTAGATGCTGTTAAAGCGATGGGATACAAGTATTCTACGAAGAGTGCGATTACGGTTTCTGTTGCCGATGTTATCATTCCAGAATCTAAGAAAGACATTCTAGCTGCTGCGGAAGCAAAAGTTGACGAGATTACAAAGCAGTATAGAAGAGGTTTGATTTCTAACGAGGAGAGATATAACTCTGTTATTAAAGTTTGGGATAAGGCAACAAACGACGTTACTGACGCCATGATTGCAAACTTTGGTGAGAAGAACCCAATCTACATGATGGCTACTTCTGGTGCCCGTGGTAACATGCAACAGATTAGACAGCTTGCTGCCATGAGAGGATTGATGGCCGATACTTCTGGTAAGACAGTCGAAATTCCAATTCGTTCTTGCTTTAGAGAAGGTATGGACGTACTAGAGTACTTCGTATCTGCTCACGGTGCTAGAAAAGGACTCGTTGATACAGCGCTTAGAACTGCTGACTCTGGTTACTTAACAAGAAGATTGGTAGACGTTTCGCAAGACATTATCGTAAGAGAAGAAGACTGCGGAACAACAGACGGCGTAGACGTTACAGCGATTAAGAATGGTAACGAATTAATCGAGAGTCTAGAGGAAAGATTAACTGGTAGATATTTAGCAGAAGATGTGAAGAATCCAGAAACTGGCGAGATTATTGCTGAGAGAAATACATTTGTGAATGATAAATTGGCAGATAAGATTGTCAAGGCTGGTGTCACAAAAGTTAAGATTAGAACACTTCTAACTTGTAGATGCGAGAAGGGCGTATGTTCTAAGTGTTACGGTAACGACTTGGCTGGCAGACAAGAGGTTAATATTGGCGAAGCTGTTGGTATTATCGCTGCGCAATCAATTGGTGAGCCTGGTACACAGCTTACAATGAGAACATTCCATAGTGGTGGTATCGCCGGTGGAGATATTACACAAGGTCTTCCTAGAGTTGAGGAGTTGTTCGAGGCTAGAAAACCAAAGGGATTAGCTATCATTTCTGATATTGCTGGTAAAGTAACAATTAGTGATACGAAGAAGAAGAGAGAAGTTATTGTGACATCTGACGAAGATTCTAAGACTTACTTAATTCCATTTGGTTCAAGACTTGCCGTAAAAGATGGCGACGAGCTAGAAGCAGGCGATATTATTACAGAGGGTTCTATTTATCCTCAAGATATTATGAGAATCAAAGGACCGGAAGGCGTACAAAGATATATTGTTGCGGAAGTTCAAAAGGTATATCGTGGTCAAGGTGTTGATATTAACGATAGACACATCGAAGCAATTATTAGACAAATGCTTAAGAGAGTTAAGATTGAGGATGCTGGAGACACGACAATGCTTCCTGGAACAACCGTGGATATTATCCGATATGAAGAGGAAAACAAGAAGATGGTTGAAGAAGGCAAGAGACCAGCTGTTGGTAAGAGATTGCTACTTGGTATTACAAAAGCATCACTTGCTACAGATTCGTTCTTGTCAGCTGCTTCCTTCCAAGAGACAACAAGAGTACTTACCGAAGCTGCTATTAAGGGCAAGATTGATCCATTAATAGGATTAAAAGAGAATGTTATTATCGGTAAATTAATTCCTGCTGGAACAGGATTAATGAGATATCGAGAATTACAACCAGTAAATAGTGAAACGGGAGAGCCTACGGCAAATTCCATTCCAAAGCCTGACGAAGAAGTATTAATTGATACAAGTGCAAAAAATAATATTTTAGCATAATGCAAAAAAGATGTGCAAATGATTGCACATCTTTTTACTGTGATAAAATTAAGTTAATTGCATATAATATGGTTGACAATGTATACACATAGTGGTATTATATAAACAGAGGGGAGTGAGTAGTATGGCAAAGACTACGACAATGAATATTAGAATAGAGCCTCAACTGAAACAAGATGTCGAAGAGGTGCTAAATGATTTGGGAATGAATATTGCAGAGGCTGTTACCATTTATTTTAAACAGATTGTATTGACAGATAGTATTCCTTTGCAAATAAAAAGGCCAAGATTTAATAGAAAAACATTAGAAGCAATTAATGAGGCAGATAAAATAATGGAAGAACCAGAGAAGTATAAAAGCTATAATGATGTTTATGAAATGTTAGAGGAGATAGAGGATGAGCAAGAATAAATATGAAATAAAACTTACTGGCCAATTTAAGAAAGACTTAAAAGCAGCAAGAAAAAGGGCATACTTTGACGCGGAGCTATTAAATAATGTAATTGAAATGCTAGCAAACGATATCGTTTTACCTATACAGTATCATAATCATTTATTAGAACCAAAAAGCAAACGGATTGTGGGAGTGTCACTTAGCTCCCAACTGGTTGTTGGAATATAAAAAGGACGGGAAAATATTGATTTTGACACTAATCCGTACTGGTTCACATTCCGATTTGTTTGAATAGATCTTGGGGATAAGTGAGAAAAAGATGTGCATAGTGATTGCACATCTTTTTTGCTTCATAAGGGAAAATACTCTATTTACTAATAGTAAGGAGTGGACTCTATTATTATAGAATTCTTTCCTTATTAGTATTGTAGCCTAACTAAATCTAAATATAGTTTTAGTTTCTTAGTTAGAGGTATAACAATGAAAAAATTATTTTCTCTTTGTCTGTCTGAAGTGGAATTCTTTTCCGCAGCGGCGGCAACGAACAACACCATCATGATCGCGTGTGTAGGTATGGTGGCACATCGTCTGAATGGCCTCGTCTTCTTCTTGAAGAAGGATTGAATGAGCATTCAAAATTTCCAAAAATATATCGAACTTGTTAGATTCTGGAGTGTTCAAATCCTCAATTAATTGTTTGCGCCTTTCAAGGATCTCTGGAAGGGAATCAGTAGAAAGATGTTCTTTTTGCATATACTTAATTTGTCTGTCTAAAATAAAAAGTGCTTTTTCTACATGTTCTTTTGTGATAGCGTTGTCCATAAATACCTCCTATCATTAAAACTACTAAGCAAGTATAAAAAGATATTAAAATACAATAACATTATAATATAAAAGTGGGAAGCAGTCAATTTCATATTCTAAAATGCACAGGATAAATATGGGAATTATGGATAAAAAACAAATAAATCGAAAATATAGTAAAAATGTTGTATTTCGAAAATGAATGTATCATAATAAATAGTGTAGAAAGTTAAAGAAAAATTAGGGGGAGTTTTGTATGAAAAAGATTGTTTTATGGATTATTAGTGTATTGACAGTATTTTCACTTGTAGGATGTGCGGAGAAAGAAGTGGAGAAGCCGGAGGAGAATCATGAAAATGCGCAAGATAATAAGGAAATTTTTTATATTATCAATGATAATTATATGGGAAGCTATGTCAATGATACTTGGTATTCTTCTAGGGTATTTGACGGCACTCAGTCGAAGGGATGGGCTTATAACGATTTGTTAGGAAATGATACATTGACGTTATATTCAGAGCAGTTTTTGAATAGTGGAGAATCATTAAATAAAAAAGAGATAAATGAAGTGATTGTTAGCCTCTCGGACTCAGGAATTGGAGATTTTCTTTGTTCTGATTCAGTGGGAGAATATGGTTATTCGGAAGATAGAGAAAAACTTAGAGAAGAGTTTAGGACATATACAAAAACATTTGAGGAAAATGAATATGACAGCATATTTGAACTTCCAACACTTTTGATTGGAAATTTAGAAAACTTAAAGACTAATTATTCAAATACGTGGATTTCGTTTAAGGAGAATTATTCAGTAGTAACAAATGCTCCGTATGAATTGAAATTTGCAAACAAGGTTGAACCGGGCGAAATATCGGAAGAAGTAAAAAAATATATTATCGATTATGCTGTTAATCATAATGTGTCCTCTGATATAGAATATGACTGTAGTCTTGCACAAAAAGCTGATATTAATCATGATGGAACGATAGATACGGTACTTGTACTTAATTCAAGGGATACATCCACTTTAGATTGGGATTCAAAGGTGGCTTTCGAAATAGAAAATGGCTCATTTTGTTTGGTACTTGCTGAGTTAGGTAATGGAGAAATTATAACTATTTTTGAAGAATCATTAGAAAAAGGAAGAGACGAAGAATTTTATTTAAGTTATCATTATGGCGGCAATCGCATCGTAGATATGATTGTTGTAGACTTAAATAATGATAATTTATATGAAG
Source organism: Clostridia bacterium (assembly GCA_017469545.1). Lineage (GTDB taxonomy): Bacteria > Bacillota > Clostridia > TANB77 > UBA1234 > RGIG4465. The sequence continues at coordinate 112,445 of JAFUGE010000008.1, forward strand.
TATTTGTAAAAAATTCTGATGGAGAAAGCTTTATTACTGCAAGTATAAATGGAAAATATAAGGTAGTGGCATATAATACACATGTGAATTAGTAATCAATGAAAAAGATGTGCAAAGTGATTGCACATCTTTTTTTTATTTGGTAAGATTAGTGTATAGAAACTGTTTTTGGGAGGGGAAGAATGGAACGTAGATTAAGGATTGGACTTTTTATTGATACGTATTTTCCGATGGTGGATGGCGTGATTATGGTGGTAGATAATTACGCGAGGAGACTTACAAAAATAGCGGATGTGACGGTGTTTGCGCCGAAAGTGCCTGAGAAAGAGTATGACGATAGTGGGCTGCCATATAGGGTGGTGAGATGTAAATCGATTCCGCTTTCTTTTATGGATTATGCTTTGCCTATGCCAGATTTTGATAGGGAGTTTAAAAGGGCGTTAAAAGAAGCGGATTTGGACATTGTGCATATTCATTCGCCGGCGACGATTGGCAAGATGGCGCTAAATTATGCAAAGAAGCACCATATTCCCGCGATTGCGACGATGCATAGTCAGTATAAGCAGGATTTTAAGCGCGCGGTAAAGGCGGAGTGGCTTGCTAAGGCTATGACAAACCGCTTAATGAAGTTTTTTGATCAGTGTACAGAGTGCTGGGCGGTCAATAGTGAGATTGCGAGAATTTTTTATGAGGAGTATGGATACAAAGAATTGCCGAAGGTTATGGGGAATGCAACGGATATGTTACCACTAGAAAATACAGAGCTAAGTAACAAAGAAATAGACGAAAAATATGGAATTGCGCCAGGTGAGAAAGTCTTTTTGTTTGTTGGTAGGCTCAACATTTTGAAGAATATTTTGTTTATTGTAGATAGCCTTAAAATTGTGAAGGAACATGGCGTGAAATTCAAAATGCTATTTGTGGGGAACGGGCAAGACGAGGAGGCTTTGCGAGAGAAAATTAAAGAAGATGGCTTGGAAAAGGAAGTTGTGCTTTGTGGCCGAGTGATGGACAGGGAACTAATGGCGAAAATTTATTCGAGGGCCGATTTGTTTTTGTTTCCGTCGCTTTATGATGCTAGTTCGCTTGTGCAAGTGGAAGCGGCTTCGCAGAAAACGCCAACGATTTTTATTGAGGGCGCGGCGACGAGTGCCACAGTGACGAATGAAGTCAATGGTATTATTGCCCCAAATTCGCCTCTAGCGTATGCAAAATCGATTGAAAAAATGGTAAGTGATAAAGAATACTATCATAGGATTTCGGAGGGCGCATTTAGGGATTTGTACAGAAATTGGGATAAGGTTACGGAAGACGTATACAAGCAATATGTTGCATTGCTGTAGGGGCAGCGTACCACGCTGCCCGAAAAAATCATAGATTGTACTCTTGCAATATTCCTTCATAGATTATTTTTGAATTTTCAAGTTGCAAGAAGTCGATTGGCTCCATATGGTTTGGGGCCTTTATTGTTTGGATATCAACGCTATTTAATATGCTGGCGACAAAGCTCGAGCAAAAATACTTATCGGCTCGTTGAATATTCCAATTCGTATTGACAAATGGCACTGCGAAAAAATCATATTTATAGTTTTCTCGATTTTCGATAAATCCTTTTCGAATAATAGTTTCAATTCTCTCGTATTGTTCGTCCGTCACTTCTTTTTCTATGACAAGACAAGGCGTGTTTGGCCACTTTTCAAATACACCTTTATCTTTTTTCTCAATGACAAAACCGCCATTTAGGAAGTTATTTACTTTTTTTCTGCCAAAGGAGTAAAATTCGTCTAAGGATTTATCTAGTGCCAAAGAAGAGTGATTGTACTCCTTGTGCGAGAAGAATTTGAGAAATTTTGATACACCTGTTCCGGATTGGCTTAAAATAATGTAGATATGTTTCATATTTTGTCCTTTCGATTTTACGGGCAGCGTATTACGCTGCCCCTACGGATTATTATAACATACATTATTATAGTTGACAACTTTAGGATTATGATGTAAAATATTACCTGGTAACATAATAACTTTATTACTTCACTAATCAAATTTGATAGGAGGAAAGAAACATGGCGAGCACGTATGGAACAATCTCTATTGGTGTTAAGGCTCCTGTAATTCGGGAAGGAGACAATGTTGCTCAAATGGTAGCAGACAGTGTCATGAAGGCTTCGAAACAGTTACGTTTGCCTATCGAAAAGGGGGACGTAATTGCAATTACAGAGTCGATTGTTGCGAGAGGCCAAGGTAATTACGTTACAGTTGACGAAATTGCTGCTAATGTCGCGGAAAAGTTTGGTAATGCCAAGATTGGAATTGTTTTTCCAATTTTGAGTCGTAATCGCTTTTCCATGCTCCTTAAAGGTATTTGCCGTGGAGCAAAAGGCGGTGTAGTACTTTTATTGAACTTGCCGGCAGACGAGGTTGGTAACCATCTTGTTTCTGAGGAGGAATGGAATAGTTCTTTCGTTAGAAATCTGGATGTTATCACGGAAGAGCAGTATCACAAAGCCTTTGGAAGGCCTAAACACAAATTTACGGGGATTGACTACGTAGAATATTATAAGTGCATTGCGGCTGGAGAAGGCTGCGATATGGAGATTTTGTTTGCGGAAAGACCGCAACATATTCTTCCATACACGCGCTCTATTCTTTGCTGTGATATTCACACTCGCGAAAGAACAAAGGCAGAGCTGAAAGAATATGGCGTTGAGAGGATTTACACTCTTGCGGATATTTGCTGCACGCAAAATATGAGTACAGGATATAACGTGCAGTATGGGCTTTTGGGAAGCAATAAGGCCGACGAAGAGAGAGTCAAGCTCTTCCCACATGATGCTGATGGTATTGTGCATCTGGTACAATATCTGATTTACAGGGATAGTGGAGTAGATGCTGAAGTCATGGTGTATGGTGATGGTGCTTTCAAAGATCCGGTTGGTGGTATTTGGGAGCTTGCTGATCCAGTTGTTGGCGTTGCGTATACGTCTGGATTGAAAGGACGGCCCAACGAGCTTAAACTGAAGGCTCTAGCTGATGGAAAGTACAAGGAGCTGTCTGGTGAAACTCTCAAGGAAGCTATAAAAGAGGAGATTAAGTCCAAGGAAAAAAATCTTGTTGGTAACATGGCTTCGCAAGGGACGACACCTCGTCAGCTCACGGATTTGCTTGGTTCCCTGGCAGATCTGACTTCCGGTAGTGGCGATAAAGGCACGCCGATTGTCTGGATTAAGAATTATTTTAGCACCTATGCCGATTAAAATGCGGGCAGCGTGATACGCTGCCCCTACAACCAACGTTGGCATTGGTAAGGTGGCATAATCCACAAAAAAGGATGCACAAATTTGTGCATCCTTTTTTCATGTTAATCCCAGTATTGGAGCTGGTCAAGGTGACGAGGGTAGTGTTCGTCTAGCCAATGGAACGCCTTATGGAAAAAGTCGGTTTCTTGCTCCATAGAAATGCGATACCCATGTCCGGCGGTGAAGAGAACTTCGTCATTGGCATTATCGAATACCTCGACATACTCTTCGTCGTAACCCGTCTCTAGCCTGATACGAGTGATATAGCGCGATAGAAGTCGAATACGAGCATAGGTAACGGAACCGGTGGAAACGTAAGACATTTCGGCGCGTTTACGATTTTTTTCGTCGTAGATAATGCTGCCGAAAATATCCCTTTCTTTTGCTTCCATATGCCATTTGCTCGGGAATTCGGCACGCAGGAAAAGCGGCTCAGGAATCTCAAAAAAATGGAATCCGATTTTTTCAAAGGTAGCCTGGTTAGGATCCTGATCTCGCGGGAGCCATTTGCGCTCACGGATCAAGTTGCGCTGCTTTTTTTGAAACTCGACTAAAACAGGGTCTTGTTCGATGTACTCTTTAGCATCCAACTCGGTAAGCGGCTTGTTCAAATCACGGGTGGGTTTCATGTTTTTTCCTCCTTAAAAATTTTTGTTGAATGGTAATAAGAGCATAGCAAAAGGAGTGAGATAGAATATTTAGTTTTGGATATTATATCACTATTTTATGTAAAATTCAATACTTTTTCACGGTAAAATAATCTTTTTGTTGCACCGAACATCATTTCGTGTTATAATCACTTATGTATGCGTGAGGAAAGGGGACTATGTTATGAATGAATATATAGAGATTAGGGGCGCGAAAGTGAATAACTTGAAGAATGTCAGCTTGAAAATTCCAAGAGACAAGCTTGTTGTTATCACGGGTCTTAGCGGCTCTGGAAAATCTTCTTTGGCATTTGATACGATTTATGCCGAGGGCCAAAGAAGATATGTAGAGAGTTTGTCTTCTTATGCGAGACAGTTTTTAGGAATGAGAGATAAGCCAGATGTCGAGTATATTGAGGGGCTTTCGCCAGCCATTTCGATTGACCAGAAAACGACGTCGCGTAATCCTCGTTCTACGGTGGGAACTGTGACAGAAATTTATGACTATTTGCGTTTGCTATATGCGAGAATTGGCGTGCCGCATTGTCCGAATTGTGGCAGAGTGATTAAGCAGCAAAGCATTGACCAAATTTTAGATGCGATTATGGATTTGGGCGAGGGCACGAAAATCCAAGTTTTGGCGCCTGTCATTCGTGGCAGAAAAGGCGAGTACACAAAGCTTTTGGAGGACGCGAGAAAAGATGGTTTTGCAAGAGTTAGAGTGGATGGTACGATTTATGAATTGGGCGAGGACGATATTCAAATTGATAAAAAGAAAAAGCATAATATTGAAATTGTAGTAGATAGACTTGTGGTAAAACAAGATATTAGAAATAGACTTGCTGACTCTGTGGAAACAGCGCTAAAGAGCGCGAATAAGCTAGTGTTAATTGATGTGATTGGCGGCGAAGAATTGCTGTTTTCACAGAATTACGCTTGCCCTGACTGTAATATTAGCATTGAGGAATTGACGCCAAGAATGTTTTCTTTTAACAATCCATATGGCGCTTGTCCAACTTGTAGTGGCCTTGGCACGCTACTCAAAATGGACCCGGATTTGATTATGTCGGATAGAACGAAGACTTTGTTAAATGGCGGAATCAAAGGAATGGGATGGAGTCAAGCGAAAGATAGTATGGGCCTTATGTACATTCGCTCACTGGGAAAGCATTATGGAGTGGATGTAGAAAAGCCAATTTACGAATTGCCAGAAGACTTTGTTGATAAAGTGTTATATGGAACAGGCGAAGAAAAAATTGATTTTCGCTATGAGGGAAGCACAGGCGTGAGGACTTTCTCGGCGCCGTTTGAGGGCGTTGTCAATACTATGGAGAGAAGATTTCGAGAGACGACTTCTAATGGAATGAGAGAGTTTTATGAGATGTATATGTCGGAATCGCATTGCCCTGGTTGTGATGGTGCAAGGCTTAAGAGAGAGTCTTTGGCTGTTACCGTAGGAGATAAAAATATTTTCGAATTGACTTCGATGTCAGTTTATGAGATAAGAGAATTTTTGAATGGGTTGCAATTTAGTGAGAAAGAAAAAGTCATTGCGCATCAAATTATGAAAGAGTTAAATGCAAGACTAAGTTTCTTAGTAGACGTAGGACTTGATTATTTAACGCTTGCAAGAAGTGCTAGCACGCTTTCAGGAGGCGAGGCACAGAGAATAAGGCTTGCGACGCAAATTGGCTCTGGCCTTATGGGCGTTTTGTATATCTTGGACGAGCCTAGTATTGGACTTCACCAGCGTGATAATGAAAAGCTACTAAAGACATTGGAAAAACTGCGTGACCAAGGAAATACGCTTCTTGTGGTAGAACACGACGAAGATACGATGCGCGCGGCGGATCATATCATTGATGTGGGCCCTGGCGCAGGCGTGCACGGGGGAGAAATCGTGGCTGAGGGCACGGCAGAAGAAATTATGAAAAGCCCTCAATCGATTACTGGAAAGTATTTGAGTGGAGAGTTAAAAATATTAGTTCCAGATAAGAGAAGAAAAGGAAACGGAAAGAAATTAGAAATTGTAAAAGCCCACGAGAATAATTTGCAAAATGTAAATGTAAAAATTCCACTTGGGGTAATGACTGTAGTCACTGGTGTTTCTGGTTCTGGAAAGTCCTCTTTGATTAATGAAATTTTATACAAAAAGTTAGCAAGAGATATAAATCGTGCGAATACAAAGCCTGGTAAGTGCGAAAAAATTAAAGGTATTGAAAATTTAGATAAAGTAATTAATATTGATCAATCGCCTATTGGAAGAACTCCTCGTTCTAATCCTGCTACGTATACGGGTGTGTTTGATTCGATTAGAGATTTATTTGCTGAGACAAGTGAAGCAAAAGCTCGTGGCTACTCGAAAGGAAGATTTAGTTTTAATGTCAGTGGCGGTAGATGCGAAGCGTGTGAGGGCGACGGCATTGTGAAAATTGAAATGCATTTCTTATCTGATGTATATGTTCCTTGTGATGTTTGCGGCGGAACAAGATATAGCAAAGAAACATTAGAAGTTAAATACAAAGGAAAGAACATCGCGGAAGTGCTTGATATGACTGTGGAAGAAGCTTTAGACTTTTTTGCAAACATTCCGAAGATAAAAAATAAAATTCAAACACTTTATGATGTTGGTTTAGGTTATATTAAATTAGGACAGTCGTCAACAACACTTTCGGGAGGCGAGGCTCAAAGAGTAAAGTTAGCCACCGAACTATCAAGACATTCTACAGGAAAAACTTTGTATATTTTAGACGAACCAACAACAGGACTTCATATGGCAGACGTTCACAGATTAATTGATATTTTAAATCGATTAGTGGATAGTGGAAATTCTGTTGTAGTCATAGAGCATAATTTAGATGTTATTAAAACGGCAGACTATATTATTGACTTAGGCCCTGAGGGAGGCATTAGGGGAGGTCAAGTAATCGCCACAGGCACACCAGAACAAATCGTCAAATGTGAAGAATCATACACAGGACAATTCTTGAAAAAATATTTGAAATAAAAATTGTAGGGGCAGCGTAGAACGCTGCCCGGTTTATTTTTAAAATACATAATTTTATCGTACGTAAACCATAAAAAATATACATAAAAAATTCACAAAAAGTTCACATAAGGAAATACTCCAACCGCTTGCGGCTCTAAGGTTCGACAACTTCAAATAAGCTTTGACATTTTACAACTTTTGTGCTATACTCAAAGCATAGTCTAAATGAATATAGGGGTGGTTGTATGATAGAAAAAAGTGATATTTATGAAGTAAAGAAAAATATAGAAGGTTGTATTGGCCAAAAAGTTTTACTTCGTGGAAGTCTTGGAAGAAACAAATCATTCGAAAAAGAAGGAACTTTAGTGAATACATATCCCAATATTTTTGTCGTTAAAATGGACGATAGTCAGAGAAACGTTACGTATAGTTATACAGATGTGTTAACAAAGTCTGTAGAGCTTGGTATTAGTAACGGAAATGATTTTGATTCTATTTTGAATACGATGCAAATTAATTTATAATTAGTAGACTAACTATGAGAGCTTCACGCTGGTGTGAGGCTCTTTTATATTTATCCATTGGGGACGGAGGAAAATGGATGTACATTTTTTTGTCATATTTTTATTTTTTCTCTCATATGTTTTAGTAACATATTTAGAGAGGAGTTTGGACTATGGAGATTATCAAGGAACAGGTAAGGGCGAGCCAATTTATGGGACATAAAAGCTTGGTAGAGTTAGTTGAAGGGGATATTATTGTACCTGATATTAAGCCGGATATATTAAGCTTAGTAAAGGTTGAGGGAAGGGCTTTTATCACGGACAAAGAGACTTTAGATAAGAAAGTAAGATTAAGCGGAATGGTTGATGTCTATGCGATATATATTGCCGACGACGAAACGAATTCTTTGAAGGGATTATCGGCAGCGCTAAATTTTAATGAAACGATTGATATGCCAAATTGTGAGAGTGGAATGGAGCCAATTGTAAAGTATAGTTTAGGGAATATTGAAAGTAAAGTGTTGAACGGCAGAAAAATAACAGTGAAGTGTCCGATTGAAATTGATTTGAAAATAATGAAGGATCAAGAGTTTGAAATTTCGAGGGATATTTCGGATGCGGATAATATACAAGTTTTGAAAGAAGAGATAAAATTAAATTCTTTGGTAGGATACAATACAGAAGATGTATCGATTAATGAGACGGTCTCTCTGCCAGAAAATAATTTACCAATTGGAGAAATTTTGTGCTGCTCAGTAGATATTGTAAATAAGGATTATAAAATGAGCTACAATAAAGTTTTGGCAAAAGCGGATGCGAAAGTTAGAATTGTCTATATTGCGGACGACGAGAATGGCACTATTCAGACTTTTGAAACCTTGATACCTTTTACTGGTTTCATTGACATTAATGGAGTGAATGATAACACTGAGTTTGATATCAATTATAATTTGAAGAATTATTATATCAAACCAGTTTATCAAGATATGAAAGCGAATGCGATTTCGGTTGAGGCGGATGTAGAAATTTTTGTCTTGGCAAATGAGGTAAGGGAAGTTGTTGCAATACAAGATTTATATAATCCTGACGAAGTTTTGAGATATGATGTTAGAGATGTTGCCATCGATCAAAATGTGAATACGCAAACAACGAATGTAAGATTGGACCAAGTTTTGTCAATTCCAGAATTAGAGAATAGCAAGTTATTGGATGTCAATGTAAGAACAAGCATCACGGACAAAAAAGTTTTGGACGATAAAATTGTTGTTGAAGGAAATGCAAATGTGGATATTACGCACTACCATATGGATAAGAGAACGATTGAGACGAAGAAGCTAGAGCTTCCTTTCCAAGAAACAGTTCCAATTGATAGAAATAATAGTCAGAATGATGTGACATTGGAGGTTGCTGATGTTGAGTATGAACTTATGCCTTCTGGGCAGCTTCGCTTAAATATTGGTTTAGCGCTTGAGAATGATGCTGTTAATGAATTGAATATTCATATGATTGATAATTTGGAACAGACGAATGAGAGACTAGAGCCTGTAGCTAGCGTCGTGATTTATCCTGTTAAGCAAGGCGATACGCTTTGGAAGATCGCCAAGAGATTTAGAACAACAGTGGAAGCGATTAAGGAAGCAAACGATTTAACGGACGATAAAATTTATCCTTCGCAGCAATTAATGATTCCGAAGAGAATTTATCGTGTGACACTGAATCCATTAGATTAGTATGGAGCGCCTGGGATTACATCGTAACTTGATACAAAGGGGGAAGAGGCGTAGAGGTATAAAGGGCAGGCAGAGCGTAGCAATATTCATCATTTGTGTCGTGATACCCATTTTGTGTTTTCAAATTGTAACAAAAGGAGTAGAGCCGACAATGATTGCACTTTGCGAATTAGAGGCACAAAATATTGGCATTCTAGTTTCTAATCAGGCCATTGAAAAGGTGATGGCGGGCGTACAATATTCGGACTTGATTACGCTTGAAAAAGAAGAGAGCGGAAAAATATTGGCACTGAAAGCGAATACTTTGGAAATGAGCAAGATGGCGACGGAGATTAGTTCAGAAATGCAGAGCATTTATAACCAAATGGAGAGCGATTATATCAGAATTCCACTTGGCAATTTCAGTGGAAATGCGCTACTTTCAGGACTAGGGCCGAATGTTACGATTAGGATTATTCCGTTTGGAACGGTTGCGACAAAGTTTAAGTCTGACTTTATTTCTACAGGAATCAATCAAGTGAGACACCGTATTTATCTGGAAATTACGACGCAGGTGAGCATTGTAGCGCCACTGATTACGAAGCAGATGCCTGTTGTGAATGATATTAACGTAGCGGAAACGGTTTTAGTTGGCGACGTACCAGAGTCGTTCTACAATTTGGAGGGAGTGAAGGAGATTACGGCAGACGACAGTCTGAACCTTTGGTAAATTTGCGTGAAACTGTAGGGGCGGCGTAGCACGCCGCCCGTGTGAATAACCGCAAGAATTAATAAAATAAATAGAAAGCGGGCAGCGTGGTACGCTGCCCCTACAATAAAAAATCCCTGTATTTGTAATACAGGGAATAAATTTTTATCTCTTTGAGAATTGTGGTGCTTTTCTTGCTTTCTTTAATCCTGGTTTCTTTCTTTCTTTCATTCTTGGGTCTCTTGTTAAGAAGCCAGCAGATTTTAAAGCAGGTTTGTTTTCTTCGTTAGCTTTTACTAAAGCTCTTGCTAAGCCGTGTCTAACTGCACCAGCTTGACCAGATAATCCGCCACCAGTAACTTTAGCAATGACATCGAATTTTCCTTCGTTACCTGTAACAGTAAGTGGTTGTTTAACGATTACTTTTAATGTATCTGTCGTCATATATTCGTCAAGATCGCTACCATTGATTGTTATTTTTCCTTTACCTGGCATAACTCTAACTCTTGCAACAGAGCATTTTCTTCTACCAGTACCATAAATTACATTTGATTCTTTCTTAGGCATTTATTTCTCCTCCTTAAAAGTTGTATACTTCTGGCTTTTGAGCTGCGTTTTCGTGTTCGCTACCAGCGTATACTCTCAATTTTGTTAACATTTTTCTTCCAAGACTGTTCTTAGGTAACATTCCTTTTACAGCAAGCATCATCATTTCAGTAGAAGGCATATCTTTTGCCTTAATTTCTTTCATATTACCGATATAGCCTGTATGTCTTCTATAAATCTTGTCGTTCATTTTGTTTCCTGTTAAAACCATTTTATCTGTATTAATTACGATTACGTGGTCACCAACGTCCAAATGAGTAGAGTAGGTTGGTTTGTGTTTTCCTTTTAATAATTTAGCAACTTCAGATGCAACTCTTCCTAAAACTTTTCCGTCTGCATCAATTAAGTACCATTTGCTTTCAATTTCGCTAGCTTTAACGCTATGTGTAGTATTATTCATGGTAATACTTAAACCTCCATTTCAATTTATATTTCTATCGTGTTGATATTGAAACCTTCCGGGTTAGTCTCAATATCATGCTCCATTATTCTAATATAATTGTAAAAAAAAGTCAAGTTTTTTGTTGAAATTTCTTGACAATTCATAAAAATAATACTATAATCATAGAAGTTCAAGAAGAAGTCATCCACTTCTCACCGTGCCATAGGAATGAGCGCTGGTTAAATATATTCATTTTTCAATAGATGTTTGTATTTTGTGGAATGACTTGGGCTTCTTGCTCAAGTTTTTTGTTTATGTGTGAAAAATACATATATAAACAGATAATTTTAAGTCTGGAGGGGATTTCTATAAAGCAAGAATTAAGAATTAATGACGAAATCAATGCAAAAGAGGTAAAGCTAATTGCTGAAAACGGAGAACAACTTGGAGTAATGAGCTTATCTGAGGCTATGAAAATAGCGGAGGAAAAGGAGCTTGATTTGGTAGAAGTAGCGCCTGGTGCAGAGCCTGTGGTTTGCAAGGTTATGAATTATGGCAAATACAAATACGAGCAAGCGAGAAAAGAAAAAGAAGCAAAGAAGAAACAAAAAGTTGCAGATGTGAAAGAAATTCGCTTATCTTCTACAATAGATACGCATGATTTTGAATTTAAAGCTAAGAATGCAAGGAAATTCTTAGAAGATGGAGATAAAGTAAAAGCAACAATTAAGTTTAAGGGTAGAGAGCTAAACAATACATCGTTTGGTGCTAATGTGCTTAATAAATTTGCTGAGACTTTGTCAGACGTTGGAACAGTAGATAAGGCTCCTAAGCTAGAAGGCAAGAGCATGATTCTACTAATCAATCCAAAAAATAGTTAAAAATAGAAGGGAGTTTTAATTATGCCTAAAATGAAAACACACAGAGCTACGGCTAAAAGGGTGAAATTTACAGGTACTGGTAAGATCAAAAGAAACAAAATGAATAAAAGACATTTGTTAAATGCCAAGACAAGCAAGAGAAAGGCTAGACTTAGAAAGCCTACAACAGTTGATAAGACAATGGAATCAACGGTTAAGAGAATGTTACCATACGGAAACTAAGAAAGGAGAATGAAAAATGGCAAGAGTAAAGACTGCAAAAATTACAAGAAAAAAACATAAAAAAGTTTTAAAAAGAGCGAAAGGCTATTTTGGAGCAAAGAGCGTTAGATTTAGAATGGCAAAGCAAGCCGTTATGAAGTCTGGCCAATATGCTTATGTTGGAAGAAGATTAAAGAAGAGAGATTTCAGAAGATTATGGATTGCTAGAATTAATGCTGCTGCAAGAGCAAATGGCACAAATTATAGCTCTTTAATCAATGGCTTAAAGAAAGCTGAAATCAACATCAATAGAAAGATGCTTGCAGAAATGGCTGTGAATGACCCAACGGCATTTGCTGAGCTAGTAAAAGCAGCAACGAAATAGGGGTCGGCGTCTCGACGACCCCCGTGTGGTGGGGTGAAAACGCCGAACTTGTGAGGCCACGGCTTGGCATCTCTGATGCCAAACGGACAGCCCACCACAAAACAGGAGTAATAATTACCCTCTTGTCCTCATAATAATGTGAGGACAGGGGGTATTTTTTATGAGAAAAGGGATTGCGGTTATCTTTTGTTTTATGCTTATCTGTTTTCTGATTCCCAATTGCTTCGTGAGAAAGCATTCTACGGAGAACAAAATAGAAGCGGTAGACAAGATAAAGTTGCTACTGACAGAGACAAGCGAAGTAATAGAGATTAGTTTGGAGGATTATCTAAAAGGAGTGTTAGTGGGCGAAATGCCTGCTACATATGAGATAGAAGCACTAAAAGCGCAGGCGGTAGTAGCCAGAACGTATACGTTGCACAAGCTTCAGTATGCGCCCGGTTCTCACGAAAATGCGGATATGTGTGATAATGTGAATCACTGCCAAGCCTACAAGTCTAAGCAGTATGCCTTGGATGCTTGGGACGACGCGGAAGAAAAGGAGAAGTGGGATAAGATTGAAAAAGCGGTAAATGATACGAAAGGGGAAGTGATTACCTATCAGGGAGAGCTGATTAATGCCTTTTTCCACGCACATAGTGGCGGACAAACGGAGGATGCTGCCTATATTTGGGGACAGGAGAAAATCCCGTATCTCAAGAGTGTAGCAGGAAACGAGAGTTATTTGTTTGAAGATAGTAAAACTTTTTCGAAAGAAGAATTGAAGAAAATTATCAAAGAAAAATATGCGGATTACAACGAGGAGCTAGATAATATTGCGATTTTAGACCATACGATTAGTGAGAGGGCTTATCACGTAAGAATAGGAAATTTGACGCTTTTGGGCACGGATGTGAGGACTTTGTTGGGACTTCGTTCTACCAAATTTGAAATTGTGATGGAAGAGGATAAAATTACGCTTAAAACCACTGGCTATGGGCACGGCGTTGGAATGAGCCAGGAGGGGGCCAACAACATGGCACTAAGTGGCAGCAATTATCAAGAAATTATTTGTCATTATTATACAGGAGTGGAAATTTCGACGTATAATCATTGATTTTAATGTTCATAATATCACTGTAGGGGGCAGCGTTATTCTTAAGCTTCCCGCAAATAAAGACGAGGTGATATTATGATGAAAAGAAGGGTTCAAAGATTAAGCTGGTTTCAGAGGTATAAAAAATACATTTATATTGGTGGAGGGGCTGTGACGCTTGGTGTTTTGTCGTTTGCGATTACAGTGTTTACGCTGGGAAGAAAAGTGCCAGAGGCCGAAATAAGCGAAGGGCCAATTACGATTAATGAGTATGCATATCGAACAGACGAGTCTTCTATTAGGATTAATCCTGAGTCTTTGAGAAGATCTGAGGCGGAGGAAGAACCGGCAAGTAGCGAAGAAAAGGAAGAGGCGCCTGCAGAGAATATGGAGAGCGTTGTGGCAAGTAAGCCAGAAGAAGTAGAGACTGTCGAAGTGTCGGCGCCGCCTGTCAAAGAAGAGCCCGTCAAGAAAGAAGTAACATTTATTTTGCCCGTAGATGGCGAAATCATTTTGGAGTATGCCAAGGATAAATTGGTGTATTCTAAGACTTTGGAAGAGTGGATTACCCATACAGGAATTGATATTCAGGGCGAAGAGGCAATGCCTGTAAAGGCGGCTGCAGACGGAAAAGTGAAAGATAAAAAGGTGGACCCGAGGTATGGCAATACGATTATTATAGAGCACGACGACGGATACAAGACGATTTATTCGAATTTGTCTAGTTTAGATTTGGTTGAGGTAAATCAAGAAGTAAAACAAGGAGAAATAATTTCAGGCGTAGGTAGTGGATATGGGTTTGAGGTAGAAGAGGGGCCACATATTCACTTTGAGATAATGAGAGATGGAATCAATATAAATCCATCAGAAAAAATGTAGGGGCAGCGTATCACGCTGCCCGCGAATAACGTTAAAATTCACAATTACCCGGAGTCCTCGGGAACGGAATAACGTCTCTAATGTTTTCTACGCCTGTTAGGTAGATTAGTAGTCTTTCAAAGCCCATTCCAAAACCTGAGTGAACACAGCTTCCGTATCTTCTTAAGTTTAGATACCATTCTAATTCTTCCGTGTGCATTCCTAATTCTTGCATACGATTACATAGCTTGTCATAGTTTTCTTCTCTTTGACTGCCGCCCATTAATTCACCGGCACCAGGCACTTCTAAGTCAACAGCAGCAACAGTTTTGCCGTCCGGATTTTGCTTCATATAGAATGCTTTAATATCCTTTGGCCAGTTGGTAAGAAATACAGGGCCGTCAAAATATTCTGTAATATATTTTTCGTGTTCTTTGGCAATATCTTCACCATATTCTGGCTTAAATTCCCAATCCACTTTTGCTTCTTTTAAGATAGTGATTACTTCTTCGTGCGTGATTCTCGTAAACTTACTGTTTAATAGTTTTTGAAGCTTTTCAATTAGGCCAGGAGCCACGAATTTGTTTAAAAATTCCATTTCTTCTGGGCATTTTTCTAGTACATCTTTGACGATATATTTTAGCATATCTTCTTCGATATCCATTAGCTCGTCCAAGTCACAGAAAGCAATTTCTGGCTCAATCATCCAGAATTCAGAAGCGTGTGTTTTCGTGTTAGAATTTTCTGCTCTAAAGGATGGGCCAAACGTATAGATTTTGCCATATGCCATTGCGAAAGCTTCGCCCTCTAATTGGCCTGTTACCGTAAGGCCAACGTGCTTGCCGAAGAAATCTCTGTCATATTCTACTTTGCCGCTTTGTGCGACTCTATCTAAATCCAAAGTTGTTACTTGGAACATTTCGCCAGCGCCCTCGCCGTCATTCGCGGTAATGAGTGGTGTATGCACATAGACATAGCCCTTTGACTGGAAGTAGTTGTGAATGGCAAAAGCCGCTGCATTTCTAACTCTAAAAACAGCATTGAATAAGTTTGTTCTAGGGCGCAAATAGGCTTGTTCTCTTAAAAATTCAACCGTATGACCTTTCTTTTGAAGCGGATAGTCACTAGGAGATAGGCACTCAATGACTACATTAGTAGCCTTAATCTCAAAAGGTTGTTTTGCCTCTGGCGTTTCTACTAAAACGCCTGTTACTCTAAGAGAAGAGCTAACAGAAAGTTTCGTAAGTTCCTCAAAATTATTTAATGTATTATCATATACGATTTGCACATTCTTGAAAAATGAGCCATCGTTTAATTCAATAAATCCAAATGTTT
This sequence comes from Clostridia bacterium, assembly GCA_017469545.1. Taxonomy (GTDB): domain Bacteria; phylum Bacillota; class Clostridia; order TANB77; family UBA1234; genus RGIG4465. Next base: position 128,021 of record JAFUGE010000008.1, read on the forward strand.
TCGAATCTCTACAAGTTCTAACCCAACCAGCTAAATTTACTTCATTATTTGCATAAGCCCCCGGGTTCTTAAATAAATCTTTTACTGTTGTCTTAGTCATAAGACCACCTCCTAAATAAAATATGTCCAATTATACACCAAAAATGTGGTAAATTCAATTGAAATTATGATATTTTTGTTATATAATTGCACTGTTAACGATGGGAGGTACTTGAAATGGAGATTAGAAGAGAGGATATTGAGCATATTGCGGATTTGAGTATGCTTAATTTGTCAGAAGAAGAGATTGAGACGTATACGAAGAATATGCAGGAGATTGTAGAGTTTGCAAATCAAATCAATGAGCTTGATACGGAAAATACGCTGGTTTCTGCGTTTGCTTCGGATGCATATAATGTGTTTCGTAAGGATGAAGTGAGGGAGTCTTTGAGTAGAGATTTGCTACTAAAGAATGCACCGAGCAGTAATGGGGAGGCGTATGCACTTCCTAGTATGGAATAGGATTTGTTGAAAAATATTTGTAGGGGCGGCGTATCACGCCGCCCGTGGGGAGCCTGATGCGCGCCCGAGGGCAGCGTAATACGCTGCCCCTACAGTGTGGTATAATAGTAAATGGAAGGGCTGATTAGGATAATGAATAATATAATTGAGCTTACTGCGAGTGAGATTCGCGAGTTGTATGATAAAAAGGAAGCGACTGTGCCAGAGGTGACTAAGGCTTTTTTGGCGCATATTAAGGAAAAAGATAGTGAGATTAACGCGTATATTACGGTTTGTGAGGAAGAGGCGCTAAAACAGGCGGAAGAAGTGCAAAAGCTTATGGACAATGGCGAGAAGTTGGGGCCTATGGCTGGTATTCCAATCGCTGTGAAGGATAATATTTGCACAAAGGATATTAAAACAACTTGTGCTTCGAAAATGCTTGAGAATTTTGTTTCGCCTTATGATGCAACAGTTGTTAAAAAGCTTAAGGACGAGCATATGATTATTCTTGGAAAAGTGAATATGGACGAGTTTGCGATGGGTGGTTCTACGGAGAACTCTGCGTTTTTCAAAACGAAAAATCCAAGGAATTTAAGTAAAGTACCTGGTGGTTCTTCTGGTGGAAGTGCAGCATCGATTGCGGCGGATATGGCGCCAATCGCACTAGGAAGTGATACGGGAGGCTCGATTCGTCAGCCTGCTAGTTATTGCGGCATTGTGGGAATGAAGCCTACGTACGGGTTAGTTTCGAGATATGGTTTGGTTGCATTTGCTTCGTCGCTAGACCAGGTGGGGCCTATGAGTAAGACAGTGGCAGATAATGCTAATTTGCTAAACGTGATTGCTGGTAATGACGAGATGGATACAACGTCGGCGAAGGTAGAGAAGAAAGATTATACGCAAGCGCTAGTAAATGATGTAAAAGGCCTAAGAATTGGTGTGCCAAAGGAGTATTTTGGTGAGGGATTAGCGATAGAGGTAAAAGAGGCATTAGAAAAAGCAATAGAAAAATATAGGAGTTTGGGGGCAGTGGTAGAGGAGTTTTCGCTTCCTACTACGAAGTATGCTTTGCCGACTTATTACATTATTGCCTGTGCAGAGGCTAGCTCAAACTTAGGACGTTTTGACGGAATTAGATATGGATATAGGACAGAAAATTATTCTTCATTAAAGGATATTTATCGTAATAGCCGTTCGGAGGGATTTGGCAAAGAAGTGAAGAGAAGAATTATTCTTGGAACGTATGTGTTGTCGGCAGGCTATTATGATGCGTATTACAAGAAAGCACAGAAAGTAAGGACCTTGATTAAGCAAGGATTTGAAGAAGCATTTGAGAAGTATGATGTGATTTTAACGCCTACGGCGCCAACGACTGCATTTGACTTGGGTAGCAAGATTGAAGACCCATTGGAAATGTATTTGATGGATTTATACACTGTGCCGATTAATATTGCTGGCGTGCCAGCCATTTCGATTCCTTGCGGAACAGATAAAGAGGGAATGCCAATTGGAATGCAGCTAATCGCGAAACATTTTAATGAAGAGATGTTATATAGGTTTGCCTACACATTCGAACAGAATTAAAATATATTATAAAATAAATTAAGGAGACATATCAATGGAATATGAAGTAATCATTGGACTTGAGGTTCACGCAGAGCTTTCAACGAAAACGAAAATATATTGTGGTTGTACCAATGAATATGGTAGCGACCCGAATACGCATTGTTGCCCGGTTTGTACGGGAATGCCAGGGGCTCTTCCAGTGCTAAATGAGAAAGTAGTGGAGTATGCTGTACGTGCTGGACTAGCGATGGATTGCGATATTACGCGCGAAAGTAAACAAGATAGAAAAAATTATTTCTATCCAGATACGCCAAGGGCTTACCAGATTTCGCAATTTGATTTGCCATTATGCGTAGGTGGAAAAGTGGATGTCAATGTAGAAGGCGAAAACAAGACGATTGGCATTACGAGAATTCATATTGAGGACGACGCTGGAAAGCTAGTGCACGACGCATATACGGGCGGAACATTGGTAGATTTGAACCGTGCAGGCGTCCCATTAATTGAGATTGTATCAGAGCCAGATATGAGAAGCGCGGCAGATGCTGTGGCATATGTAGAAAAATTAAAGGGAATCTTAGAATATATTGGTGTTTCCGATTGTAAGATGCAGGAGGGCTCTCTTCGTGCGGATGTGAATTTATCACTTCGCCCTGTGGGCCAAAAAGAGTTTGGGACAAGAACGGAAACAAAGAATTTGAACTCGTTTAGATCGATTGCGAGAAGTATTGAATTTGAAATTGAGAGACAAAAAGCGGTGCTAGAAGCCGGTGGAGTGGTTTATCAGGAGACAAGAAGATGGGACGACGAGAAGGGCGAGGGCTTTTCTATGAGAACCAAGGAAAACGCTAACGATTATCGTTATTTCCCAGAGCCTGATTTGTTGCCAATTAATTTGTCGGAAGAGTATATTGAAAACATTAAAAAATCTTTGCCGGAGTTGCCAGAAAGCAGAAAAGCTAGATATATGAGTGAGCTAAACTTGCCGGAATATGATGCCGGAATCATTATCTCGTCTAAGGCGTTATCAGATTTCTTTGAGGAAGCGGGAAAAGTATGTGGCAATTACAAGGCCGTGAGCAACTGGATTATGAGCGATATTATCAGGGCTTCGAGAGAATACGAATTCGAGTACGACAATATGCCATATACCGCAGAGCAATTTGGTCATTTAATTCAGCTAATTGATAGTGGCAAAATCAGTGGTTCCATTGCGAAAACCGTCTTTGAAGAAATGATAAAGACGGGCAATGAACCAGAAAAAATTGTGGAAGAGAAAGGCTTAGCACAAGTTTCTGACGAGGGCGCTATCAAAGAAGTTGTGGATAGAGTTGTGGCCGCAAATCCACAATCCATTATCGACTATAAGGCGGGAAAAGACAGAGCCCTAGGCTTTTTGGTTGGCCAATGTATGAAAGAAATGAAGGGCAAAGGCAATCCACAAATATTAAATAAATTAATTTTGGAGATTTTAAATAAATAAAAATTTTTGTTGCAAAATAAAAAATATGCGGTATAATATTATTTGTACCGCATTTATTATGCCAATATGGCTCAGTCGGTAGAGCAACTGATTCGTAATCAGTAGGTCGCCGGTTCGATTCCGGCTATTGGCTCCAGAGGCTAGGTTTGTCGAACCTAGTCTTTTTTATTGACAATTAATATCTATCACTATATAATAGCCTTAAGTGATAAACCTTCTTTGTCTCTTTACGACTGAAAGGAGAAAACGATGTTTAGCATTGATAAGCCGAAAATTCTTGACTTGGTTCCTTGGAATATTAACGCTGAAGTTAAGACATCTGGCTTTGCCGACATTATTTACGAGAAAAAGGAAATGGCCAAGCATGCAGACGATGCGTTTGCAGAGGAGACTCCTGTTGAAAAGAGTATTAAGTGCTTAAATCGCCAGGAGCGCAAGCGTTCTAAACATTGCAGAGATTGCCGTGAAACGCTCAAGGCACAGGCTATGAAGCATATGTTGAAGAGCGCGGTTAGTAATATTACTGGCCGTCAGCGTCTGGAAGACGAGCGTATCAAGCGGTATATCAATGGTGAATATGAAAATGATATGCCCCTTGAGGACAACATTTTGTTCTTAAGTGAAGCTTTCTGAGTTTCATAAATCCCCCTAACTAGATTAGTTGGAGGGATTTCCTTTAAGATAAAAAACTGTGTACTTTTTTCAAAGAATGTGATATACTTAGAACATCAAGCGAGATGTGCAGATATAGTTCAGTGGTAGAACGTGGGCTTCCCAAGCCTAAGATGCGGGTCCGATTCCCGTTATCTGCTCCAGATTTGCTAATCTATATATGGAAAAAAGCTGATTCAAAATATTTATGACAAACGGAGTGGTGCCGAAGCGGTCACAACGGCGTAGATTGGAAGTCTATTGTGAGATGTATTTCTCCCGTGGGTTCGAATCCCACCTGCTCCGCCAAACTTTTTCTACTGATTCCTGAAAGTTTTTCAGGAATTTTTGTATTTCAAAATAACGATTTGAGATGGCAGCAAGAAGAATGTTTACATGTTATTCTAATAGGAGGTAATTTATTTGATTAGTGAATATAATATGCATCCGTTATTTGACAGCAATGAGCTTGCAATCAATTCAAATTGCGCTTTAGACAAAGATTTTGTACAGCGTATTGTGGAATATTTTAAAGAACGAAAAGAAAATTTGGAAAAATTTTTTGATAAAAAAGATAGCGAAAAAATAGTGATTAATTTGTTTGATAATCAAAATGATTTAATCGAGTGTGCAAGCAGGTATATGAAAGTTTCTTCCTACTGCACGGGGGCGATTTGCAATGGGGAAATATGTACTTATTTAGATGGCCATAAACTTGATAATTACGGAGCAAGCGGATATATGATTGCGACAATGGTGCACGAGTATGTGCATTGTTATGATAGACGAGTTTTAAGAGGAGATGACGTTGTTTGGCTTAACGAGGGACTAGCGACGTATTTTTCGGGTCAAAAACGAGCGTATGAAGTGGACGAGGAAAGATACTTGAATTTTTTGAGGAATATTGATTTATCGGGACTTCCTAAAATAGAATATTTAAAAAAGCGTGGAAGTAAATTTGGTGAGTTTTGTGATATGGAGACTCATAAATATAACGGATATGATTTGTCGTATGTGATTGTGAGGGCTATCATAGAAAAAAGAGGCGACAAATACTTGAAAGAATTGATTCGCGATAAAAATGTACTAGATAAGTTCGAAGACGAGGCTATCGAATGGGTAAGTGGGTACATTAAAAATAAAACTTTTTAATTTTTTCGATTTATGGTATAATAATAATATCTTAAACCGAAGGAGGATTTAAAATGGAGTACAAAATTATTGGGCAAACGGTTCCAGTGGTTGAAATGGAGCTAAAGCAAGGAGAAAAAGTGTATACCCAATCTGGTGGTATGGCGTATCAATCGGAAGGGATTGAGATGTCTACAAATGCGCGAGGCGGATTAATGAAAAGTTTAGGCAGAATGTTTGCTGGCGAGTCTATGTTTATGGCTAACTATACTGCTCAAAGAGACGGTGCCATGGTTGCTTTTGCGACGACAGTACCTGGAAGTGTTATTCCAATGAATTTGAGCGAAATGCCTGGAGGTGTAATTATGCAAAAAGGAGCTTTCCTTTGCGCAGAAGATAGTGTTAATCTATCGATTACTCTTACGAAAAAATTTGGTGCAGGCCTATTTGGTGGAGAAGGTTTTATTCTTCAAAAAGCAGAGGGGACTGGGCATGTATTCTTAGAGGTTGACGGAGACCCAATTGAGAAAGTATTAAAGTCAGGCGAAGTACTAAAAGTAGATACAGGAAATGTGGTGGCATTCGAGCCGACAGTGTCTTACGAAATTGAGACAGTAAAAGGCCTTGGTAACATCTTCCTAGGCGGAGAGGGACTATTTTTAACAAAGCTAGTAGGCCCTGGTAGAGTGATTATTCAATCACAAAACTTTAATGATTTTGCGGGAAGAGTTATTAATATGATGCCTCGTGGTAATTAGGTAATTCACCAATTTTGACGCGAATTACAGAGTCAAAAATAAAGAAGAAACTGTTAAAAAAGGCTGTCACAATTTTGTGACAGCCTCTGGTTTATTATGTAAAACAAAATATTGATATTATGAAGAAAAATGGTATAATAAAGGAAGAATGTAACGAGGAGGAATGGATGTTGCATTACGAGTACTTGGAGACGATAAAAAAATATGGGCGAGAGAATAAAATTCCTATTTTGCTGGACGATAGTTTGGAATATATTTCGAATATCTTGAGAGAGGTGAAGCCAAGAAGAATTTTGGAAGTTGGCACGGCAATTGGGTATTCGGCGCTTTGCTTTTCACAGTATTTAGCGGAAAATGGCAGGATTGATACAATCGAAATTGAGAGTTTAAGGGTAGAACAGGCCTTAGAAAATATTGAGAAAGTAGGCGCTACGGATAGGATTAGAGTGCTAGAGGGCGATGCATTAGATATTTTGCCATATTTGACAGAGGAATATGACGTTGTGTTTATTGATGCGGCGAAAGGCAAGTATAACGAGTTTTTTGAGCACGCCTTGAGGCTTGGCAAAAAGGGTGGCTATATTATCGCGGATAATGTCTTGTATAAAGGAATGGTTATGAGCGATTATAACAAGCATAAGCAAAGAACGGCCGTCAATAAGCTTAGGAGCTTTATTGATATGGTTTTGGAAAACAAGAATTTGGAGTCGCAGCTTGTGGATATTGGCGATGGGCTAATGATTTGTAAAATTGTAACAAAATAGAAATTTTCAGGGATTTGACTTGCAAATTTACATAATTTGGAGTATAATAAAATTGTTGTAGGTTTACTGTATTATGACCAAAATTATGGGAGGTTAAGGATGTTTGGTGAAGAAAAGCTAAAAGCACGGTTAAGGGAGAAGTCCTATTTGACGGCTGAAGAGATGTTTTATCTGGGAATTCGCTCGGAAGAGCAGATCTTCGAAAATTTACCGGAGGAAAAGCGCGGACTGATTAAGTATCCTAGGGATGTAAAAGAAGTTCGTGATATGGTAGAGAGTAAACGGTTTTCTATCATGGAAGTTGCAAGTTCCTTTTCGATTACCTGGAGGACGGTCTATGACATTATGGGATGGGAAATTCCCAAAAAGTGTCGGGCACCTCAGGTAGCTCCCAAGGCTGTGACGACGGATAAGAGAAGGTATGCTAAGCGGTTCAATCCTTCGGCGGAAGAACGGGTCCAGATGGTAGTGGACTATGAGAACGGTGTGTCGACGAGAGAGTTGGCTGCCAAGTATGGTGCCTCAAGGCAGGCTGTGAAGCACGTCTTAATAGTCGAAGGGGCAACCGTTCGTGACGAACGGAAGGATGGGCTTAGTCGTGCACCAAAACTTATGCGAGAGGATAAGGAGGCAATTGACGGTTGCTGGGTAATGCGCCAGAGTCCGAAGGAAATTGCCCAAAATTTGGGAATGACGGAAGTGCAAGTTCGTTATTACCTGAGGAAAAACAGGATGCTGTAGCCAAAAAGATAGGTCGCTTTGAATAAGCGACCCGTTTTTTTATGTTGTTTTTAGGAAGATTATGTAGTATAATTAACTAGGATTATTATCATTATTTTATTTTAGGAGGAAGAGTAATGAAAAAACCAGAATTATTAGCTCCAGCAGGGTCTTTTGAGAAAGCAAAAGTGGCTTTTATGTATGGTGCGGATGCTGTTTATGCGGGGACTTCGAAGTTGTCGCTAAGAACGCGTACTAGTATGGAGTTTGACGATTTGGTAAATACGATAAAATTAGCACATTCGCTAGATAAGAAAGTGTATGTTGCACTTAATGTTTATGCACGTGACGACGAATACGAACTAATTAAAAAAGAAGTGATGTATTTGGACGAGATTGGCGCAGATGGTATTATTGTGGCTGATGGCGGAATTGTGGAAATGGTAAAGGAATATGCGCCAAATACAGAGATTCACATTAGCACACAAGCCAATGTGGTAAGTCTTCATACCTGCAATTTCTGGTATAAGAATGGTGCCAATAGAATTATTTTGGCGAGAGAATTAAATAAAGACGAAATTAAACACATCACGCAGAATAAGCCAAATGGCCTTGATATTGAGATGTTTATTCACGGCGCCATTTGTTATAGCTATTCGGGAAGATGCTATATGAGTGATTATATGGCGGGCAGAAGTGCTAATCACGGCGACTGCGCGCAGCCTTGTAGATGGGCATACAATTTGTATGTGGAAGAGAAAAACAAACCTGGCGAAATGATGCCTGTGGAGCACGACGAGAAAGGCACGTATATTTTTTCTTCGAAAGATTTGTGCTTAATGAATGAGATGCCTACGGTGTTTGATTTGGGCGTGGATAGTTTGAAAATTGAGGGAAGATTAAAGACGGAGTATTATTTAGCTACAGTAGTGAGCGCTTATCGAAATGCGATTGACGATTATGCGGCAAATCCATCTAGTTGGAATCCTGATAAGTATATGAAAGAGCTTGACAAGGCACGTACGAGAGGGCTTACGACTTTCTATTTCAACGAAAAGTACAATCCGGATATTCAAGATTATGATGGAAAGCAAATTAATCCAGATTATGAATTTGGCGGAGTAGTAGTGTCTACGGATTTGAATGGTATGACAACGATTGAAATTAGAAATAAATTGTCTATTGGTGATACGCTTGAGATAATGATTCCAAATCAATTAGAGCCACATCAATTTGTGATTGACAAGTTATATGATGTGGAGACTGACGAAGAGATTAGCGTGGTAAATCCTGGCGTGAAAGAGCAGAAAGTGAAAATGAAATTGCCGATTGAAGCGGCGAATGGATATATTATCAGAAGGGTTAAATAGAATGAAAAATATTTTGAAACTGGTTGAAAAACCAATTCGATACACGGGCGAAGAAATTAATATGTGTAAAAAAGATCCGAGCAAAGTCAAAATTCGTTATGCATTTTGTTTTCCGGACGTTTATGAGATTGGTATGTCACATTTGGGATTGCGCATTTTGTACGATTTGTATAACAGACGCGAAGATACATATTGCGAGAGAGTTTTTGCGCCTTGGGTTGATATGGAAAAGTTGATGCGTGAAAATGATATCAAGCTATTTGCTTTGGAGACGAAAGACGAAATTCGCAATTTTGATTTGATTGGTTTTACGCTTCAATATGAAATGAGTTATACCAATGTGTTGAATATGCTTGATTTAGCCGGTATTCCGCTATATGCGAAAGACCGTACAGAGGGGATGCCTTTTGTGATGGGAGGCGGACCTTGTACGTATAATCCAGAGCCACTTGCGCCGTTTTTTGATTTCTTCATTATGGGCGAGGGCGAAGAAGTGAATATGGAAATCAATGATGTATATATAGAGTGGAAAGAAAAGCATGGCACCAGGCAAGAATTTTTAGAGATGGTAGCCCAAATTGAGGGAGTGTATGTGCCTTCGTTTTACGAGCCAGTTTATCGAGAAGACGGGAAGATAAAGGAATATCAAATTTTAAATCCGAATGCGAAAGAGAAAGTGACGAAGAGGATTATTAAGGACTTAGATACGCTTACCTATCCAGACAAATGGTTAGTGCCCTACTTAAATGTTGTGCACGACCGCGCAATGCTTGAAATTTTTCGCGGATGCATTCGTGGATGCAGGTTTTGTCAGGCGGGATATATTTATCGTCCTGTGAGAGAAAAGAGCAAAGAACGACTAGAAGAAATTGCGAGTAATTTAATTGACAATACAGGCTATGAAGAGATTTCGCTTACGTCGCTTAGTACGAGTGATTATACGGAATTTCACGATTTGGCAAATGATTTGATTAGTAAAATGAAGCCGAAGAATGTCAATTTATCGTTGCCATCGCTTCGTATTGATTCGGTTAGTTTGAAGTTAATGGACGAAATGAATCAAGTAAGAAAAAGCGGCATTACGTTTGCGCCGGAGGCTGGCACGCAAAGGCTTCGTGATGTGATTAATAAAGGAATTACAGAAGAGAATATTTTAAAGGGATGCGATTTGGCGTTTAGAAGCGGATGGAATACCATCAAGCTATACTTTATGATTGGGCTTCCGACAGAGACATACGACGACTTACAGGGCATTGTTGATTTGGCAAATAAGATTGTGGATGTATATTATGCTATTCCAAAGGCAGAAAGAACAAAAGGATTATCCGTAACAGTAAGTGCTTCGACATTTGTGCCAAAGCCGTTTACACCGTTCCAATGGTTCGGACAAAACGATATAGAAACCATCAAGGAGAAACAAGAATTTTTAAGAAAGAATTTAACGAATCGAGCTGTGAAGTTTAATTGGCACGAGCCAGAGATTAGCGTGATTGAGGCCGCACTTGCCAAAGGAGATAGGAGGCAAAGCGCTGTTCTTCAAAAGGTTTTTGAAAAGGGCTGTAAGTTTGATAGCTGGGGAGAATTCTTTGATTATCAAAAATGGCTTGAGGCTTTTGAAGAAGCGGGAATCGATATCAAATATTATACGGAGAGAAACATAGATTTAGAAGAAGTTTTGCCTTGGGATTTGATTAACATTATGGTTTCCAAAGAATTTTTTAAGAGAGAATATCAAAATGCCTTAGACGGAAAAGTTACTCCAAATTGTAGAGCGAATTGTGCAGGCTGTGGAGCAGCGAAATTCAATGTGGGAGTGTGTTTTGAGTAAACTACTGTAGGGGCAGCGTACCACGCTGCCCGCAGAAAGCATAATTGAAATAAATTTAGATGGGAGTTTTATAATGATTTATCGTTTAAAATACGAAAAAAGAGACGAAGTAAAATATATTGGACACTTGGATACAATGAGAACTTTTACGAGATGTATCAAAAGGACGAATTTGCCAATCAAATTTTCGGGTGGATTTAATCCAAGAGTTCAGCTTTCATTTGCTTTGCCACTTGGTGTGGGCGTGACAAGTGAATGTGAGTATGTAGATTTAGAATTGCAAGACGAGATAGCGCTTGAAGAAAAGGAAATTATCAAGGAATTAAATAGAACTTTGCCAGAGGGATTTAGAGTGACGAATGTGCAAAAAATTGAAAAGAGTAAAAGCTTGATGTCACTGGTAAAAGAGGCTGTCTATGAAATCACACTTCTTTTGGGAGATGCTGATACAGAGGAAAGCTGTAAAATACTAGACGATTTATTTGCGAGGGACGAGTTGCTGATAGAAAAGCAAACGAAGAATAAAAAGTTAGAGCAAATTAATTTAAAAGAAATGATATTAGATGTGAAAACGGAAGTCATTAGTTATGCGGCAATTAGGACAACGATTCATTGTTTAGCAGGAAGCGAAAAAAACTTAAACCCTAATCTAGTGGTAGAACTAATGAAGAATGAATTAGGCGAAGCAGTAGAAGATTTCGAAATTCACAGAAAAGAATTGATTCTGTAAAATGTTGATTGTGGGTGGTGACATAATATGATTAATACGGTTCCGAAAGAGGAAATCGAGAAGCAATATGAATATATGAAAAAAATCAAAGACTTAGGGCTTGAGAAAACGTATTTTATTTATACAATGGGCTGTAAATTGAACGAAAATGATTCTGAGAAAATAGCAGGAATGCTTACTGAAATGGGATTTACAGAAGCCTCTACAGTAAGTGATGCCGATATTGTAGTGTATAATACTTGTAGCATTCGTGAAAATGCGGAAGAAAAAGTATTTGGAAAATTGGGCGAGCTAAAAAAACAAAAAGAGGAAAGAGGCACGATTATTTGTTTTGCAGGATGCATGAGTCAAGAGCCACACGTGATTGAGAAAATAAAGAAGAGCTATTCGCAAGTGGATATCTTATTTGGTACGCACAATATTTACAAATTCCCTGAAATGTTGTATAAAAAAATCACAGAAGAGGGAAAGTGGTTTGACGTTTGGAATATTGATGGAGAAATCTGGGAAGGCGTTCCAATTAAGCGTGCAGACAAAAAGAGTGCGTCGGTTACGATTATGAATGGCTGTAATAACTTTTGCACGTATTGTATAGTACCTTATACGAGGGGAAGAGAAAGAAGTAGAAAGCCGGAAGACATTATCGAGGAAGTGAAAGGTCTGGCAGAGGAAGGTTATCGCGAAGTAATGCTACTGGGGCAGAATGTAAATTCTTACAAGGGTAGAGAAGATTACAATTTTGCCAATTTACTAAGTGATATTGATCAAATTCCCGGCATAGATATTATTAGGTTTATGTCTCCACATCCAAAAGATTTTAAAGACGATGTGATTGACGTAATTGCTTCTTCGAAACATATTTGCAAGGTGATTCATTTGCCACTACAATCGGGAAGCAGCAAGGTTTTAAAGAGTATGAATAGAGGATACACGAAAGAGCAGTATTTGGAATTGGTAGATAAAATTAGAGCAAAAGTTCCAGATGTGGCTTTTACAACAGATATTATCGTTGGCTTCCCGGGCGAGACAGAAGAGGACTTTGAAGACACGCTAGATGTCGTAAGAAGAGTTGACTTTGAACAAGTATTTATGTTTATATACTCTGTCAGAAAAGGCACGAGAGCGGAGAAGATGGAGGGCCATATCCCAGAAGAAATCAAATCGGAAAGATTTAGCAGACTAAAAGAATTGGCCGATGGAATGGTTGACGAGGGAAATAAAAAATACATAGGAACGATTCAGAAAATTTTAGTAGAGGGCGAGAGCAAGACAAACAGTGAAGTGTTAACAGGCCGCACCACGACGAATAAAATTGTGAATTTCGTGGGAGATAAGAGTTTGATTGGAAAAGAAATTGAAGTTAGGATTGTGTCACAGCATGTTTGGTATTTAAAAGGTGAAACAATTTAAAATATCAGCACATGCTCTGTAGGGGCAGCGTAGCACGCTGCCCAGGGATATAATAAAGGAGGAAAAATATGGTTAATGTTACATATAAGGGAAATTCTTATGAGGTTGAAGACCATACAAAAGTAAAAGACTTTTTAGCAAGTCAAAATGTGGATTTGAATGGGGTGCTTGCTTGTAAAGTATTTAATGAAGTCAAGTCTTTGGATTTTGAATTATTTAAGGATTGCAATATTGAATTAATTGACTATACTTCGTCAGATGGCAATCGTATTTATATTCGAGGCATTACGTTTATTTTGTTAATGGCTTTTGAAGAGTTGTATCCGGAAATCAAAATGACGGTTAATTATTCATTGGGGCATTCTATCTATTGCGAGCCACATGATCGTGAAAAGTTGACACAGGAAATGATTGATAAGCTTGTTGCTAGAATGAAAGAAATCGTAGAAGCGGATATGCCTTTTGAGAAAAAGATTTTTAATATTGAAGAAGCAAAAGCACTTTACAAAGAAAAAAATCGTGAAGACAGAGTAGGACTTCTTGATAGCAGAATGAAGTCGTATGTTTCTATGTACTATTGTGGTGATTATTGGAATTACTTTTATGGAGTGATGCCGATTTCTACAAAGTATTTAAAGTATTTTGATGTGAAACTTTATGAAAATGGCTTGCTATTAGTATATCCAAGACGTTCGAATCCAACACAAGTAGAAGAGATTATCAATACGAAAAAGTTGTATGCTACTTTTGACGAATACGATAAGTTACATAGAATTTTAGGCGTGGAAAATGTTGCAGGACTAAATAAATGTATTCAAGAGGGAAAAATAGGGGAATTAATAAGAGTCTCGGAAGCTTTGCACGAGAAGAAAATTGCGCAGATTGCAGATAACATTGCGGCAGATAGAAGAAAGAAAATTATTTTAATTGCAGGGCCATCTTCTTCGGGAAAGACTACGTTTGCGCAAAGACTAGGCGTGCAATTAAAGACGAATGGCATAAAAGGCGTAACGTTATCGATGGATAATTATTTTGTCAATAGAGAAGATAATCCTAGAGACGAAGATGGTAATTATGATTTTGAATGTTTAGAGGCAATTGATGTAAAATTATTTAACGAACAGCTTACTGCTCTTTTGAATGGAGAAGAAGTAGAGCTTCCTACATTTGATTTTACGACTGGTACGAGAAAATTCTTGGGAAACAAAGCAAAATTGCATGACGACGAAGTGCTTGTCATTGAAGGAATTCACGGACTAAATGAAAAACTAACAGCATCTATTCCAAGACAATTCAAATATAAAATTTATATTAGTGCTTTGACGGCATTAAACATTGACGACTATAACAGAATTTCGACGACGGACTCAAGATTGCTTAGAAGAATTCTTAGAGATAGCAAATATCGTTCCCATCCTGCAGACGCCACGATTAGAATGTGGCCATCTGTCAGAAGAGGCGAAGAAAAATATATTTTCCCATATCAAGAAGAAGCGGATGTTATTTTTAACTCTTCTCTTGTTTATGAAATTTCAGCATTAAAGTCATACGTAGAACCACTTTTAGTATCGGTGCCACACGATGCGCCAGAGTTTTCAGAGGCAAAGAGACTTTACGAATTTTTGGGATACTTCTTGCCAATTGAAACGGACGATATTCCACTTAACTCGCTACTACGTGAGTTTGTGGGTGGTGGATGTTTTTATAGATAAATGTATGGTAGGGGCAGCGTATCACGCTGCCCGCACAAAGAGGGATTATATGAGAAATTTTACAGAAATAGACGAGGAATTTGTATGTGAAAATTGTGGCAAGAATGTACCCAAATTAATTTACTCTTGTCGAGACCATTGTCCGTATTGTTTGTATGCAAAGCACGTAGATATTTTTCCTGGAGATAGAATGGAAGAATGCCACGGAATGCTAGAGCCAATTGGGATAGAGAATAATCCTAAAAAAGGTTATGTGATTGTCTACAAGTGCAAGAAATGTGGAAAGATTAGAAAAAATATTGCGGCGAAAGACGATAATATGGCACTTATCATAAAGTTAAGTGCAAATCCAATTTAACATGAATAAATTGTTGCTCCTCCTAATACTTATGGTATAAAGGAGGAGTATTGTTATGAATAAAAAGTGGATTTGGATTATTGTGATTCTTTTAATTGCCGTCATTATTTTTGCAAAGTGTTTTTCGAACAATAAAAATGAGGAGGAATTTAAGCCTATTGATAAAAATATTGGTGACGAATTTACAGAGCTTTCATATCCTAACAAAATGTTTATTGTGAATTATGAAATAGCGGACGTTACTGGCGATGGAGAGAAAGATATGATACTACTGATTGGCGAAGCTGAGAGCGGAGAAGGGCTAAGTGATGCTACCATAAGCAATATGGATGTGGTTGTCTATGATACGTCAAATAGTCAGTTTATTAAGGCGGATGCAAGCAAATTATCTGGCAAGAACAATAGAATGACTGTAGCGGATTTTACTGGTGATCAGATATTGGATATTATGATAACAAGTGATAATGGCAAGAATAGTGCAAGAATTTATACATATGAAAATGGAAAGTTAAAAGAAATTTGGAAAGAGAGAAATAATAAAGGATTAGTTTTTATCGGTGAATTTAAGGATGGTTTTAAAGTAGAAATCAATAATAAGAAATTGAATTTGAGTAAGGTATTAGATTTGCCAAGTGAGAATTATGTGGAAGCTTCTTTTTATAATAATTCGGGAAAGTTATTGAGTGATAAAAAATCAATTAGTACTTCTGGATTTACTTCCATTGAGGTAATAAAACTGAATGATAGAAATGGACTACGAACATTGCAAAG
Organism: Clostridia bacterium; assembly: GCA_017469545.1. Classification (GTDB taxonomy): domain Bacteria; phylum Bacillota; class Clostridia; order TANB77; family UBA1234; genus RGIG4465. Next base: position 143,756 of record JAFUGE010000008.1, read on the forward strand.
AATTTATGGAATGAATGATAATGATATCTTAGACGAAATTGGGACCGTGTGGAAATATAGTGAAGGCAAATGGCAAATGGTTGAAGTAAAAGGACTAAAACTCGGGAATTTGTTATATTAGATTCACACTTTTTTATCTTCTTGCATAATATAAATTAGAATTCAGAAAGGAAGGAGAAGATAAAATGGGTGACGAATTAAGAAGTTGCAATAACAATGATGTAGGAGGAGTTACAGACAATCGTAACTGCTGCTGCAGTAGTAGATTTCTTTTCTTTATACTAATATTTATCTTATTATTTATAGACTAGGAATACTTAATTTGATGAAAATGCCAGAAAATATAACGAAATATTTTCTGGCATTTTTTGTGCGCGAAAAAATACTTTATGTGCTATGAAAGATAAAATGTGGAAAAGAAGTTATAAAATTTGCTCATATGAAAGAGGTGAGCATATGGTAGATAAAGTTTGTGAGACGTTATTGGATAAGATTAGAAAGAGTGATACGACGATTGACGACGAGAAGGCAGAGATTATCTACTATGGCTTGCAGAATATGATTGGGGAATTGCCGAAGTTAATTATAGTGTTTGGACTTGCTGCATTACTTGGGATATTTAAATTAGTGGTGTTGGGTACAATAGTTTTAATGATATATAGAGGCTTTGCTGGTGGAGTACATTTGAAAACCCATATTTCTTGTTTGTTGACTAGCACTTTTTTAATGATTGGAAGTACATATTTGGCAAAAGAGGTAATATATGAAAATGTGCTTTTAGTATATACAATCTTGCTAGCATTTAACCTTATAATAGCTTTATTATATGCGCCAGCAGATACAGAAAATAAGCCAATTATGAAAGAGTCTCAGAGAAAAAAGCAAAAAATTGAAAGCATTTTAATGGTATTTTTAATTTATTTTTTATCAATAGTTGTTATAAAAGAGAGAGCAATTACAAATTTGTTTATGTATATGATAACAATAGAATCGCTAATGATTACGCCACTTGCTTATAAAATTTTTGACAATAAAACGGGAGACGAGAGGAGAAAAGCAATACTAGAAGGAAGAGAGGGTATGTAAAAAGGGCCGGCCTTTTCACATAGATAAAAAATACGAAGGAGGAATTAAAATGTTAAAATTATTAGCTAAACTAGCTGAGAAATATGCTAAGGCAAGCACAAGCACTTGCCCAGGTTGGTATTGGCATGAAGCTAAAATGCCTACTTCTTTATTAAAATAATGATTTAATAAAAGGCATGCACTTAGGCACGCCTTTTATTTTTTTGTTTTAAGATGTTGTGAGAGTTTCCCTTTGCTTTTTATCTTTCTCTGGCTTTTCTCTAATTTGAATGTATAATTCTTGTCTAAAGTATTTATCGTCTTTGTCAGTGTTAAGAATGACGTTGTCATTTCTTTCTACGATTTTTCTTACTTCCCATAATCCAATTCCAGAATTTCTATTTTTCGTAGAATAATCTTTTTCATATATTTTCTCGGTATCAATATCTTTTAGCAAGTAGGTATTTTCAATCGAAAATAATTGTATTTTTGTCTTGTTACTTTGACGTACCACAATATTAATTTCTTTTTCTTCCGTTTCTTCGGCAGCTTCAATTGCATTATCTAACAACACTCCAAGGATTTTACAAAAGTCATAGATTGGCATATCTAAGTTTTGATAATTAAATATGGACTCGATGTTAAAGCTAATATTTTTCTCGTATGCTTCTTGGCATTTGGTAGAAATTAGTGCAAGTACAGATGGTTCATTAATCTTTTCGGCAGTGATGTTTTCTAACGTATTGACTTTATCTACATCTTTCTTCAAGCCTAAATAATATTTTTCTAATCCGCCAATATCATTCATTCTAATATATCCACCGATGGCATGAACAACATTGTTATAATCATGCTTGAATGTTCTAATGTTATCATTTAAGTTTTGTAATTTTGCATTTTCTGCATTTGAATTTTTCAAATCTATTTCTGTTTTCTCTAATTTTATTTGCTTATGAGTATTGTAAATAGCTAAAATAACTAAAACGATATTCGATATCACATTGTAGATTAACAGCCACATTGGATAGTTATATTTGTTTAGCGTATAAAAGATAATGTTTGGTCCAACCATAAGAAAAACTAGAGCGATATTGATTCCTATGAAACGATTGTTGAATTGCAAATTGATATTTCTCTTCTTTTTGAATACGTAAAGTAGAGATGCAATAATCATGTAACAAATAATTATCATAATAAGCACAGGTATTGAAGCTATAACATTTTCATTGCTATTTGATAATTTTAATATTTGAAAAGCTACAGTTCCACTGATCATTTCGACAGGTACAGCTACTATCATTAAAAATATGCTGTAAAGTATATCTTTTATAAAGGAATTCTTCTTGAAGGAAAATAGAATCAAGGCACCTAACAAAACAAAAATTATTGGATTAATAGCATATAAAGAATCTGGTGCTAGAAATCTAAATAGTGTTGTGTATATTCCTAATATTATTGAATAAATTAGTTTGGATTTTAAATTGAGTTCTAAATTAAATGCTATATTTAAAATTATGGACTGAACAAATATTTGTAAAACTGCGAAGATAAATGTTATTCCTCCATTAATAAGTAATTCCTTCATTAAAAATCAACTTCCTTTCATCAGTGATATAACGATCACTGTAATTTATTGCATTTTCTTCTATATATAAAGTGTGTCTTTTGTTATCTATATTGGTTATCTTTTGACTATTTACAATAAAGGATTTGCTGCATCTCACAAAATATCCTGGGAGACAACTTCTAATTTCTTCTACTGTACCATAAATTTGAAAGTCTGATGTAGTAGTATGCACAGTGGCTTTAGCGCCTTCTTTTTCAATATATGAAATATCACTTACTCTGAATAAACGTTTACTACTTCCAAGTTTTACAAACATGTTTTTGTTATCATAGATATCGTCGCATAATCTAAGTACGGTTTCTTCTAGTTTAGAGTAGGTAATAGGTTTCATTAAAAAATCAAATGTTTTCACTTTATAGGCTAGCATCGAATATTCGAAGTGAGCAGTTAAGAATACGATGTATACATATTTGTCAACGGTTCTAATTTGCCTTGCTAAATCAATTCCTGTCACTTGATTTGACAAATCAATGTCTAAGAATATGACATCCACTTTATTACTGCTTAAATAATCAATAAGCTTGGTAGAGTTCGTTGCAGCAAAAGAGACTTCAGCATCAATATCATGATTCACAAAAATGGATTTTAATGTTGAAGTTATTTTATTTAGTGTAGTTTTATTATCGTCACATAATACAAATCGCAACATAGTAATTTCAGCCTATTTCATATATACACAAAACCGAGTTTATCATATAACGCATTACGAATTATGTCAAGAATAAAAAACGTAAAAATGTCGATAAATATAAAAAATAATTTTATATAATTATAACAAATCGTTGAAATTAAGCTATTTTTAAGCAATGACAAGAATGGATACTTGTCGAATTTTGTCGACGAGTTTTTGTTGACGAACGTAGATTTTTTATTTATATTGTATATGAAGTAACGCGCTTTTCTCTATATGGTGCGTTAAAATTGGTAAAATATGGTTTTTAAAAGCTATATTGATACTTATTTTTCTTTTTTGTAGCATCCGCTACAAAAATTTTCCAAACAAGAAATAAAAAAAGAAAGGAGGAAAAACGATACGTTTACGCAATTTCTGTATGGCGCTGTTGACCCTGTAGGGGCGGCGTATTACGCCGCCCGATGCACGCTGCCCGATGTACGCCACCCGCAAAACAATAAGCAAAATTCACAAATGACAAAAAGATATAAAAAGACTAGCAAATTTGAAAGGAATGATGTATAATGAATTTAGAACAAGCAAAAGAAGAACTAACGCCTAAAAGTGATATTATCTTTAAAAGACTGTTCGGTAGAGCTGAAAAAGCGAAAAAATAATAGAGTTTTTAGAAGCAATTTTAAACCTCAAGATCAAATCTATCAAATTAGAAAAAGAAACGCAAATACTGCCTGAAAACATAGACGAAAAGGCTCGGTATACTTGATATCAGGGCAACACTTGACGATAGCACTCTTATCGATATTGAAATGCAAAATATTAATCATGGAAATATAGAAAAAAGAGTGACATACTATCTTAGTCAACTCTATGCAAGTGATTTAAAAAGAGGGAAGTCATATAAAAAGCTCCATAAAGCAATTGCAATTGGAATTCTTAATTTTGACTATTTTAGTGATATCAAAGAGTATCACACCATTTGGAAAATGACAGAGCAGCATAACAAGGATAAAACGTTGGAAGAGCAAGAAATACACTTTATTGAATTACCTAAATTTTTAAGAGGCAAAATAGATATGGAAAGAAAACTGGATCAATGGCTAGCGTTCATTGATTATTCAAGGAGGGAGTTGGTAAAAATGGCTGAAGAAAAAAATAATATGATTAGAGAAACTGTGGCCGAATATGAATACCTAACTGGCGATGCCGCTATACAGAGGCTTGCTTTTTTAAGAAGAAAAGGCGAATTGGACTACAATAGTGGAATGGAATATGCGAAAGATAAAGGAAAAGAAGAAGGAATTGCGATTGGCGAAAAACGCGGTGAGAAGAAAAAGCAAATTGAAATTGCCAAAAGAATGAAATCGAAGGGTATCGACTTGGAAAGTATTGCAGAAATTACAGATTTGACGAGAGAAGAAGTTGAAAAGCTATAGTCTAAAAAAGGATGCCAATTTTTGTGGCATCCTTTTTAGTTTATGTATTATGGTAGATTCTTGCAAGGTGTACTCCAGAACAGGAGGCCATCATTAATCCTCTTGTTAGGCCACCGCCATCGCCGATGGAGTATAAGTTTTTAATACTTGTTTCAAAGTTGTTATCTATAACTACTTGATTACTATAAAACTTGATTTCAGGCGAGTATAGCAAGTTGTCTGGATGGGCAAAGCCTGGAACGACTTTGTCAAGCATTTTGATAAATTCTATAATGTTTGTCATTGTTCGATAGCCAAGCGCATAGGTAATATCGCCTGCAACTGCTGCTTTTAAAGTAGGGACAACGCTATTTTCTTGTAACTCTTTTTCCCAAGTTCTTTTTCCCTTTAGAATATCGCCAAATCTTTGGACTAAGATATTGCCGTTCCCAAGCTGATTTGAGTTTTCTGCAACATTTCTTCCATACTTAATTGGCTCGTGGAATGGATAACTAAATTTGTGAGAGCATAGAAGCGCCAAGTTTGTATTGGTACTTTTTCTGTCTTTATAGGAATGGCCGTTTGCAAGGGTAATGTTTTTGTCATAAACCTCCGAAGAAACAAAACCGCTAGGATTTTGGCAGAATGTTCTTACTTTGTCATAGTATGGGGCAGGGCGGGCAATAAATTTTGCTTCATACATATATTTGTTAATATCGGCCATAAACTTGTCTGGTAGTTCGTAGCGAACACCAATATCAACAATTCCCGCGCGACTATCAATGTTATGGCGAGCACACATATCCGAAAGCCATTTGGCGCCTTTCCTGCCAACGCCTATCACTACTGTATCTGCGTAAATTTTTTCAAATTGTGTGTATTCGTCGTCTTCAACATATTTTGAAGGTTTTGTTTTCACGCCTTTTACAACATTATTTGTGACGATCAAATCGGCAACAACCGTATTAAACTGAATTTCCACTCCGTTATCGATTAAGTGCTTTTCTAGTTTTGCGTAAAGTTCGTGCGCTTTTTCTGTGCCTAAGTGTCTGATAGGGACGTCGTATAAAGTGATATTTTCTTTTTTCGCCTTATCTTTGATTTTTTTAACTTCTTCTTTATATTCCAAACCTTCTATTTTTTTATCGGCGCCAAAATCTAAATAAATTTGGTCTGTGTAATCAATTAGTTTTTTCGTTGCCTCTATTCCTAAATATTCATGCAAATTTCCACCAACGTGAATTTCTGTGTCTTCTTCATTGTATAGACTAAGCTTTCCGTCAGAGAATGCGCCAGCGCCAGAAAAACCATTTGTGATATGGCACAAAGGCTTACATTTAATGCATTTCCCTGTTTTTTCAATCGGACAAAATCTTTCTTCTACTTTTTTTCCTTGTTCAATCATTAGAATTTTTTTCTTGCTGCCAAGCTTGATTAATTCATAGGCCATAAAAATTCCACTAGGGCCGGCACCAATAATGATTAAATCATACTTTCGCTCATCCATAACATCAACTCCTTATGGCAACATTATATCTGTTTACTTGAGAGATAACAAGAGAAATTTATTTATCCAAGGGGGCTATCCAAGGGGGACGGAGGAAAATGGATAAATTTTTATCCATTTTCCTCCGTCCCCCTTGGATATTGTGATATAATTGATAAAAGGCGATATGAGGAAGGAGTTTAGCAAAATGCAAGAGATTGTAGAACCACTTTTGCAGTGGTATCAGATAAATAGAAGAGCACTTCCGTGGAGAGAAGACACGAATCCATATCATGTATGGATTTCTGAAATTATGTTGCAGCAAACAAGAATTGAGGCAGTGAAGGAATATTATGTGCGTTTTATGAAAGAACTTCCCAACGTAGAAAGTTTAGCGAATGTTTCAGAAGAAAAATTACTCAAATTATGGGAAGGATTAGGCTATTATAGCCGTGCGCGCAATCTGAAAAAAGCGGCAGAAATCATTATGGAAAAGTACAATGGAAAGATGCCTACTTGTTATGCAGAGCTAATACAATTACCTGGAATAGGGGAATACACGGCAGGGGCGATTGCCTCTATTTGTTATCAAGAAAAAGTAACGGCAGTGGATGGAAATGTACTTCGCGTTATCTCAAGAGTAATAGGAAGTAAGAAAGATGTTTTACTTCCAGAAACAAAGAAAGAAATCGAAGGGAAACTAAAAAAAGTAATGCCAAAGCAATCCGGAAATTTCAATGAAGCGTTGATGGAGTTAGGGGAAATAGTATGTCTGCCAAATGGGGCACCAGACTGCGAAAATTGCCCGCTTGAAAATTGCTGTGTTGCATTCCAGAAAAATTTAACAGACGAGATTCCAGTTAGAGTAAAAAAAGTCAAAAGAAAGCAGGAAGAAAAAACAGTTTTCATTTTGGTTACACACGATCATAAAATTGCACTGGAAAAAAGAGAAGGAAAAGGATTACTATCAGGTATGTATCAATTTCCAAACGTAGAAGGGTTTTGTCAGGAAGGGGCAATCAAAGAGTTGCTTTTGAAGTGGAGTTTAGAGGCAAAAGAAGTTCGTTTTTTGAAAGAGGCAAAACATGTTTTTACGCATATTGACTGGTTTATGAAAGGATATTTAGTAAGAGTAGAAAAAGAAAATAAAGATTTTTTGTGGATTTCTCCGGAAGAGCTTGAAAAAGAATATCCACTTCCGACAGCATTTCAAAAATTTAAGAACTTTGTAAAATAACAATGAAGCTGCTACCGTTTGGTTAGCAGCTTATTTTGCTATATCATAGGAAAGTTATCCTTTTACAATCTTGCCGCAAGCAATTTTTGTGCCGGAATTGCCGCTAGGCTGTGTTTTAAAGTCGTCTGGCATATCGTGAATGATTATTACTTTGCCGAGGATATCTTTGAGTTTGAATTTGTTCACTAAAACGCTCATATAGGCATAGCCGTTGTTTTCCAAAAGTGGTGGCAAGTCGCCGGCATGGAATGGATGGGGGCAGTTTGTTGGGTTATAGTGCGTTTTCGCATTTGCAAATTCGTCCTCTGGATTTCCTGTGCAAGAAGTACCCTCATGTATATGAAAACCGAAAAATCTGCCTTTGCAGTGGTCTTTTGCTTGTGGCAGTCCTTTAATTTTAGCTGTTACCATTACACCGTCTTTCACTTCTTTAAAAGTTACCGTTCCGTTAATTCTTGGATAATCTTTTCCACCTCTTATATGTGCGGTAGCTTCATTAAAAATATTCAAAAACATAAATCAACACTCCTTATACCATATTATATGTGGAAAATGTGGAAAACGGCACGAAAATAGCGAAATTTGATGGATATTGGATATTTTCAAAAGCAGTTTTCTGTGATATAATGTCATGAAAGGACGGGCGGCGTTTTTGCGCCGCACCCTACATACAAAATGCAAAATAAATTGTAGGGGCAGCGTAGCACGCTGCCCGCAAAGGAGAAATTGATGTTTAAGCTACATTCAAAATTTGAGCCGACTGGTGACCAGCCACAGGCGATTGAAAGTTTAGTGAATGGAATAAAAAGTGGAGATAAGTATCAGACATTGCTTGGTGTTACTGGCTCGGGTAAGACTTTTACGATGGCGAATATTATTCAGCAGGTGCAAAAGCCGACGCTTATCTTGGCTCATAATAAAACGTTAGCAGGCCAGCTATATAGCGAGTTTAAGGAATTTTTTCCAGAAAATTCGGTTGAGTATTTTGTATCGTACTACGATTATTACCAGCCGGAAGCGTATGTGCCGCAGACGGATACGTATATTGAGAAAGATTCGGCAGTGAATGAAGAGATTGATAAGTTACGCCATTCTGCAACGGCGGCGCTATTTGAGAGAAAAGATGTTATTATTGTGGCGAGTGTTTCTTGTATTTATGGCTTGGGAGACCCGGAGGATTATAGTGGCCTTACGATTTCGCTAAGGCCTGGAATGGAAGTGAAGCGAGACGATTTGCTTCGAAAGTTAATTGATAGACAGTATGATAGAAATGAGATGGAGTTTAAGAGAGGCAAGTTTCGCGTAAAGGGCGATATTGTGGATATTTATCCGTCGAATGAGTCGGAAAAGGCGATTCGTGTGGAGTTCTTTGGCGACGAGATTGAGAAGATAGCAGAAATCAATCCACTTACGGGGCACAAAATTGCGACGAGAAATCACGTTTTGATTTTCCCGAATTCGCATTATGCAACGTCAAAAGCAAAAATGGAAAGGGCTATTGGCACGATTGAGGTGGAGCTGGAACAGCGTATTGAGGAGTTTAAGCAGCAGAATAAATTATTGGAAGCGCAAAGAATTGAACAGAGGACGAATTTTGATATTGAAATGATGCGTGAAACTGGCTTTTGCCAAGGAATTGAGAATTATTCAAGGCATATTAGCGGACGCGCCCCAGGAAGTGCGCCTTATACCTTAATGGATTATTTTCCAAAGGATTTCTTGCTGATTATCGACGAGTCGCACGTTACGATTCCGCAAGTGAGGGCAATGTATAATGGCGATAGAGCGAGAAAAGAAACACTTGTGGATTATGGATTTCGTTTGCCGTCTGCATTTGATAATAGGCCATTAAAATTTGAAGAGTGGGAAGATAGAATTAATCAAGTAGTGTTTGTGAGTGCCACGCCTGCCGATTATGAAGAGAAGCATACGCAAAATGTGGTAGAGCAAATCATTAGACCAACAGGACTTTTAGACCCGAAAATTGAAGTAAAGCCGCTGGAAAATCAAGTAGACGATTTGATAGCAGAAATTGGAAAGACTGTGGAAAAGGGCGAAAGAGTGCTTGTTACGACGCTGACTAAAAAGATGGCGGAAGATTTGACGGCATATTTGAAAGAACTGAATATTAAAGTGACATATATGCATTCGGATGTGGACACACTAGATAGGCTTAAAATTTTGAAAGAGTTAAGGCAAGGCGAGTATGATGTTTTGGTTGGTATTAATCTTTTGAGAGAGGGCCTTGACTTGCCGGAAGTGTCGCTGGTTGCGATTTTGGATGCGGACAAGGAAGGTTTCCTACGTTCGGAGCGCTCACTGATTCAGACGATTGGACGTGCTGCGAGAAATGTAAATGGCAGGGTAATTATGTATGCGGACGAGCTAACGGATTCCATGCATAAGGCGATTTCAGAGACAAATCGTAGAAGAAAAATTCAGATGGAATACAACGAGGAACATGGCATTATTCCACAGACGATTAAGAAAGATATTCGTGAAGAGATTAAGGCTAGCATTGTGGAAGAGACAAAAGAAGAGTACCACGTAGAGAATGTGGAGAATAAGAGTGTGAAAGAAATTATTGACGAACTTACGACGCAGATGTTAGAATATGCACAAAAGATGGAATTTGAGAAGGCTGCAGAAATACGTGACAAAATTAAAGAATGGGAAAAATTACTGTAGGGGCAGCGTAGCACGCTGCCCGTCAAAAGAGAGGTGATTATGATGGGATATATGGAGGAGAGAAGTGAAGAGTTACTTAGCTTGCAAAATGTATATAATGCGAGTCCTAGTGAAATTGCAATTGGCTTAATAGAGGTTCCAGAGGTGTTACGATTAAACAGTATTAGTCAAACGTCTGGCGTTTCTCTTAGCAAATTTGGCCTATGCAATTATAAGTATACAAAGCTAGATCATAGTGTTGGCATTGCTTTGATACTTGATAAGTTTGTAAAGGACAATAGAGAAATCATTACTGGATTTTTGCATCATATTGCATCGCCAGCTTTTCCAGAGGCCGTAAAGCTTATGCGCCAAGAGATAGAAAAGCTTAGCAATTACGATCAAGTGGTTGGCTCTGACGGGCTATTTGAGTTTGTTTTGAACAACAAAATTTCTATTAATGATGTGTGTGACGCTTCCATTTATCCACTGATTACCAATGCCAATCCTAAATTATCTGTGGTGACTTTGGAAAGATTGTTGCATACAGCATACTACGAAAAATTGTGCAGCATAGACGAGATTAAGGAATTATATGACGATATTGTGATTGTGCCAAATGAAGAAAGCCAGCCGGAGTTTGCGTTTGAAACACCTAAAAATGGAGTTCGTTTTTCCAAGATTAGTATGGAGATAGGAAAGAAGTTTAGGTCGTATGAAGCAAAGATAACATTGCAGATTATTGCGGATTTGCTGGATATGATGTTAAGAAGAGGAGAGCTTTCTAGTAGCGATTTGTATCAATTTGGGGATAGAGCGATTCAAGAGATTGGTGTTAGTAGTAGTGATAAGCAGATTTCAGATGGATGGAAAGAGCTTTTGAAACTGGATAAAGTGTATACAAGATTTACTGAAATTCAGGGAGAGTATTGTAAAAAGATTATTACGGAAAATGGATATGTTGATCCACTGGTAAGAATAAGGGGCGGATATATGAGAGCCTCTAAGTATGACCCGATACTTGCAAGAGAGATTGAGGCGTATATGAATTCGGATACGGACTTGTATGCGTATACTTTAAATCTAGAATATTTAAAATAAATATTATTTTTTCTGTCGAAATGTTTCCACGTTTCGGCAGTTTTTTTATTTTTAAAATTATATAATTCTATGTATAAAATTTTAAGAAGGAGGGAATACTATTATGATATGCGAATATACGAAAGACAATCGAGAACTCACGATTAAGTTTTCGGGAGAGATTGACCATCATACCTGCGATGTGATTAAGGTCAAATCTGATTATGAGATTCAAAAGTATATGCCTAAAAAAGTTGTGTTTGATTTTAAAGATGTTAAGTTTATGGATAGTTCGGGAATTGGAATGTTAATAGGGAGGTATAAACAAATTTTGAGAATTGGTGGACAAGCTGAAATGGTTCATACTTCTAAAGATATTAAGAGGATTTTCGAGATGTCGGGTATCTTTAAAATCATTCCATTAAGAGAGGAGGCTAGTTTATGAGTGATAATGAAATGAAATTAGAAATAAAAAGTAAGTCTAGCAATGAGGCCTTTGCAAGAGTAGTTGTGGCAGCTTTTGCTTCGCAACTAGATCCAACGATTGAGGAGCTTGCTGATATTAAAACTGCAGTTTCGGAAGCGGTTACGAATTGTATTATTCACGGTTATGACGGGAAAGAAGGAACGATACATATTCATTGCAGATTGGAGGGAAGAGAGCTTGAAATTGAAATCATTGACTACGGCAAGGGGATTGAAAACATAGAGATTGCGAAGCAACCTCTATATACTTCTAAGCCGGATTTAGATCGTAGTGGTATGGGATTTACTATCATGGAGAGTTTTATGGACGAAATGAAAGTAGAGTCTATCGTTGGAGTTGGAACGAAAATAAAAATGAGAAAGGAAATTGGGGAGGCTGTATGAATGAATTGATATGGCAAGCGCAAAGCGGAAACAAAGAGGCCATGTCAAGATTAATAGACGAGAATATAGGGTTAGTTTGGAATATTGTAAAGAGATTTAATAATAGAGGTTATGAGTTGGAGGATTTGTTTCAAATCGGTTGTATGGGTTTTGTAAAAGCAATCCAGAGATTTAATACGGAATATGAGACTCAGCTTTCTACCTACGCTGTACCAATGATTATTGGAGAGATAAAACGATTTTTGAGAGATAATGGACCAATTAAAGTAAGTCGTTCACTTAAAGAACTAGCAATGAAAGTGAGACAATTGCAAGAAGAAAATACGGCAAAGTTAGGGGACGAACTAAGTATTCATGAATTAGCAAATAAGCTTGGAGTCAGTAAAGAAGAAGTGGTAGCAGCGCTGGATGCGACTTCGTATATCGAGTCGCTGGATAGGCAGGCATATGAAGACGACGAGACCACGATAGGAGAGAGAATTGTTTGCGAAGATAAGGAGTATCACAATTTACTTGATAAGATTACAATTGAGTCTATGATTAGTCGACTAACTGATAAGGAAAAAAGAGTAATCATTTATCGATATTATAAAGAAAAAACACAGACTGAAATTTCTCATTTACTTGGCATTTCGCAGGTTCAAGTTTCGAGAATAGAGAAAAGAGCTTTAGAGAAAATGAGGGCATGATAAAGTTTGTTTACTTTGAATATCTGCTAATGTCAGAAATAGTTCTTGCAAAAATTTTTTTGATATTATAAGATATACCAAAAGAGGTGTTGATATGGATTATAAAGTGGAGAGACATGATCGAACTGCGAGAATTATTGGAACATTTGTGTTAGTGAGTTTTATTCTACCAATAGGATATTTGATTTATCGAATTGTTGTTTCGCCGGCAGAATTACCAGAAGAAGCTACCATTAGAACGAAGCCAGATTATGTATTGATGCTTGTTCAGTGCATATTAGGGATTTTTGCCTTAATGATGCCTTCTTTTGTTTCGAAAAGATATAAAGTGCAAATACCGACACTGATGTATATTTTATATGTTGTGTTTTTGTATGGCGCAATTTTCTTGGGAGAAGTGAGAAGTTTTTATTATAATGTGCCTCACTGGGATACCATTCTGCATACGTTTAGTGGAGCAATGATAGGAGCCTTAGGTTTTTCATTCGTATCATTGCTGAATAGAGAAGAAAATGTGCATTTAAAATTAACGCCGTTTTTTATTGCTTTCTTTGCATTTTGCTTTGCGGTAACACTTGGCGTTGTTTGGGAGATTTATGAATACACGTTTGATGGTGTCTTGGGACTTAATATGCAGAAGTTTGCTTTGGAGGATGGAACGTTGCTTTCTGGAAGATTGGCACTTGCTGATACCATGAAAGACTTAATAGTAGATGCAGTTGGAGCTTTTGTCATGTCTCTTATTGGTTATATTTCGCTTAAGAATAACAAAGGCTGGGTAGAGAAAATGTTAATTAAAAAGGAATAGGCCTTGAATAAAAAAGGAATGCAAAAGAGTAGCGCGTATTGTGCTACTCTTTTTGCATTTTCTGGTTCTAAATGAAAATGGACGTGCATATATAATACTAATAAACAAAAGAAAGGGGATTGTTGTATGGTTGTGGAAGAAAAGAAAATGACGAAAATGCAAAATATTATTTTGGAGAACCGTAGTAAGTTAACGGTGTCTGGTGTTCTTGATGTTTTGAATTTTGACGAGCAGGTAATTACGATTGATACGGAGCTTGGAATTTTAATTATTAAGGGCGGTAATTTACATTTAAATAAATTTAATCTTGATAGTACAGAGTTGAATGTGGAGGGCGATATTGCTTCGCTTGTTTATAATGATAAAACGTTTAATAAAAAGAATGGCGAAAGTCTTTTGACGAAGATTTTTAAATAGAAACTTTTAGGAGGAAAAAATGCTAGAGAACCAAGTGTATGTTTTTTTGTGGACTGTTTTGATTGGCGCAGTAATGGGCCTGATATTTGATTTTTTTAGGATTATGAGAAGAAAAGGGAATACGAAGGATGTTTTAGTATATCTTCAAGATATTGTATTTTGGCTTATCGTTACAGTTATTATTATTGTTAGTACATTTCTGATCAATAATGGTGAGCTAAGAGGATATATGATTTTAGGATATATTCTGGGGGGCATTTTCTATATTTTATTATTGAGCGGAATGATTCGAAAAGTGCTATCTGCTATCCTGGATTTTATTGAAAATATTTTTAAAAAGATGGGGAATATTTTGACAAAGTTCGTTAAAAATTTTAAATTTTTAGGCAAAAAGAATAAAAAAATAGAAAATTAGGCAGGATTTTATGATTTTTTGCGGAAATAGATATTAGTATGGTTTTTTGTCCATATTATTAACATATGATAATTATAGGAGACTACTAATGAAAAAAGTGTTTATAAAGCTTGGAAAGACACTGGCTTTCACTGCTCTTAGTATGTATATTGTAATCACTTTGGTCAATCAGCAAATCACATTAATGGATTTGAAGGATAGTCGTGATCAGTATGCAAAGCAGATACAAGAAGAAAAGCTGCGCTCGGAGCAATTGGCTAAGATTAAAGGAGAGATTTCTACTCCGGAATATATAGAAGATGTTGCGCGCGAAAAGCTTGGGCTTGTTATGCCGTATGAGATAGTTTTCGTTGATGCGAATTTGTAGTGAATAATTCTTATGAAAATATGGAATAATGTATACCAAAGGAGAGATTGAAAAATGAGAACAAAAAAAGAGAAAAAACAAAGCTTGCAATTAAAATACACAGGATGCCTTGATGGAGCAAATTCTATTTATTTACATTATGGTATTGGAGAGAACTGGGAAGATGTTTCAGAGTGCAAAATGAGAAAATTAAAGACTTGTTACAAGACGGAGGTTACTATTCCTGCTGGTGCAGAGTTAAAATTCTGCTTTAGAGATACAGAGGGGAACTGGGATAACAATTATGGCAAGGATTATTCTTATAATACTACTACAGAAGATACACCAATGAATATTTATTCAGCTGTAGAGGTTAATCCATACACACCAAAGACATTGTCATAGGATAGTTTTATAAAATTGAACTCGTATGAGCAGCGTATCACGCTGCTCATTTTTCTTATATCAAATTTAAACTTGAAATCTCCTTCAAATTGTGGTAAAATATAAAAATGTTAATATTTTAAGGAGGTTCCCCATGTCGTATTCTCATACGAAAATCGTTTCTCGTTGGAGCAAGCATCAAATGGTGTTTAACGAAAAAGTGGAAGAACAGGATCGGACAGTCTACAAGAAGGAGTACCGAAAGAACAAAGAAGAGGAGCGGATACAATTTAAGCGTGAGATGGATGTCATTTTGAGGCTTTTTCGCGAGCTATACACTGCAGAGCTTTCGGAAAAGACGATGGAAAAGATTATGGCAAAGTTTTCTATTCCGACTGCCAAGATTTGCGTAATAACGCGGCTTGGCAATGAACTGGAGGCAAGGGACATTGACAAGAGCTACTGGATTGCAGTAGCGAAGAAAGAATTTCCGTGAGGGAACCTATGGGCTGCTTGTTTAAGCGGCCCAATTTTTGTGTAGAGGCAACATTCGGACGCCATAGGCAGCACTGGAGTTAAGGAAGACAAAATTGTTTTAAACACAAAAAAAGCACCAAGACAATGATACCTCAAAGCCTTGGTACTTATGGTGCGCGAAACCGGAATCGAACCGGTACGGGTTATTAGCCCGCAGGATTTTAAGTCCTGTGCGTCTGCCTGTTCCGCCACTCGCGCGCTTTTTATGTACAAAAGATATAATAACATTGTTAAAATATTTTGTCAATAAAAATTTTAAAAATATTATCAAATTTTTGTTGCAATATTATGTAAATTGTGGTATGATAATAACGTAAATAAATTTTATAAGGAGGTATCAGTTTTGGTACGTCGCGTCAGTAAAGAAGCACGAGATTCTAGTCAGGCTCGATTACGGAAGGCGGTGGAGCTCTTTGACTATCAACAAGGCCGAAAGGAGATTCAAAAAGTAAAACAAAGGGACATTGCAAAAATGCGCGAAGTGATAGACTTTTTTTATGAAGTTTATCCGTATCCCGTTCATGACAGTGTGAAGGAAACTCTTAACGAGTTACTTCTTGCCAAGAAAGGCACCAAAAGCGTTATTGGTATGATTAATGTCATTGATAACCTTGTTGGCTGGAAGGATTGGAGGCAGAAGGCGTATGTTAGATTCCATATTTCTCTATAATCCCGTTAGAAAGCGTATTAACCTCAAACTGCTAAAGACCAAAAGGGGGAAAAAATTCATGAGAATTGAAGTGCCGAAAGGTATCGCGGAAAAAAACGAGGAGCGGCTCGTGTTAAATACTTTCGCGAAATTTCGCCAAAGTGAATGGTATGCGAAGCTGCCGACTGCGGATAAAGTAAGGCTGGAGGAGGCATATTACACTTCTAGGAGTAATAAGGATTTTATCCGCCGTGCAGAAGCAATCCTACGAGGAAAAATTGAAGCTGGTTTATAACCAGCTTCTTTTTTGTAGAGAATCATGCAAAGTACAAATTTAATATAGTCTTTGACCATAAATTTCTTATTGACACGAAAGAGAAAAAATGTTGTAATATAGATAGGAGATTTTTTGAATAGGGGGAGTGTTTGCTATGAAACCAAAAACAAAGAAAATATATCAAGTTGCTTGCTTAGTATTAGCATTGTTATTCGTAGTTCCAACATTATTAGCAGTTATTTTTAGATAAGGTGTTGATATAGATATGAATTCTATCTTAAATTCATTCAAAATATTTTATGAAACAAAAGTACTAGCTTATATTAATACACTATTAGAATATCCTATCAAAATTGTTGTTCTGCTGGTCGATTTGGCTATTGTTGGCTATATTGTTTATAAAGTGATTAAGCTTCTAAAGGGAACCAGAGCAATGCAGCTTGTTAAGGGCATTATCATATTGGTAATTGGAACAGCACTTAGCGAATTTTTATCATTAAATGTATTACATTATTTATTAAGTTCTATTATGACGTATGGCGTTTTGGTTGCCATTGTGGTATTTCAACCCGAGCTTAGAAAGGCCTTAGAACAAGTAGGAAATGCTAATTTTAAGAAGATATTGGATTTCGAAGAGACGGACGAGGAGCCGTCTTGTATTGATGCGGTTGTTGACGCGGTAACGGATATGGCAAGTCATAAGGTTGGGGCTTTGATTGTTTTTGAAAGGGAAGTTAACTTAGAGGAATTGGTTAAGACGGGTGTTGCTATGGATTCTAAGACATCGAAGGAGCTTCTCATTAATATTTTTGTGCCAGATACACCACTTCATGATGGGGCTGTTATCATTAGAGATAATAAGATTGTGGCTGCATCATGTATTTTGCCGTTAACTAGCAATATTTCTTTGGACAGAATTTTTGGAACAAGGCATAGGGCGGCAATTGGTGTAACAGAGTCTTCGGACTGTATTGCTGTGGTAGCCTCGGAAGAGACTGGCGCACTTTCACTTGCGATTGAAGGAAAAATTATCAGAGATATTTCCAGTGAACAGTTAAGGAAAGAACTTAAGAGGAGACTTGTTAAGCCAAAAAAGAACGTAAATCATTTGAGTTTAAAAAGAAGAATGACAGATGTAAAATAAAAATTTGTATGGGTCGCTAAGTATAAGCGACCCATTATTTGTGAATAGAAACGGGCAGCGTATTACGCTGCCCCTACAGTTTGTTAGCAACATCCGTTGCCGATACCTCTGTTGTCGCCATTGTTACAGCAACAAGAGATAATGAAGAATAAAAGGATGATCCAGATAAATTCGTCACATCCACAGCCATTATTTCTACCGAACATTTCAAATTCCCCCCTTTCGAAAGATACTTCTATAAACTAGTTAGAGCGGTTGTTACATCCACATCCATTCCAGAATAATAATAGGAATAGGATTAAAAACCATAGGATAGTGTCGTCGTCGTTATTACAACAGGAAAGATTTCTAAAAAATGGTCCCATATGCATCCTCCTTAAATATGTTTAAAGTTATAAGACGAGAAAGAGCGTGACGTTCTTGTTTTCAATGTCTTATGGTATATAGTATTCGAATTTGGGAAATGTGTTACAGAATAAAATGAACTTGACAAAAATGTAGGGGCAGCGTAGTACGCTGCCCCTACAGTAAATGATTGGTGACCCATACGGGAATCGAACCCATGATTCGGCCTTGAGAGGGCCGCGTCTTAACCGCTTGACCAATGGGCCACATTACTTTGATAGTATAGCACGAGAAAATAAAATTGACAAGAGTTTTTTTGAAAAAAGTGTTGAAAAATTGTGTATACCGTGTTATAATAAGCAAGTGCTTAAAGCACAATTCACATATCATTGTAGTATTTAAGCCGTGTGCGGCGAAAAAAGTCGTGGTTGGATGCTTAGCAATGGTAGAGGAAAATAACAAAAAACAAGGAGGAAATGAAAATGTCAGTAGTTGCAATGAAACAATTATTGGAAGCTGGTGTTCATTTTGGACATCAAACAAGAAGATGGGACCCTAGAATGGCTCCATACATTTTTACGGCAAGAAATGGAATCTATATTATCGATTTACAGAAGACTGCCAAGAAAATCGACGAGGCTTATGCAGAGCTTAAGAAAATCGTTGAGGAAGGAAAGACAGTTATCTTTGTTGGTACAAAGAAACAAGCTCAAGAATGCGTGAAAGAAGAAGCTGAGAGATGTGGAATGTACTATGTCAATGAAAGATGGCTTGGCGGAATGCTAACAAACTTTAATACAATTCGTAGAAGAGTTGCTAGACTTAAAGAATTAGAGGCTATGGAAACAGACGGTACTTTTGAAGTACTTCCTAAGAAAGAAGTAGCGAAATTAAAACAAGAAAGAGAAAAGCTTGAAAAGAATTTAGGCGGAATTAAAGATATGACAGAGATTCCTGGTGCTATGTTTGTCGTTGACCCTAAGAAAGAGAGAATTGCTATTCTAGAAGCTAGAAAATTAGGCATTCCTGTTTTCGGTTTAGTTGATACAAACTGCAATCCAGAGGATGTTGACTATGTTATTCCTGGAAATGACGATGCAATTAGAGCTATTAAATTAATTATTGAAGCTATGGCTAATGCTGTTATCGAGGCTAAGCAAGGCGAATCTAATGCTCCTTCACAAGAAGCTGAAGAAGAAGAGGCTGTTCAAGAATAATAATTTGATAATACAAGGAGGAAATGATAATGATATCTGCAGAACAAGTAAAAGAACTTAGAGAAATGACTGGCGCTGGAATGATGGAGTGCAAGAAAGTTCTTGAAGAAACAGAAGGAAATATGGAAAAAGCAACGGAACTTTTGAGAGAAAGAGGCGTTGTAAAGGCTGCGAAAAAGGCTGGCAGAATTGCTGCTGAAGGCCTAGTAGATAGCTATATTCATGGCGATGGTAGAATTGGTGTATTAGTAGAAGTTAACATTGAAACAGACTTTGCTGCTAAGAACCCTGAGTTTAGAGAGTTTGTTAAAGATGTTGCAATGCAAATTGCTGCTAGCAAGCCAGAATACGTTAAGAGGGAAGATGTTCCAGCTGATGTTGTTGAGAAGGAAAAAGAAGTTATCAAAGCACAAGCTATGAACGAAGGCAAGCCTGCTGAAATTGCTGAGAAAATGGTTGCTGGTAGAATTGATAAATTCTTTAAAGAAGTATGCTTATTAGAGCAAGATTTCGTTAAGAATCCTGATATGACAGTGCAACAATTATTAACAGAAAAAATTGCTAATATTGGTGAAAATATCACAATTAGAAGATTTGTAAGATTTGAGAGAGGCGAAGGAATTCAAAAGAAAGAAGAGAATTTCGCTGAAGAAGTAATGAAACAAATCAATGGATAAAATTGATAGGGGCTGCTTTTTAAAGCAGCCCGATTTTTTGTCTTTTCTTGTATAGTTTTGCTGAAATTTACACACGATAGTAATGTGAAAACTTTTAACAAGGAGGAAAAAAGATGAAGGTTATAAATGCGATAGTTCTTACATTAGTGATTATAGGCGGTATTAATTGGGGACTAATTGGATTGTTTAATTATAATTTAGTTGAGGCTTTGTTTGGCTCTGCTACTTGGTTTACAAGACTGGTGTATATATTAGTTGGTGTATCGGGGCTATGGGCAATTGCTTTTTATAGTAGAAGCAAGAATAGAAGCTAGTACAAGAATGTGGCCGCTTTGTTAAGCGGCTTATTTCATGAGGTGTTGACATGCTAAAATGGCTCTGATACAACAATATTTCGTGAAATAATTATTGCTATATTAAAGTTCAAATGATATACTATTCCTAATGGAGGGATGGTATGAGTAGATATGCTGTAGCCAACCGGAAAAAGCTATACAGAATATGTTGATAGGCCCAAATCTTCTAAACTCAAGAAGATAGCAATTGTGGGTGTGGCTGTCATTATCGGGTTTGAGGCTGGAAAAGCTGTGATTAGAACTGCATATAACAATATTTCAAAAAATATTATGGAGGCACAGCAGACAAAATATAAAAATGAAAGAATATCCCATGATTTAGCACTGAAGAAAGCGAGAGGACAAGCAAAACTTTCGGATACGGTTGAGGTCATGAGTAGAATTAATCCATATTCTATCAATGTTTTGGCCGATGCATTGCGAGATTGCGGTGTTAAAACTAATTCTGATAGTATGGACGATAAAACGTTTTTAACAAGCTTTTTTAACCAAATGGAGCTAAATTATAAGGATGTAACTGAGAGTGCGACTGCAGAAGAAAAGCTTACTTCATTAACTTATTGTACTGTGCTTAAGATGGCTGCTAGTAAGTATGTGCAAAAAGTGGCAACATATACAGCAATGAATGTTGGTCAAAAGACGCCAGCCAATACGGCAGATATTCAATTTGAATATGATGCAGGCGGAAAATTAATGGAAATTTATTATAGAAATGAAAATAATATAAAAATTTCTTTAGCAAATAATTATTATGTCGATTATAAGGGCATTCCAGACACGATAGAAAATGTAATGAGAAATGCAAGAACTGATACAAAGCCTTTTGACCACAGGGAGGATTTGAATTCTTTTTGCGAATTTTTGGAGTATGCTTGTTGTGATAGTTTTGAGGTAGGCGATAAACCTGGAACGTTAAAAACAAAAAATTGGTATATTCCGATAAGAGAAAAATGTTTAGAGGAACACGAAAATATAGCGAAAAGCAGGGCTGAAGCTGCGTTAGCGGCAGACCAGGCTGCTGGCATACAGGCGAAAGGATGGATGGATAGGTGAAAATTTTAGTTTTTGAAGCTACGGAGTATGAAAAGCAAAGAATGGAAGATGCCTTGAGAGAGAATGAAGTAATATTCTTTGAAGAACCAATTCACGAAGTTAAGTTAGAGGGGTATGCGGATTGTGAAGCGATTTCTGTGTTTGTTCATTCGAAGGTAACGAAAGAAGTTTTAGAGAAATTGCCTCATTTGAAAGTAATAGCTACGCGCTCGACGGGAGTAGACCATATTGATAGCGATTATTGTAATGAGCATGACGTAGCTGTGAAGAATGTTCCTCTATATGGTGAAAATACTGTTGCGGAGCATACTTTTGCACTTATCTTATCACTTTCGAGAAAAATTCATAAATCATATGTAAGATCAATTCGAGGCAATTTTTCTTCGGAAGGATTACAAGGTTTTGATCTGCAAGATAAGACGATAGGTATTATCGGGGGAGGACGTATTGGTCTTCATGTAGCCAGAATGGCGAAGAGTTTTGGAATGCACGTAAGAGTGTATGATATTAAAGAAGACGCTTTTCTTGCGGAACTAATTAATTTTAAATATGTTTCATTAGACGAATTATATAAACAGTCAGATATTATTTCGCTTCACGTTCCGCTTAATAAATATACGGAGCATATGATTAATCGTGAGAGCCTGAAAAAGGTGAAAACAGGAGCACTGCTTATTAATACGGCACGTGGCGGATTGGTTGATACAGATGCTTTGCTTGCTGCTTTGGAAGAAGGAATTCTTTCTGGAGCTGGCTTAGATGTAATTGAAGGCGAAGAGTATTTGATGGAGGAAAATTTGGTAAATTCTCCGATTGAAGAGGCAAGTAAAATTATTGCTTCTAGTAAGAAATTGTTGGAAAATGAAAATGTTGTTATGACGCCACACAATGCATTTAATAGTATTGAGGCGGTAAATAGGATTATTGATAAAACGATTGAAAATTTAAGCATGTAGGGGCAGCGTATTACGCTGCCCGGGAAACACCAAATACATATATAAGGAGGGTAAAATATGCCGAAGCCAAAGTATAAAAGAATTTTACTAAAATTAAGTGGTGAAGTTTTAGCAGGAGAAAGAGGATTTGGAATTGACACGGCAACACTTGGCAAAGTATGTGATAGCATCAAACGAATTGCTGATATGGGAGTAGAAATTGCGATTGTGATTGGTGGCGGTAACTTTTGGCGTGGAAGGAAAGCCGTTGATATGGAGAGAACAACGGCGGACTATATGGGAATGCTTGCAACGATAATGAATGGACAAGCACTTCAAGATGCTCTAGAATACAGAGGCTTAGATACAAGGCTTCAAACATCGATTGAAATGCATCAAATCGCAGAACCATATATTAGAAGAAAAGCAGTAAGACATTTAGAGAAGGGCAGAATTGTTATTTTTTCTGGCGGAACTGGCAATCCGTTTTTCTCAACAGATACGTGTGCAGCGCTTAGAGCAACAGAAATCAATGCTGAAATTATTTTGTTTGGGAAAACGATTGATGGTGTTTATGATTCAGACCCAAAAGAAAATCCAAATGCAAAAAAATACGACGAAATATCATATACGGAGATTTTGAATAATAATCTTAAAGTAATAGATTCGACGGCAGCGTCACTTTGTAGAGATAATAATGTGGAGACAATGATTTTTGATTTGTCAGACCCTGAAAATATCATAAAAGCAGTATGTGGCGAGACAATTGGTACATACGTCAAATAGAAATGTAGGGGCAGCGTAGCACGCTGCCCGCACACAAAAAATAAAAAATGAAGGGAAGAAAAAATATGTATAGTGAAATTGAAGAAAAAATGAAGAAAACTTTAGCAGTTCTTGACGAGCAATTGGCAGGCGTGAGAGCAGGCCGTGCTAATCCAAAGATTTTGGATAAGATTTTAGTAGATTATTACGGCGCGCCAACGCCAATCAATCAATTGGCAAATATTATGGTTCCAGAGGCTAGAATGATTACGATTCAACCTTGGGATGCTAGCGTACTAAAAGAGATTGAAAAAGAAATTCAAAAATCGGATATTGGTATTAATCCAAATAATGACGGAAAGCTAATCAGACTTGTATTTCCAGAGCTTACGGAGGAAAGAAGAAAAGAGCTTGTCAAGGATATTAAGAAAATGGCTGAGGATAGCAAGATTGCAATAAGAAGCATTCGTCGTGATGGCATTGAGTCTTTTAAGGCAAAGCAAAAGGCTAGTGAAATTACAGAAGACGAATTGCATAACGCGGAAGACCAAATTCAAAAATTAACAGACAAATATACAGATATGATTGATAAGGCGTATGCAGAGAAAGAAAAGGAAATCATGTCGATATAAACTTGTAGGGATTGCGTAGCACGCAACCTGCAATTCACGTAACACAATGTTACAGAAAGGAAGACAATGATGGAATCTAGCTTAGTGATACCGAATCATATTGCTATGATTATGGATGGAAACAGAAGATGGGCCAGAAAAAGAGGGCTGCCAACGCAGATAGGGCACAGTGAAGGCGCAAAGACGATGCAAAATATTGCAGAGTACTTAGAAGAGCTTGGCGTGAAGTACATGACGGTGTACGCTTTTTCTACGGAGAATTGGAAACGTAGCAAAGAAGAAGTCGACTATTTGATGCAACTTTTGGAAAAATACATAAGAGAGTTTGATAAAAAAATCAAAGGAAGAAATATTAGGCTAAAGCTAGTGGGGGATATTGAGCCACTTCCAAAGGGACTTCAAGAGGGCATTAGAGAAATTGAAGAAAGAACCAAAAATAATACGGGCCTTACTGTGAATGTGGCGATTAATTATGGCGGCAGAGCCGAGATTGTAAATGCTACGAAAAAAATTGCGGAAGAGGTAAGCGTAGGCGCATTAGAGCCGAAAGACATTACAGAAGAACTATTTAGTACTTATGTGTATACTGCGGGAATGCCAGACCCTGACTTAGTCATAAGAACTGGAGGAGAGATACGCTCAAGCGGTTTTTTAACGTGGCAATCTGTTTATTCAGAATTTTATTACACAGAATGTTTGTGGCCAGATTTTGGCAAAAAAGAATTAGACAAAGCGATAGCAGAATACAATAATAGAAAGAGAAATTTTGGGAAATAGTTGGAGGCAAAAATGCTAAAGAGATTCATATCAATGATTGTAGGTATTTTGATACTTGCAGGAGTGATGTTACTAAATAGTACACTGGTGTTTAGTATAGCGGTAACGGTTGTGGCTATGATTGGACTGTATGAATTCTATCACACGCTAAAGCAGAGAGATGTTCATCCTATCGAGTGGCTGGGATATATCGTTACGTTTGGACTAATTTTTATACCATATATTCCTGTCGCGACATTAAGAGTAATTTTGGTAATGATATTGCCGGCAGCCTTGCTTGTGCTTTTTTCTGCATCGATATTTAGTAATTTAAAAAGAAATATTTTAGATATTTCGGTTACCGTTCTGGGAATGATATACGTTACTTATTTATTTTCTTTCTTGATATTTACAAGGCAATTGGAAAATGGCACTTATTATTTATGGTTTATCTTAGCTGGAGCTTGGATAACAGATATTTTTGCTTATCTTGTTGGGATGGCAATTGGAAAACACCACTTTTCAGAGATAAGCCCTAAGAAGTCTATTGAAGGATGCATTGGTGGAATTGTTGGATGTGCGTTGTTCTTCATTGGATATTCGTATTATTTAAATAGTATTGGATTTGAATTAAACTATATTGTAATGGGAATAATAGGAATTGTAGTTAGTATCATATCTCAAATTGGCGATTTTGCAGCTTCTTCTATTAAGAGGTATTGCAAGGTAAAAGACTTTGGCAATATTATGCCAGGGCACGGCGGCGTCTTAGATAGATTTGATAGCATTTTGTTTGTGGCACCATTTGTGTATTTATTGTTTAGTATGATGTAAATTGTAGGGGGCAGCATAGAACGCTGTCCGCATTTATCATGGAGGAAATATGACCGTTATTTGGGGAATTTTGAAAATAATTATTTTATTAGGTACGTTAGTCACAATACACGAATTGGGACATTTTTTAGTTGCGAAAGCTTGCAATGTGAAAGTGCTTAAATTTGCAATTGGTTTTGGACCTAAAATATTTTCTAAAGTAAAGGGAGAAACAGAATATGCGCTTCGCGCGATTCCTTTTGGAGGCTTTGTGCAGATGGAGGGGGAAGATACGCAGTCGGAAGACGAGAGGGCTTTTCATAGAAAGCCGATATGGCAGAGAATGCTAATCATTGTCGCGGGCGCGACAGTAAATATTTTGTTTGCCCTTGTTTTGTATTTTGGTATTTGTGCGAGTACGAATGTATATATGAGTACGATTATAGAAAATGTAGATGTTACCAGTGCGGCTTATGAGGCGGGATTAAGAAGCGGAGATAAAATTATTTCTGTTAATGGAAAGAACGTGGTAAACAAAACAGACGTAACCAACGCCATTGGTAATAGCAAAACAGACGATGTTGTTTTTGAAATTGAAAGAGATGGAGAAAGAAAAAAGATTGTTATCACGATTCCCGAAGAGCAAATTGGAATGGTTGGTGTTGGATTTAGCACTGACGCGGAAATTGTATATATTCAAGCGGGAGGGGCGGCCCAAAATGCGGGATTGCTTGTTGGCGATAAAGTTGTTTCAGTGAATGGCGAAAGAGGGCTTTCGGCAGCGGAATATACGGATAGGATTAAGGCTTCTGCAAATACTGCGATGGATTTTGTCATAGAGCGTGAGGGAGAAGAGAAAGTATTTAGTGTGATTCCAGAGGCCAGAAGTGTGAAGATATTTGATGTGGATTATAAAATTTTGAGAGGACTTAGTTTTGGAGAGAACTCATATTATGCCATTAATGAGACGAAGTATTATTTTAGAGAGACGATAAAGGCCTTTGTCTCGCTACTTGGTGGCAAAGCAGAGAATGCAGAAGTAATGGGGCCTGTTGGTATTGCGGGAGAAATTACGAAGACGGAAGATTTTGTAGATTTCTTCTACATGATGTCGGCCATTAGTTTTAGTTTGGGAATCTTTAATTTACTACCAATTCCAGGACTAGACGGCGGAAAATTTTTATTCTTGCTAATTGAGTGGATTCGCAAAAAGCCAATGAAGGAAAAGACAGAAGTCTCGTGGCAATTAGCAGGATTTGCATTAATAATTATGATGGCAATAATGGTTACAGTGAAAGACGTTGTAAATTTATTTTAATGTTTTGCAATGTTGACGTTTGTTTGGAAGAATGATACAATTATTTTACGGGCAGCGTAGTACGCTGCCCCTACAATTATAAAATACCAAAGGATGGATTAAATGAAGAAGAATAAATTTGTTGAGGGAACGATTTTTGCCTATGCCATGATTTTAATTACGAAAGTGATAGGCGCGCTATATGTAATTCCTTTTTATAAGATTATAGGTACATCGGGTGGTGTACTTTATTCTTATGCCTATAGCGTATACAATTTCTTTTTGGATATTTCTACTAGCGGTGTGCCTACGGCGGTTAGCATTATTATTGCGGAATACAATAGCCTGAAAATGTTTAATGAGCGAGAGTATGCTTTTAAAGTGGCCAATAAGCTAGTGACAGTGATTTCGTTTATTGCATTTTTAGTGATGTTCTTGTTTGCGGAACCTCTTGCTAGATTTTTCATTAAAGATATACAAGCAGATGTTTCAATTGCAAGTATTGTTTTGGTAATAAGAGTAATTTCTTTCTGTTTGCTTATCATTCCTTTTCTTAGTGTACTTAGAGGATATTTGCAAGGAAATAAGTTTGTGTCGGCTTCTTCGTCAAGCCAGTTAATCGAGCAATTAGTAAGAGTTTTTATTGCACTTGTGGGTTCTTATGTGGCAATCAATGTTTTGCAGTTAAACATTCCTACGGGCGTTTCCATCGCACTTTCTGGCACAGTGTTGGGTGGCTTGGCAGCTTATTTGTTCCTTAGAGGAAAGATACGAAGAAATAAAGAACAGTTTGAAGAAGGCGTGACAAGCCCAGAAGATTCAACAGTAACAGCAAAAGAAATTATGAAAAAAATTATTTCTCGTGCTGTGCCTGTTATTATTATTGCAGCAACCCAAAATATTTATGGAATGATTGATTTAAAGCTTATTATAAAGGGCTTACATATGATTGGCTATGATGCGGATACGTGCCAACTTTTAGGAAGTATTGTTGTTACTTGGGCACCGAAAATTTGTATGATTATTAATTCCATTGCGATTAGCATGTGCTTAAGCATTATTCCGTTTATTGTGAATAGTTATGTGCAAAATGAGAAAAAAGAATTGAACAAAAAGTTTAATCAGGCAGTCAATACTATATTGTATATTTCTATTCCGCTTGCTTTTTTCATTTATGCTTTTGGCAAACAGATTTATTTTATCTTCTATGGAAGCAGCCCATATGGTGGAAATGTGCTAGCGCTAAATGCTTTAGTTAGTGTGTTCTTCTGCTTGCAAATGGTAATGGATATGATACTTCAGGGTATGAAGAATTACGATATTGTTTATATGAATACGGTAGTGGGACTTGCGATTAATGCTGTTTTAGATGTGCCAATGATTTTATTGCTAAATCATTGGGGCCTAAATCCATATTTGGGTTCTATGGTGGCAACGCTAATTGGATTAATCGTTTCCATAGGAATTATTATGATTGGTATTAAAAAGAGATTTGGCTTTAATTATAATTCTATTGTTAGAAATTTGATCAAAATTTTATTTGCTGTGATCATTATGACGGTGCTAATCGTTGTGCTTAAACTTGTGATGCCGGCGACAACTACTTTCATGTCAACATTTATGATTTTGGCACTATTCGGTGTATTAGCAATAGGATTGTATGTTTTTATTACTTACAAAATGGGAACTATGAATGATATTTTAGGGGAGGATTTTATTGAGAAAATAGTTAGCAAATTTAAACCAAAGAAAATATAGAAATGAATTTGGCGAATGTTTAAAGGGGGAACTTAAAACATGGGGCTTCTTAGTTATATGCTAAAAAGAGTAAGTGGCTTTGATAAGAAGAGATTTGAGAAGCATGTAGACATTATTTCTAAAAATACAGGGAAATCGAAAATTGATATTAAGCTTGATTTCTTAAGAAATTTTGTGAAGTACGGATGTGGCTATACGGATTATTTTAGAGGGGACTACATCAATTTAACGGACGAGCAAAAGAAAACTTTTGTCACGGCAAAATCATTTTATAAAATTTTGCATTATTTGAATGATAGTGAGCGCGCCCAAATACTAAGTGACAAGATTGCTTTTAACCATTTTTTCAAAGAATTTTTGAAAAGAGATTTTATTGATTTAAGGACGACGAACCTAGAAGAATTTGAGAAATTTTTAGAGGGAAAAGAAGTGGTTTTTGCCAAGGTGATTGACAGCTTCGGTGGGCATGGGGTTAGTAAGATTTTGCTATCTGAATATCCTGATAAGGAAGTGTTGTTAAAGGAATTAATAGAGAAGAAGCAATTCCTTTGTGAAGAGGCGCTTGTGCAAAGTGACGAACTAAATGAGATTAACCCGAATGCAATTAATTCCTTTAGAGTTGTTACCTTGTACAAAGAGGGCAAAGCGTATGTTTTGAATAATGCTCTTAGAGTGAATCAGGACGCGAGCGAAGTAATCGGCAGCACGAATGATTTGTATTTTAGTTTAGGGGAAGATGGAAAAATTGATAGTAATGTGGTAGACGATTATGGAAATATTTACGAGGCGCATCCTTTGACAGGAAAAAGATTTAGTGAAGTACAAATTCATGGCGTGAAAGAGGCTTTCGAGATGTGTAAGGAGGCTGCACTTAAATTGCCCGAGGTAAGATATATTGGATGGGACGTAGCCTTTACTAATCAAGGGCCAGCAATTATTGAGGGCAACGAGTATCCCGGTTACGGCATTATTCAGTTTTATAGGCTAAAAAATAGCAAGACGGGGCATAGAAAAGAGATTGAGGATGTTCTTGGTGAGAAGCTAAAAATTTAATGTGAATTTGTTGTAAAAAATTAGCACTTGGTATTGACAAGTGCTAATTTTTTTGATATTTTTATGGTTGTGATTAGCAATGAATTTGAAAGAGTGCTAATTTTTCGGGCAGCGTACTACGCTGCCCCTACAGAGAAAATGATATGTTGAATTGTAGGGGCGACGTATCACGCCGCCCGGAGACGAACCATATAAGGTGGTGATTGATTTGCTGGATGACAGAAAGAGGAAGATTTTGGAGGCTGTCATTGAAGAGTATAATAAAACGGCGGAGCCAGTGTCTTCTAGTAAGATAGTGAGCGACTACAATTTAGATTTTAGTAGTGCTACGATTAGAAATGAAATGGCAGAGCTAGAAGAGCTTGGCTATTTGGAGCAGCCACATACGTCAAGCGGCAGAATTCCTTCAAGCAAGGGGTATAGGCTTTATATCGATACAATTATGAAAGAGAAGAACCTTACGGTAAGGGAAAAAGAGAACATTGACGCGATTTTGCAAAGTGATATTGCAAAGTTTGAAAATATTATTAAAGAGGCTTCTAATATTTTATCAAGGCTGACGAATTATGCTTCTATTGCGATTGGGCCTGGAATGGAGTCTTGCACAGTTGACGAGATTAAGCTTGTAAAGCTTGGCAAAGATAGATTAATGATTGTTGTTTTGGCGGATAATGGCATTGTGAAAGAATCTATTATCAATTGCAATGAAGAGATTCCAGAACAGAACATTGAGATTTTTAATAATTATCTAAATTACAAACTTAGGGGTATGAATTTTAGGGATATTTATGACAATATCAATGAATATGTGGAAGAAGAGCTGAATAATATTAGCAACAATATTGTGCCACTGATTGTAGAGCTAAATCATTTGCTAAAAGATGGCGATTCGAATGTGTATGTGGATGGAACGAAGAATTTACTTGCGCTTCCAGAACTTAAAAAATCAGATGCGTTGGAGCGATTTATCAATATTATTGAGACAAAAGACGTGATTAAGGAATTAGTCAAATCAGGGTATGACGGAAATATTAATGTATATATTGGCCAAGAAACTTCATTTGAAGATTTGAAAGATTTTACGATTATTACGTATAGGCAGTCTATTAATGATAAAGAAGTGGGAACAATAGGAATTATAGGGCCGAAGCGAATGGACTACAAGAAAGTAATTCCTACCATCAAGTACTTAGGAGATGCAATACAACAAAAAATAAATCGAGGAGGAGAAGAGGATGGCAGAAGCAAAGGGAAAGAATGAAGAACTTGAAGTGGAAAATGAGGAATTGGCAGAAGAGGTAGAAAAAACTGCTGAAGAGTTGGAAGACGAGGTTGCTAAGCTTAAGAAAGAAAATGGCAAGTATTATGAACATTTACAAAGGACAGCGGCCGAGTTTGACAATTACAAGAAGAGGATTAGCAAAGAAAAAGATAGTATTTATAAACTTGCTGTTGGCGATGTCGTTTTGAAGTATATTCCGATTGTGGATAACTTGGAAAAGGCGATTCAAGCAGAAACGCAAGACGAGAAAATGAAAGAAGGTGTAGAGTTAATATATAAGCAGCTTTTAGAGATTATGACATCTCTAGGAGTGGAGCAAGTGGAAGCGGTAAATCAGCCGTTTAATCCAGAATTCCACGAGGCAGTGATGCATATCGAGGACGAAAATTATGGAGAAAAAATAGTAGTGGAAGATTTTAGAAAAGGCTATAAAATGGGTGACCGAGTTTTGAGGCACTCTATGGTTAAGGTAGCAAATTAATTGTAGAGGGTACGTATTATGCAACCCACGGGTAGCGTAATACGCTGCCCCTACAGAAATATTTAAGAGGTAATAAAGAAAGGAATGATTGATTATGTCAAAAATTATTGGTATTGATTTAGGAACAACAAACTCTTGTGTTGCAGTGATGGAGGGCGGCGAGCCTGTTGTTATTCCAAATGCGGAGGGAAATAGAACAACTCCTTCTGTTGTTGCATTTACAAAGAGTGGAGAAAGATTAGTAGGACAAATCGCAAAAAGACAAGCGGTTACTAACCACGATAGAACGATTAGCTCTATTAAGAGAGATATGGGTACAGATAGAAAAGTTAAGATTGACGACGCTAGCTATACACCACAAGAAATTTCAGCTATGATTTTACAAAAATTAAAGTCAGATGCAGAGAATTATTTAGGCCAAAAAGTTTCACAAGCAGTTATCACAGTTCCAGCATACTTTAGTGATGCGCAAAGACAAGCAACGAAAGATGCCGGAAGAATTGCTGGACTAGAAGTATTAAGAATTATCAACGAGCCTACAGCCGCAGCACTTGCTTATGGACTAGAGAAGGACGTAGATCAAAAGATTATGATTTATGACTTAGGCGGCGGTACATTCGATGTATCTATCCTAGATATTGGCGATGGCGTATTTGAAGTTTTGGCTACAAGCGGCAATAACAGACTTGGCGGCGACGACTTTGACGAAAGAATTATCAAATACTTAGTAGATACTTTCAAACAAGAACAAGGCATTGATTTGAGCACAGACAGCATGGCTATGCAAAGACTTAAGGAAGCTGCAGAAAAAGCAAAGATTGAGCTTTCTTCAGTTTCTCAAACAAATATTAACTTGCCATTCATTACAGCTGACAAAGATAGCGGACCAAAACACTTAGACATTACATTAACGAAAGCTAAGTTCGAAGAATTAATCAGAGATTTAGTTGATTCAACTGTTGGTCCTATCAACCAAGCTTTAAAAGACGCTAACTTGACAGCTGACAAGATTGATAAAGTATTGCTAGTTGGTGGTTCTTCAAGAGTTCCTCTTGTACAAGAGACAGTAAGAAGAATTGTTAACAAAGAGCCTCACAAGGGCATTAACCCAGACGAGTGCGTAGCAATTGGTGCAGCAATCCAAGGCGGTGTATTATCTGGAGATGTTAAAGACTTAGTATTGCTTGATGTTACTCCATTATCACTTGGTATTGAGACATTCGGTGGCGTATTTACAAAATTAATCGAGAGAAATACAACAATTCCTACAAAGAAATCTCAAATTTTCTCTACAGCTGCTGATGGTCAAACAAGCGTAGAAGTACACGTGCTTCAAGGCGAAAGAGAAATGGCTGCTTATAACAAGACGTTAGGTAGATTCCAATTATCAGGAATTCCTGCAGCTCCAAGAGGAGTGCCTCAAATCGAAGTTACTTTTGATATTGATGCTAACGGTATCGTTCACGTATCTGCAAAAGATATGGGCACAGGAAACGAGCAAAAGATTGTTATCACAGCAAGCACAAACTTAACAGAGCAAGAGATTGAAAAGGCTGTAAAAGAGGCTGAAGCTCACGCTGAGGAAGATAGAAAGAATAAAGAGACAATTGAAATTAGAAATAATGCTGATTCATTAGTGTATAACACAGAGAAGACATTGAAAGATTTAGGCGATAAAGTGACAGCTGAGGAAAAAGCAAAAGTAGAGGCTGAAATTGCGAATGTAAAGAAAGCTTTGGAGGGAACAGATACAGACGCAATTAAGGCAGCAACAGAGAAATTGACAGAGGAATTCTACAAAATTTCTGAGAAATTGTATGCGAATGCTGGTCAAGCAAATGCAGCTCAAGGCGCTGCTGATGCAGGAAATGCAGGCAATGGACAAAATCCTGGCAATGATGGAGATAATGTAGTGGATGCAGATTATAAAGTTGAATAAAACAATTGTAGGGGCGGCGTAGCACGCCGCCCATGAGATGATGAATACATAAATGTATTGTAATATTCGGGCAGCGTGCTACGCTGCCCCTACAGATTACCACAAATTAATACATTTATAAAAGAAAGGGTGCCAAAAAATGGCAGAAACGAAAAGAGATTATTATGAGGTTTTGGGCGTACAAAAAAATGCAACAGACGAGGAATTAAAGAAGGCTTATCGTAAGCTTGCAAAGCAGTATCACCCTGACGCCAATCCGGATAATAAAGAAGAGGCGGAGAAAAAGTTTAAAGAGATTAATGAGGCTTATGAGGTTTTATCGGATAAGCAGAAGAGAAGTATGTATGACCAGTTTGGCCATAGTGGCCCAAATGGCTATAGCAATGACTTTAGCGGTTTTAGTGGCTTTGATGGATTCTCTGGCTTTAATGGCGGTGGCGGCTTTGATGTTGATTTGGGAGATATTTTCTCTTCTTTCTTTGGAGGGAATGCGAGAAGTCAAAAACGTAACGGACCTGTTCGTGGAAGAGATTTGAGGGTGAGAGCCGAAATTTCTTTCGAGGAGGCCGCCTTTGGCGTGACCAAAGAAATTACGATTAATAGAGAAGAGCAATGTGATACTTGTAAAGGCTCTGGCGCAAAGCCTGGTACTTCTGCAGAGACGTGTAAGGTTTGTAACGGTACTGGCCAAGTAAGAACCACACAAAATACAATCCTTGGCTCTTTTTCTTCTGTGAGAACTTGTGAACATTGCGGAGGCTCTGGTACAATCATTGCTAATCCTTGTCCTGACTGTAAAGGGCGTGGAACGGTGCGCAAACAGCGTAAGATTAAAGTAAATATTCCGGCCGGCATTGATAATGGACAAATTATCTCTTTAAGAGGCGAGGGCGAACCTGGCCTTAGGGGCGGCGCTTCGGGCGATTTGTACATTACGGTTAGTGTCAAGCCACATTCTGTGTTTACGAGAAAGGGCGATAGCCTATTTTGTGATGTACACGTTTCTTTTGCAGAGGCTGCTTTGGGCGCCATTATTGATGTTCCAACACTTCAAGGAACAGAAAAATATGATTTGGCAGAGGGAACACAAACGGGCTCTATCTTTACGCTTAAAGGCAAAGGCATTAAGAATGTAAATGGCAGAGGCATTGGCGATTTGTACTTTACAATCGTGGTGGATGTACCAAAGAGACTTAATAACGAGCAAAGAGAGCTATTAAAGAAATTTGCAGAAATTAGCGGACAAAAATTTGATGTGGGAAAGAGAAGAAAATTCTTTTAACCGCAATGTTTGAAAAATAATTGGACAATTTCGTTGTTAAACTTCACATCGGCAATCCTCAACGTACCATCGTACGCCTCCGGTTGCCTCGTTCGTTTGCCTAGAAATTGCCTCAATTCTTTTCCAAACAGATTTGTGTGTATAGAAAGGGAATGTTATTGAGTATGTCGACATTTTTTGTAAAAAATGAACAAATCAATGATAATTTTATCAAAATCACAGGCGACGACGCCAATCACATTAAGAACGTTTTGCGCTACAAAATAGGGGATAAACTAGATATTTGTGACGAGAACGAGAAGAGATATGATACGGAAATTACGGAATTTTCTGGAAATGATGTTCTATTGAAAGTGATTTCGGAAAAAGCGTATACGACGGAATCGCCTGTTTTTATCACGTTATTCCAGGGCTTGCCAAAAGCAGACAAGATGGAGCTAATCATTCAAAAAGCCACAGAACTAGGTGTTTCCGAGATTGTACCAGTGGAAATGGAGCGAAGTGTTGTCAAATTATATGGGACAAAAAATGACAAAAAGATAGAAAGATGGAACAAAATTGCCTATGAAGCATCGAAACAATGTGGAAGACAGCGTATTCCACATGTCTTAAATGTGGATATTTTAAAAAATATCATTGAAAAATTTTCAAAATATGATATAGTATTATTGCCGTACGAAAAAGAATCTGGCAAAAATTTGAAGCAAGTATTACAAAGTAATCAAAATGTGAAAAATATCGCAATTGTAATAGGCCCGGAGGGCGGATTTTCAGAAAATGATTTGGCAATGCTTGATTTGCCAAATGTGGAAAGTATCACGCTAGGCCCAAGAATTTTAAGGACAGAAACTGCTGGCATTGCTACACTTGCGATGCTATCGTATGAAATTGAGTTTGAAAGGTAAGAGAAAGTTATGAATTACACAGAAAGAAATAGATTGTTTGACAGGTTATCTGCAGTGGGATTAATGCTAATATTTGTAGAAGTATTTTTAGAAATAGCTAAAGAGTGTTTAGTGGGAAATTTTGGTATGAGTTATGTCATGCGTATGCCAACAATCTTAACGGTAATAGGAATAGCTTTCTTGCTTGTAGGAGTGATTGTATTAATTTTTGCTTATCGAAAGGAAAATGGCTGGAGAGCGGGATTTGGAATCGAGTTTATCGTCTTGGCGTTTGCGACGATATTTTTGCTACACGCTTATACAGATTTGCCTGCTTCCATTGCACAAATTAAGTGGGGCGTTATCATTCCTTGTGCATTTCTAGCTTACTATGTAGGTAAAGCGATTTATGTAATTGTGAAAGCGAATAAGAAAAAATAACTTTCTTATTGATAAAGGGGTAGTATTATGATAAAGAGTATGACTGGCTATGGGAGAGGCATTCAAGAGATAAACGGAAGAGAATACACGGTTGAAATCAAAGCCGTTAATCATAGATACAATGACATTTCAATTAGAATGCCAAGGTATTTAAATTTTTTGGAAGATAAGCTTAGACAGTATGTTTCTAAGAGTATTTCACGTGGTAAGATTGATATTTACGTTACATTAAATAACTTAAGTAGCGAAGGAAGAAGTGTAAAAATAGATAAAGAACTAGCCGGAATTTATGTGGCAGAAATGCAGAAGCTAGTGGAAGAATTTCATATTGAAAACGACATTACGGCGACGTCTTTGATTAGATTGCCAGACGTGATTATTAGTGGTAACGAAGAGAATGATAAGTATTGGGAAGAGTTAAAATTGACAACAGATATTGCTTTAAGCAATATTATTGAGGCAAGAACAAAAGAGGGAGAGCACTTAAAATCTGATATCGAGGCAAGGCTAAATACCTTAGAAGAAAATGTAAGCAAGGTAGAAGAAAGGTCTTCTACGCTATTAGACGAGTATCGACAAAAGCTTGAAAATAGAGTGAATGAACTAAAAGCAAATGACATTATTGACGAGAATAGAATTGGAATTGAAATTGTTTTATTTGCTGACAAGTGTAGTATTTGCGAGGAAATCACAAGGCTTAGAAGCCATATCAAGTCATTTAGGGGAATGCTAGAGGCAGATGGCCCGATTGGTAAAAAGATTGATTTCCTAGTGCAAGAAATGAATCGAGAAATTAACACAATTGGCTCAAAAGCGAATTGTTTAGATATTACAAATTCTGTCATTGATATGAAAAATGAAGTGGAAAATATTAGAGAGCAAATTCAAAATATTGAATAAGGAGCGTGAGTTATGAAATTTATCAACATTGGTTTTGGTAATATCGTATCTTCGCATCGTTTACTTGCAATCGTTAGCCCAGAGTCGGCGCCAATTAAGAGAATTATTCAAGATGCGAGAGACTCTAGCAAATTAGTGGATGCAACGTACGGAAGAAGAACAAGGGCTGTGATCTTGATGGACAGCGGGCATATTATTTTGTCGGCGGTGCAGCCAGAAACAGTAGCAAATCGTTTAGATAAAGACAGTGACGATAATGATGTAGACGAAAATATTGATTAAAGGAGGAATAGGAATGATTATCAATCCAACATTACCATCTTTACTAAAGAAAGTACCAAGTAAATATTCACTTGTTATTGGAACAGCGAAAAGGGCAAGACAAATTTCGCAAGGTAGCCCAAAGTTAACAAACAAGAAAGTGGAGTCTGATGTCACGACTGCTGTGATTGAGATTGACGAGGGAAAAGTAGTATTACAATAGAAGTGTATATTGTAGGGGCTGGCGTCCTCGACAACCCGGACGACAAGAAAATAATATGGGGAGGTATTTTGATAATGCCTCTCTTATTTAATATGGGGGGAATTTTATGAAAAAACATATGATTTCTATTACTGGTGATTTGGCTAGCGGAAAAACGACTGTGACGAATATGCTTGCCAACGAATTAGGATATGCGATTTATAAAAATGGAGAATACTTTAGAAAACTAGCGGCAGAGCACAATATGAGTGTAACAGAATTTAACAAATATGTAGAATCACATCCGGAAATTGACAGGCAAATTGAGCTAAGTGCGACGCAGTATGCAGCAGAACACGATAACTTTATTATCGATGCAAGACTTGGCTGGTATTCTGTGCCAGAGTCGTTTAAAATCTATTTGAAAGTGGACATTGACGAATCTGCCAGAAGAGCTTTTGGAGACCCTGACAGAAAGAAAACAGAGAATTTTGCGACAGTAGAAGAATATAAAGAAGATTTGAAGAAAAGATATGAGATGGAGAATAACAGATATTTTAACTTGTATGGCATTCATAAAAATGATATGAACAATTATGATTTTGTGCTTGATACCACGAACATTACGCCGGAACAAGTAAAAACAAAAATTTTAGAAGCCTACAAAGAATGGCTTGTAGGGGCAGCGTAATACGCTGCCCGCAACATATATAAAGGAGAAATACAATGGGATTTTTTGATAAATTATTTGGCGATTATAGCGAAAAAGAAATAAAAAAAATACAGCATTATGTGAAAGAAATAAATGCGTTAGAAGGAGATTATGAAAAACTATCTGACTCTGCATTAAGAGCGAAAACAGAAGAATTCAAAGAGAGACTTCAAAACGGTGAAACGCTAGACGACTTGCTAGTAGAGGCTTTTGCTGTTGTAAGAGAAGGCTCAAAAAGAGTTTTTGGAAAGAGACCTTTTGACGTGCAATTACTTGGCGCTATCATTTTGCATCAAGGTAGAATTGCGGAAATGAAGACGGGAGAAGGAAAAACACTTACTGCAGCACTTCCGCTATACTTAAATGCATTAACGGGCAAAGGAGTTCATTTGGTGACGGTTAACGATTACCTAGCGAAATCGCAAGGCGAGGAAATTGGAAAACTATATAACTTCTTGGGTTTGTCTGTGGGCATTATCGTGCACGATTTGACGAACGAAGAAAGAAGAGCCGCATACAATGCAGATATTACTTATGGAACGAACAATGAATTTGGTTTTGACTACTTGAGAGATAATATGGTGATTTATAAAAATCAAATGGTGCAAAGGGATTTGCATTACGCGATTGTCGACGAGATAGATAGTATCTTAATCGACGAAGCACGTACACCGCTTATCATTTCTGGACAGGCAGATAAGGCCAATGACTTGTACAAGCAAGCAGATAAATTTGTGAAAGGCTTGAGAGCAAAGATTATCACGAAATCTGACGACAAGAAAGAGGAAGACGAAGACGACAACAAGTACGACTACATTGTAGATTTGAAGGCACATACAGCCACACTAACGGAAACAGGAACAAAGAAAGCCGAGAGAAATTTTGGCGTGGAAAACTTGTCGGATATCGAAAATATGAAATTGCAACATCACATCAATCAAGCATTAAAAGCAAATGGGACGATGCATAGAGACAAGGACTATATCGTAAAAGATGGCGAAGTTTTGATTGTTGACGAGCATACCGGAAGAATTATGTACGGCAGAAGATATAGTGATGGCTTACACCAAGCAATTGAAGCAAAGGAAAATGTTAAGATTGAAAATGAAAGCAAAACATTGGCGACAATTACTTTCCAGAACTATTTTAGATTGTTTGATAAACTTGCTGGTATGACTGGTACGGCTATGACAGAGGAAAATGAATTTAGAGAAATCTATGGACTTGATGTAGTTGCCATTCCTACGAATATGCCTATGATTAGAGTCGACCACAATGACGTTGTATATAAGACAGAGCGTGGAAAATTAAGAGCTGTGGTAGAAGAGATTAAGGAAAGTCACGCAAAGGGACAGCCGGTACTAGTTGGTACTGTTACGGTTGAAAAGTCAGAGCATTTAAGCGAACTATTAAAAAGAGAGGGCATTCCACACGAAGTATTGAATGCAAAATATCACGCCAAAGAAGCTGAAATTGTTGCACAGGCCGGAAAGTATGGCGCTGTTACGATTGCGACAAATATGGCTGGTAGAGGAACTGATATTATGCTTGGCGGAAATACAGAAGCACTTGCCAAGCACGAGCTTCGCAAAGAGGGCATTAGCGAAGAACTGATTATGGACGCTGTTAGCTTGAATGATACCACTGACGAAGAAGTTTTGAAAGTAAGAGAGCATTATAAAGAAATATATAACAAGCTTGATAATACAGTCAAAGAAGATAGAGAAAAAGTAATTGCTGCTGGCGGACTTAAGATTATTGGTACGGAAAGACACGAGTCAAGAAGAATCGATAACCAGCTTAGAGGACGTAGCGGACGTCAAGGAGATATTGGTGAATCAAGATTTTACATTTCATTCGAAGACGACTTAATGAAGCTATTTGGTTCTGAGAGAATTCAAATGTTGGCAGATACGATGCAGATGCCAGAAGATATGCCAATTGAAATGAAAATGCTTACCAGCACGATTGAGAGAGCACAAAAGAATGTAGAGTCGATGCACTTTGCTTCCAGAAAGCACGTTTTACAATTTGACGATGTTATGAATGAGCAAAGAAAAATTATTTATGGTGAGAGACGTCAAGTGCTAGATGGTGTAGATGTAAGTAGTAATATCAAGAAAATGATGCAAGAGACAATTGACAACGCAATTGATATGTACCTTGTGGGCGACTCTGAAAGTACTGATGTAGCTGGATTTGAAAAGTATATTGAAGAGATATTTGGAGAAGAATATAGGGTAAGCGGAAAGAGCATAGAAAAGACGAGAGAAGAGCTTTATCATTTGGCTGAAGAATGTTATGACGCCAAAGAAAACGAGCTTGGCAGCGACAGAATGAGAGAGCTTGAAAGAGTTGTTCTTTTGAGAAATGTTGACGAGAAGTGGATGGACCACATTGACGCAATGGAGCAATTAAAACAAGGTGTTAACTTAAGAGCATACGGGCAAAGAGACCCGGTTATTGAGTTTAAGAATGAAA
Organism: Clostridia bacterium; assembly: GCA_017469545.1. GTDB lineage: Bacteria > Bacillota > Clostridia > TANB77 > UBA1234 > RGIG4465. The sequence goes on from JAFUGE010000008.1 coordinate 184,022, forward strand.
GCTTTGATATGTTCAATGAAATGACCACAAGCATTGGTTCGGATGTTGTTAGAATTCTGCTTCACTTAGTGCCAGCGGAGAAAGTGGAAAGAGTCAATCTAGTAAGAAATATGGTGGCAAACTTTAATCAAGCACAAAAAGCAGGCAGCGACAAGCCACAGCCAAAGGTAAACAAAGTAGAAAAAGTAGGCAGAAATGATCCGTGTCCATGTGGTTCGGGTTTAAAATATAAAAAGTGTTGTGGAAAAGATAGTTAAATCAATACTTTGAAGATTTTACAAAATTTTTTAAACTGGTTCATAAATAGAAAATGTATGCAAACAATAAAATAAATACTGAAATATCAAGGATGTTAGCATGAAATAAATGTTAACATTCTTTTTTATTTAATAGGAAGGTTATAGAAATTTTTGATTGTAGCTTGCGTGTAGCAAGCGTTACAATCAAAAATTATTACTTAAATATTTTCCTATTAAACAATAATAATTACATATTTAACGTCATGCGAAGCATGACATATGGAAATCAGCAATCTCTGATTGCTTGATTTCCATTATTTTTATATGCTCCAAAAAAGTTGTTAACGAATTATGTGGCAATATAGCTATTTTAAAATTTATATCTTATTTTTAAATTTGACTAGAAAAATAATGTACAATGAAGGAAAGGAGATGATAAATATGATTAGAGTTATAAAAAGAGGTCAGAAATGGTATTTACTAAAAAAGATGGTACTTATGCAGGTACTGATATTATTAAATATCCATTTAAAATAATTCATCGAGAACTGCGGAATAAGATGTAGATTTTATGATTTAAGAGGAACATTTGCAACTACTGCATTAAGAAGTGGAATAGAAATGAAAGATATAGCGGCAGTACTGGGACACACTAGAATAGAAACAACAGAGAATTATTATATTTCGAGTACAGAAGAAGAACGAAGAAAAGTTGGTGAAAATTTTGAAATAGCTATGAAAATAAAAGGTTGTGAACTTGAATAATGGCAAATAGTTCACATATTTTTTAAAAATGCTTGAAAAATTTGTAAATATCTGTTACAATAAAAAACGAGGTGTTTTCAATGTTCTTTATTGATGAAATGAAAAAAATAATAAGAGAAAAGGATATTCAAAATCTTGGAATTTTTGTTGATATGGATGGGGTTATTGCCGACTATAGATTTGGAGAAGGAAAGAATATATTGAACAATGTGAGTGGCGTTTATAGGGACAAAAGACCAATTGGTGCCACTATTGAAGTCTTAAAAGAGTTAAATAGAGAAATAAAATGTAGGATGCATATTTTGAGTTCGTGTTATCATTCTGAGCAAATTAAGGAGAAGAATGATTGGCTCAATGAATATGCGTCCTTTTTTGAACTTGAAAATAGAATAATAGTTATGTCCAATACTTTTGAGAACAGAAAAAAATTGAAAATTGACAGAATGATAGAAATGATGCAAAAGTTTAATTATGATTATGTTGTGTTAATTGACGACACACATGATATATTATTTTTAGCGATTGAAACATTACATGAAAAGGTTATTCCATTTCATGTGATAACGTTGCTGGATTAAGGAGGAATAATGAGTTTCGATGTTATTTTAGATTGCTATACTGATGAACCGTCTGGTTTAGGAGTCCCACCATATTTAGGTGTTCATTCTAGGTATATAGCAGGATGCTTAACTGAGATGGGAAGAGAGTACTATTATTTAACAATTGATGATTTGAGATATACCAATGGGGAAAGAAATTTTGAAAATACATATAATAAGAGAATACTAAATACTACAAAAAATACTGAAAATTCAGTTTACTTATTAGAAAATGCAACAAACATATATGTTGTAATGGGGTGTTTCGTAAAATATAATTATGTTTCTGCTGAACCTCCAAGTTTTGAAGAAGTAAGGAATTTATTGAAAAAATTCTCTTTGAATCAAAACACAGTGTTGTTTTATGCATTAGGTGGATCAGAGTTAACAAGGGAAAAAATAGTGCAAATTGTTCCGCAAGATGTTTTTCATGAAATTGTTTTTGGAAATACATATAATTATTTTTTAAATAAGGAAATAAAAAATAATTTCGAATCAAATTATAACCAATTAAAAAATATAGCTATATCTTCATCGACAATAATGAAACAACTTAAAAGACCAATGATGATAGAAATTGAGACTGCAACTGGCTGCAATAGAAATCCAGGTTGTACGTTTTGTATTGAGGGAAAAAGAGGATTACCATTACAATTTAGAAGAAAAGAAGATATTGTTCTAGAGATGAGTTCATTATACAATGAAGGTGCTAAATTTTTTAGGCTTGGAAGACAACCTAATTTTTATGCTTATGATCATTCTAATCCAGAAAGTATAGAGGAGCTATTTAAGAACATTTGGAAAATATGTCCTGAAATAAAAACACTCCATATTGATAATGTGGGACCACAAGATGTAAATACAGAAAATGGTCAAAAGATAACAGAAATAATATCTAGGTATTGTACTGATGGAAATATTACACCTTTTGGAGTTGAATCATTTGATGAAGCAATAAGAGAAAAATGCAATTTAAATGGTACAATTGAAGACATCCATGAAGCTGTATCTATCATAAACAAGTATGGTAAAGAACGTGGAAAAACAGGAATGCCTAAGGTATTGCCAGGTATTAATATTATATATGGTTTGGATGGACAAAATGAGAATACTTTAAAAATAAATTTAGAAAATTTTGATAAAATAATGAAAAATGAAAATATGGTTAGAAGAGTTTTTGTAAGAAAGCTAACTTCACCTTTTGGAGAGCAATTTGATAATTACAGTATAGAAAACATAGAAGAATTTAATGAATGGTCAAAACAAGTGGAGGAAAAATTTTCATTCCCAATGTTAAAAAGAGTTTTTCCTATAGGAATTGAAATATCAGAGCTTAGAATGGAAATGTTTGAAAATCGGAAATTCTATTTTAAGGCAGATGGCTACATGCCCAGTTAGAGTTGTAATTGAAAATCAGGAACTTATACTTGACAAATTTTATAAAGTAAGAATTATAGGTTATAAGGGAAATAGAACATTAATAGGAGAAATTATATGATAAAAGTTGGTTTGTTAGTACCTTCTACTAATTTAACAGTTGAGTATGAATTAGAATATTTATATTACAAAAATATTTTAAAACATGATAAAATAAATTGTTATGTTGCAAAGTTGGATTATTCTACTAGTTATAAACAAAACAAAATTGAATTTTTGAAGGAAATCTCTTTAGATAGTACTAAAAAAGTAAAACAATTAGAATATTTAGGAGTGAATTATATAGCCTCTTTTTGTACATCTGCCTCTGTAGTATCTGATGTAAAGATGATAAATAATCCTATGGATGCAATATTAGAAGAGGCTAAGAAGAAAAACATAAAAAAATGTATGTTAGTAACTCCATATGATGCAATACTTGGTAGAAAAATAAAGGAAGCATTAGAAGAAAATAATATAATGGTTTCAAAAGCGATTAATTTTAATCTACTGGATACCAAGGAATATTTTGAATTTGGTAGGTATAAATTGGAAAACCATATAACGGATAATTATATAAAAGAATATGAAGATATTATTATTTCGTGCACTAATCTTCCAACACTGCATATAATTGAAAACATTGAAAATGCATTTGGAACAAATGTTTTAAGCAGTAATTATTGCGTTTTTAATAAAATTATTAGTTTAAATAATAAGGAGTGACAATGGATAAAGAAAGATTTAAAAGAATAATTGAAATCTGTGCAGAACCAAAGGATGTTATAGATGAAGTTGCCAAAAATCATGATAATAATCTATGGTGGCCAAAGAATGTTGAGGATTATAGAAAAAGATTACTAATAGCCGGACTTTCGACAAGAATTTCATATAATATGATTGATACATATAAATCAGTAATATCTAAATTGGATAAATATAGTTATAGTGAATTATCAAATATGGAAAAGGAAAAAATTATTACCATAATAAAGCCATTAGGACTGTCTAACGCAAGGTATAATTATATTAAATCAATGATAAATTTTGTCGATGAGTACCAAGATGAATTATTAAATTTTTCAAACGAAGAATTAATTACTCTTATTGCTCAAAAAGTAAAAGGAGCCTCATATAAAGTTGCTCAATGTTGTACGTTATATATGAAAGGATATTACTGCGGGATAATGCCAGTTGATAGTGGAATGAAAGATATAGAATTGCCTTGTATGGGATTTAACTATTATAAAAATGATAAGGGGCATGAAATTTTAAGAAAAGAACTTGAAGATTTAGTTGAATCTGTTGATTTTAATGAAATGATTAAGAAATCAAAATTCGATAAGTTTAATATAGAAAATAAACATCATCCTACATGGTTAATTCATTTGATATTGATATATTATAAACGATTATATTGTAATAAACACAAAACAAAAGATTGCCCTCTTCACAGAGAAAAACTTACTAAAGATATGTGCTATAAAGAAGTAATAAAGTAAGTAAGAAAGAGTGGTAGTTATGATTATTTTAGAAGGTATTGATGGCAGCGGAAAAACGACTTTAGCTTTGGAATTAAAAAAGCATGGTTTTAAAATGCATCATTTTGGATATGATGATTCAAGCAAAAGTATAGAGCAAAAATATTTAGATGTATTAAAACAAAATACAGACAGAATGGTAATGGATAGATGTTTTATTAGTGAATTAGTATATGGTCCTGTTTTACGTGGAAACTGCAGATTAGACAAAACTCAAACTATCAATTTGTTGGAACAATATAAGAAAGTAGGTACAAGTATTATATACTTAAAGGCAGATAAGGATGATATACTTTCTAGAAGAACAGAAGATAAAAAAGACTCAGAAATGTTAAGTAAATTTTATGAGGAATTAAATGATAAATATGATACCGCTATGTGGATTGCATCAAAATTTCTTGATGTTGAAGAAATAAATACTTCTAATTTATCAAAAAAAGAAACTATAAAACGTTTGGAGAGATATGTTGATGTGGGATTTGATTTTTGTAGGTAACATTTCAGAAGATAATATTATTATCAATGCAAGCAATAAAAGCAATAAGTGTATAGGCGGTAGTGCTGTGTATTCTTCGTTCGCTAGTAGAATTTCAAATGAATTTTTAAAAATAGGAATTATAGGAAAATGCAATGGTAAGTATAAAAATATTATTGAACAGAATAAAATAGACTTTTTGGGAAAAATAGTAGTTGATAACACTATATTTTATATAGACGAGATAAAGAATACATGTGAAGGGGAAAATTATAATAATGTTTGTTATGAAAATAGCAAAAAGGTTAAAACAAGACATCTGCATATATCTTTCAGGAAAGGAATAAGTGTTGAACAGATTATAGAAAATGAATTAATTGAGTACGATTCACTATCAGTTGATGTTATGATATATAGCGTTAATTTTTTTATTCCTGTATTGAAAAAATATTCCAACAAAATTGATATCTTATTTTGTAATATGGATGAGTATATAATGATTAAAGAATACATAGATAGCAAAACAATAGTAGTTATAACTAATAATTCAAAACCTGTTACAGCATTAGCTTTTAATAAAATATATATGGCAGAAGTAGATTATATCTATAATGTTCTTTCGACTACAGGTGCAGGAGATTCTTTTATTGGTGGCTTTTTAGGAAGATATTTGCAAGAAAAGAATTTGGAAGAATCCATAAAAAGCGGAATAATGATATCGCAAAAATCGATATTGAATATTCGGACCTTTAATGAGCAATGAAGGAGTAAAAACGATTTCTTCATTAAAAGTATATGAAATGCCAAAAAAGGTTATTGTAATAGGAAATTCATGTGCAGGTAAAACAACTTTTGTGAATATGTATAGAAGTATCTTTGATATTTATGATGAAATAGATGATATTAAACCACTAACAGAAGTGTTTATGCTAGATGACTTGATAAGAAAAAATGATATGAATTTAGAAAATATAGATGTTAAATATTGTAAAGATATACTTAAAGAATATGTATTAGAAAAAAATAATATTAATTTTTATACTAAACTATCTGAAAAAGGACAGGGACACGTTATATTAAGACCCGTTTTATGGGAAAAGATTGTTGAATATTCTTTGAATGCATGTAATTCAGATAAATTTATTATTCAGCTTGCAAGAGGAAAAGATGAATCCTATGATGATATGGAAAAAACTAATGCGTATGAAAAAGCTTTTCAAATAATGGATGACAAGAAGAAATTAGGCAAAGATACAATTATAGTGAATTTAAAAGCTGATTTAAAAAGGAGAATTGATAGAAACGAACAAAGGAAACGAAATGGAGGTCATTATGTTGATTTTAATACTATGAATACTGTATATGCTCATGATATTTTTCAATATGATACGGATAAAGGAAGAGATTTTTATGATATGAATGGTAGAAAACTTTTGGTTTACAATATTGAAAATAATAATATTTTGGACGAAAATGATTTGAAAGTTTTTATGAGTAATAATATAATCAATATGATTAAATATTATAACAAATTTAAGGAGGATGTATCAGATGGATATGAAAAAATTACAAAAAGAAGTTTATCAAAATAAATTAAATAAAGGTTTTAACGTTACAGATGTTAATAAAGAATTCTGCTTTTTGTATGGTGAAGTAGCAGAAGCATATGATGCATATAGAAAAGGAAAAGATGACTTAGGTGAAGAATTGGCAGATGTTGCAATATATTTATTGGGCCTTTCAGAAATTTTAGGTAAAGATTTGGAAGATGAAATATTAGCTAAATTTGAGAAAAATAAAAGTAGAGTATATAAGAACATTGATGGCAGAAATGTTAGAATCGGTGATTAGGATGAAAATAAAAATGATTGAATATGAGGAAAATTACTTAAATGATGTTAGAGATTTGCTAACGGAATTAGAAGAATATATTGTCTCTATTGATCAGGACAAACTAGATAGAATTCATCCAGAGTATCATGAAAAAATGGCACTACTTGATTTAAAAAAGGTAAAAGAGAATCATGGAAAATGCTATCTTGCAATTAGAGACAATGATAAAGTTCTTGGCCTAATTATGGGAATCATTCCGGAATATGAAGAATCTGATTATTTAGATTACAAATGTCCAAAAAGAGGAATCATTACAGAACTGGTTATTACAGAAAAAGCAAGGAGTATTGGTATCGGACATATGTTAATGGAAAAGATGGATTCGTATTTTAAGGAAAATGAATGCGAGTATGTATTAGTAGACGTTTTTGCCTATAATGAGAAAGCGATAAAATTTTATGGAAAAAATGGATTTCATTCGAGAATGTACATTGAAATAAAGAAACTATAGTAGTATGATATGCCGAATTTACTTGCAAATGCAAACTTTTTCGGCATCAAATGTTTTCATTTTAAATAAAAAAGTTGATACGATTATCAAAATATCTTATAATGATATATGGTAAATGAATGTTGACACAGTCAACCGTTTGTCAACCGAGAAAAAATTACATATATATCATAAATACTATAAATACTATTTATATAAAAACTGCATTGACCTAGAATAACAACAAATACGATAAATACAGAAAATACAATAAATATGGATAATATACTTCAAAGGTGTCCATGTGGAAGTGGAAAGAAATATAAGAAGTGCCACGGTGCAAATGTAGAAGAATAAAATTGTAGGGGTCGCGTAATACGCGACCCTTTTGTAATAAGGGAACTATAACATGCTTCTATTTAAAGACTTCAGATAAGATATTTTTGTATCTCAAAAATATCGGATGGTTCTCGTCTGCATTCATAATGCAACTTTCATAAACGCTAGTATAATACCATTTTTGCTCCTCTAAGTTCCTGTTAATGACTTCGTCCATTCCATATTTTTCTATATGGGATAATATGTCTTCTAAATTATTGATTTTATCACAGGCTACTATTAACTTAGAATTTAAAGGACAATTTTTGATATGTTCAATTGTGTGTATTTTTCTATCCTTCCAAGGCAATGATTTATCTGGTTCAGATGCATCATACACATAATCTCTTACTATTTTTCCAAACTCTTTTTCAATATCTTCAAACGAATGAGGCGTATCTTCTACGACGTCATGTAATATTCCAGCAGCAACAGTATCTTCGTCGCAGCCATTTCTCTGCAGAATCATTCCTACAGTGAATGGGTGAAATATCATGTCGATATCCTCCATTTTTCTTTTTTGGCCTTTATGTGCTTTTGTAGCGTAGTATATTGCATATTCTATTTTATCTTTTATCATATTCATTCCTCCTCCTGTAATATGTGTTTTATTATATATCAATTAGTGGTAAAAGAGTAACAAAAAAATTTTGAATAAACTATTGTTATATACGTTTGAATGCGTTAATATAATTACGACCGAAGATAACCGTTGGAAGATTCGTATGTGAAAATTTATATGATAGAAAGAGGAATGTATATGAATGAACAGGAAGAGCTATTTTCTAAATTAAGTGAGACTACGACATTACCAGAATTACAAAAGTATATTAAAAACGTGATTGAACTTAGGGGTTTTTCTAATAAAAGTGTGCAAGACGAAATGCTGCTTTTGCTAGAAGAAGCGGGAGAGTTAGCGAAAGCCATTAGAAAAAAGTTGCCAAATGGCACTATTGACAAGAATAAAATTAGTCATTACACGGCAATTGAAGAAGAAGTTGCCGATGTGTTTATTGTGCTTGCGGAATTGTGCAATATATTGGATATTGATTTATATTCTGCAATAATCAATAAAGAGCAAGAGAATATTGAAAGAAAATGGAGCGAAAGTAATGAATAGTGGAGTATATTTCACTCGAGAATGTATACTGAAATAAAGAAACTATAATATCATATAATAAACATAGTAAGAAGCGAAGACATTGTTTTCAAATAGAGTCACCCCCCACCTCAATATTGATTAAGGTGGGGGTGAATTTTTAATTTTTTTCCAGCAAGAAAATTTTCTCGTGTTTGGTGGTAATGATTTGTGTTTGCGCGTCATATTGCTGAATGTCGGGAATAATCCCTGTTGTCGTGCCACCGTAGTGGGAAATTTCCACATATAAAATGGAAACCACTTGATTTTTTTCGCTTGCCGCTTTAACAGCTTCCTGAAAATTTGCTTCACTTGAAATATCAACTATGTTATTCCAAGCTTCTTCAATGCTGGGATTATCGGGACTACTATCGTAAAAGAAACCAAGTTCGTCATAGGGGAGCAACCGAATATCACAGATAACATTGGTAAGCTCATATTTCGTGTTAGACTGATTAATGCTTACAGTGACAGCTGCATTGTGGTGATGCTTGAAATGAATGCGTTTTACGAGAGCGGTAAAAATGATTCCTTTTGTGTTTTTTAGCCGGGCATATACAGAAAGAGAATTCATTTTCCATGCCTGGGCTTCATACGGTGAGAGCGTTTCACTGCCCTTTTTTGTGTAAAAGCAGACGAGCGTGGCATATCCCTTGTTTTCGTGCTGATTCCACATAGCGAAATCCTCCTATTAAATGATTAATATTAGAGAAATAAACATAATTTAATTTATGTCATAGTATAACATAAGTCAAAGCATTTGGCAATATACTTTTTATTCCAAATGTGCGAACAGGTGTTTACAAATTTAAAATACTATGCTATAATACAAAATATAAGAATTGCTGTTTGCGAGGTGAGAGAAGTGGAAAAGGAATATGAGCATATTTATATTGCAATTGATTTAAAGAGCTTCTATGCTTCTGTAGAGTGCCAAGAAAGAAAGTTAAATCCACTTACTACAAATCTAGTTGTTGCAGACGATAGCAGAACCGAAAAAACAATTTGTCTTGCTGTGAGCCCATCACTGAAACAATATGGAATTCCGGGCAGAGCAAGATTATTTGAAGTAGTACAAAAAGTAAAAGAGATCAATGCAGAAAGAAGATTTAAGGCGCCAAATCATAAATTTACTTGCGCGTCTTATGATGCGATTGCGCTTCATGAAAACCCTGATTTGGAGCTTTCGTATATCATTGCTCCGCCAAGAATGCAGTATTATATGGATTATAGCAATAAAATATATCAAATCTATTTAAAATGGTTTTCGTCGGAAGATATCTATGTATATTCGATAGATGAAGTATTTATTGATGTCACAAAATACTTGAATACTTATCATTGTTCGCCGCGAGAACTTGCTACCAAAGTAATCCAAAATGTGCTGGAGGAGACGGGAATTACTGCTACTTGTGGAATTGGAACCAATTTATATTTGTGCAAGGTTGCCATGGATATTGTTGCCAAGCATATGAAAGCGGACGAGAATGGCGTTAGAATTGTAGGGCTTGACGAAATGGCGTATCGAAAGTTTTTGTGGAACCATAGGCCGCTGACTGATTTTTGGAGAGTGGGGCGAGGCACTGCCAAAAAGCTAGAGAAGTATGGAATGTTTACGATGGGAGATGTAGCGAGAAAATCGGTGTATGACGAAGAAATGTTATACCAATTATTTGGTGTGAACGCAGAGCTTTTGATAGACCATGCTTGGGGATATGAACCTAGTACCATTGAAAGCATTAAATCGTATAAACCAATGACGAGTAGTTTAAGCGAAGGGCAAGTATTATCAAGAGCTTACACGTATGAAGAGGCAAAATTAATTATCAAAGAAATGGCGGAGACGTTGTCACTTAATTTAGTGAAGAAGGATTTAATTACTAGCAAAATTGTTTTAGAAATTATTTATGATGTCAGCAATCTTTATCCTACTAGTGCTGATGCGAGATATACCGGCGAAATAGATTACGACCATTATGGAAGAAAAGTGCCAAAGCACGCACATGGAACCATCAACATAGACCACAAAACATCTTCTACCAAGCTTATCGTAGAGAATGCAGTTGCGCTGTTTGATCAAATTATTAACAAGGGATTATCCGTGAGAAAAATATATATTACGGCACAGGACGTGGTAAACGAAGAAGACTTTCAAAATGCATTATTGTATGAACAAATGAATTTGTTTACGGATTATCACGAAGTAGAAAAAAAGAGGAAAAAAGAACAAAGCGAGAGGGAGCTACAAAAGGCAGTCATAGGGCTAAAAAATAAGTTTGGCAAGAATTCGGTATTGAAAGGTATGAATTTCATAGAAGGTGGAACAACGATTGAAAGAAACGGACAAATTGGAGGCCATAAAAGTTAGGAGGCGAGAAATATGGGAATGCAGTACGACCATAGTTATGACGATATTATTCATTTAGAACATCATAAATCAAAAAAACATCCCCCAATGTCGCTATATGCAAGGTCTGCACAGTTTGCGCCATTTGCGGCGCTTACTGGCTATGAAGACTCGATTAAGAAAACAGCAAAGGAAAATAATGAGAGAATGGAAGCGGGCGAAGGGTAAAAATATTATGAAAAACTTTTGGATTTTTTCCATTAATTTGTTGCAATTTGTTTTCTCATTTGCTAAAATTTATGTATGACAACTGTAATGGTGTAGGGGCAGCGTAGCACGCTGCCCGCAAAAGGTAGATAAAACAAAATTAGGAGGAACAAATGAAAAAACAAACGCTTGTAACCGGTGGGGCTGTACACACA
>JAFUGE010000022.1 GCA_017469545.1 Clostridia bacterium
AATTTTCTCCATTCCTTATAGTCTAAAACTTGTTGCAGTTCTCTGGCATACCAAAATTCGCTCTCATTCCCACTTCACATTTTCTTGCCCAAGAAAACTGATCAATTCATTTTCTGTCTTTTCGTTTATCTCTAATCTTAACTTACTTTGTCTCTCTCCACTCTTGACCACTACGTCGCAGTTAGCACTTGGAGTTCCTAAATTTTTAAGATAAGCTCTCAAGAATTTTAATTTTTCTTCCGGAAGATTTTGCGGTATCTCAATCATGAGCGTATTTTTCTTTTCAAAACTTGCCTCCTCGCAAGTCATAATTTTACTTGCTGCAATGGTTATTTCGTCTTCTTTGATGTTAACTCTTCCCTCAACTTTTACAATGTTATCTTCAAAAATTAAATTCTTGTATCCCTCGTACACTCTTGCAAATGCAATTACTGGAATGCTTCCGCTTATATCTTCTAGTGTAATAAAGGCCATCACTTCATTGCTTTTCGTAATCTTCTTTCTCACTTCTGAAATAATGCCAATCAGCTTTACATACTGCCCATCAGTAAGCTTGTTATTCTGATAACTCTCCTCGTCTTCCGACTCACTGACTAAATCCAAACTAGAAATATTTGAATAATTTTTAATTGCATCGCGATACGCTTCTAGCGGATGGCCAGAAACATACAAGCCTAGCATATCTTTTTCAAATGATAATAATTTTTTCGCCTCAAGCTCTGGCTTTTTCTCAAGAGAATACAAATTATCTGTCGCCATATCGTCCCCAAACATACTAATCTGGCCTGAAAGCGACTTTCTATGGTCACTCGCAATCATATCAAGCACTTTTTCAAAAGAGCAAAGAAGCGTATTACGGTTAGTGCCCAAACTATCAAATGCCCCTGCCTTAATCATAGACTCAATGCACTTTTTGTTCACGTCTTCTGCAGCAACTCTCTTGCAAAAATCAATAAAGTCAGTAAACGGACCACCACGTTTTCTTTCTGACGTAATCGCGTCTACGGCTCCCTCTCCCACATTTTTAATCGCAGCTAAGCCGAAAATAATATGGTCGCCATCAACTGTAAATTTGCTATAACTTTTATTGATATCAGGGCGCTTTACTTCAATATTCATTCGTTTGCACTCGTTAATGTACTCCGGAATTTTATTCGCCGAACCCAAAAAACTGTTTAGTAGTGCTGCCATAAATTCCACTGGATAATGTGCTTTTAAATACGCCGTACGATACGCCACAACCGCATAACAAGCTGCATGTGACTTATTGAAAGCATACTTGGCAAACTCCGACATCTCGTCAAAAATTTTGTTTGCCGATGCCTCGTCAACGCCATTTCTGATTGCACCAGGAATAACGACATTGCCATGCTCGTCTTCTACGCCATAAATAAAGTTCTTTCTCTCCTGCGCCATCACGTCTAGCTTTTTCTTTCCCATTGCACGTCTTACCAAATCGGCTCTTCCCAATGAATAGCCACCAATATCGCGCACAATCTGCATTACCTGTTCTTGATAAACCATACATCCATACGTCACATTTAAAATAGGCTTTAACGCTGGATGTGTATACTCTGTTTTTTCAGGATTATTTTTTCCACGAATATATCTTGGAATTTGGTCCATCGGGCCAGGACGATAAAGTGAAACGCCTGCCACCAAATCTTCCAAACAATCCGGTTTTAATTCTTTCATAAATGCCGTCATACCGCCACTTTCAAATTGGAAAATACCACACGTATTCCCCTCTGCCCATAGCTTGTATACTTCCGGGTCATTCATTTCCTTGTCAAATTCCACGTCTACATTTTGGTTATATTTCACTAATTTAATCGCATCATTAATCACAGTAAGCGTTCTTAATCCCAAAAAGTCCATTTTCAAAAGTCCAAGCTCTTCTAGGATTGTCATAGTATACTGTGTAGAAATTAAATTATCATTTTTATACAATGGCACATAGGTATCCACGCTTTCTTTCGTAATTACAACTCCCGCTGCGTGCGTAGAAGCGTGCCTTGGAAGTCCCTCTAACTTTTTCGAAATCTCTATGACTTGCCTTACTTCTGGGTCTTCGTCGTATAGTTGCTTTAACTCCGGATTCATTTCTAACGCTTTTTCTAACGTCATATGTAACTCAAATGGTACTTTCTTTGAAATGCTATCCGCCTTGGCGTATGGCACATTCAATACTCTTGCAACGTCTCGAATCACGCCCCTTGCCGCCATCGTACCAAATGTAATTATCTGCGCCACGTGGTCGTTCCCGTACTTTCTACATACATAGTCAATCACTTCTTGTCTTCTCTCATAGCAAAAATCCACGTCAAAATCCGGCATACTAATTCTCTCCGGATTTAAAAATCTTTCAAAAATCAAGTTGTATTTAATTGGGTCGATATCCGTAATACCAATGCAGTAAGCCGCCAAACTTCCTGCGCCGCTTCCTCTTCCCGGCCCTACCGGAATGCCGTTATCTTTGGCATACTTGATAAAATCCCAAACAATGAGATAGTAGTCCACATATCCCATTTTCTTTACCACAGATAGTTCGTACTCTAATCGTTCTTTTAATTCGTCCGTAATTGTCTCGTATCTAGCCGCCAATCCCTGATAGCACTCCTGCTTTAAAAATTCATAGTGGTCCATATTGTTTGGCGTATCAAAATTAGGAAGTATCGTATGTCCAAACTCAAATTCGACATTGCAGCGCTCCGCCACTTTCACTGTATTTTCGACAACCTCTGGCAAATTCTTAAAATTCTCATACATCTCTTCTTGCGACTTAATATAAAACTCGTCGCTACCAAAACGGAATCGATCCACATCCGTCATTTTCTTACCCGTTTGCACACAAAGCAAAACTTCGTGGCTATAGCTATCTTCTCGATTCAAATAATGCGCATCATTCGTCGCAATCATTTCTAGTCCAAGCTCTCTAGCAAGCCTGATTAGCCCTTGATTTGCCAGTACTTGCTCTTCAATGCCATTATGTTGAAGCTCAATATAAAAATTCTCTTTTCCAAAAATATCAATATATTCTAAAGCGACTTTTTTCGCTTTTTCATAATCCTGCTCTAAAAGAGCGCGACTAATAAAACCAGCCAAACAAGCGCTAGTTGCAATCAATCCCTTGCTGTATTTGCGAAGTAGCTCCAAATCAACCCTAGGCTTACGATAGTAACCTTCCGTAAATGCCGAAGACACCATTTTCACCAAATTATGATACCCTTCGTTATCCTTCGCCAGCAAAATCATATGCCCCAATTTATCGTCAATATTCGGCTCCTTATCAAACCTACTCCTAGGCGCTACATACACCTCGCACCCAATAATCGGCTTAATTCCCTGCTTCTTACACTCTTTATAAAACTCAATTGCCCCGTACATCACGCCATGGTCAGTAATCGCCACGGCCGGCATCCCTAAGTCTTTCACTTTCTGAACCAAATCTTTAATACGATTTGCTCCGTCTAATAAACTATACTCCGTATGCACGTGCAAATGCACAAAATTTCTATCCATACTTCCCTCACCTAGCGCCATTATACAACACCAATTCCAAGAATACAATACAAATTCCCCAAAGGGGACGGAGGAATTTGAGGAGCTCAGCAAGTCGAAAAAAACCGGCATCAAATGATGCCGGCTTAGCGGTAGCCTGCAAAAAGGCTTACCACATAGAGCAGCAAGACCAGGAATACTCCCAGCTTGAAGAGCCCCCGAAAGAGCTCAAAAGCAATATGTCTCGCTGTTGGTGAAAAAATAATGAGCAAAATGATTAACGTTGCCATTATTCTTTCCTCCCATTTTTCCTCGTTTCGTCAAAGCTTTTCCAGTCATTTCGTTTTTGCGTATGCTTTTCATTAGCATAACAACTACTTTTCCCTTCCAAGCCCACTTCTATGAGGATTTTTCAGATCACTTCCGTGACAACATTATTTTACCACAATTTTCCCTAAATTGCAATACACCTTGTCTGCAATGCTCTCCGCGTCCATGCCATAAATTTTCTCTATTTCTTCCGTCTTTCCGTGGCTGATAAACTCGTCCGGATAGGCAAAAAACATACTGTCCACGTCGTTTTCATGAATAATCAAACCCTGAATCGCGCTTGCCACACCACCACTCGCAATGCCATCTTCAATGGTAATGACTTTTTTCGTCTTTCTTATCGACGTCAAAATCGTTTCTTTATCTAGCGGCTTTAGGGCACGTAAATTAATGACTTCCGCTGAAATCTTCTGCTTTTCTAATAAGTCCTTAACATCAAGTGCACGCTTTACCATCTTTCCAAAGCCAATAATCGTAACATCTTCGCCACTCTCCAGAATTTCTGCCTTGCATACGTCTTCCACTTTCGTCTCGCAAAGCTCTCTTACGTAGCTATCACGAGGATATCTTATCGCTATTGGCCCCTCATAAGAAACCGCAAACTCTAACATTCTTTCTAATTCTCGCCCATCTTTTGGCGCCAATACCTTTAAGTTTGGAATCGAAGATAAAAACGCTAAATCATAAATTCCCTGATGTGTTGCGCCGTCTTGTCCTACAATTCCTGCTCTGTCAATGGCAAATATCACGTGCGCATTTTGCAATGCCACGTCGTGCATAATTTGATCATATGTCCTCTGCAAAAAGGTAGAATACACGGCAAATACTGGAACATAGCCCGCTTTCGCAAGTCCTCCTGCAAAAGTAACCGCGTGTTCTTCCGCAATTCCTACGTCAAAAAATCTATCCGGATATTTTTTCCTAAACTCATTTAATCCAGTTCCGTCTGGCATTGCTGCTGTAA
The DNA here is from genome assembly GCA_017469545.1 of Clostridia bacterium. Classification (GTDB taxonomy): domain Bacteria; phylum Bacillota; class Clostridia; order TANB77; family UBA1234; genus RGIG4465. Next base: position 4,796 of record JAFUGE010000022.1, read on the forward strand.
TTGCCACAACTTTCTCATTCTTTTCTGCTAAATCTGTAAGCTTTCTGCCAAACACACTAGAATATGATTCTTTATTTTTATCAATCACTATACCCTTCTCTTTATCAAAAGGTCCAACCCCATGATACACATCAGGCGTTTTCTCTGCATAGGAATAACCTTTTCCCTTTTTAGTAACCACGTGCACGATAACTGGCTTATTCGCCTCTTTTGCCAATTCCAAGATGTCCGTC
>JAFUGE010000009.1 GCA_017469545.1 Clostridia bacterium
TCCTCTGTTTACAATTTTAGAAGATTTGGGATATTTGCCGAGAGTGGCGTTTAATTTGGATAAAGCATTTAGAAAGTGTTGTGCGTGTGGTAAGCAGGCACTGACGATGTGTATGGGATTTGGCTGTAATGCTTGCGGCGTAACGGGGGCGCGAATTATTGATTCGCCAAGAGAGAGATTAATTGCTATTCTTACGAATAATTTTGTGCCGTGTAATGGAAGATTTCCTACACTTATTTCGATTATCAGTATGTTTTTGGTAGGTGGAATGGTGGGCGGATTTTCTTCTGTTTTAGGGGTGCTAATCCTGACACTTGTGATACTTCTAGGTATTTATATGACTTTTTTTGTTTCGAAAATCTTGTCAAAGACTCTTTTAAAAGGAAAGCCCTCTTCCTTTATTTTGGAATTGCCGCCTTATCGAAAGCCACAAATTGGGAAAGTCATTGTAAGATCAATTTTTGACAGAACGTTATTTGTGCTGGGAAGGGCTGTGATTTCGGCAGTTCCGGCGGGAATCATTATCTGGACCCTTGCCAATGTTAATGTGAGTGGAATGAGTTTGCTTTCTTATGCAACGAATTTCTTAAATCCTTTTGCAAGTTTGATAGGACTTGACGGCGTAATACTGATGGCATTTATTTTGGGATTTCCTGCAAATGAAATTGTCGTGCCGATTATTTTGATGGCATATTTATCAACGGGGAAACTCATTGAAATCAGTGATTTAGCGGAACTTAAAATGGTTTTAGTAGATAATGGATGGACGATTACGACGGCGATTTGCACAATGTTATTTTCACTTTTTCATTGGCCTTGTGCCACGACAATGCTTACCATCAAGAAAGAAACGGGAAGCTGGAAATGGACGTTACTTGCATTTTGCATCCCGACTGCGATTGGAATGGCACTATGTTTTCTTGTTGCACAAATTTCGAGTTTGATTGTGTATATATAGGGCAGTGCAATACGCTGCAAGGGCATTTATATATTGACGAAAGTGTTTTGGGGATATAAAATGGAGATACAAATGATTAAGGAGAATGTTTATGGAGCATTATTACAGTAGCAATCCGACTTCAAAGTCGGAGGAGAGAGTGCTAGAATATTATATACAAGATAAAGTGCTAAAGTTTATTAGCGATAATGGTGTGTTTTCGAAGAACAGCGTTGACTTTGCAACGAATTTATTGATTAAAACTGTGGTAGCAGAAAAGATAGAGGGCAGCGTGTTAGATGTAGGGTGTGGATATGGTGTGATTGGAATCACGCTGGCAAAGCTGCTTTCGGTGGATGTTACGATGCTGGATGTTAATGAAAGAGCACTGGATTTAGCCAGAAGAAATGCGTCAAAAAATGGAATAGAGGCGAAAGTGATAGAGTCTGATGGTTTTGCAAATATTTCAGAAAATTATGATATCATTATTACCAATCCGCCTATTAGAGCCGGAAAAGAAGTAGTTTATGGCATCTATCGCGGGGCAAAAGAGCACCTAAATCCTGGCGGAAAGTTCTATCTTGTCATTAATAAAAAGCACGGGGCGCCAAGCACGATTACCTACTTGAAAGAGCTATTTGAGAATGTAGAAGTGTTAGATAAAAAGGCGGGATTTCACGTGATTAGATGTATGTAGGGAGCGCACATCTTAAAAAATTTAAATATTTTTCTTGACATTGAAATACTCTACTGCTATAATAACAATTGCACGATGGAGATGCGGGTGTAGTTCAATGGTAGAATCTCAGCCTTCCAAGCTGATTGTGCGGGTTCGATTCCCGCTACCCGCTCCAAAAGGTGTCTAAATTTCCTTGAAATATCAAGGAAATTTTTTATTTTGTGCCGATTTACCGTAAAAGGGGTTGATTCGAACTCTTGTAGAGGTCGCGTATCACGCGGCCCGAAAACGAGAGTTCTTTTTTTATAGAAAGCGAATTTACTTATTAACAATTGAGAACTAAAGTTCTATAATTGTTTTGAGGATGTGATAATATGAAAAAAGAATTGATAAAAACGGAAATAAAAGTAAAAGATACACTAGTTGGTGTTATGAGAGTTGGAAATGTTGATTACATTTCACTAACGGACTTAGCAAAGTACCAGAATGAAAATGATCCTTCGGGAGTTATAAGAAATTGGATGTCTAATAAAAATTCATTTGACTTTTATAGTTTATGGGAGGAATTACATAATGAAAATTTTAATTCCGTGGAATCCCACAGAATTAAAATTGAAGAAGTTGGGTACAATCGATTTACTATGATGCGAAAACGTTGGAAAGAAGGGATGTCGTTTTGATGTGGAAAGTGAGGGGAAGATTAATGAGTAGAAAAATAGTTGCAATTGGTGGAGGAGAAAATGGTAGACAATTATCGGATGGAACAAACGCTCCTTATGAAACATATTTGATGGATAAAGAAATTGTGGATTTGGTACAGAAAGAGAAAGTTAACTTTTTGTTTTTAGGACATGCTCAACCGATACATATTCAAGAAAGTTATTTTCATACGATGGAAAAAATATATGGTGATATGTTGGGTTGTGAGTGTAAAATTTTGAAAAGCAATGAATTGGACGATATCGAAAAGGTAAAAAATTTAATTGCTTGGGCAGATATCATTTATGAGGGTGGCGGAGACACGCTAAATATGATGCAAGAATGGAGAAATGCAAAGTTTGATAAGGTCCTTGAAAATGCTTGGAACGATGGAAAAGTTGTTTGTGGTGTTTCTGCTGGTGGTGTTTGTTGGTTTCATTCGTGCAATTCAGATTCGCTTATTATTGAAAATGGACAAAGCGAAGAATTAACTAGTGTAGATTGTTTGAACTTTATCAATGCATATTGTGTCCCGCATTGTGACGAAAAAGGCAGATACGACTCTGCTAAGAAAGAGTTAAAAAAGAATGGATTAGTTGGGATTTTATTATCAAATTGTGCCGCAATTGAAATTGTAGACGATAGCTACAGAGTGATATTTACAGATGCATCCCATCACAAGATAGAGCCTTATGCAAAAAAGGCATTTTGGATGGATGGCAATTATTATGAATACGATATACGAAATGAAAAAGAATTTATGCCACTGAGTGATTTGCTTAAGAAGGAATAGAAGCTGTAGTGGTGATTTTGCTTGAACTCTTGTAGGGGTCGCGTATCACGCGGCCCGAAAACGAGAGTTTTTTTGTTGAGCGCAAGAGAGAACCCTTTGGTGTTGCACTCTTGCAAAAGTGGGTGGTTTGTGCTAAAATGTAGGAGTTAAAGTGAAACTTGTTGAAGTGCTTCTTACAATGAGAAAGGAGAATTTTTATGGCTAGCAATGCGACTGGGCGGAATGGCAAAGTTACTGCTGCAAGGATTATTGGCCTCGTTATTTTGATTTTGGCGCTCACGTTCGTAAATAATTTGGATGTGTTTTTGGGGCATACCAATGAACCGGTAGCGAATTATTCGGCGAGTAGCCTGGACGTTTATTTTTTCGATGTTGGCCAAGCGGATAGTATTTTGCTTATGACTGACGATAAGGTGATGCTTGTAGATACGGGGAATGCCGGCGATGCAGCGATGGACTACAACGTCAAAGACAAAATTAATTTGTCGCACGAATTGAAGCGGCTTGGCGTGAATAAGATTGATGTTTTGGTTGCGACGCATCCTCACGAAGATCACATGGGCTCGATGTACAAAATTATTGAGATGTTTGATGTGAAGGATTTGTATTCCAATAGCATTCTTCCGGAAAGCCAGCAAACGGGCTATTACAAGCGGTTTGTGTCGGCTTTGGAGGAAAGTGATACCCATTTGATTACCCCTACTACGCTTTCGGAGGAAGAGATTAAAGCAAAAGTGGAAGCGTATAATCAAGGGCTCCCAGAGGAGGAAAAGGTTGTCTACAATCCCAATGATTACATTCGCGTTGGGGACGAGATTCCTTTTGGAAATGCGAAAGTGACAATGCTTGCGCCAAACGCCTCTAAGTACTCAGATACAAACGATTACTCTATTGTGCTGATGGTGGAGTTTGAGGGTGTGAAGCTACTTTTGACGGGGGATGCCGGGAAGCTTTCCGAGAAAGAAATGTTAAAATATGCCGCGGAGAATGATTTTGATTTGAAGGCGGATATTTTAAAAGTTGGCCATCACGGCAGTCGTACAGCAAATACGGAGGAATTTATTGCAAAGGTTCAGCCAAGTCATTCTATCATGATGGTGGGCAAGGATAATTCTTATGGCTTGCCGGACGAAGATGTGATTGAACGGCTTGAGAAGCATGGTTCCGTGATTTATCAAACGCAAGATGCTGGCGATGTGAAACTTACGATTAATGACGGAAAGTATGCGTTTGACTTAGATTTTGCCCACGAAGAGAAGTAAGGGAAGTGACAAAATTGCTAAATGACAAAGCGGCCAATTTATCCACTTTCATTATTTTTGTGGATAGAATTGAGGGGGATTTCGCGGTCTGCGAATTTCCCGACGAAACGATGCATGACATTCATTTAGCGGCTTTTGAAGAGCTTGACACAGAAGTAAGAGAACGCGAGCAATATAGGGTTTGCCTGCGAGAAGAGGGAAAAGTGGAAGTGCTTAGTAAAGTGTTTCTGCTTCCTAATACACCCCAAAAGAAGCTAAGTGCTAAACTGGTGAGATTTATTTGAAGGAGGGCTAGTTATGTGTGTGCACGAAAAGTCTTATGAGCAGGGCAAAGGTCGGGATTCCTATTCTTTGGAGAATGAGTGTAGAGCTGCATTGAAAAAGCAGGAACGGGAGGCAAATATGGATAATTCGGAAAGAAAGGCCGCCATTATTTGTGCGGCTGTGGTCCTTGTTTTCTTTATTGTCTTTTTCGGAATTCGAGCTTTTGGCGGCTACTATTCTTTCACTTCCAAAGAGATGGTAAATTACAATGCATTTGCCAAGGGCCTTGCCAACGCAGGGGTTACAACGAATCTGGCGGATAGGATTTCTTTTAGTGACATTTCGCTTAGCAAGGCGGATGCGCTAGGGAGATATCACTTGAGTATCAAGACTACCAAAGGCGTGATTTCTTATGCCATTGAAAAGGGTGGCGCGATTTCGGCTCCGACAGTAAGCCGCGTAAGTTTGATTGCTGTAAACACGTTGATTGCTTTGATTTTTACGGTGTTTGCTGCATGTATAGGCTACTTGGGCGCTTCTACGATTCAGCTTCGTAATGAAATCAAAAAAACGAAAGAGAAAATGACGTAACAAAATGAACTCCCTCACAGAAATATTTTTCTGTGGGGGAGATTTTTTATTTTTGGCAGTGGAGTCATTAAAGAGCAAGAAGCACGAAATGGATTGTGACCAAAGCTATTGTAAATCGAAAAAGTTATGGATATAATATGGAGTGAGAAGGAGAGACTTTATGGAATTTTTATTTACTTTTTTGGAGGGGATTGCGAGCTTTGTTTCGCCTTGTATGCTACCGATGGTGCCGATTTATGTTTCGTATTTTGCGGGAAGCGAAGAGAAGCAAAAAGGAAGAGCGTTACTTAATTCAATTGGGTTTGTGATTGGTTTTACGATTGTTTTTGTGGTTTTGGCTGTGTTTGCAAGCTCTTTGGGGGCAGTACTTAGCACGGCAATCAAATATGTGAAAATTCTTTTTGGAGTTTTGATTATTGTTTTGGGCCTTAATTACATAGGCGTTTTCAAGATTCCGTTTTTGAACCGAAGTGCAACGATTAACAGTGATTTGAAGAATATTCATTTTTGGAAAGCGATTTTGTTTGGAATGATTTTTTCGATTAGTTGGACACCTTGCGTGGGTGCTTTCCTAAGTTCTGCACTTCTTTTGATTGCGAAAAATCAGAATTTATTAAAGGGAATTTTGCTTATTTTGGTTTATTCATTGGGGCTTGGCGTGCCGTTTGTGATTTCGGCCGTGCTGATTGAAAAATTAAGAGGCACGTTTGATTTTATCAAGAAGCATTATCACGTCATTCAAAAAATTTCAGGATTGATTTTGGTGGTTATGGGAATTTACGTGATGGTATCGTAGGGGGCGAAAATTCATGAAACAAAAAACAGGTGTTGTTATTTTGATTGTTTTGCTTGCAGGCGTTTTGTTTGGCGCTAGTTATTTTTCCAAGAATGCGGGAAAAGTATCACGAAATGAGATAGAAAGCAAAGAATTAGAAAATACGATTACGGAAAATGGTGCTGTGCAAGAAGTGAGTGCTAGCAGCTTTTCAAAAGAAGTGTTGCAAAGCGATAAGAAAGTACTGATTGATTTTTACGCGGATTGGTGCGAACCTTGTAAAATGCTTTCGCCACTTGTGGAGCAAGTTGCCAGCGAAAATAGCGATGTGAAATTTGTGAAGATTAATGTTGACGAAAATGACGACTTAGCGACGAGGTATCGTGTGCTATATATCCCTACGCTAGTGGTGATAGAAAATGGCGAAGAGATAAACAGAGCCGTGGGATATATAGAAAAAAACGAAATCCAAGAATTGATACGTTAAAAAGGTTGAAATGACGGCGTTACACCGTCATTATGTATTGACTTATATGGAAATTCGTGGTATAATTCCTAGTGATTTGGTATGAAAAGGAGAAGAAAATGGAAAAGCTATTAGAAATTAAAGATTTATATGCAAATGTAGGGGAGAAAGAAATCTTAAAGGGATTAAATTTGACGATTAATAAGGGCGAGGTTCACGTTGTGATGGGGCCAAACGGCGCCGGAAAATCGACGCTTGCCAATGTTATTTTTAATAACCCAGCATATACAAAGGTAAGTGGCTCTGTGGAATTTGAGGGCGAGAATATCAATGATTTGAGTGTAGACAAGATTGCCAAGAAAGGCGTGTTTATGTCGTTTCAGTCGCCAGAGGAGATTCCGGGCATTTCTACGTTTAATTTTTTGAAGTTCGCGAAAGGAAAGATAACGGACAAGCCTGTGAAAGTATTTGAATTCAAAAAGCAGGTGGAGGGCTTCACGGAAGAGCTTAATATGAATCCGAAATTGATTGAAAGAAACTTGAATGTTGGATTTTCAGGAGGCGAGAAGAAGAAAAACGAGATTCTTCAGATGCTTGCGCTTAATCCAAAGCTTGCTATTTTGGACGAGACGGACTCGGGATTAGATGTAGATGCGATTAAAACGGTTTCAAAAGGAATTGAGATGTATAAAAATGACGAGAATGCGGTGTTGATTATTACGCACAATACGCGTATTTTGAAGCACCTAAAGGTTGATTTCGTGCACGTGTTGGTGGATGGAAGAATCGTAAAGACGGGCATGGGAGAGTTGGCAACGGAGATTGAGGAAAACGGATATAAAGAGTACAACGCATGATACATTTTCGGGGTGGCAGAAAAGTATGCAAACTGGAAAATGATGGAAGCGTGCGCATTTTCGGCGACGCCGAAAACGCGCATCCTGGCAGAAATTGGAAAGATGCGCGTTTTCAGGGTGGCAGAAAAGTGATCATTTGTGAAATGGGAAAGGAAATATAAAATGGCAAAGACGCAGGTTGAAGACATTAATAGAAATATATATGATATTAAAAATGAAGACGAGTATGCGTTTAAGATGCAAAAGGGTCTAAACCGAGAGGTTGTTTTGGAAATTTCGAAGCAGAAGAATGACCCTGATTGGATGAGGGAGTTGCGTTTAAAGGCTTTGGAGGTTTACAATAGTTTGGAGCTTCCTACGTGGGGTCCAGATTTGTCAGAGCTTCATATGGACGATATTGCGACGTATGTAAAGCCGAAGTCGAAGCTTAATACGAGTTGGGACGATGTGCCAGAAGAGATTAAGAAGACGTTTGATACTTTGGGAATTCCGGAAGCGGAGAAGAAGTCGCTTGCTGGCGTTGGGGCGCAGTACGACTCGGAAGTCGTTTATCACAGTATGAAAGAAGATTTGCTAAAGCAGGGCGTGGTTTATCTGGATATGGAGTCAGCGGTAAGAGAGTATCCTGATTTGGTAAAAGAGCATTTTATGAAGTGCGTGCCGGTAAATGACCATAAGTTTGTGGCGCTTCACGCGGCAGTATGGTCTGGCGGCTCTTTTGTTTATGTGCCAAAGGGCGTCAAAGTGGATATTCCTCTTCAGTCATATTTCAGGCTTAACTCGCCAGAATCTGGCCAGTTTGAGCATACGCTAATTATTGTGGACGAGGGAGCGAGTCTTCATTTTATTGAGGGATGTAGTGCCCCAAAGTACAACAAAGTAAATCTTCACGCGGGATGCGTGGAACTTTACGTGAAAGATAACGCATACTTAAGGTATTCGACGATTGAAAACTGGTCGAAGAATATGATGAATTTGAATACGAAAAAAGCGATTGTTGGTAAGAATGCGCAGATAGACTGGGTAACGGGTTCGTTTGGCTCAAAGATTTCAATGCTTTACCCAATGAGTATTCTAAATGGCGAAGGCGCAAAGACAGAATATACGGGAATTACTTTTGCGGGCAAGGGCCAGAACTTGGATACTGGTTTTAAAGTGATTCACAATGCGCCGAATACTTCTTCTGTTGTGAATTCAAAGTCGATTTCGAAAGAGGGCGGCTCTTGTACGTATCGTGCTTTGGTGAGAGTTGCCGAGAGAGCGAAGAATGCGAAATGTAGTGTAAGCTGTGAATCGCTAATGCTTGACGACATTTCACGTTCTGATACGATTCCGGTGAATGATATTCAAACAGACGAAGTAGAATTTTCACACGAAGCGAAAATTGGTAAGATAAGCGATAAAGAAATTTTCTATTTGATGTCGAGAGGGCTTAGTGAAGAGGACGCAAGAGCAATGATTGTCAGAGGTTTTGCATATCCGATTTCGAAAGAGTTGCCAGTGGAATATGCTGTGGAAATGAATAATTTGATTAATATGGAATTGGAGGGAAGTATTGGTTAGTATGGAAATTTTAAAAGTAAATGAAACACCAGTGAGAACATCGAGAAATTTTAAAATCAATAATATCAAACTAGAAGACGTAGTACTTCCTGAAAATGTGATGGAGTTTAAAGGGCTTCAAGTCCTTGGAGCAAGCAAGATAGAGACGGAAGTGGAAGTAGGAAAAGTAACGTATGGTCTTGGCGATGTGATGCAGGAAAACGTAAGAGAAATGGCCAATAGTAAAATAAGAATTACGGCAAGTCAAAATAACGAAGACGTAAAATTATTCTATACACTAGACGACGAGAATACAGCTTTAATTCACTATGTTGAGATAGTAGCAGAGAAAGATTTGAATGTGACGATTAAGTATAGTTCGTCGACTAACTATTCGTGTTTTGTGAATGGCATTATTAAAATAATTGCAAGTGGCAATGCGAAAGTAAATGTCGTTGCCGTGAATTTGCTAAATGAAACTTCTCATTATTTTGTGTCGATGGAGAATGTACTTCAAGAGAGTAGCGAAGTGCAGTATACGGTCATTGATTTGGGCGCGAAAAATAGCGTTCAGAATTATTATTCCAACATTGCGGGCGAGGGCGCCAATAACGAACTAAAAGCGATTTACTTGGGAAGAGAAAACCAAGTAAAGGATATGAATTATATTGCGGAATTGTATGGCGAAAAGACGAATGTTACTATCGATGTGCAAGGCGCATTAAAAGATAGTGCAAAGAAAAATTTTAAGGGCACGATTGATTTTAAGAAAGGTTGCAAGAAAGCAAGAGGAGACGAAAACGAGTACTGTATGCTTTTGTCGGATAAGGCAAAGTCAATTGCACTTCCGATGCTGTTATGTACAGAAGACGATGTAGAGGGAAATCACGCAACGGCTTCTGGCAAGCTTGACGACAAGGAGATCTTTTATATTATGTCGCGAGGAATTGAGAAAAAAGACGCAACGAAGTTAATTGTGAAAGCGAGATTCAACAAGATTTTGGAGAGGATTGCAGACGAAGAAATACGAAATGAAATTGTGCAAGAAATAGATAGGAGATTGGATTAAATGAATGTAAGAGACGATTTTCCAATATTGAAAAATAATGATATAGCCTATTTGGATAGTGGAGCGACGACGCAAAAACCTGTGCAAGTCATAGAGAGCATCAAAGAGTTCTACGAAAAGCAAAACGCCAATCCTCACAGGGGCGCTTATGCGCTAAGTGTAGAAGCAACGGCAGTGTTTGAGGGGACAAGAGCGAAAGTGGCGAAGTTTATCGGCGCGAGATATCCGGAGGAAATTATATTTTCCAAGAATGCAAGTGAATCTTTTAATTTGCTCGCGTATTCTTATGGATTAGAAAACTTAAAGTCTGGCGACGAAGTGGTACTTTCGATTATGGAGCATCACTCTAATTTGGTGCCTTGGCAATATGTGACGAAAAAAACGGGAAGCACATTAAAGTATCTATATGTGAATAGCGACTATGAATTATCGGAGGAAGAGATTAAAGAGAAAATTACAGACAAGACGAAAATTGTTGCGATTACGTATGTTTCGAATGTGCTTGGAACGATTAATCACGTCAAAGAAATTGCGAAATATGCACATAAGAAAGGCGCTATTGTGATTGTGGATGCAACGCAAGCCATTCCTCATATGAGAATGGATGTGCAAGATTTGAATGCAGACTTTTTAGTTTTTTCTGGCCATAAAATGATGGCGTCATTAGGTGTTGGCGTGCTTTATGGAAAGAGGGAATTGCTTAATAAAATGTCTCCATTTTTATTTGGCGGAGATATGATTGAGTACGTTTATGAGCAGGATACGACATTTGCGCCACTTCCAAGTAAATTTGAAGCGGGAACGCAAGATGTTGGCGCTGTTGCATCGCTTGGCGCGGCCATTGACTATATTGAAAATCTTGGTTATGAAAATATTCAGAAAATAGAAAACGAAGTAGTAGAATATGCAATTGAAGAGCTAAGCAAGCTGGATTTCTTGACGATTTATAAAACACCAAATAAAGAAAATTTTGTGGGTGTCATTTCGTTTAATATTAATGGCGTGCATCCACACGACGTGGCCAGTATTTTAGACCAAGAGGGAGTATGCGTGAGATCGGGAAACCACTGTGCTCAGCCGTTACTTCGATATCTTGGCGTGGATTCTACTTGCAGAGCTAGCTTTTATATTTATAACACGAAGGAAGATGTGGATCGATTAGTTAGGGGACTAACTAAGACGTATAATATGTTTAAAAAATATTTGCAGAAGTAATTCACTTTGTGCTGTACTAATTTTGATGCGAATTGAAAATGGATAATTTTAGATGTGAGAGGAAAAATAAATGGACGATTTGTATAATGATTTGATTATGGAACATAGTATGAATTCCTATAACAAAAAGAAACTGGAGTCGTGCGACTTTTGTGAAAAAGGGCATAACCCTAACTGCGGCGACGAGATAGAATTAGAAGTAAAATTAAATGGGGATGTCATTGAAGATATGGCTTTCTTGGGGCACGGTTGCGCGATTTCGCAAAGCTCGACTTCGATTATGATTGAGACTTTGAGGGGCAAAACGATTGAAGAAGCTAGAGAAATTATCAAGACTTTTATTGATATGATTAAGCGAGAGACGAAAGACGAAAAAGAGCTTGAAAAGTTGGAAGACGCCATTGCGTTTAAAAATATTGCGAATATGCCGGCACGTGTTAAGTGTGCCTTGCTTGCGTGGCACACGCTTGAGGGGATACTTGATAAATTTGCGTGAAAATCAGCGATTTGCTGTGTCAGTTCGATTGTGAAAATCCTCAACGTACCATCGTACGCCTCCGGTTTTCGCAATCGAACTTCCTTGCAACTCACTAATTTTGACGCAAATTTACGAGATTAACATTAGTTTGAAAAGAGAAAAAATAAAAGTTATGTCAAAAATGATTGTAATGTTTTGACGAAAAAGGAGTTTTAGTTTTGGAGAAGAATAATCGTGTTTTACTTGGAATGAGTGGTGGTGTGGATAGTTCGACGGCTGCCGCTATTTTAAAGCAAAGAGGATATGAAGTGGTGGGAATGACGCTGGAGCTTTTTGCGGGTTCGTGTTGCAATTTGAGTACGAATTTGGATGCAAAGAAAGTTTGCCAGCAAATTGGAATAGAGCATATGACGTACAACTTGAAGGACGAGTTTAAAGAGCACGTGATTGACGATTTTATTAATGAGTATGCGCACCAAAGAACGCCAAATCCTTGCATTGAGTGCAATAAGTATATGAAGTTTGGCGCGATGTACGAGAAAGCGAAAGAGCTGGATTGTTATTACATAGCGACGGGGCATTATGCAAAAACAGAATATAGTGAAGAGTATGGTAGATGGGTTTTGAAAAAATCGAAAGCGGGAAGGAAAGACCAGAGCTATGTTTTGTGGAACATTCCCAAAGATTTAGTAGAGCACGTTTTATTTCCATTGGCTGATTTTGAAAGCAAAGAGCAAATTAGAGAAATTGCAAGAGAAAACAATTTGAAAGTAGCAAACAAGCCAGATAGCGAAGATATTTGTTTTGTTCCAGACGGAGATTACAAAAAGTTCTTGGAAAACAATTCTGATTTGAAACCTAAAAAGGGCAAAATTGTCAATACGAAAGGCGAGGTTTTAGGCGAGCATACCGGACTTTATCGCTATACGATTGGCCAGAGAAAAGGATTAGGAATTTCGAATCCAGTGCCATTGTTTGTTGTGGGATTTGATAATGAAAAAAATGAGCTCATTGTGGGAGAAGAAAAAGACTTATATACGAAAGAAATTCTAGTCAATGAATGTAATTTGATTCTTGTGGACAAAATAGAGGACGAGATGGAAGTGACGGTAAAGACGAGGTATTCCGCCAAAGAGGCGCCTGCGAAAATCAGAGAAGAGGGCGATAAAATTAGAGTGATTTTTGACGAACCGCAAAGGGCTGTGACGCCGGGGCAGTCGGCGGTGTTTTATATTGACGACTACGTTGTTGGTGGCGGGAAAATCTGCTAATTCGTGTGAAAATCGGCGATAAATAATGGCGGGCAGCGTATTACGCTGCCCCTACAGGTGCCTTTTGGGATTGTGCGAATTGTGTTGCAATTTGAAAATTAAATGTTATAATATTGTTATGCAGTGGTGCCGAAGCGGTCATAACGGCGTAGACTCGAAATCTATTGTGAGGTGTAAGCCTTCCGTGGGTTCAAATCCCACCCACTGCGCCAAGTGCTGTATGGGTCGCCCGGAGGGGAGGCCCTTATATTGAATAATGGAGAGGGTTAGCAATGTACGATATTATCATTGTTGGTGCTGGCACGGCTGGCTTAACGGCCGCTTTGTACGCGCTAAGAGCGAATAAAAAGATTTTGATTTTAGAGGCGAAGAGTTATGGCGGCCAAATCATTAATGCACATAAGGTTGAAAATTACCCTGGAATTGCAAGCATTTCGGGCTTTGAGTTTGCGACGAATTTGTACAATCAAGTGAAAAATTTAGGGGCTGAGATTAAGTATGAGACGGTTGTGCGTGTGGACGAAAATAGGCAGGTTACGACGGATAAAGCCACTTACGAGGCAAAAGCCGTGATTCTTGCTACTGGCTCTGAAAACAGAAAACTTCGCTTGGAAAACGAAGCAGCGTTTGTAGGCAAAGGAGTTTCTTATTGCGCAACGTGCGACGGCAACTTTTATAAACATAAGGTAGTAGCTGTGGTTGGTGGCGGCAATAGGGCTTTAGAGGATGCTGTGTATTTGGCTGATTTGGCTAGTAAAGTTTATCTTATTCATAGAAGAGACGAATTTACGGGCGAAGAAATCTATTTGGAAGAGTTGAAAAGGCGCGAGAATGTGGAGTTTGTCCTTAATTCCAATGTGACTAGGTTGAATGGCGAAGAGCTATTAGAGAGCATTGATTTGCAGGACAAGGAGGGAAATACAAGAACGATTCCTGTCAATGGCTTATTTATTGCCGTGGGGCAGGCCCCTCGAAACGATATTTTTGCTAATATCATAGAATTGGACAAAGCGGGATATATTAAGTCTGAAGATGGCGTTCATACGAATGTGCCAGGGATTTATGTGGCGGGAGATTGCAGAGTGAAAAATTTACGCCAATTAACAACGGCCGTGGGCGATGGGGCAGATGCCGCGACGACGGCTATCAAAGAAATGGCTAAAGAATGATTCATAGCCTAAGGTAAGTATATCTTGGGTTGTAATAAGAAAAATAAAAATAGGGAGGATTATGATGGTTACAGAGATTACACAAAATGAATTTCACGAGAAAGTAAAAGGGACAAGTGGAAAGGTTTTAGTAGACTGTTATGCGGAGTGGTGTGGCCCTTGTCAAATGCTTTCACCTATCGTGGACGAGCTAGCAGAAGAAGTGGACACTTGCACGTTTTTCAAGTTAAATGTTGACGATTCCGAAGAGATTTCAAGTGAGTATGGAATTATGTCTATTCCAACACTATTGCTTTTCGAAAATGGCGAATTAAAGAGCAAAACAGTCGGCTTTAAAAGCAAAGACGAACTAAAAGAACTAATAGGATGAAAAAGAAGCAAACCATAATGGTTTGCTTCTGGGTGGAGCGGGAAACGGGGCTCAAACCCGCGACCTCCACCTTGGCAAGGTGGCGCTCTATCAACTGAGCTATTCCCGCGTCGACAATACATATCATAACCTATAATTCTTCTATTGTCAAGCCCCCAAATTAAAAAAATACAGAAAATTTATCCCTCTTTTGAATTTTTGAACACAAAGATCTTGCTAAAAATATAGTTCAAAATCACGACAATCACTGAAACCCCAATTTTCACAAGCATTTCGTTTATCCCTATTACTGTGGCAAGCACAAAAAACGCTACTTCTTCGAAAATCATTGTCACAACTCGTCCAGAACAGAACATCAAAAATTCTTTCCAAATATTCGGCTCTTTACTCTTAAACACAAATTTGCGATTTACCACATAAGAAGTAATCACGGCCAAAATAATCGAAATGATATTGGCAATATTCTCCTCAATAAATGGCGCAAACCTTCTCAAAAGCCAGAAAGAGCCCCAACTAACAAGCGTTGTAATAATACCAAACGCAAAATATGTAATGATATGTTTTCTATATGCCGCGTCTTCGCGCATTCTCTTCACAAAATCCATCTTAAATCACCGTAAACTATTGTAGCATTTTACTAGCAAAGTGTCAATTTTTAAGCTATTTTTTTCAAAATTAGTCCTTGACAAGACAGCAAAACCACATTATAATATATTTGTTGCTTATAGATGGCGGGATAGCTCAGTTGGCTAGAGCATCCGGTTCATACCCGGCAGGTCGATGGTTCAAATCCATTTCCCGCTACCATAAATGACACAGGGGCCGCATAAAATGCGGCCCGTATTTATTATCTAATATTTTTTATCGATGCGGGTATAGTTCAATGGTAGAATACTGTGCTTCCGACCCAGGGATGTGGGTTCAATTCCCATTACCCGCTCCACGTAAATTTGCTTCGAACTCTTGTAGGGGTCGCATATTATGCGACCAGAATGCTAGAGTTCTTTTTTTGTGTGTAAAGGAATACAAATGAGGAGTTAGCAAAAAAGGTCAAATACAGTTAATATAGTAAAAATTTACTAAATCCATTGTAATTTTTAAAATTGTGCTATATAATACAAACAAAAGTTCTTAAAATAATAATGATTTTCTATTATGGCGAAATCACCATAATTAGAAATATATGGAAAGTGGTGATTATTGTGGCTGATATTGAAATTAAAAACAATGTAATAATACATAAAGATAAGTCATTGAATCGACTTGACTTGTCTTTTTTGAAGCATATAGAGCTAGAAGAATACAAGAAATGTGATTTACTTGCATACTGGATATATGATTTTGCAAAATATCATGATGATGAAAGAGTTTTTGATATTGCAAAGTCTGGTGTATATTCTCGTGGAGATGTTATAAAGGTTAATTTAGGTTTTAATATTGGGAATGAACTTGGCGGATTACACTACTGCATTGTTTTGAACAAATATGATAATACACGTAATGGTACTTTGAATGTAATTCCATTGACTTCAAGGAAAGACAATAAAAGATATGACTCTTCTTCTGTTAATCTTGGACAAGAACTTTATAACGTATTTCAGGAGAAGATTTCAAAAGAAAAGGAAAAATTACAACAGATCTTAGACGAGCTGGAAAAAATAGAAGATATTCCTGTTAATATTCAAAACATAATTGAGAAAGAGCAAAGATATATTGAAAAAATGGAAAACGAGATTTCAAATATGAAAAAAGATAGTATTGCTTTGATTAACCAGATTACAACAATTAGTAAGCAGAGGATTTTTAAAGATACTATAAGAAGAAATGTTAAGATATCTAGTGAATCTCTTAATTTAATAGACAAACAAATAACTAAATATTTCACTAAATAGGGCTAGAATTAAATAAAAAGGAGAGTTGCAAGAACTCTCCAAAATCATTTAGGCTCCCGCCTTACTATTTCTAGTAGGGGGTTAAGTTATATTTATATTAGCATAAAAAACATAACTTGTCAAATGACAATATTATTTTATTCATAAAAAAATGGATTATACCTACAAAACTCATTATAAATAGTGGGGTCCCATCCCACAAATCGTCAGATTTGTGGGAGCCCTGCTTTTATGGTTTGCGACTTTTTGTTGTAGTACATTCCTTGATATAAATCTTGTTCTTTTAGTATTTTGTCTATTCCATTTAGTACCCACTTTTTGTGCAGGTTCCATTCAGGGGCCAGCAGCAAATCTTTTGGCGCGTCGCCAGAAATTCTGTGAATAATGATATCCGGCCTAAGATGTGTTATGATGTACGCAAGTTTTTCGAGATAGTATTCTAAGGTGACGGGCTGGTAGTCGCCATCTTTGTACATTTGCGCAAGCTTGGTGCCCTCTACAATATAACACGAATGAATTTTGATTCCTTGGATGTCGCAAGAGTTTAAAAATTCCACTGTATTTTGAATGCTGTCGTCATTTTCAAAGGGCAGGCCCATCATCATATGCGCAATGACTTCTATGCCGTATTTTCGAAGTATTTTGACAGCTTCTATGAATTTATCGTTTGCGTAGCCGCGATTGAGATGCTTTAAAATGTTTTCGTCTGTAGTCTGGAGGCCAAGCTCTACCAATACCGTATATCGCGGCATATAACTACTTAGTAATTTGGCAATTTCTTCTGTGATGCAGTCCGGCCTTGTGGCGATAGAGAGTGCGACAATGCGACTATCAATTAGGGCGGCATCATATTTTCGTTTTAGATTTTCTAGGGAGTCATACGTATTCGTAAAATTTTGAAAATATACGATAAATTGATTGGCTCTTTCTTTCTTGTAATCGATTTGTTTTTTTACTTGACTGGCGATGTTCTTTGCTGACTTTAAATGCTCACCAGAACCTTTCGCGCTGCAAAAAATACAGCCTCCCGTGGAGACTGTGCCGTCTCGATTAGGACAAGTAAATCCGCCGTCCACACAGATTTTAAGCGTTCTTTCCCCAAATTTATTTTTGAAATAATTGTTTAAATGTTGATATCTTTCCATAATGCCATCATTATAGCACAGAACGGAATAAATGTATATAGAAACAGCACTTGAAATTGTAGGAATAATGATTTAAAATTATAAATAGAGAAAACATCCTCAAATCATTAGGGGGCGAATTAAAGTGGGAAAACGAAAGAAGAATGTCGCAAAGGAAGTGCGTGGAAAGTATTTTGGCTATAAGAACGAGCTTGATTTTGCGATTGAAACACTACCAGATAAAGAGCTACGAGAGGCTATTAAAGAGTGTAATAGAAGCGGTGCGAGAGTGAAAGGATTTTTTACTACGCTTGAAATTTCTGAACTGGCTTCTATGGCGCTTAGAATTACGAAAGAGAATGAGAGAAGACTCTTTAATATTTTAAGAGAATTAGAGGCGAATCATTGTCTTAGAATCGTGCTTGCCTATGACGAATTCGATCATTTAGATACATTAAGAATTTTTGGTAATATTCGAAACAAGGCAAAAGTTTTTACCATAGTGAGGAGTGCTGTGAAAAAGAAAAGTGATTTTGATACGTTAAGTCCACAATTGCAAGAAATTTATAAAATGCATAAGTCATTGGTGCGTGAGGATTTGGAGCATCAAATCAAATATAAAGAGGGGAGACTTTTGCAGTCAACGATTATTTGCAATATTGATTCCTCCTATTTTTCTTATGGCGCGGATAGAGTGAAGAAAATCTATAGTTCTATGCTTTGGGAAAATAATGACGATATGCGAAATGGAAATTACACTTATCGATTTAGAGATAAGAATAGTATGCTAAATAAAATGAAACAGATTAATGTTGAATTGGATAAGGAGTTCCAGTGGCAGGCAGACGAGCTTGAGGCACTTTCTGCGAAGTATCGATGGGATCCGAATGACGAGAATTCTGATATGTTTGTTAGACTTGCTAAAGTAAGGGACGGAATTGATTTTTAATCATGTGTCATAAAATGACCTAGTACAAAATATTTTGTACTAGGTATTTTTTTGACTGAAAAGGTGGTTGTATGAATAGGCGTTTATCTTCTTTAAAGGTAGGGCAATCGGGGAAAATTATTTTGGTGGATGTTGCTGATAAGAAAGTCAAACAGCATTTGCTGGATATGGGACTCGTGAGAGGAACGAGAGTGAAGGTAAAGAAGATTGCCCCTTCTGGTAGCCCGATTGATATAGAACTAAGGGGCTACGAATTATGTGTTGGAAGAAAAGAACTTGATAATATTATTGTGGAGATAACTTGAATATGAGAATTGCTTTGATTGGAAATCAAAATAGTGGAAAGACAACGTTGTTTAATTTATTAACGGGAATGCAACAAAAGATTGGAAATTGGCCTGGTGTTACTGTGGAGAAAAAGTCTGGAGTGATAAAAGGCACTAGCTATGAATTGGTCGATCTGCCTGGGATTTATTCCTTTAGTCCGTATACGATAGAGGAAAAAATTTCCCAAGAGTTTGTATTACATGAGAAAATGGATTTGATTATTAATGTGGTGGACGCGAGTAATTTAGAGAGAAGTCTTTATTTAACTACGCAGCTTCTAGAGCTTGACTGTCCTGTGATTGTTGCGCTTAATATGATTGATGTTGCCAATAAAAAAGGAATGGTAATTCATGATTTGGCACTTGAGAAACAGTTAGGTGCCGAAGTATGCAGGATATCTGCTAAGAATGGTATGGGAATTCATAATTTAATTCAATACATATCACATGCTCGAAACCATAAGAAAATAAGGATTTTTGACGACTATTTGGAAGCGAAAATAGATGCGATAGAAAGAACTTATTTGCACCATGAGAACAATAAAAGATTTGTTGCTATTCGATTGTTAGAGGGAAAAGAAAGTAAGAAGGAAATCAATTTATCTCAGGACAGAGACGAGATAGAGAAAAAATATCATTTGGAAATGGCTGAATTAATTGCGACGCAGAGATATGATTTTTTAGACAGAATACTGAAAGATGTTGTGCAGTATCAAAAGAGAAGAAGGACTTTAACGGATTATTTAGATAAACTATTTTTAAATCAATATATTGGAATGCTGTTTTTTGCTGTGATTATGTTCTTGGTTTATTATTTGTCTGTTGGGGTTGTGGGAGACCATTCTACTTCTATTGTGGCGGCCAGCGTGAATATTTTCAAGGGTATGCTACAAAATATTTTTGTAAAAATGCAGGTTTCGGAAATGCTTACCAGTTTGGTGTTAGAAGGGATTGTTGCTGGCGTTGGCACAGTGCTTTCTTTTGTGCCTCAGCTTGTCATGTTGTTTTTATGTATTTCGGTTTTGGAGTCGACAGGATATCTGTCCAGAGTTTCTATGCTGTTTGATCATTTATTTAGAAAGATAGGATTAAGTGGAAAGTCAATCATTCCATTTATCGTTGGCTCGGGATGTAGTGTACCGGGAATCATGGCAAGCAGAATGATTGAATCGGAGGAGGAAAGGGATAGAACGATTATATGTACACCATTTATTCCTTGCAGTGCAAAGCTTCCGATAATCGCGTTGTTTGCTGGGTGCTTTTTCAAAGAGTATGCGGGAGTGGCTTCGGCGACTGTTTATTTCTTGGCAATTGTGATTATTATTGTTAGTTCTTATTTCATGGTTAGGGGACGAACTATGAAAAATGATATCACGTATATTTCAGAATTGCCGGAGTATAAACTACCTAGTGTGAAATACGTATTTCGAGATGTTTTAGATAAAGTGATTTCATTTTTGAAGAGGGCGGGAAGTGTGATATTGATTTGTTCCGTTGTTTTATGGTTCTTGCTTACTTTTTCGGTTGGCTTTGAATATGGAGTAGATGTGGAAAATAGTATTCTTGCTATGATTGGAAAGAAAATTTCATTTCTCTTTTATCCTATGATTGGCAAGAATAGCTGGGAGGCGACTGTCTCCATCATGCAAGGAATCGTTGCGAAAGAGCAAGTGATATCTTCGATGGCTATTATATCTGGACTGAAAAGTGGAGCAGGAAGTGCCGCGATGTTTGAGCAAGGCGGAGTATTTGATTTTTTTACAGCATCTTCAGCACTCGCTTTTGTTACGTTTAATTTGTTTAGTGCCCCTTGTATCAGTGCAATTGCTACTATGAGAAAAGAGCTGGGGACGAATGGAAAATTAGTGAAAGCTTTGATGTTTCAAACGGCTGTGGCATATGTGGTTTCAGTGGTTATTTATCAAGTGGGAAGTAGGTTTGGTGTATGAGTCTGGGTGATGTTTTAATTGTGGGAATTATCTTGATTGCGTTGAAACGTTGTTTTAAGCATTTAGGAAAATGCAAAAGGTGCAAGGGCTGCATGCATTCAGGCGAACGTTCGTGAAGAACATTCAGGGCCGGCCCTTCGTGAAACATTCAGGGACACCCTTTCGTGTTTCACTCAGATAACATAAAAGCGATTTTTCAACTTTACGTCACGAAGGTGAAACAGGAAAGGGTGTCCCTGGATGTTTCAGATTAGTTGTTCCCATTCTGCGTAGAGAGAGGCGATTTCGTTAGAAAGGGCACTAATTTTTTCTGTGATTTCCATTGCTTTGACGTAGTCTGCCCCACAGTTTTCTGCTTCGATTTCCAATGCAGCTTTTTCTTGTTCTTTTTCTTCGATTGTCTTTTCGATTCTTGCTATTTGATTTTGCTGCTTTCTTTTCGCGGCTTGTTGTTGTTTTCTTTCTTGATAGGATGTTTTTTTTTCTTTTGTCGTTTTTGCTTTTGCTTCTTCTGTGTAGTGCTGAAGATAAAAATCGTAGTTTCCTTTAAAAAGTAGCGCTTCGCTTGGCGTTAACCTATATACTTTTGAGGCTAGCTTGTTGATAAAATAACGGTCGTGCGATACTGCAAAAATGGTTCCGTCGTACTCTTGCAGCGCATTCTCCAAAGCCTCTTTAGAAGCGATATCTAAGTGGTTAGTAGGCTCGTCTAATATTAAGAAGTTGGATTCGGATAGCATCATAAGCAAAAGAGAAATTCTGGCTAGCTCGCCGCCACTAAGAGAGGAGAGTGTTTTGAAAACATCTTCCCCTTTGAATAAAAATCTTGCTAAGGCGCTTCTCACTTCAGTTTGCGTTAATTTCGGATAAGTTTCCCAAACAAAATCTAAAATAGATTTGTTTAAGGAAAACCAGTCTTCATTCATTTGGTGATAGTAGGCGACTTTCATATTGCTGCCAATGATATAAGTTCCGGCGTCTTGTTTTAATGTGCCTTCTAATATTTTTAGCAGCGTTGTTTTGCCACAGCCGTTGGGGCCAAGCAAAAATACTCTTTCTGTTTTGAACACTTCTAGAGAGATGTTTTCAAAGAGTTTTTTGTCTCCAAATGATTTTGCAAGCTTGTCCACTACTAAAGCCTCGCGATTTCCGCCGGCAATTGTTTTAAAATGGAAAGAAAGTTTTTCTGCTTCTTTCTCTGGGGCAACTAGGCTTGCTTCCAATCGGTCAATCATTTTTTGTTTGTTTCTGATAATTTTATAATTTCTTTCTTGGCTCCAAGTTTTTTGTTGCTCAATGATTCCCTCGATTCGGTTAATTTCTTTTTGCGTGGTTTCATATTTTTTAGTAATACTTTTTTGCGCTTCGTCCTTCAAAGCCAAGTATTTCGAGTAATTCCCAGGATAAGCAGTTAGCCTTCTATTTTCTAATTCGAATGTTTCGTTTGTCACTTTATCTAAAAAATATCGATCGTGGGAGATAACAATAAAACTTCCTTTGTAGTTATTTAGAAAGTTTTCTAACCATTCCATAGAGGAGATGTCTAGGTTGTTGGTTGGTTCGTCAAGAAGTAATAAATTGCAATTGCTTAGTAGCATTTTAGCAAGCGACAATTTTGTTTTTTGACCACCGCTAAGATTAGAGACCGGCAATAGGAAATCTTTTTCTTCAAAGCCAAGGCCGATTAAGGTAGACTTCGCGATACTTCGATAAGTATATCCGCCTTTTTCCTCGTACTTTACTGTCAAAGAATGCTGTTCGTCTACCAACTCCTGAACATCATTTTTAGCTAGGGAAATTTGACTTTCCAGCGTTTTTAACCTTTGCTCAATGACAATCAAATCGTTAAAAACAGTCAGTAATTCGTCTAATAGGGTAAGGCTAGAATCCTGACAAGCAAACTGCTCTGTATAGCCGATTTTTGTGTTCTTTGACTTATATATTTCGCCTTTTTCGAAATTTAATTGGTCGCAAATGATTTTGAAAAGCGTGGTTTTTCCGGCACCATTTGGGCCGATAAGGCCTATTTTGTGCAAATTTTCTATTTCAAAAGAGATGTTTTCGAGTATTAAATTGCTTCCAAAACTTTTGGATATGTTACTTAAACTAAGTAGTGCCATTTTTGCACCTCCAATGGCCAAAGTATACCGCAAAATGAGGGAAAAATCAACATTTTGTCAAAAGATACATAATATCAGTAAAAAATAAAAAATTTTCTTTCCTGCGGAAGCGCACTATTCCAGGATTTGCACGCTTTTTGAGTTGAAAAATAATGTAAAATGTAGTAAAATTATGTAAAGACGAGGTGAGAAATATGAAAAAGCTAATTTGTGTTACAATGTTAATATTATTTGCAATGCCTAGTTTCTTATTTGCCGGTGAGAGGGTAAGCCTCGGCTTTTTGTATGGAGCTTCTGACTCCGTGAATCTAGTGAGAAGAACAAATGGCAGTATCAATGAAGTGGCTCCTACCTATTTTGATTTGAATAAAAAGGGCAATTTAGTCATTTCTAGTGCTTATGACGAGAAGTTTGTGGCAGAAATGAAAAACGATGGCATCAAAATAACGCCATTTCTTAGTAACCACTGGAGTAGAACTCTTGGCAGAGCGGCCTTAAAAAATAGGGAGAATTTAACAGATCAAATTGTGCAGGCGATTGAGAAATATGATTTGGATGGCATTAATGTCGATATCGAGAACTTGACGGCAAGCGACAGAGACGATTTTACCGAGTTTGTAAGGCTACTAAGGGAGAAATTACCTGCCGAGAAACAATTGACCGTTTCTGTGGCTCCTAATCCTTATGCGATAGATTCTTCGTGGCAGGCTTCTTATGATTATAGAGCTTTGGGAGAGTTAGTAGATTATCTATTTGTTATGACGTATGACGAGCACTCGTCTGGCGGGGCAGCTGGCCCAGTGGCTAGTGGCGATTTTGTAGAACTATCGATTCAATATGCTTTGCAACACGTTGATAAAAGCAAAATTGTCATTGGTATTCCGCTATATGGTAGATTTTGGAGAGACGGAGACGATGTTGGTGGTGAGGCAATTGTTATCGGCGATGTGCCAAGGGTGGTATCGAGGTTTAAAGGAAAAACAATGTACGATAAAAAGGCCCAAACGCCAAATGCAAAATTTTATGTGCCAGAAGGCTCTAGCGTGAAAGTAAATGGCAATGTGCTTGCAGAGGGCAATTACACAGTTTGGTATGAGAATGAGCAAAGTATCAAGTATAAATTAGAATTAGTCAATAAATATAATTTGAGAGGTGCTGGGGTGTGGGCGCTTGGGCAAGAGAAAGTGGATGTTTGGGAATATTACAAAGAGGCGCTAAATGAAGCATTTGAGGAAGAGGAAGTGGTAAATATTCACGAGTTATTTGCTACATTTCAGGGAGTGCCTATGGAATTAGAAATTGAATCTGAAAGAGAAGAAATTAAGTTTGAATGGAAAAAATTTGAACTAGAACATAAAAGTAACATATTACTTGAAGTGATTCCAAAAAAGAAGGAGAATTTGAAACTTCGTGATAGAAAAGAGGATGTGGCAGAGGAGAAAAAGCCGCATAGCAAATATAGCGTGGCATTGCATCAAAATAAATTATCATACAGACCGATAGGAGCAGCTTAAGCAAAGCTGCTCTTAAATTTTTTAATTGTGAAAAATTGAAATTCATATTGATGTATTTCGACATTATATGTATAATAATATCTCGAGACGATAAACAAAAGAAGAGGGGGAACTTATGGAAAACGAGATTAAACAAAGACTAATGGAGCTTTCTGATGCGAAGTATAGACAATTTCATTCTTCACTTTGCCCGGAAACAGAAAACATATTGGGGGTTCGTGTACCAATTTTAAGAAGATATGCGAAGGAGCTTTATAAAGAACACAAGATTGCAATTCTAAATGAAATTGGTAATGACTACTATGAGGAGATTTTATTGCAAGGATTGGTGATAGGCGAGCAGACAAGTGTAAAAAGTATTATAAAATGTTTAACAGAATTTGTTCCTAAAATTGATAATTGGGCGATTTGCGATACTACATGTGCTGCTCTAAAGATTATCAGAAGAAACAAAAAAGAGTTTGTAAATTTTATTAAAAAATGTTTAAATTCTGGAGAGGAATTTCAGATAAGATTTGGATTAGTGTTATTGTTGGATTACTTCATTGACGAGGAATATATTGACGAAGTTTTAGCTCTTTCAAATGAAGTAAAGCACGAAGGATATTATGCAAGAATGGCAAATGCTTGGCTTCTGTCGATTTGCCTTGTGAAATATTACGATAAAACGATAACATTTTTAAAGAAAAGTAATTTAGACGATTTTACTTATAACAAGGCTTTGCAGAAAGCGATTGAGTCTTATCGAATTACAGACGAACAAAAGGCTGAATTAAGGAAAATGAAAAGAAAGTAAAAAAGTGGGGCGCGTCTCAAATATGCGTCCCACTTTTAAATGCATTAATTAAATTTTGTGATGTCACTTATTTTTGCTGCAAAGTAAGGCACATCTTTGTCTGCCTCTTTTAAAAACATGGCGAAAGTATCGTCTACGTAGAAATGGCGGTATTCAATTTCGACAGTTGGGGCCATACTTGTCACATTCATGGAAATGCCTGCTTCACTCTTTATCTTTCCGCCTTTTTCGTTTAAATCAAATTCAATTGTTTGAATGGCGGAGCTAATTATGCCTTCGCGTCCATCAGCTAGCAAAAATGGTTTGCCTGAAAGTTCTGAATAATCTTTTCTTTCATTGAATGAAATATAAGGAATTTTCAAATCGTCGTTTGACGTGAAGTAGTACTTGCCGGAATAATGATTTGATTTTTCTATGATGTTTTGATAAATTTCTTCAAACGTTTTTCCTTCTGGATTTTTGCAAAAGATTACTTGGTCGTTGTTTTCTGTCTCTAGTACAATTGCAAAATCATTTTGAGAATTGTAATACAAAACATTTACTTGATTGTATACTTCTCTTTCGGTATCGTCATTAATTCCAAAATATTTGACGGCATTTTGATTATTGCCGAACTTACCATTTTTCAAGATTGTAAATACTTTTGGAAAAGTAAATTCTCTCTTGAGCATTGCGTAAAAGAAATACTTTGGGTTAAGCGGGTCTTCTGCATCGTTTGGCCAATCAAAACTATCTAAAATTTTACTGGTTTCATTGAACTTCTCTTTAATGCCTTTTTCAATTTCTGCTTTTAATGCAGGGGTTCGTAGGCCAAATTTTTTGTAGTAGTATTCGCTAGAAAGCATATCTTCTGTAAATGTCTCTGCGTTTAATCTTTCTACTATTTTTTCTTGGGGACTAAAAACAATGTCCTGCTTTACAACTTCGTTTTTCATATCATTCCAAACTAATTGAAAAGTAGCGCACCAAGCCGCATCAGTATTAATTTCGTCTTGCATTGTAGGAACGATACTAATTCCTTCCGTGGCTGTTGGCTCTTCTTGTTTTACAGGATTATCCGGATTAACAGGGCTAATTGGGTCATTTGTGCAGCCAGTAAGTGCCGCCATAAGCGAAAGTATCACAGCAACTAATTTTACCATAAAATCAACTCCTTTTTCATTTCAGACTTATTTTACCACAATTTGTTCCGGAGGGACAAAAGAAATTTTTTTCATTTTGAATGATTGTGTGTACATTAAAAATTATTTATTAATGATTTTATAGCATATGTTCTCTATTTTGTAGCCTTTTTCTTTGATTTCACCCTTTTTACCGTTTTTGGTGTTTTTCACATATTGAATTTCATAATAGATTTCGTCCTTGTTTTTGTTGAACCAATTTGTGATTTCTTGTATAGCAAGAGGTTTGAAATACACTTGCCAGTAGTCGTTTTTGACAATATCTTTGACAATAGCAATATAGTCGTCCTCGTAGTAGTGCTTGTAGGAAATTTTGTATCCTAAATTTCTAGCAATGGCTCCAATGAAATTGGAGTGGGGGAGTTTATTTTCAGAGTAAAGACTGAGTTGTTCAGCAATGTCAGAGGCTAAGCAATAGTTATTCTTGATAGAAACATCGATTTTGGATTTGATGTCTTGCACATCTATTTCCAGATTATCGATTCTCTGAGTATTAGATTCAATATTTTTTGAATTTGCTTCAATTTGGTTGAGGGCAAGGTGCATAAAATCAAAAACATTGGATGGATTGCTAATGATTTCTCGATATCTTTTTTCTGCTTCGATAAAATATTTACGTATCTTTCTACCAGTTTCATTATTTTCTATCATACATATTTCCTTAGCTGTATCAATTGTTAGATAATATTCTTTTGTTGCCTTGTTTCCGAATCCACGTTCGTCCCCTTTCTCAAATTTGAGAAAGGGGATAAAGTCTTCATTTTCCACAAATTTATACTGTTCTAATCGTCTTTTGATCCAGTCTGCAAATTTTGTATTGCTTTTTAAAACATTATGCAATTCTCTTGCATTGATCAATTTTTCATTAGTATCATTTTCGTAAATGGGTACGATACCTTCTTCTACTTTTTTGAATTCCATCATAAAACATTCCTTTCTTACTTAATTTGGTTTTTGTTTGGAAAATTCTTGTAACGGATGCTACAAAATAGAATTTGTTTCAATAGGCAAGAAGCCTATTGAAAGATTAAGTACATGTTACATTGTAATTTCGATTTTGTCAATACGGATTTTGAAAAAATGAGAAACTCCCCATGGGGAACTGGTAGTGAGTTCCCTGTGGGGAGTTTTTTACGGCAATTCAATTTTTGGTTTTTCCTTATTTTGTTTATATAGTGTTAATTTGTTACCGACGATTTGGACGATTTGTGAAGATGTTTTTTCTTCTATTTCTCTTGCAATAGCATTTTTGTCGTCTGGCACGGTGTTTAATATGGTTATTTTGATTAATTCTCTTGCTTCTAGTGCATTGTTTAAATCGTCGATAAGACTATCTGTGACGCCGTTTTTTCCGATTTGAAAAATAGGCGTGATTTTTTGCGCTAGGCTTCTTAAGTATGCTCTTTGTTTTGTGTTCATAAATGATTCTCCTTTAATACATTTTCTAACTCATTCGTAATTTGGCTGGCCCTTGGGGCGTCGTCATAAAAGTATTCTTGAATGAGTGGAATAATGTTATATTTTACTGTCATTTTTAATTCTTCAGGGGATTGCTTTTCGCAAAAATAGCAATGCCCGATTTTGGCCTTGTCGTCAAGGCTTTCGTTGATTTCATTGACTTTGCTAACCACACTAGAAAGCAATTGGTCGTTTTCACAAAAGGCAATGAATTTTTTGTTGTCAAAAATCGGCTTTACCGTATAGAAAGAAAATCTTCTTCTTAGGGCGTAGTCTGTGATAGCGAATTCGTGGCTCGTGGTGTTGGTTGTGCCAATAATATAAAGGTTTTCTGGCACGAAAAATCTTTCTTTAGAGCACGATAATTCAATGAAGTTTTCCTTTCCGCGCTTGTTTGGCTCGATTAGCATGAAGGATTCGCCAAATATTTTGGCAATATTGCCTCGGTTGATTTCGTCGATAATGACGAAATATTTGTGTGTAGGGTCGTTTGCGGCTTTGGCGCAGTGCGTTTTAAAGCAGCCTCTCCTAAATTTATAAATTCCGATGCCGTCTGGGCGGAAGCCCTCCAAAAACTCGTCTGTGGAGTATTCTGGATGGAATTGAATGCGAAGAATTTTATCGTCGTCTTTTTCTCCCATAATGGCATAGGCCATTTTCTTGGAAATAAAGGTTTTTCCTACGCCTGGAACGCCTTGTAAAATCACGTTTTTCCTAGATAGGATTAGATTTTTTAATTCGTCAAATTCCTGGTCGTCGAAGAATACTTCTGATAGAAAAGTTTCCTTTGTGTAAGGAATGTACGGCTTATATATTTTTTGCGGATTGTATTCGCGTACGACAATCATAATGGCGTCATATTCACTCTTTGTAAGTTTGAAAAAGGCGCCTTGCTGATTTCGAAAAGCCTCGATATTTACAATTTCACGGTTTTCTTCAATGGCATAACGAGGGATAGGGTCTGCAAAGCCTTCTGTTTTCATTAGCTTGATGGAATTGTCAGAAAGCGCTTGATAGACAGTGCAAATTCCGATAATTTCGTTTGTTTGGCCTATTTCATATACAATGACGGTGTCACCAACAGAAGCTTCTTCAAAGTTTTGCGAAAACTTCATGAGAGAGCCGTCCTCATTTAGTACAGAGTATTCAAATATGTCGTTTAAATCAATTTCTTTAAAACGTATCTTTTTTGGGTTTACGTTTAGCCACCAGTAGTTCATGCAAATACCTCTCTTTCTAGTGAAGTATTATATCACAGGTTTACAGAAAATGCAAGAGCTTGACCAAAATGGGATGTCCAAGGGGGGGCTGTCCAAAGGGGACGGAGGAAAATGGATAACACCCAAGTTGGATTTTATCCATTTTCCTCCGTCCCCTTTGGACAGCCCCCCTTGGACACCTCCTTGGATAGATTAGTTTAGGGCTAAGATACAAATGGCTGCGCATAGGCATTCTGGCGCAATCGCTGTGATTCCTAAGATTTGGTTCTTTTGTAGCATGGTAAGTTGTGGCATTGATAGCAGATATACGATAAATGCGGTTAAGTCGTTTTTGTCGTAGCTTTTGATTACTTTCTTTATTTCTGTTAGGCTCGTAATAGAGCTTTTAATAGCATTCCAAGAAAGTATCTTTTTGTAGCCGCCCTCGATAACGGACTTGTCGTAGACTTTCTTTACTTCTTCCAAAAGGGAAGAGAGCGAATAGATTTTATTTTCAGCTACTTCGTAAATGGAAGCCGCTGTTTCTAAAATGTCCATCACATTGCTACTTGCAGTGAAGATTTCTGTGTTAAAGTTATGAATATATTTTGTAAAAGATTTTGTAGCAAGTTTTTCAATAGGGCTTACCTTTGGCAAATCCGTGAAAACACGCTTGTAGATTGCCTTGCAAGTATTGTTGTATTGCAAGGATTCTTTCACAGTGCCGAGATGGAACGTGTAGTAATTTCCTTCAAATTTTCCGAATAGCTTCATTGTGTCTAAGTAGCCCATTTCTATATTTTTAATAGATTGTTCTTTATTGAAAAGAATGAAATTTCCTAAATCGTGTTTTGGCGAAATATAATGGATTTTGGCTTGCACATCGTCTGGCTTGCTGATGTGGTTCATACCGTGCATATCGACAATGACGAGTTCAGTAGCCCCACGCCTTAGCGCCATATCGAATGGTACGTTGTCTGTGTAGCCGCCGTCGACATAGTCCTTTCCGTCAATGTTATATCTTTGCATAATTGGGAAGCACGCTGTACTTGCTAAGATATAGTCGGCGACTTTTCCCTCTTCCATTTCGTCTACGAATTTTTCTATTTTTTGCGGGGGATTAAGGCACGTCGTAACAACGCCAAATTCAATATTCGTCGCGCGGAACTTTTTCTCGTCGCCTAGGGCACGAACTAATTCCTTTAACGGCTTAGGATCAACGCCGCCAAGTTTCCCAAGTTTCAATACAAACTCGTCCATGGACTTGATAGAATTAATATCTTCGTCTGGCTTTTTCTCAAAGACCCTTTCCATATTCATATTTTCCCAAATTTCGTAGGCGGCTTCGTCTTCGTGAATGGCAAGAAGTGCGCCAATCAGTGCGCCAACAGATGTACCAGTGATAATATCTGGCTCATATCCAATTTCTTTTAGGGCTTTCCACACGCCTACGTGGTAGCCGCCTTTGGCGCCACCACCACAAAGAACGAGCGCTTTTTTGTTTTCCATAAATGTTCCTCCTTTTTTCGGGCGGCGTGTTACGCCGCCCCTACAGTAGGGACAGCGTAGCACGCTGCCCGATACGATAAATGCATTCCTATCTATTTTCATAAATATATGTAGCCATCAAATCGGCCAAGTGCGTGTACACGGCTAGCGGATATTTTTCATATGCTTTCGTGACGTATGAATAATTTTCTTTTGGCTCAAATCCCCCCATGTGCCAGCGGATGGCATAAAGTTCTTCTTTGGTAAGCTTGATAAATTCCGAGATAATCATGACTGATTTTTCGCCGTGACCGAGTGGCATTAAATCGTCTGTGGTGTAGTAAGGTTCTTTTACCCAGTCGCCATGCTCGTTTTTGCGATTGCGATAATCCACTTTATAATAATTGACTTTGCAGATATCGTGAAGGAGACCAACTAAAATTAATGTCTCGTCGCTCCATTGCCCTTTCGTTAATTCTTTTAATGCTTTATACACGTTTAAGCTGTGCTCTAGTAGTCCGCCTTCATAGCAACTATGAAATCTCGTACTTGCCGGCGCCGTATAGAAATCGGTTTTTTCTAAAAATTCAATTAGCTTATCTACGCCGTCGCGATTCACACTTTTTAATAAATTGATAAATTCTTCTTTCATAAAAATTCCTCCATTTCAAAACTATTCTAACACAAATGTAATTAATATAGCAACTTAATTTGTTTGTACTACTATTTATGATGTGATTTGTACATTGTTTTTTCTTGCCTCACATGGCTTCGCGGGATTCCGCTACGTCGTACAACTTCCTCGGCCTGCGAAAAAATAATATACAAATCGCATTTATTAGTGCTGGTTATGTGGCCCGTATTTTTGACGGAACAAATTGATAAATTTTCTAGTCGGATAACTTGACACAAAATTTATTAATTATATAATAGAAGTGTAAAAATTTCTACGGAAGTAATGAATACAAAAGAGGGGGATTGTTAAAGTGAAAAGAAATATTTTTGTGATGCTTACAGTTTTATTAGTAATGGTTGGTACGCTTGTTTTTGGCGCTACTTTCTCAGATGTTAAGGGGACGAAGTATCAGGATGCTGTTGATTTGCTAACGACTTTAAAGATTGTCAATGGAAAAACGACTACATCGTTTGCACCAAATGACAACGTGAAAAGATCTGAGATGGCAAAGATGCTTGTTATTGCTTTAGGAAAAGAGAGCGAAGCAACAAAAGCTACGGGTAAAACGAAATTCCCAGATGTGGTAGAAAATCACTGGGCAACAGGATATATCAATGTTGCCACAGAGTTAGGCCTTATCAAGGGATATCCAGATGGCACATTTGCTGCAGACGATAATGTAAGTTATGTAGAAGCAATTACAATGCTTCTTAGGGCACTAAGCTATGAGGATGTGAATAATCTTGTTTGGCCTACAGGATATATTGAAAGAGGCAAGAACATTGGGTTAGTGAAAAATGTGACGGTAAGCAATTATGATGCTGGCGCTATCAGAGGCGATATTGCTATCTTAGTGGAAAACACATTGATGGCAAATACGCGTGAAATTATAGGAAGCGATTCTAAAGGAATGATATACGGCAATGGCGCAGTACTGATTAGCAAGAGTTTTAGTAATTATCTATATTTTGCAAACACAGCAATTTCTGATATTGACGAAGAAAATGGAAAGATTACTTTAACAGATTCTAGTAATAAAAAGCAAACGCTTAAATATAGTGGCAAGGATATTTTAGAGCTTTATGGTAAAGATGTTACTGCTTTATATGATAAGAGTGGAGAGAAGTTTTTAGAATTTACGGTAGCTCCTGAGTGTAAGACAGTACATGGTACGGTTACTAAAGTTTCTAAGAAAGAAATTTATATCAAGAAAGTTGCTTATACTTTGCCTGCTAGCAGCAAGATAAAGTTAATTGGTATTTCTGATATTGCCGATGCGGAAGAGGCTTATCTTACTGTTAAGAACGATGTTGTAACGCACGTCGTTGCAATTGGCGAAGAAGATTTGTACGTAGGTATAGCAACAAGTAAGAGTGCAAAGTCTGGCAGTGTATATAAAGTTACTTTAATGGATTTAGAAGGAGAAAAAGATACCTTTACTTTAGCAGATCAATCGGCAACGATTAAGAAGAACGAAATCGTGATTTATGCTTTGAATGACGACGACGAATTAGTGATTAGATATCGTAGAGATGCAGACGATGGTCTTGCTGTAGAGAGTGTTTCGAAGACAGCATTAAAGTTGAAAGGCAAAACACAATATACCTTCTCAAGTAGCGATAAACTTGTGATTGTAGAAGTAGACGATGGCGAGATTGCTGAGAAGAGTGCCCTTACTTCTATTAATAAGAAATATGATACGGCACTTGTAATCGAGTCACAAGATACTACTTTCGTCATTTACTTTGTTGATGGATTAGAAGACAACACTGCTATAGTAGACGACAATGCTTCTGCAACAAAAGCGATAGCAAAGAAGAGGTTGGAAGCAGCAATTAAATCTGCTAGTGCAAAGAAAGAAGCTAGCTATTCAGTAGCAACTTATGAGAAGATGCTTGAAAAATTAGATGCAGCAGAAACAATTTTAGCGAAGTATTCTTCTGCAACAATTACAAATATGGATAAAGCTTCATTGGCACTAGAAACTGCTATTGAAAACTTATCAAAAGCTACAACTTCTGATAAAACTTTAAGAAGTGATTTTGCAAAGCTAGAAGCTAAAATAACAGAGGCAAAGAAATTAGCAAAGAATACAGAATATACAGAGGCAAGCCGTACAGCGCTAACAAAAGTAATTACAACTTCCGAAAAAATTACGTTAGCTAGTACAACATCTGCTAAAATCCAAACTGCTATTAATAACCTAAACGATGCAATAGACGCTTTAGTCAATACTGCAACAGAGGCAGAGATAGCAGATATCAAAGCAGAAATTACAGATCTTTTAAAAGAGGCTAAGGCTAAGAAAGAAGCAGATTATACCAAAGAGTCTTATGCAAGCTTAAAAGAAGCAATCACAGCCGCAGAGGCAATTAAAGATTACTCAAAAGAGAGAATTTCAAAGCTTACGAATATCAGTAATAACTTGGCAACGGCAATCAAAAATTTAGTATCGTATAATTCTCAGAATTTAGAAACGGCTAAGAAAGCATACAAAGCGGAAAAAGCCAAAGCAGATAAATTAGACGAGAATAATTATAAGGCTGCTACTTGGAAAGAAGTAGAGAAGTATCTTGTGGATATAGATAAAGAGTATAAAGACGTAGCAGAGGAAGAAATGGCAAAAGCCACAGCAGAAATAGAAAAGTTAACAGACAATTTGAAAGAAGCTATGAATGGACTTATTTATACAGAGGAGTATAAAGCAAAAGAAGATTTAAGTTCAACGATTGCAGATGCAAAGAAGATTAAGGAGTCTGCTTGGAGTGAAGAGATTGATATTACTTTTGCAGAGTTCCAAACAAAGATTTCAGATGCTGAGAAATTGCTAAAGAGCACAACGGCTAGTGTAAGTGAAATTGAAGCAGTGGAGAAAGAGTTACAAGGCTATATCAACAAGATTTAATCGAATGTGAAAAACGGATGGTAAAAATTTTACCATCCGTTTGTTTTTTTGTTTCAAATTTATAAATAAGGATTAATCGTATCATTATCAAATGTAACATTAATGCAATCGCCGATTGCATGCGGAACGCTAAACATGATAATGGTTTCGTCGTCCGTGAAAAATACTTTTGAATTTGAAATTTGTGTTTTGATTTCTTCGTCAGAAAAGCTTGTTAAATAAACGGCAAGCTGTTCGTTGGAAGCGGCAGTTTCTTTAAATAGAGTTACAAAGTCGTCTGTAATGTTGATTAGATCTGATGTCGGAAATTTTCTTAAATCGATTGGATGGATATTCAGAGCGGTGTTTGTAACGGTTGGATAAGCAGCGCCTTTGATGGTTAATTCCCCCTCAGAACCGATGCTTATCAGTGATTCGCTTGTCAATCCCACATTGTATTTTTCCTCTAACGTCAATTCTAAAGTATCGATAGAATTTTCTGGGTCGTTAATGACATTCATAAAATTAGCCTTTGCAAATTCTTCAATTTTAGCATTCAAGTCTGCAAGTTTTGTATCTTTAAATTGCGGATATGTAATGCTTACCTTGATTAAGTCACTCGGTGAGTGGGAAAAATGAATGTCCGTATAATCGAAAGAATAAGCTTCTTGTTCGTCTTGTTCTTCTATATTTGTTTCGTCTTGTGTTTTTGCTTCTAGATTAGTAATATTATTTTCTAATTCTTCAGGGTTTAAATCGTCTACACCGCAGCTTATGAGCAGTGCTATACAGGTAAGTAGCGGAATTAAAATATATCGTTTTTTCATAAAAACCTCCTCAAAATATAGTAATAATATATCATTTTTTGTCAAAAATTGCAACTGTTTAATTTCTAGCACTATATTTGTATTAACGCTTTTGAAAAATCTTGCATATAATTTAACATAGGCAAATGGCCTATAAAGGGGGTAAGATTATGTGTTGTGATAGATTGTTTGGATGTTTACTTGCAGCTTTTATTAGTATATTTGTAGGAATTGCTGTAGGAATTTTATTCTTTTTTGGTGTCATTCCATTTGCAGTAATTGCGGTTGCTGTATCGATAGGAATTGCAATTCTCGCGCTAATAGGATTAGTCATATTATCTGTTTTGGATGGGAGAAGAGGCGATAGATGTGTATGTATGTATGGAAATTGCTTGCTTACTGGGATTTTTGGAACTATCGTTACAGCGTTAATAGCACTTTCTATAATATTAACACCGTTAAATATCATAGCGGCAATTGCGATTGCTATTTGGGCGTTCTTCTTTTCATTTCTATTAATTGCACTTATTATTTTTGTTAGATGCTTAATTGACACAAACTGTAGGGGAAGAGATTAATTTTATCCAAGGGGGATGGAGAAAAAAGGATAAAAATTTTTATCCATTTTCCTCCGTCCCCCTTGGATAGTCCTTGCCAATTCGTAATTTGTGTAGTATAATCTTCCGTAGAATGGAAATAACGAAAGGGAGAATTCATATGGCATATAATCATAAAAAAGTGGAAGAAAAATGGGAAAAATATTGGGAGGAGAATCAGACTTTTGCTACAGATATCAGGGATTTTTCAAAGCCTAAATATTATGTTTTGGATATGTTTCCATATCCTTCAGGAGTAGGCCTTCACGCAGGACATCCAGAAGGTTATACGGCGACGGATATTGTGTCTCGTATGAGAAGAATGCAAGGATATAATGTTTTGCATCCAATGGGGTTTGACTCGTTTGGCTTGCCAGCTGAGCAATATGCTATCGATACAGGGAATCATCCTAATACTTTTACTTTGAAAAATATAGAGACATTTAGAACACAGCTTAAGAAGCTAGGCTTTAGTTATGATTGGGATAGAGAGATAATGACAAGTGACCCTAGCTTTTATAAATGGACACAGTGGATTTTTAAGAGATTAGTGGAAGATGGACTAGCTAGATGCGTGGATATGCCGGTTAACTGGTGTGAAGAGCTTGGTACTGTGCTTGCGAATGACGAAGTCATTGATGGCAAGAGCGAAAGAGGCGGATATCCAGTGGTTCGTAAGAATATGAAGCAATGGATTATCGATATTCCGAAGTATGCTGAAAGACTTTTGGAAGGCCTAGAAGAAATTGATTGGCCAGAGTCGACGAAAGAAATTCAAAGAAATTGGATTGGAAAGAGTATCGGCGCAGAAGTGAAATTCGCTGTAGATGGCACAGACAAAGACTTTACGGTATTTACCACGAGATGTGATACGCTATTTGGTGCTACTTACTGCGTATTATCGCCAGAGCACAAATTGATAGACGAAATCACGACGCCAGAGCAAAAAGAAGCAGTTGAGAAATATAAGGCAGAATGTGCGTTAAAGTCTGATATGGAAAGAACAGAATTAAACAAAGATAAAACAGGCGTATTTACGGGAAGCTATGCCGTAAATCCTGTGAATGGCGCGAAAATTCCAATTTGGATTAGTGACTATGTATTAGTGACGTACGGTACTGGCGCCATTATGGCGGTTCCAGCGCACGACGATAGAGACTACGCTTTTGCAAAGAAGTTTGGCCTAGACATTATCCCTGTCATTGAGGGCGGAGACGTTACAAATGAAGCTTACACAGGCGATGGTGTCCATATTAATTCTGAATTTTTGGATGGATTAAATAAGCAAGAGGCAATCAATAAAATGCTTGATTGGCTTGAGGAAAAGGGTTTAGGCAAGAAGAAAATTAATTATCGTCTTCGTGAATGGATTTTTGCAAGACAAAGATATTGGGGCGAGCCAATGCCAGTCGTACATATGGAAGACGGCGATATTGTTTGCTTAAGAGACGAAGACCTTCCTCTTATTTTGCCAGAAGTAACTGATTACAAGAGCCACGGCGGAAATGCGCCACTTTCTAATGCAGTAGACTGGGTAAATGTAGAGATAGATGGTAGAAAGGGCAAAAGAGATACGAATACAATGCCAGGAAGTGCGGGCTCTAGCTGGTATTTCTTAAGATATATCGACCCGCATAACGATAAGGAATTATGCGATAAAGAATTGATGCAGCACTGGATGCCGGTTGATTTGTATGTAGGCGGCCCAGAGCATGCAGTAGGCCATTTGCTATATTCAAGAATGTGGAACAACTATTTATTTGATAAAGGAATTGCGCCAACAAAAGAGCCTTTCCAAAAGCTTGTTCACCAGGGAATGATACTTGGCGAAAATGGTATTAAGATGGGCAAGAGATACCCAGAGTATGCGATTAATCCATTAGATGTTGTCAATGAGTATGGCGCAGATACATTAAGACTTTATGAGATGTTTATGGGTCCACTAGAAGCGGACAAGCCTTGGAGTAAGACCGGGGTAGAGGGCGCTAGAAAATTCTTGGAGAGAATTTATCGTTTGTTTGAAAATGGTAAAGTGGTAGATGGCGAGAATCACAATTTAGAAAAGATTTATCACCAGACAGTAAAGAAAGTCACAGAGGATTACGAGAAGCTTTCGTTTAATACGGCGATTAGTCAAATGATGATCTTTATTAACGCTGTGTACAAAGAGGAGAGCTTGCCAAGAGAATATGCTGAAGGTTTTGTGAAATTGCTAAATCCAGTTTGTCCATTTATGTCAGAAGAATTGTGGGAAATGTTGGGGCATCACAATACGATTACGTATGAAACTTGGCCAACATATGATTTAGCAAAAACAATTGACGACGAAATCGAAATTCCTGTACAAGTCAATGGAAAGCTTCGTGGAAAAGTCGTAGTGCCAAAAGATGCAGCAAAAGAAGTTGTGGAAGAAGCAGTAAAAGCAAACGAAGAAGTCAAGAAATTTATTGACGGCAAAGAAATTGTCAAGGAAATTTATGTGCCGGGAAGGATGTATACGATTGTTGTTAAATAAACTGTAGGGGCGGCGTAACACGCCACCCGTTATACAAAGGGGTTCGGGCAGCGTGATACGCTGCCCCTACAATTTTGACGCGAATTTCTGTATATGGGATTAGATTATTAAATTGAAATAATTAAAAATGGAGGTTAAATTTGAAGGAAAAAGTGACCAATAGTTTCGAAAAAATTGCGGAAATGATTGCGAATAGTGGCGGCAGGATGTATCTTGTTGGCGGAGCGGTAAGAGATAAAATGCTAAAAAAAGAGACGCATGATATGGACTTTTGCGTGACAGGACTTTCAGTAGAGGAATTTGCATCATTGTTTCCCGAGGCGAGAGTACAAGGCAAAGATTTTCCGGTATTTATCATTAACGGATGTGAATTTGCGTTGGCGAGAAAAGAGAGAAAAGTCGGCGAAAAGCATACGGATTTTGAGATTTTGGCGGATAAGTCTATTACGATTGAAGAGGATTTATCGAGAAGAGATTTGACTGTCAATGCCATGGCAATGGATGTTTTGACGAAAGAATTGATTGACCCGTTTAACGGCGCAAAAGATATCGAGGCGAGAGTACTGCGAATGACGACAAATGCGTTTTGCGAAGATCCGCTTAGAGTATATCGTGTGGCACGATTTGCTGCAAAACTTGGATTTGAAGTTGAGGTGCACACGAAAGAAGTAATGCACGAAATGAATGAATCGCTTTCGGCACTTTCACCTGAACGAGTTTGTACAGAATTTCGAAAGGCACTACTCACAGACCACCCAAGTTTGTTTTTTAAGGTGCTCCGAGAGGCAGAGGTTTTGGACGTATATTTCAAAGAAGTTTATGATTTAATTGGAGTAGAGCAACCAATCGAATATCACCCAGAGGGAGACGCATACCAGCATACAATGGAGGTATTAGACAGAGCAGCCCAAATGACCGTAGGGGCGGCGTATCACGCCGCCTGCAATGGCGCCTCAACGGACCGTGGGCAGAATATTGTTGACGGGCAGCGTGCTACGCTGCCCCTACAGAGGCATACATTGGTATCAGACGAACAAACAGAACTCACTCGTTTTTGTGCGCTGGTGCATGATTTTGGAAAGGCCTCTACACCTAGAGAAATTTGGCCACATCATTACGGACATGAAGAAGCAGGGGTGTCACGAATAAAACAATTTTGTAGGCGATTAAAACTTCCCAATGTGTTTGAAAAAGCAGGGATTTTAACTTCCAAATATCATATGATGGCAGGAAGATATGATAGCTTAAGACCAGGCACAAAAGTAAAAATGTTTGAAGCTATTTATGCCTCGAAAAGCTTGTCGTACGAGGGATTAGAAGTTGTGGCAAAGTGTGATTCAAAAGATAATGCTATTCATTTTGCAGAGACGGCACGCCAAGTAATGGATATTGGTGCCACAGAAGAAATGAAAGAAAAGTGTGGCTATGGAAGTGGTAGCGATGGGGACTATCAGAAATTAAAAGAAATGATATTGCAAAGGAGAATTCGAAAGCTAAAAGAAATAGAAAAATGATTGGTGGAACTAGCCGTAAGGCTTTCATGGAATTTAGCCTATTGATATATGATTTTTGAGAAAAAGATGTTAAAAAATTTTTTTTGACATCTTTTTTTGTTTTGTAATGATAGCTTCCGTAAGCACTTTTGAAAGGTATATCACGCTGAAACCGTTGGTATAAGCGAGAAAGCACTTGACAAACTTGTTAATAATAGTAAAATTTAAATAAATACGAACAAAGGAAAAAAGAGAGGGGAATGACAAATGAAAGACAAGAAAGAACTACTATTAGTTGTCGTAAATTTGGTAGTGCTCGTCGCGACGATGGGCGTTCTATTTTCTAGAACTTCCAATGTATATGCGCGAGTAGTCAACCAACTTTGCGAAAAAGAAGGGCATATATGGACACAAGATACTCCATATTGCCAAAACACAAAAAAATGTTCGAGATGTGGTATCAGTGGTGGTGGCAAGTTGGCGCACAACCTTGGAAGTTGGCAATCTGATGCTTCTAATCACTATAAAGTTTGTTCAATGTGCAGCAACAAATTTTCAAATGGTGGACACAAGGACGACAACGGGGATGGCTATTGCGATACGTGTAAACGTGCAATGTATAGTGTAAGTTTGCCATCAACTTTAAAGCTAAAAGTTGGTGAGTCTAGAAACTTAAGTGCCACTGTGAAGCCATCAAGTGCGAACTTAATATGGAGCGGTTATAACCAATATGTATCAGGCTATAACGGATATATAAAGGCGGAACAACCTGGAACAGCACGTATCACAGCCATGGTTGACGAGGATAATTCTAAGACGGCTACTTGTGTAGTAACGGTAGAAGCAAATGAAACAGCAATCAGTTTTTCGATTAGCCCAACTGCGAAAACTCTTTATGTTGGCGATACGTTTAAAATAGTTCCTACTTTATCAAATCCTGGAAATTTGACACCTTCAGCTGACTGGAAATCTTCGAATTCAGCAGTAGCGTCTGTTGACGCTGCAGGAAATGTGACTGCAAAAGCAAAAGGTAGCGCAACCATTACAGTCACGGTAACAGCTGGTGGAAAAGCATACCCAGCAACTTGTCAGGTAACGGTAAATGAGAAAACAATAGCGGTAACAAGTCTTACGTTGAATCCAACGAGCATGGAATTAACGGTGGGTGGTGGTTCCAAAACCATAACTCCAACTGTATTACCTGCTAATGCAACTACTAAAACGGTGCTATGGCGTAGTTCAAACACGAGTGTTGCAACGGTATCAAATGGAACTGTAACACCAGTAGGGCCTGGAACAGCAACGATTACGGCAACTGCTGGAAATGGTATAGGAGATAATGTAAAAACTTGTAGTGTAACCGTAAAAGCGGCCGTAGTTTATGCAACAAGTATGCAATTAAGCCACAGTGATATATTAAATGTGGCAATTGGATATAAGACAACGTTAAGAGCAACACTTGTCCCAAGCAATGTAAGTAATAATACGGTAACTTGGGCAAGTAATAATACAAAAGTTGTAACGGTCAATAAAACTTCTGGTGCATTAGAAGCAGTAGGGGCAGGAACTGCAACAATTACAGCGACTTCTGGTGATGGCAAGGTAACAAGGTCAATTCCAGTGTCTGTAAAAGCAAACGAAAGCACAGTCACAACCCCAACAACGGTAGCAGTAACAGGTGTAACAATGAGCACAAGTTCCATGAATATGACGGTTGGTCAGACAAAGAACATTGTAGCTGTAGTTGCACCAAGTAATGCTACTAATAAGAATGTAACCTGGTCATTAAAGAGTGGAGCCGGAATTGTTTCAGTATCTAATAACGGAAGTGTAAAAGCATTAAAAGCAGGTACAGCAGAAGTGTTGGCTACAACAGTAGATGGTGGCAAAACGGCACTATGCACAGTAACTGTTAAAGAAGTAAGCACAATCTCACTTACAGTTAGCCCAAGCTCTAAGACGATTAATGTAGGGGAAACATTTAAGATAACTCCTACTGTTATCAATCCGGATAATGTATCATTAACAAATACGAGCTGGAAATCTTCTGTTCCTGCCGTCGCAACTGTTGAAAGCAATGGAACAGTAACAGGTAAAGCAGAGGGTAAGACGACAATAACTGCTAGTTTCACAGCCAATGGACAAAACTATTCTGCCACTTGCAAAGTTACGGTCAATGCGGTTCATGTGCCAGT
Organism: Clostridia bacterium; assembly: GCA_017469545.1. Lineage (GTDB taxonomy): Bacteria > Bacillota > Clostridia > TANB77 > UBA1234 > RGIG4465. The sequence goes on from JAFUGE010000009.1 coordinate 41,599, forward strand.
AGAAGGCATTAGCTTAGACCCAACAAAAATGACATTAGTAGTAGGAAAATCAGGAACAATTAAAGCAACAATTACTCCAGCGAATGCATCGGACAAAGATGTTATTTGGGATGCGGCTAATGGAACGGGTAGTGTTAAAGTAACATCAAATGGAAAGGTGACAGCAATTAGCGCAGGAACAGCTTATGTTGTAGCCATGGCAGATGGAGACCATAATAAAAAGGAGACTTGCGTTATCACTGTCGTAGAGCCGAAAGTGACAGAGTATAGTGATTCTGTTGAGATAGCTCAAGGCAAAACATACGATTTAAAAGAAATTTTAAATAAGTATGCAGCAAATGCAAAGAGCCCGAAATATACATTAAATGGTACTAGAAATATTATCGGCTTATCTGGCTCAAAAGCAAAAGGTGAGAATGTTGGTAGTACAGAAGTAAAAATTGAGGCAGAACAAAGTGACGGTAGTCAAGTAATTATTTACGTTAAAATTAATATTACAAGTGCAGCACCAAATGCAGGCACATCGACTCCTGCACAACCTACTAAATGTACTACTAAGAGCCACGAAAGTAGATGGACAAAAGAGTATACGAATATTAAAGAAACAACGCATGACATCATTTATACTTGTCCGGTTTGCAAGCTTACATGGAGAGAGGCTGGCATTGCACATGCATTTGATAAAAATGGTGTGTGTGACTGCGGTTATAAGCAGGACGGTGGAAAGGTTGCATTAACTTCACTAAAATTTAAGAAGAGTAGCTATACATACAAAGTAGGAGAGGAAGAAAAGCTATTTAATCTATTAACGATTAAGCCAACCAATGCAGGCATGACGTTAAAATACGAGTATGAGTATGTAAATCCAGCTGATAAGGTTGCATCTATAACATTGGGAACATATGATGGCAAGATTAAATTCATGGACGAGGATACGATTGTAGTAACAGCTACAGATCTAAATACAGGCTTAAATACAGAAACGACGATTACCATCAAAGCAAACAAAAATGCAGAGCTTGCAAAACCTACGATTAATGTAGATGGCTTCGTTGATATTAGTAAAGACGATTGGTATTATGAACATATTAAGAGTAGCGTAGAAGAGGGTATCTTTAATGGAACGTCAGCTACTACTTTCTCTCCAAATGAAAGTATTACGAGAGGCATGTTCGTAACAGCACTTGCAAGATTTTCGGGTGACAGTACTTCTAACTATGCAAATGTATTTACAGATGTACCAAGAGATGCCTATTACACAGACGCTATTTGTTGGGCAGCTGCAAGAGGAATTATTAATGGCGTTGGCGATGGATTATTTGCCCCAGAAGAAACCATTACAAGAGAAGAAATGGCGGTTGTTGTAAACAACTACATTAAGAATGAACAAAAAGGATTATTGAATGGTGTACAAATCGATAATACAAACTTTAATGATCAAGGCAGAATTGCTTCTTGGTCAGCAGATGGCATAAGAAATCTTAAGTCTCTAAAGATTGTACAAGGCGACGAGTATGGCAATTACAATCCGCAAAGCAACGTAACAAGAGCCGAAGCAGTAACCATCTTAAATAGATTGTCTGGAATGGTGAAAGCAAAATAAATGAGGATATGAAAAAGAGATGCACTTTAAAGTGCATCTCTTTTTTGGCAGTGTATTATAAAGTAGCTGTAACAAATTTCGAACTAATCTCGCTTTCTATGTAGTCTTTATTGTTACGAAAAGCTATCAAAAAGGCGTCTACTAGGTCTGGGTCGAATTGAGTACCCTTTCCGTTTTCTAATTCGTCTAATGCCTTTTCTAGTGTGAATCTAGGCCTATAACTTCTGTCTGATGTCATTGCATCGAAGGAGTCAGCCACTGTCACAATTCTAGCTAAAAGTGGAATGTCTTCTCCTTTTAGGCCAGAAGGGTAGCCTCTGCCGTCGTATCTTTCGTGATGGTGTTTGACGATTGGAATAATAGGGTCAAATATTTTGGCCGGGGCAATGATTTTGGCGCCGATGGATGGATGGTTTTTAATGTCGTCATATTCGTCGTCAGTAAGCTTTCCTGGCTTTTGTAAAATTGCGTCTGGAATACCAATCTTTCCAATATCGTGGAATAGCGCGCCATCATACAACGTTTGCATTTCGTCTTCCGGAAGTCCAATTTGCTCTCCGATTAATTTTGAGTAAAGTGCCACACGGTCGGAATGATTTTTCGTGTAGCTGTCTTTCGCATCAACGGCAAGTCGTAGTGATTCTACTGTGCCACGATACGCATTTTTTAAATCAGAATAAGCCGTTTCTAGTTTTTGATTGATGTCGTTAATAATTCTCATTTGCGAAACAGACTTTAGTCCCGATTCTACTAGCAAAATCATTTGATCAAAGTTGCTTGATTTTTCGCAGTATCCTTGGATGTCTAGACGCTTAATGGTTTCTAGTGGAGGCGCTAAGTCCTTGTGGCCAGTTAGTAACAAAATGTAAAGACTGCTATTGAATTTTCGAATTTCTTCTACGACTTGGTCGCCGTGTAGCGGCGTCATTAAGAAGTCTAGTAGTAGCAAATCGAAATGCTCTGTTTTTAACACTTCTAACGCTTCCATTGGATTGGTGTATCCGACGAAATCATATTTATTTAAGTATAGCCCAAGTGAGGCTATAATGTCTGGCTCGTCGTCGATAGCCATAATTTTAAAATCTTCTTTTTTGACAGTATCTTTTAATCTCAAAAAATCGCCTCCTTAAATTTTTGGTAGGGGAATGGTAACCGTGAAGGTGGTTCCTTTTCCTACTTCTGATACAAAGTGAATGTCGCCGTTAAACTTACCCTTGATGGTTGAGTACGACATATAAAGTCCAAGGCCCGTGCCGTTTTTCCCTTTTGTCGTGTACATTTCTTTGAATAATTTTTCTTTGACTTCTTTGCTCATTCCGCAGCCTTTGTCAGCTACTTCAAAGTAGATATTTTTTTCGTCTGCACGAATTGTAAAATCAATTTCTTGATTTGGTTTTCCTTCATAAGCTTGGATTGAGTTGGTAATTAAGTTATTGATAACTTGAATCAAGTTATTGATATCGCCTTGTAGTTTAAGAGTAGGGCTACATTCCAAATTCGTATTTAGCTGTACCAATGCTCTTTTTAACTCATGCTTCATTAAAATATCAACACGTTTTGATAAATCATAGACGGTAAATGTTTCGTTGTCGGAAGTGCTAAGCTGCGCCGCCTGGCCCTTTACTGTCGTGATAATGTCTGACATATATGAGGTATGTGTTTTTACTTTTTGAATCCATTCTAACATATCTTTTGCAATTTCTTTATGGTCTTCTTTGGTGACGATTGGATTGTCAATCGAAGCAACATATTCTGCTACCAATTCTGTTAGACCTTCTGCCGCGCCTGCAATGGACATGATTGGCGTTTTTAAGTTGTGGGCAATACCACCAATCATTTGTCCTAGAGAGGCTAAGCGCTCTCTTTCGATTAGCATGTTTTGGCCGTTTTGAATTTCTTCAATGTATGATTTTGTTAGGTCTTGCACTTCGTTAAAAGAAACTACTAGGTCTCCAATTTCGTCGTTTGACGTGATTGGCAAGTTGTCGTTGTAACTTACTTTTTCTACGATATGTTTCATTCCATTTGATACGGCTTGTACTTCGTCAGCAAGCGAATGAGAAGAAACAAATAGCGTGATTAAGTTTAAGATAAATAGAAAGATAATGCCAGCGCCAAGTGCGAGTAGAGCAGGGTAGGAGGTTAAGTCATATTGAATGCCAACGATATAGTTTTCACCGCCTACGGTTACTTGAATCATTGCGCCTCTGATATCAAATCCATAGTAGTCGTAAATCATTGAATTATCTTTTTTAGAAAATTCGTTTAGATATTTATTCCAGAAGTCGCTAAATTCTATTTGTTCTCCTTGAATGTTATGATATGTGCCGTCTGGATAAAGGACGAATGGCAAATCTTCACTCGAAGATAGCTCAATGTTTTGCAATTTTTCATATAATTCGTCTGTTGAGGTAAGAGCAGTGGTGCCAAATGTTTCGTTTAATTTTGTTTTGTACAAATCAAATGCAATTGGTGCTTCTGCATTAATTAGTGCAGAATATCCGATTAATGAAGTAAGCATTAGAGCAATAACAATAAGAGGCGTGATTTGATAGTACATTCTAGTTGTTAAACTTGATTTCTTTTCAAAGTTGGAAAGAGGAACATTTATTTTTGCAAGTAGTTTTGCGAATTCTCTTCTTACGAATACAGTGGAGAATGTCGATATCACTGTAATGAAAGAAGCGTAAAGGATAAATACCTTTAATGTAGTAATTCCGAAAAATCCAGTTGTAAAGGCATATAGTGCTGGTACCATCAAACTTGGTAGTAATGTTTGTAGCATATATAATTCGTCAGGAACCTTGAATAATTTTTTTCGTATTTTTACCAAAGCATCTATGTCGTTTGTTTCTAGAGCGATATCGAAATGGTTTAAAAACGATAGCTTCCAGAAAACAAGAATTGCATAGATTAGGAATATCGCGGATGTAATTTCAATGAATTGCATCGTGTAGTTTGCATGTTCTAGTTCCCACTGAAAGTCGTTTCCATAGGTGCCCTCTGGGTAGTTTAGCATTTTAGGCATAAGCGGATAAAATACGGATAAAACCAGAAGCACCATAATGATAAATACAAACAATACTTTGAATTGTAATTTGTGTTTCTTGAAAAAGTTTTTCATTTGTTACCTCCATTTTCCTATTGGGGGACTGTCCTAAGTAAGCCTATTTGGCGTATTTGGGACAGGTCCGAAGGATTTTGTTATTGCAAAATAATTTGTATTGATTTGTTAATGTAGTCAAATGTAATTTCAGGCCAATGGAAATTTAGTTTTGCTAAATATTCATTCGTGATGTGATTACTTAAAATGACAGACGGCATAAAGGATAGACCACGTTTGCTGTCTAAGTCATTGACGATTGCTTTTAAGGTGTCTTTTGAATGATCGTCCTTCGAAAGTTCAACTACTTTTTGATTAAATTCTTCGGAAGATAATTCTAAAACATCGATATTTGCATTCTTAAGCATTCCAAGTAAATTTTTCATTGATAAGAAGTTTTCGTTATATACGTGGAACACTTTGTGATTGTTTTCTTTTAATTTCGCAAGGAGTACTACTACCTTCGCACATAAATCTACTGGCGTAAATTCTAGCTCTTGCGAAGTCATGCTGGCAGGAATTACTTTATTTAGCACCATAAATTTTAGGATGTTATAAAAAGCATTTTCGTCTTTGTTTTGTTGAAATTTTCCGTCACTCATACGTGCTGTCAAGTTTCCCACTCTTAATATCGTATAGTTTAATCCTTTTTCTTTGCTTTCATAAATGAATTTTTCTGCTTCGAATTTCGAACGAATATAGACATTTTCATTGTAGTTTTGTCCAATGTAAAAATCATTTTCTGTAAATCCCCTGTTAGGCATTGCATGGGATACCAAGTAGTTGCCGGATACTCCTGTGGTAGAAATTTGATTGAAATGAATATCAAACTTCAAGCAGAAATCCACTAGATTTTTTACTGCTGTTACATTGATTAATTCGTGCTTGTGATAATCGCCATAATATTTTACGTTGGCAGCACAGTTGATTACGGCGCTTACCCTTTGGGATAGGGCAGATAATTCGTTATCTGGTAGTCCAAAATTTTCTTTTACTAAATCACATTTTACAATATGGACTCTGTTTTCGTCCATTGCTTTTCCTTGAAAATAATAATTCCACGTGTTATGCAGTCTTTCGACCACATCGACATTTTGTTTTTCTCTAATGGCACAATAGATGTCGCAATCGGTAGAAATCAAAAGTTCATTTAAAATGTGAATTCCCAAATATCCCGTCACTCCTGTTAAGAAGTATCCTTTTTCCGTTTTGCTGCCTAAGTCCAAATTTCCGTCGTGTTTGGCAAGCAAGTCGTTGATATTGTACAAGGATTTGTCTTCTAAAGTAGCGGAATTACTTACTTCTTTTTTGCTTTCAGCAAATTGCGCAAATAGTTTGACGGTGCGCAATTGATAAAAGTCTTGCGTTTTAAATTTTAATCCATAAGGAATAAGCAAAGTCTGTATCTGTATGATGGAAAGCGAATCGGCAGAGTAGTTAAAGATATCGTCGTTTACTCCCAGCTTTTTCACTTTTAAAACTTTCTCAATCACTTCGCATAATATTTTTTCCATTTCTGTCGTAGGTGCGACATATTCTTCTTCCGATACGAAAGTCGTTTTTGGTTCTGGCAAAGCTTTGCGATTAATCTTATGATTTGGCGTAAGTGGAAAAGCATCCATTTTCACATAACTTGACGGAACCATATAGTTTGGAAGTCTTGATACTAAATATTTGTGTAAATCGCTTACTGAAATTTCTTTCTCAGAAATGTAGTAAGCACATAAATATTTTTTCCCTTCGCTATTTTCTTTATCACTTACGACGGCTTTCGTAATACCAGGATAGTTTGCGATATGCGACTCGATATCTCCTAGTTCAATTCGATATCCTCTGATTTTGATTTGGTTATCGGTTCTACCAAGACAGATTAGCTCGCCATTTGGTAGCCATTTGGCTAAGTCGCCAGTGTTATAAATGATTTCACTTTCGTTATATGGATTTTTGATAAATTTTTCATTTGTTAAATTCTCGTTTCGATAGTAACCTTTGGCAACGCCAAGTCCACCAATATAAAGCTCTCCACTAGCATCAAGTGGCAATAACTTTTTATTTTTATCTAGTATATAAATGGTAGTGTTTTCAATTGGCTTTCCAATCGTAATTTCTTTTTCATTGGTTAATTCTTTAAAAGTAGAATATACCGTTGTTTCGGTTGGCCCATACAAATTAAAAACTCTAGCATCTGTTAGCTTTGGAAGTTCGGTTAAAAAGCTAGCAGGGAATGGCTCGCCGCCTAAAATGATTTCTTTTAAAATGTGCAAGCAATTTAAGTATTGTGAATCTAAGAAAAGTAGTTGAATGCGAGAAGGCGTCGTTAGTATTTTGCAAATCTTTTCTTTTTCGATTAGTCCACTAAGCAATACAGGACTCTTTTGTTCGTCTTCGTTTGCCATCACTAAATGTAGTCCAAATAGAAGAGTAGGGAACACTTCAAAAACAAAGATATCAAAACACATCGTGGTGACAGATAAAACTTTGTTATCAGAAGAAGTAGTATAATCTAATCTTCTTTTCATACTTTCGGCAAAGTTAATGACGGAATAATTTCTAATCATGACTGCTTTTGGTGTGCCCGTCGTTCCTGAGGTATACATGATGTAGGCAAGAGAGTCTGGTAAGCGATTAATTTTTATATTTTCTGTCTCTTTCTTTTTATCTAACGTAATTTGCTCTAAAAGAACAATGTTAGCATCATTGACAATTTTATCTTGCAATTTTTCTGTGGTAATGATGGCGCTTGCTTTGCTATTGTCAATCATAAATTCTACTCGGCTCTCAGGGTATTCCGGCTCGATTGGTAGATAGGTTGCGCCCAATTTTAATATTGCTAAAATCGAAATAATAATTTCCGGAGACCTAGGAAGTAATATTCCTACGATGTCGTTTTGTGCTACTCCATTTCTTGATAGTTCGGCGGCTAACTGATTGGCACACGTATTTAATTCTTGATAGGTGTAATGTTTGTCGCCAAATGTCAAAGCCATTACGTCGGGATGCTCTAGCACGCCTTTTTCAAATTCAGAAATGATGGTGGCATTCTTGTTGTAGATATGTTCTGTATGATTAAAATCACGTAGCAAAATGTTTTTCTCTTTTAGCGAAACAATCTCAATATCTTGGCAAAGCATTTCAGGGTTGCTAAGTACTTGATACATCATTCTTTCGATTCTGTCGTGCATAGAGTCTACTTGCTTTTCGGTGAAAATCTCAGTTTGATAGTCATAGTTAATAGAGATGGTTCCTGTGTCGTTGGTGTCAGTAATATGGATCATAAGCGATTCTAATTGATTGTCTGATGGAACCCAAGTAATCTCAAACGGTACGTCTAATGTCTTTACATTGGAGCGTGCGTTTTGATAAGAAAACACGATGTCGTAAAGCTTAGAAGAATTGCCTGTCAATTCTTTCACATACTTCGCAATTTCCCCATAAGGATATTTCAAATGCCTGTACATATTTTTTTGCTTTTTCGTAAGATTTTCCGTTCTTGTTAAAAATGTTTCATTTTCTATATGATCGATTACAACTGGAACTGTTGAAATGAAAGTCCCAAAGGTGTTTTTATCACTAAAGTTACTTCTGTTTAAAACAGGATTTCCAATAGTTATTTTTTCTACTTCTAGCAATTTGCTAAAGTATAGCGAGTATACCGAGAACAAAAATGCTGGGACAGACGAATTATTTTTACTTACAAATTCTTTGATTTTACTTAAAATTTCATATGGCAATTGGAATGTTTTTCTCACAAAATGAGTGGAAGTAAGATTGCCACTTTGCTTTAGTGAAGAAAAATTGTAGGCATCGTCAAATTGATTTTCCCAGTAATCTTTGTCCTGCATAAAACGCTCGGAAGCCATATACTTTTCTTCATTTTCAATAAAGTTTAAGTAAGATGGGAAAACAATTGTAGAAGTGTCTTCTCCATTTTTTAATGCTTGATAAAGAGACATTAGTTCATTTACAAAAAGAGAAGTTGTCCAAGCATCACAAATTAAGTGGTGAAGATAAGCAATGTATGCCCCTTCGCCATTTTCAAATCGATAGATTTCAAAACGATATAATTTTGAATCGACAACTTGAAAAGGAGTTGGGATATAATGCTTTATTAGGCTATCGAACTCTTCCTTCGTAATATCAATTATTTCAACATTTTCGTATGTATAATCAGAAATATATTGAAATGGCTCTTCGTCTTTCAAGACAACGCGAAGCCTTAGGCCATCATTTTTTTGAACAAGCAAATTAAAAGCTTCTACCAGTTTTTCAAAATCAACTTTTTCAAAAATTCTGATTGGTCCGCCCATACAATTGATATTGGTATTTGGATAAAACTGTTCAATCATCCAAATAGATTTTTGCGGATTTGTTAAATGATAATATTTTTTTTCTTCCATTGACAACACCTCTTGCGGGACGCGCAATGCACGCCCCCTACATATTCAAAGAAATTATATAATAACCATATGGAAAATTCAAGAAAAATCAGGTTTTTTTGACTTATTTGTATAATTATGTTATATTCACATTCGGAGGAGAAAATAATGTTGTATGTTTTTGATAAATTTGATTTGATTACAGAAGAAAGTTTGGAAGATATGATTTTGGAGATGCCTCCTGAAAGACAGGAAAAAGTAAGAAAATATAAGAGAATAGAAGACAAAAAAGCTTGTGCTCTTGGCTATTATTTGCTTTGCCAAGGATTAAAAGAGGAATATGGCATTGAGCATCCTACTTTGGAATATCACGAGTTTGGAAAGCCATATTTAAAAGAGCATAAGGAAATATTTTTTAATATTAGTCATACAAAGCATATCGCAGCGTGCGTGATTGCCAACACGGAAGTGGGCGTGGACGTAGAAGAAGTGAGGGAATACAGTCCTTTACTTCTGGATAAGATTTTAAATGAAGAAGAAAAAGCGAATCTGAAGAATGACAATGACTTTTTTAAGTATTGGACGATTAAAGAAGCAGTTTGTAAATGCGAGGGGACTGGCATTGCCAATTTTGATTTTCAAAATATTGACTATACCAAATATGATTTTGATATGAGGCAGTATCCTCAATTTAATGCGTATTTAACGGTATGTTATAGAAAATAATGGCAATAATATAGATACGAGGTGATGGGTTATGTATCTATATGAAAGCAAGAAGAAGAGGAGTATTTGGGGGACGCTGGGGATTGTGGTACTTAGTGTTGGCGCAACAGTGCTTGTGATGCAATTTTTACCAAGCTTTGTGACGGGAGATAATCAAATGGAAGCGCAAAGACTATCTACTACTGTGGAGAGAAATAGTGCGGAAAGTAATGATAGTCTTCCTACGACGGCCGACATTGTGGAAGATAATATGAAAAGCGTTGTTGGTATTAGTGTTTTGCAGCCTGACGAGAATAGTTTACTAGATATTAATGTGGCACAAAAGTGGGGCATTGGCACGGGTATTATTATTTCCGAGAATGGATATATTTTAACGAATCAACACATTGCTACCTCCAATAATGCCAAAATAACAGTAACGTTAGAGGATGGAAGCGAAGTACAGGGAAAGACTATTTGGACAGAGAAAAATTTGGATTTAGCACTTATTAAAATAGAGAGCAAAAACTTAGTTCCCGCGTCTCTTGGAGATTCCGATACGTTAAGGATTGGCGAAGATGTAATAGCCATTGGCAATCCGCTAGGCTTGGAATTTCAAAGAACTGTCACGCGAGGAATTGTGAGTGGATTAAATCGTTCGATTACTTTTGAAGAGAATGGTAATAAAATTTTTATGGAGGATTTGATTCAGACGGATGCCAGCATTAATTCGGGAAATAGCGGTGGCCCACTCATAAATGGAGATGGCGAAGTAATAGGAATTAATACGGTTAAAATAACGAGCGCGGAGGGGATAGGATTTGCACTTCCAATTAATGTTGTAAAGCCAATTTTGGAAAAGTTAGAGGCTACGGGAAAGTTTGAGGAAGGCTACTTGGGCATTTATGCGCACGATAAAGAAGTGATTCCATACATTAAATCTAATGTAAAACTAGAAAAAGGAATTTATGTGGTAAGCGTTGATAGTAGCGGGCCTAGTGGTAAAGCTGGCGTGAAGGTCGGCGATATTATCACACAAATTGATAATGTGGTAGTCAATAAAATGATTGAGCTTAGAGAATATATTTACACAAAGGCTCCTGGGGATAGAGTTACACTTACAGTAATGAGAAACAATAGGGAAGAGACCATTGTGGTAACACTAGGTAGAAAGACATAGATATTTGGAGGGAGCACATTGCTTTTAGAAATTGTAAAATTTATTTTTTATGCTGTTTTGATTGTAGTCATATCAAAACACATCTTGGTAGAAACGCTGAGAAAGCTTGCAGAAACTCTAAGGCTAAGGGCTAAAGTGGTTGGTGACATTGCGGGATATGCAACGTCTATGCCGGAATTATTAACGATATGTACGTCAAGCATCAGGGGATTGGCGCGGCGTTAGTGTGTATAATATTTTAAGTTCGAATGTGATCAATTTAATCCAGTATTTGGCGGCGATTGCATTCAACCAAAATGCCGACAAGTTAAAGAATACCGCAATCAAGACAGATATGGTGTTAGTGATTTTAACCATTGCGATTCCTGTTTTACTATTGGGATTAGATGTGCCACTTAATGCCTCTATCGTTCCGATGTTTATTCTGCTATATGTCGGCTTTAGACTATTAAATCACAATGTGCACAGGATTTATTTACACAATGAAGAATCAATAGAGCAAGTAGAAAATCAAAGTGAAGTGAAAAGTAGGGGAAGAGTAATCCAATATGTTTTAATTTTGGCGATAACAGGAGTTTTACTATTTATTGTTGGGGAGTTTTTAGGAAATGCACTGGAGAGTTTGTGCCAGCGCTTTTATATTTCTGAGAATATCATTGGTATTTTACTAGGCTTTATCACGAGCATTCCGGAACTGATTACGTTTTTTGAATCGCAGAAACATTACCGCAAAGCAGAAAAGGATATGTCAGGAGTCGTGGAAGCAACCAATAATTTGCTGACTTCGAATACTTTGAATCTGTTTGTCATTCAGACGATTGGAATTCTGATGCTAAAAACATAAAAAAAGAAAAGCGGACAGCATGCTGCCCGCTTTTATGGTGCACTCGAGAGGAGTCGAACCTCCGACCTACCCCTTAGGAGGGGGTCGCTCTATCCAACTGAGCTACGAATGCGAATTGACAACAACATTATACAAAGAATATCGCAAAAATTCAAGTTTTTACTTGAATTTTTTAAAAATACCTGTATAATAGAAGGGTAGATGCGCTCGTAGCTCAATTGGATAGAGTGTTCGGCTACGAACCGGAAGGTTGGGGGTTCGATTCCTCTCGGGCGCACCACCCAGAAGCAAATCATTGTGGTTTGCTTCTTTTTTTGGCCAAAAACTAAATTTTTAAAGATATATTGCTATTCTTTTGCTTTTGTGTGATATAATAAATAAAATAGTGTGTTCGAGATAACCAATGATAAAGTAAGAGGTGAGAAACAAATGACGGAAGCTGAGATAGACGAAATCGTAGATGGTGCATTACTAAAATTGAATGATGACGAGGAATTAAATAGGGCGGAGATAGCAGCAATTCAATATAGAATCACAGAAATAATGGAGAATGTCAGTGAGTATGATTTAGACGATAGCGATTTATTTAGCCTAGTAAAATTGATTGTTGCAACAAAAGATGCTTCATTTATTGCTAAAACGATTGTAGATAAAGAGCTAGGCTTTGATTCGGTACATAAGCTGCTTTTAATTGAGGGACTTCGAAGGACAGAGCTTCCTGAGCAGGAGTATTATATGCAGGCGTATGAATATATGCAAAGTGCATCTGTGGGGCTTGAGTCAAGAGATAAGTATTTGCTTCTTAAGAATATGAAGAGCTTGGAATATGCAAAGGAACGATATAATTACAATGACGGACTAGATTTTACAGAGTATGAAAGAATCATTTATCATGCTACCACAAGTCCGGAAATTGGCTTAGCAGATAAGGAAAAGGTAGAGTTAATTAAAGAAGAAGCAGGGGATTATAGATTTATTGCCTATTGCACTAATTCAATACCTCTTCCTTCTCATGACAAATGTGAATTAATTAAAGATTTAAAAACAAGTGATGGCATGACACCGGAGTTGTATCTTGCTTATTTGAGTGCTATCATACTTCCGGATTATGAGAAAGTGGGAATTGAGTCAAAGGATTTCATTGAGCTTGTGAAAGATGCACGCAAATTTGGTACTAAAGACGAGCAACAAAGTGACATTCCAAATCCAGAGTATACAAGATTAGTTTATCAAGTTTTGACGGATAATAAACTAACGTTAAGCGGCAATGAAAAGACACAATTAATTTGTAGTGCGAATGATGCAGAATTTTCTAAGAGTATTTTGCTGGGTAAGACGCCGATTCAAGTGCCACAAGATAGCATTGCTAAAATTGTTACTGACACAAAAGATAAAGAATTTATTCATGAAATTTATCTCGGAAACTTTCCTACCATAAAGCTTTCTGAACATGAAATGGCTTCAGTCATTGCTAGCACTAAAGATAAAGAATATATCGAAAGCGTACTAAACGGAAGTCAGATAAATACGCACGGCTATCGTGCTAAGCCGGCATTACTTAACATCATATTGAGAGAAGAGGCTTCGGAAATTCCATATGAAGAGTGGGAGAGGTATTATGACGAAGTTTTTCAGAAAGTAGTAATAGAAGGCAAATATGGATTTTCGGAGATTCAGCAAACGGAATTGATAGAGACGACAAAATATTATTGCCCTGAACATGAGCGTTATGCACTTCAAAATTTTAAAGACGAATTTGCGTGTGTGGCGTTAGCGAGATATAGTGACGATAAACAATTGGTAAGAGAATACTTAGATGCGCATCCCCAAATGGATGTAGAAAATCGAAGAGTATTAATTAAGGCGCTAGACAACGAGGAAGAAATGAAAGAATTTGATAGCCATGTTTATCGAATTGGGGATGTTTCGGAATTAAGTGCAGAAGAATTGGAAAAAATGCCGGATATTGTGGCAGTAAAAATTGAAAACGAAAATACACGTGCCTATCAGCAAGCATTATATGCGAAGCAAGACTATATTGCTATTCGAAGAGAGATGGACAAAACGCTTGAGGGGGTTGAGGCTGCCGAAAAAGGAAATCCAGAGAGTGAATTAAAGACATTCTTGGCAGTTTACCAGCGTTTAGCGGAAAAAATATCGTATGACCATGAAGCGATTACCCCAGAAGGAAGAGAAAATAGTCTTTTACAAAGAAATTGTCGAAATTTAAAAGGAGGCATTATTGATAATCAATGCGTTTGTGCAGGGTATGCAGAGATTTTGAGAAATGCTTTGGCGTTAAAAGGAATAGAATGCAAGTATATTCAGGGCACTAGCGAAGAAGCTGGTGGCGGTGGCCACGCGTGGAATCAAGTGAAGATAGGAAACAATTGGTTTAATGTGGATTTAACTTGGGACAGAAGAGCAATTGCAGAAACGAAAACAGTTGGGCCAGAAGTGCTAAAGACGGATGCTGAATTTGAGGACCATAAAGAATTTAGCCTTTATCGCTCGGACGAGGAAAAATGTGATGTTAGTATTAATGCGGTTATGATTAATAGGGCGAAAAATCAAAAAGCGGAACAAGAGCAGCATGCTGGACTGCAAGAAAGTGTAGAGAATATTGGCATTCGAAAAGAAATATTGCCGAGTGAAATTACGCGTGGTGCTGCGCAAATTCGTAGAATAGAACAAGAATTACCAAGGAAAGAAAAAGAACAGATTTTGAAAGACGATCATTTCGAGAGATAGTTACAGAAAGGAATTTTAAGAATGAATGAAAAATTGTTGAGTAAAGATTTTCAGAATGATTTAGAGAGAATTACTGGAAAAAGAATAGAGGAAATATGTGAGGAAGACTTGAACAAAATTGAGCGAATGAAATTAATTTTGAAAAATTTTGATGGCACGAATAAGGATTATCATTTGCATGATTTGTCGATTCTAAAAAATTTGCGATCCCTTACTTTGAGCCATTTTCCACTCACAAAAGAAGAATTGGTAAGCTTAAATCGATTGCCTCATTTATCCTTTCTTCACTTTGACTTTTGCGAATTTAAAGGGGAAGAGTTGCTTCTCGATTCTTCTGTCGCTCATGTGATTTTTGATGGCTGTCATATGCTAAGTATGAATATGTTACATAGTGTTAGTGCGGAGCATATACAAATAATTGGCTCTGAAAGGGAGAAAAGAGAAATCGATATATTAGATATGGGATGTTTAGAGAATTTGAAAGAGCTATCACTTAACAATTTTACGATAAACAATATGAATGAAATCTTGAAAGTGGCACCAAACATCAAATCACTGAACTTGGACGGCTCGCTTGTGAAGGATATTTCGAAACTTGATTTGCCAGGGGTAGAGGTAAGTAGTAAAGCAAGATATATAGAAGTAAACGCATAGTATAAGGAGAAGGGACTATGACTACAGAAGAAAAAAGAGTGAATAGGGAATTGTTAGTCATTTTAAATCAATTTCATTTAACGGATAAAATTCCGAGTGAATTATTGCAAAATTTGCAAAATAATCAGGATGAAAGTTGGCCGTTCGTTTATGAGAAAAATTTAAAGTTAGAAGAGCAAAAAATCAAACGTCAAACGGCGATTTTGTTCTCAGATATTTACATCATGTATATTTGCAAAGACGAGGCAGAAAGAGCACGCTTGAAGCAAATTTATATTGATAATGAAGAGAAGAGAAAGCGAAAAAATGACTTTGCATTTTTGCAAAAAGAAGCGGCAGTTCACGACGAGGGTAAAGAAGAACTTACTAATCTTCCTGCTGTGCAAGAAAATAAAGATTCTATTTGGACTAAAATTAAGAAATTGATCAAGAAACTTTTGGTTCATAATAGGTAGGCAGGGGAGAATGATACGGACTCTAATAGTATTTTCCCATAGGATATGATTTGTTTTTTGTGATTTAAAAACTCGCCACGGCTATTGGAGTCGTGGCGAGTTTTCTTTATTCTTCTTCTTTTGATTTTAATTTCGTTAGATAATTTTTAATTAGATAAAATAATGTGTACACTTTGTACTCGGATTTCATTTCGATGGTAAATTCCGCGTGATTTTGCGCATAACTGCCATAGATTTTTTCACTCGGAAGACCATCACAGAGATAAAGTGGCGCTACTTCTTTTTCGTCAAACAATTCCATCATATCGAAGTCTAAAGGATTTTCAGACTTGATGGAAATTGCCCAAGAAAAGAAGTTGTTTTTCATTACGATTTCTAGTCCGTATTTTTCGAGGTTAATCTGGTAAATAGGGAGCTTGACAGACTTTGATGTGTGAGTTGCAATGACTTGCGGCTCAAATGCTTCATATTCATTAGAAGTATCCGTTAGGATGTCGCCTAAGATATCACGAACGAACACGATTTGCCGCCCAATCTGATTACCATAAATTAATTTCTTGTTAGGTTCATTCACACGAATCCAGGCGGTTACCCCAACGGGCAAATTTTCTTCGTAGTAGAGACGCAGAGTCTGAATCACAGATTCGCCAGTCTTAGGGCCTTCAACGTATTCGTTTGGGTCGAAGTTGTCGTAGTACTTCCGCATATCTTCGAGGATAGCGCAGCTCACTTGCTTTTTCATAATGATTCCTCCTTGTCAATTGACATTAGGTTAAATACAATGGAATGCTTTCACATAGTTGCTATTATAGCACGTTTTACATCATTTGACAATCTTTTTGCAGTAAATTGAAAAACGCAGCCATGGCAAATTTTTATGATAGAGAACATATTTTCGCAAAAAACTATTGCGGAAATATTGGCTTTATGATATATATTTATTTGAAAGAGGAAAAATGATGTTGCGAGGTGGTTTATTATGGATAAAAATAGTAGTTAAAAGTTATTTGAAGACAGAAACATTAGGGTTCAATGGAATGACGAAGAGGAAAAGTGGTATTTTTCGGTTGTGGATATAGTTGCCGCTTTAACGGAAAATGATTATCAGAGAGCAAGAACTTATTGGAAAGTATTAAAACTAAGGTTAAAAGAAGAAGAAAATGAGTCGGTTACAAATTGTAACCAACTGAAAATGAAATCTACAGACGGAAAATTCTATAATACCGATGTTATGAATATCGAGCAGATTTTACGACTTGTTCAATCAATACCATCTAAAAAAGCAGAGCCATTAAAGTTATGGTTGGCACAAGTTGGAAAAGAAAGAATAGACGAAGCATACGATCCAGAAATAGCAATTAATAGGGCATTGGATATATACAGGAAAAAAGGATATTCAGAAGAATGGATTAACCAGAGATTAAAAACGATTGACATCAGGAAAGAGTTTACGGACGAATTAAAGAAAAAAGGCGTAAATCAAAGTAAAGATTTTGCGATTTTAACTAATATTTTGACGCAAGCATGGAGCGGTTATACAGTGAAAGAATGTAAAAATTTAAAGGGGCTAAAGAAGGAAAATTTGCGAGATAATATGACAAATATGGAACTTGTTTTAAATATGCTTGCAGAAACTGCATCTACAGAAATTTCCAAAAGTAATAATACACAAGGCTTTGAGAATGCCAAGGAATCAGTGATAAAAGGCGGGAATATTGCGAAGAGTGCAAAAGAGGCGGAAAGATTGGAAGAGGAAAATAGTTAGAAGAAGTATATCGATTTGGGAGGTCACCATATGGAAGAGAATGTGAAAAAAGAATTAGAAGAGTTTCAGAATTTTAAAAAGCAGTTTGTATTTGTACAAAAAGAGATTGTGCAAGAGGGAGAAAATTTGTATTGTGATGGCGAACTGTTACAGCAGGGGGAAGAGAAGCCGATAGGCATTACGGATAAGTAGATTAATGTGGGATATAAGCTAAAGGGGCCATTTTCTAAAGCATTATCCAATTTGTTTCCTTACGAATTTACCATTCAAGATAAGAAATTGAGTAGCATTGAAGCATTTTTTCAAGGAATAAAAATAAAAGACAAAACAGCACAGGATTTTGTGCTTCGTTATAACGGAATGGATGCGAATAGCAATAAGGCAGCCAGCGATTTTGACTGGAAAGAATCCGGAATGGTATACTGGAAAGGAACTCCTATCAAAAGAAATAGTAGGGAGTATGACGATTTAGTAGACGAGTTGTACATATCTGCTATCCAAAATCCTTTGTATCGCAATGTTTTAAAGAATGTAGATAGGCCAATTATTCATTCTATTGGGGAAGTTGATAAAAAAGAAACTGTTTTTACAAGATATGAATTTGAGTTTATGCTAAACTGTTTGGTAGCGTTTTTGAAAAGAGGAGAATAGCTGCATTCGTCCTGGGGCAAGGAACACCTTGCCCCATTTTTGCATACAATATAGTGAAATACAAAGAAATTGAGGTGAATACTTTGGAGAACTATATTGTTGAAGGGGGCAATCGACTAGAGGGGGAAGTCGTGATTTCTGGAGCGAAGAATGCGGCACTACCTATCATTGCGGCTACGATACTAAATCCGGAAAAAATAGAAATTGATAATTGCCCCAATATACACGATGTTGCGATAATGCTCAATATTTTAGAAATATTGGGATGTAAGGTACATATGGAGAAGAATCAGATGTTGGTGGATACGTCTGATATTAATCAATATGAAATTCCTGAGAATTTAATGCGCGAAATGCGTTCTTCTGTTATTATTGTTGGTGCAATGCTGGGACGAATGAAGAAGTGTGTGTTTACGTATCCAGGGGATTGCGATTTTTAATTGATACATCGGACAAGCTTAAGATAAATGAGTGGATAAAAGAATTTATGAATTAAATAAAATATTGAAATAAGAGGGAATGCCAGTTGAATTGGTATTCCTTTTTTGATGCAGAAAGAAGTGTGATAAGATATGAAAAAATTTGATGGAATTTGGATACCATACGATATATTAACGGATACTCATTTATCAGATAAACAAAAAATCATTTTATCTATTGCGTTATATTTTAGTCAGCAAAAGACAGGATGTATTGTTGGAAACGAATATCTAGCAAAGCTATTAAATATAACAGATGATAGAATATCAAAGCTGGTTAGTTCACTAAAGAAAAAAGGATATGTTGATGTAATATTAAATCGTAAGCATGAAGATAGCAAAGTAAGAAAAAGAGAGATAGTTGTTTTAAAGGATGAGCTGATAAAGAAGTATCATAAAAGCTCAAAGCAAGTAGGTGAAAATAACTACTTGAGTAGTGAAAAACAACTAGATGAAATAGGTAAAAAGGACGGAGATATAATAAATAATAATACTAATAAATATATAAGAAATAATGGTAAGCAGTTTCAAGGATACACACCTTATAGAGATTCACAGTATGAAAATATTGACTGGAGCAAATATTATAAAAATTATTAAAGTGTCTTATTCAAGTTTGTGAATAAGGTTATATATTTTTAGGTGCCCCACTGGGACACCTTATGCCCTGTCCCAATGGAGCAGCTTGCCTGACACTCGGGGGTAGCTATGTTTTTTAGTTAAGCAAGATTCCTATTCGTATATACACGAATAGATGAAAAGGAGAATATCTCCTTAGACCTCTAAAAAGAAAGGTGTGATTAAATGAAAAATAAACAAATTAATATTCGATTAACAGAAAAAGAATTAGCATATATAAAACGCAAATCAGAAAGAGCAAAAATGGATATGACAAGATTTGTTATAACAGCCGTTTACAAAAATAACATAAATGTGATAGAAGGACTACTACCATTGTCAACCGAATTAAGACATATTGGAAATAATTTAAATCAGTTAACAAGATTGTGCCATGAAGGAAGAATTAGTTGTATTAATCTAGATAAATTCACCTACCAAGTAGGTGAAATATGGAAGAAGTTAAATGAGTTAATGAAGGAGAAGAAGTAAAAATTTGTGAAGGCAATAAGTGGAGTTAAGTTCAAAGCACTATTGTAAATATAGAAAGTAATGGTGTTTTTATATTGCTAAAATATTGATTTGTTAATGTAATTTATGCTAAAATATACACAGATAGGCAAACTATCAATATTTAAAATAAGTGAACAAAATTTGAAGAAAAAAACTCTAATTTTAATTACCTTACTTGATATGCAATATTGGAGTGATGAAAATAGAAAGAGGATATCTAATAAAATTATTATTCAAATAAGGAGTAATAATATGGATTTAAATGACAGAAGCTATGAAGGTATAATTGAAAAATTAAATAGAGGATTAATAAACTTTTTAGACATTGATGCCATTAATGAAATCGTTAATGGCTTGGCAAGAGACTCTAAAGCAAGAGAACAGTTCATTAATGTGATTAAGGCTTATGTGAAAAAAATAGATGTAAATGTGCCTTTGTCAAATATTGACGTAACTGATTATAATTTTGAAAAATGGCGTGGCTTAATGCTTATAATAAATGATAAAGACTTTATAGAAGAATGCATAGAAGATTATTCTGATGAGGCACAGTCAATAGCAAGACGTTCGTTTGCAAGTCGTATAACATACGAACAATCTAATCTAAGTGAGAAAAGTAGAAATGAATCGCGAGTTCACAGTTATTTTACAATGGATTCGGATGTAGCTCTAAGATATCATGATGAAGAATTAAGGTATATAAGCGAAGATAATCTTATTGTAAGAATTGAGGATGCTATAGATGCTATAACAATTTCTAACGAAGATTTAGAACGCCTTAAGGCTAATTGCAGAATACAAAACGAGACATGGTTTGAAAGAGACAAATATACTATAGATGAAATTCGCAATATTTCTAATAAGCTAAAAAATGATATTCTTAAAGGTATAGAAAAACCAAAAAGCAATGATTTTGAAAGCCAATTTGAGGTATTTTCAGAAATATGTAAAAGATTAGCTGCACATATTGAGTATGACGACGATGAAATCGAATATTGCAAAAAAATGGGCATAGGTTGTAGAGACCATGATACTTACACAGTAAGAAATGCTATTTTAAAGGGTAGAAGTGTTTGTAGTGGAAATTCAAAAACGCTGAAACTTGCATTAAAAATGCACGACATTGAATGTGAATACATTAGTGGAAATCCTGAAATAAAAGACAAAGAGAATATCCCACTAGAAGATCAACACGGACATGCATGGAATCAAGTCAAAATTGGAGGGCATTGGTTTAATTTTGACTTAACATGGGCAAGAGATAGAATTGTAAATGAAAATGGACTTGTTACTGTTGAATTGTTAAAAACGGATTCGGAATTTTCTGATCATGATAAATATGGGAAAAATCGACCTAGTTATGAGCACAAGTGTGAAACATCAGTATTTGATTTGGTTGATGATGAATTTATATTGAGGCACAGCGGTAGTATATTAGATAAGATAAATTACTTGCACACTAGAGACGATGAAACAAAAAAGAAATGGATTGATATTTTAATAAGTGATAATAATGAGCAAAACAAAACAAAAGCTTCGTTAGAGTTAGATGAAAGGCTGATTGCTGGTTTAATCATATCTCTTGATAATCAAGATTATTTAAAAAATTGTATAGAAAGCGAAAAGTTAAAATATCGAACACATGATTTATTAATAGCAACACAAGATAAGGAATATATGAAAGAATGGGTGAAAGGACAGCTTGAATCAAAGACTAAGGACTTATCTGGAACACTAGCTGTTGCAATTGAAACAATGGATGGCGATATTATAAAGAAAGTAATAATGCAAGGCAGCAATACACTTACTGAATACGATATGTATTCAGCTGCAATAAAAACAAAAGATCCAGCTTTTGTAGCGGAGTGCTTTCAAAATGATATGTTCCCTGATTTTGTTGATCAAGACACTTTAGAAGAAGATATAAGAAACGGAGAAGATGATAAATTTTTAGTTGCTTGGCAAGAATACATAGCCGGGAAAACATTGGTAAAGCATGTGAATGAGAAATCAGAAGATGTAGCAGAAATAGAAGATGATAGTCAAGAAGGAATTAATTTACCGCAAGAAGATAAGGAAGTAGTAACTACTGAAGAAACGAAGCAAGATATTACAAGTAACAATAAACGCCTATTAGGTAGAATGGTTGACAAATACATTAACTTGTTTAAAATAACAAAATCAGAGCTAAAAGAAACATGGCTACGGCTTTAAAAGAAGTATATCAAAAAATAATGATGAGCACGAATTTATAGAAAATGGAGATGATAGAGGTGAACATGATGATTGAAAGTGAGAGTTTGAAAAAATATATATCATCCTTGTTAAATAAAAGTGCTGATGAATTAACCGTAGAGGATTTGAATAAAATTGACTATATTAGTTTGAAAAAGATGAATGCATTATACCAAGAGACAGATTGCATAACAGGTGATTTAATTCAATTTAAAAATTTAAAAGGATGCACATTATTTAAGTTTGATGTATCAGAAAGTGATATTAAAAATTTAAATAGGATTCCTAAATTAGAATCAATTTGTTTTGACTTTTGTGAATTGAATGGACTTAATCTTTCAATAAATGAATCTATCAATAGATTTTATTTTAACATGTGTAATGATTTAAAATTAAAGCAATTTAAAGAATTCACAGCAGAATCTTTAACGATAATTGGGGATGAAAATAGGAAGACGGAATTAAATATTAATGACATTGAAAGAATGGATAATTTAAAGAGATTGTCTATAAATAATTATGAAATAAAAAATATAGGAATGATTATGGATGTTGCTCCTAATATAGAGTATATAAATATAGACGGTTCTACAGTTGATTCAACAGAGTTAAATGAAATAAAAGGTAAAATTGAAATTTCAAATAATGAAAGATTTTTATTAGTGCCATAGTTAAAGGAGAATATGATGTCAAACACTATTCAAATGAAATCTTATAAAGAAGTTTTAGTAATTTTAGACGAATTAGATTTGCTAAAAGAAATACCAAATGAAATAATTCAACATATGCAAGCCAAACAAGATAGAAAATGGAATTTTACTTTTGATAAAAATATGCCAATCGAAGCACAGAAAATTACAAGAGATACAGCAAAATTATTGTCATTATTGTATTTAGGATATATTTGTAATGATGTGGATGAAAAAGAAAAATTCAATAAAATTCTTGAGCAAAACGAAAAAAGTGCCAAAGAACAGTTTAATATTAATATTATAAGACAAAAAGTGGATAATTCTAAAGACGAGCATCAAATTGTTCCATGCGTAAGAGAATCTTTGTGGCAGAGGTTCATTAGTAAGATAAAAAAGTTATTTAAGAGGTAAATACATAAGGTTAGTGTTAAATTTTGCACTATCCTTTTTTATTACAAAAGATGCCGAATTGTTGCTAAATAAGGCATTTTATGGTATAATTATAATAGAATTCTATTAAATATGATAGATGGGGTGATTGATATGAAAAGTAACGAAGAATATAACACTGAAGTACAGGAAATATTGAGCAAATACAAGAGTGTAAGAGACAAATATAAAATGTTAAAAACAATTTTTTTATTAATAATGATTTTATCTGTAATAGCATTGCTAATCGTATTTGCTGTTCCAACTATTAATAATAGACTATTACTAATAGCTATTGCTTTTGTTTTTATTATAATTTCAGAACTATTAAATATAGTATTCGGAGCAAAGTTATATAATATTGGGAGAAAAGTAATTGAAGAAGTTGAACAAATGGATATAAAAGATGAGGGAGTACAGGAAATAATGATAGAAAAAGTTGAGGATTTCTTTGGTATATAGTCTGAGTAAAAATATTTTTGTGATTTGGTGGTGTTGTTTATGAATAATGTTCCAAGAAGATCGGAATATTCGCTTACTGATGACGAAAGAGATAATCTAAGAAAACAAAATGGACAGTATATTGAAACCTTCCTAAAAAGAGGGAGAGGAAGAACAGAAAAACAGGCAAATGTAACATTATTTAGTAATTTATACTACGACATTGGTATGCAGGATTTTATGATATATAGAGATGTAAACAGTGATATACCAAAAGAAAAATTAAGAGAATTGATAAAAGGATATTTAAAAACAAGAGCTAATGATTCTGCTAGGTTACAAGTTTTGATTGATGATATGAAGGCAAATGGATTCGATTTTGAAACAATTACAAATCCACAAATAAGTGATGTTTTTGAATACAACTCTTCCAATAGTGCATTTCCAAATATGTTATATCATGGAACAACTGCAGAACTTGAACCAGATCAAATTGGAAATCCAGACAAAAATGGGATGTATCATATTAGAGATGGCTTTTCTTGGTGGACACCAAACTATAATATAGCAGATGGTAGAGCATCAAAATTAACACCAGATGAAGAGAGAAGGGGAATATCTGGTGGAAATGTTTTTTCACGAGGTATTGAGGATGGAACTCTATGTGCTGTCATACCCGAGACTTATAATGGAGCATTTGCAATGTGGCAGGATGAATTTATAAAATTAAATCAGAAAGGTGTAAGATATGTTTTCCCTAAAGAAATAGAAAGAGCAGAAGTATTAGATATATCTAATTTTGCTGACTTTGTTCAAAAAAGAGATGAAAGTGTTGTTAAGGCAATGAAAGAATTTGGATTTAGATTGCCTGAAAAAACAGAAAGCCTAAATGATTATTTTATGCAACTCGAAAGTGTACATCAAATAGATGAAAAAGGAACTGCTGAAAGCGGTATGGAAAAAATCAAACGATTGAAAGAGTAATTAATGGTACAAAATACACTATGACTATTGTAAATGATAGAACAAGTCTTCCGTATGCCATTGCATATACTGATAAGATTAAAACTGATACAGAAATGATAGTTGAAACAATAAATTTAAGTGGCGATAAAAAAATTATGGAGGCAGAAATTGAAAACACGGCTCGTAGATTATTTACAATATCTGATAAAGCACCTATTGTAATTCCACTAATCCCACAATCTACACCTGAATGTGATGTTCAACAACTTGCTAAAGAATGTTTTACAGAAGAAAAAGGTAATGGTCAGAGAATAGATTTACAAGTATTAGAATGTATTCAAGATGCAAAAAGATTTATTAGTGAAACAACAAATACACGAGTAAAGGAAAAAGTGTTCTTAAATGGTTATTCAGCATCTGGAGTATTTGCTCAAAGATTTGCTTTAATACACCCAGAAATAATACATAGATGTTGTATTGGTGGTGCTGCTGGTTCAATACCTATACCAAATGAAGAATTAGGTTATCCTTTGGGAACAAAAGATTATAAAGCGTTATTTGGAAAAGAATTGGATGAAACCGAATATAAGAAAATAGACTTTGCCTATTATGTTGGTCAAGGAGAAGCTCATGAGGCAGGAAATTGGGATATTAATGGAAATGCAATAAGAAGAGATAAAGAGGGCAGAAGAATAGATAAAACACAAATACCAGCACCAATGCATGATATGTCATATAAGGGAGATACTACCCCAGCTGAAATAGGAAAAGAGCAAAGAGAGATTTATGGTGAAGATTTAAATTCAAGGTTTATAAATTCATTGAGGTATTATAAAGAAAATGATTACAATATTAAAGCAAAAATATACAGAGGTATCGGGCACAAAGGCATATTTGATTCAAGGATGAACCCTTTTGCTGGAGTTGTAATGTCTGATATAAGAAACTTTTATGAAAATGGCGAAGGATTTCTTCAAGATAACACTAGCACTAATCGTATTGATATGAGTGAACAAACGAGAAGAGAAAAGAGAAACGAGAAACGAGCATAGTAATGAAGCAAATATATCTGATTATGAATAACTTAGGAAAGATATTATAAATTTAATAAATAGCTTAACAGAAATACATTTTACATAAAAATTTCAAAAAATATATTCAAAAAAATCCAACTCTTTCGAGCTGGATTTTTTGCTAAGGTGCCTTTATTTTAGGACAACCTCATATACATAAAATAATGCAATTACAATTCTTTACATATGTCATAGTCTTCAATGTTATTCTGTCTTTCATAAGCCTCATCAATGTATTTATCTATATTATCAATAAAATCTCCCCATTTTACTGCTTTTATATAACTGCATTCGCCAGAATAAATTTTTTTGTCTGAATCATTTTGACATTTTATTTGGGTTGGATTCTTTTTATTGAATTTATTTTCTCTCAAAATCTTAAATAACTTATCCGTATGGTGTGTTCTGCAGGGTGGCCAACAGCAAACATGTTCTTCCAAATAATAGTTATAAGAATTATTAACATCAGGCAAAACAACTGCAATCATTGCATTTGTTTTGCTTGTAACGGACTGGCCTGCTTCATTTCTTCTTTTAACCTCTTTTAACGAATAGGATATTTCCCATGGAATCCATTGTTCTCTATCGGATTTAGAATTATCTTTCATTTTTGGAGAAATAAATACTATAGTTAAAGTGCTGTCATAGATTCTATCTTTTAGTTTTTCCCATATTTCATCATTACTTAGATTTGACAAATCCTCTCCATCACTTTCGCCTTTAAATATATGATTAGAATTATCTATTTTATCCTCAAGCTTATCAACGTAGTCTCTAACAGTTGAATTTTCAAAATAATTTAAGTTTTTTACACTGTCATCAGCATATTTATATGATACAAATATTTTATGTCCCATATAATCCTCCTTACTAGTCCTCTATCCATTTGCCAAAATTGTTATATCCATCATCATCTATCCAGTCATATGTTTTTGCTACTTGTGAAAAATATACATCATTTCCTCTGGAATCCTTTCCTAATACTCCAAATGTTGTGTTTCCCTTAGGCGAAGTTAAACCTGTTCTCATATCCTTAATATTATGAATAAAAATTCCTATTATTTTATTCCCTCTTTTAAAACTTTGTTGTAATTCATATCTAACGAACTCTCTATTACAAGTGTCTTCGCCAATCAGCACAGCAGTTACACTTGTACCAATAAGTTGATTGTCAATCCAATCATACACAGCTTTATTACCCTTTGCCTTTATTTTTTCAAATTCTGCTTTATCAATAAAACCTGCATCTTTATTTCCTCTGATAACCCAACTATTTCTTACAACATTCGCCCTACTTACATCGTTATCATAATGAAAACTAAAAAATACATTCTTCATGGACACCCTCTCCAATCTCTTTAAATAAATTTTAATATAACTGTAATACCAATAAACAATATATAAAACCCAATAATAGAAAAAGATTCTAGTGCTTCCAACATAACAGCCAATACTTCGTATTTTAAATCAGTATTTCGCGGATTCATATTATAAATATCTTTTGAATCAAGATGACCATCATTTAGCCTTTTTACAAAGTCATTGTATCTTTTCCTGTACATTTTTTCAAATGCTAAATAGTATGAATCCATAATTATTCCTACTACTGCAATAACTATTCCTATCCACCAATGACATCTTAACTCTTTTATAGCAAGTAATATAGTAATAAAAATAGTATAGATTACAGCTATTAATGCTTTTATATTTCCGCTATTTCCTGCCATTCTAGTTATAGTATTTTGTAAAAATTCTAAGTATGCAGTTACTGATGGTTGATTCTTTAATTCTATTATTTTTTCATTTGTATTCATTTCTTGAATTTCCATACCAATTTTAACCTCCTTTATCTGCCAAATATACCATATTTACTTAAAAATGTCTATTATATAGCATAATTTTGTCATATCGACAAAAAATCAAACTGTTCTGTGCATTTTGTCTGTCAGTAAAAGTGTTAGTAAATAAGGCTTTTGAAATAATAATTAGTTGAAACTCTTGAAGCGACTGGGGTGTACTATTACTTTTTTCACATTTATACTTTTCTTGAAGGGAGGGAAAAGTATAATGAAAAGAATTAGTACAATTATAGATGAGCTTTTTGAAGCAAGGATCAATGAAATAGCTGCTTTAACAGATGAAGATAAGGCTGTTATGGATTCAGAAGAAGAAAAACTAAATATTGATACCTACTTTGAAAAATTATCAAAAGAAGAAAAAAGGGAAATATCACAATATGTAGAAAAGCTAAAAGAAAATCTTGATGAACAAAATGGTCATTTCTATGCTAAATACTACAAAACTGGCATTTCAGATGCAGTTAGATTCATAGTAGAAGCTCTAGTTTATCCAAACAGGTAATATTAAAAACTCCTTGTAATAGTATTTACAGGGAGCTTTATTATAATAAATTAGTTTATACCGCAAAAAAACTATCA